>NZ_CP028918.1:677500-1285000 GCF_003060865.1 Gemmobacter aquarius
GGGACACGTTTCCCCGGATCGCTGGAGGCGGGCAACGCCCAGACGGCGATGCAGGGGCTTGGCTGCTCCTGACGACGATCGAGCAAAGGTTTCTGGCGGGTCTGGCGGGGGTGAACCCTCCGCTGGGCCTTGCTGTTTCGGGGGGCGGCGATTCGATGGCGCTTCTGCATCTGGCTGTGGCCGCAGGGGTGCCGGTGTCGGTGGCCACGGTAGACCACGGGTTGCGGGCCGAAGCGGCGGACGAGGCTGCGGGCGTGGCGCGGTCCTGTGCGGCGCTGGGGGTGCCGCATGCCGTATTGCATTGGCACTGGGATGGCGCGGGCAACCTGCAAGACAGCGCGCGGCGCGGGCGGCTTGCGCTGCTGTCGGCCTGGGCGCGGCAGTCCGGGCTTTCGGCGGTGGCCTTGGGCCATACGCAGGATGACGTGGCCGAAACCTTCCTGATGCGGCTTGCGCGCGGGGCCGGGGTCGACGGGCTTTCGGCCATGGCCGCGCGGCGCGAGGTCGGGGGGGTGACGTTCCTGCGTCCGCTTTTGGCGGTGTCGCGGGGTGAGTTGCGCGACTGGCTAAGGGCGCGGGGCGCGGCTTGGGTGGAAGACCCGTCTAACGCCAACGACCGCTTTGCACGTGTGCGGGCGCGGCGGTCTTTGTCGGGGCTGGCCGACGCGGGATTGAGCGTTGCTTCGCTCGCCGCCGTGGCCTCTCAGATGGCCGAGGTGCGCGAGGCGCTTGACGCGCAGGCAGCCCATGCCGCCGCACATGTGGCGCGGATCGAGGCGGGTGATGTGCTGTTTGACGCGGTCGGTTTCGCCCGACTGCCCGCCGAAACGCGCCGAAGATTGCTGCTTGCGGCGGTCATGTGGATATCTTCGGCGGAATATGGCCCACGCGGGGCAGATATGATCCGCCTGCGCGATGCGGTCGCGGCCGGCAGGGCTGCAACCCTTGCGGGCGTGCGTGTAACCCATGCCAAGGGGGCGGTGCGGCTAACGCGCGAGGCGCGGGCCGTGGCTGCGCTGAATGCCCCTGCCGACACGATTTGGGACAACCGATGGAAGATTTCCGGCGGCGATCACAAAGGATTGACGATGTGTGCCCTCGGGGCCGAAGGGTTGCGATCATGCCCCGACTGGCGGGCGACCGGATTGCCGCGTGCGTCCTTGCTGGCGGCACCCGCGCTGTGGCGCGGCGACGTGCTTGTCGCAGCGCCACTCGCGCGCTTTGCGGCGGGCTGGCAGCTCTCTTGCGCGGCACCTGCGGGTATTCTTGCGGCTGCGGCAGGGGTGCGACCAAGGAGTTCGGACTTATCGCATTGAACCTTGGTCGGTTATCTCTATCTTAGAGGGTAAGGGCCGCGCCCTGCTTTTCAGGGTGTGGCGGTTTGAGGAGACTGTTCGTGGGCAATGCACGAAATATCGCGTTCTGGGTCGTTCTGTTCCTGCTGATCCTTGCGCTGTTCAACCTGTTCAGCGGCAACCAGTCGACGATGTCGTCGCGCAGCTTGTCCTATTCGGATTTCATCAGCCGCGTCGACAGTGGCGATGTTCAAAGCGTGACGCTGGATGGCGAGCGCGTTCTGGTCCGCGGCAAGGACGGCGCGCAATATGTGACGATCAAGCCCGAAGGCGAAAATCTCGCCGACCGGCTGATCACCAAGGGCGTCGAGGTCAAGGCCGAGGCGCAGCAGCAATCGGGTTTCATGTCGGTGCTTGGCATCTGGCTTCCGTTCCTCGTGCTGATCGGGGTCTGGATTTTCTTCATGAACCGGATGCAGGGCGGGGGTCGTGGCGGTGCCATGGGCTTTGGCAAGTCACGCGCCAAACTGTTGACCGAAAAGCAGGGCCGCGTGACCTTTGACGATGTCGCCGGCATCGACGAGGCCAAGGAAGAGCTGGAAGAGATCGTCGAATTCCTGCGCAACCCGCAGAAGTTCAGCCGTCTTGGTGGCAAGATACCCAAGGGTGCTTTGCTGGTTGGCCCTCCGGGCACCGGTAAGACGCTGCTCGCCCGCGCGATCGCGGGTGAGGCGGGGGTTCCGTTCTTCACCATCTCAGGCTCCGACTTCGTCGAAATGTTCGTCGGCGTGGGCGCAAGCCGCGTGCGCGACATGTTCGAGCAGGCCAAGAAGAACGCGCCCTGCATCGTCTTCATCGACGAGATCGACGCCGTGGGCCGTGCCCGTGGCGTGGGCATCGGCGGCGGCAATGACGAACGCGAACAGACCCTGAACCAGCTACTGGTGGAAATGGACGGGTTCGAGGCCAACGAGGGCGTGATCATCGTCGCGGCCACCAACCGCAAGGACGTGCTTGACCCCGCGCTGCTGCGTCCGGGCCGCTTCGACCGCCAGATCCACGTGCCGAACCCCGATATCAAGGGCCGCGAAAAGATCCTTGGCGTGCATGCGCGCAAGGTGCCCTTGGGGCCGGATGTCGACCTGCGGACAATCGCGCGCGGCACGCCGGGCTTTTCGGGTGCGGACCTTATGAACCTTGTCAATGAAGCGGCGCTTATGGCCGCCCGTGTGGGCCGCCGTTTCGTCACCATGGACGATTTCGAAAACGCCAAGGACAAGGTCATGATGGGCGCGGAACGCCGGTCGATGGTGTTGACCGACGACCAGAAGGAAAAGACCGCCTATCACGAAGCGGGCCACGCCATCGTCGGCATGAACATGCCCAAATGTGATCCGGTTTACAAAGCCACGATCATCCCGCGTGGCGGTGCCTTGGGGATGGTGGTTTCCTTGCCGGAAATGGACCGGCTGAACATGCACAAGGACGAAGGCAAGCAGAAGATCGCCATGACCATGGCGGGCAAAGCGGCCGAGATCATCAAATACGGCGAAGAGGGTGTGTCCTCGGGTCCGGCAGGCGATATCCAGCAGGCCTCGTCCTTGGCACGGGCGATGGTGATGCGCTGGGGCATGTCGGACAAGGTCGGCAATATCGACTATGCCGAGGCGCACGAAGGCTATCAGGGCAATACGGCGGGCTTCTCGGTTTCGGCCGATACCAAGACCTTGATCGAGTCCGAGGTAAAGCGGTTGATCGATGAAGGCTATGAAACCGCTTATCGCATCCTGACCGAAAAATCGGACGACTTCGAACGCTTGGCCAGAGGGCTGCTCGAATACGAAACCCTGACCGGCGACCAGATTCGCAAGGTCGTGGCGGGCGAAGCACTGGGCGGCGATGATGACAAGACCGGTCCCGCCTCGGGCGGCGGATCGATCGCGGCAATCCCCAAGACCAAGCCCAAAGCACCAAAGGGTGGCGGGTTGGAGCCCGAGCCGACCGTCTGATACGACCTCCCAGCAGATCGAACAGCCCCGAGCCCTGCTTCGGGGCTGTTAGCTTTCGCCTTACTGGGGCTGGACACCGTGCCGGACTTGCCCTTCATGGCGACGCGTTTTCCGGAGTGATGCAATGCCCGCCCTGAAGCCCACCGCCTTTATCGGCCGTATCGTATGGCTCGGTCGTGTTCCCGACCGCAACCGCCAGCTCGAGGCCGAGCCTGTCGACCAACTCGACGCGACATTTGCCGGACCCTCGGGCGAAGATCACGGCGGGTTGACGCGGGCGTCGTGCAGCCGAGTCATGGGGCAGTATCCGCGCGGTACGACGATCCGCAACACGCGGCAATTTTCGGTCATGTCGGCCGAAGATATGGCTTCCATCGCTGCGAAAATGGGGCTTGCCCGGCTGGATCCTGCGCTTCTTGGCGCAACGATGGTCATAGAGGGCATACCGGATTTCAGCCGGGTTCCGCCATCGAGCCGGTTGCAGGCGACGGGTGGCGCCACCTTGGTCGTCGATATGGAAAATCGGCCTTGCGTGCTTCCGGCCAAGCCTATCGAGGCGCGGCATCCGGGTTTCGGGGCGGCCTTCAAACCTGCGGCCCAAGGCCGGCGTGGCGTGACGGCCTGGGTCGAGCGCGAGGGGGTCTTCGTGCTCGGGGAAGCCATACGGTTGCATGTTCCCGACCAACCCGCCTGGCCCCATCTGGCGCTGGCGCGGCGCGGCTAGCGCCGGATATCTTTCGCCGAAAGCCGGCGGCACGCGCAGCTTCGACCGGGCCGACAACGCCCGGGTAGATGTTCCGACCTGCCACCGGAGTTTCCCATCGGAAACCGGCGCTGGCGAAAATGGCGGGGAACATGTCGTAAAAGCCCACAACTTAGCGCGCTATGACCGTTATCAAGTCGCAAACGGGGCATGAGCCCCTAAAGGGAGCACGGGACCATGGCCTTCAAGACCGATATCGAGATTGCACGCGAAGCCAAGAAGAAGCCGATCATGGAGATCGGTTCGAAACTGGGTATCCCTTCGGAGCATCTTTTGCCCTACGGCCATGACAAGGCAAAGGTCAGCCAAGAATTCATCAAGTCGCTGGCCGGCAAGAAAGACGGCAAGCTGATCCTCGTCACCGCGATCAACCCGACACCCGCGGGTGAAGGCAAGACCACGACGACGGTGGGTCTGGGTGACGGTCTGAACCGCATCGGCAAGAAAGCCGTGATCTGCATTCGCGAAGCCTCGCTCGGCCCGAACTTCGGCATGAAGGGTGGCGCTGCAGGCGGCGGCTACGCCCAAGTCGTGCCGATGGAGGAGATGAACCTTCACTTCACCGGCGACTTCCACGCCATCACCAGCGCCCACAACCTGCTGTCGGCGATGATCGACAACCACGTCTATTGGGGCAACGAGCTGGACATCGACGAGCGCCGCGTGATGTGGCGCCGCGTGATGGACATGAACGACCGCGCGCTGCGCGATATCGTCGTCTCGCTTGGCGGCGTGTCGAACGGCTTCCCGCGCCAGACCGGGTTCGATATCACCGTTGCCTCGGAAGTCATGGCGATCCTGTGCCTGTCGAATGACCTCGAAGACCTGCAGAAGCGCCTCGGTGACATCGTCGTTGCCTATACCCGCGCCAAGAAGCCGATCTATTGCCGCGACATCAAGGCCGATGGCGCCATGACCGTGCTGCTGAAAGACGCGATGCAGCCGAACCTTGTGCAGACGTTGGAAAACAACCCCGCCTTTGTGCATGGCGGCCCGTTTGCCAACATCGCGCATGGCTGCAACAGTGTTATCGCGACCAAAACCGCGCTGAAGCTGGGTGAATATGTCGTCACCGAAGCCGGTTTCGGGGCCGATCTGGGTGCCGAGAAGTTCTTCGACATCAAATGCCGCAAGGCTGGCCTGAAACCCGCCGCGGCGGTGATCGTGGCCACGGTCCGCGCGATGAAGATGAACGGCGGCGTGGCGAAAGCCGATCTGGGCACCGAGAATGTCGATGCGGTCAAGAAGGGCTGCCCGAACCTTGGCCGCCACATCGCCAACGTCAAATCCTTCGGCGTGCCGGTGGTCGTGGCGATCAACCACTTCTTCAGCGACACCGATGCCGAGGTTGCAGCGGTCAAGGCCTTCGTGGCCGAACAGGGCGCCGAGGCGATCCTGTGCAAGCATTGGGCGCTGGGTTCGGCTGGTATCGAAGAACTGGCGCATAAGGTCGTGTCGCTGGCGGAATCGGGCGCTGCGAACTTTGCCCCGCTGTACCCCGACGAAATGCCGCTGTTCCAGAAGATCGAAACCATCGCCAAGCGCATCTACCACGCCGACGAGGTGATTGCAGACAAGTCGATCCGCGACCAGCTCAAGGGCTGGGAAGCGGCGGGCTATGGCCATCTGCCGATCTGCATCGCCAAGACGCAGTATAGCTTCACCACCGACCCGACCGTGCGCGGTGCGCCCACGGGCCACACCGTTCCGGTGCGCGAAGTGCGGCTGTCGGCAGGGGCCGGTTTCATCGTCGCGATCTGCGGCGAGATCATGACGATGCCGGGCCTGCCCAAAGTGCCGTCGGCCGAGGTGATCCGGCTGAACGACGAAGGCAACGTCGAAGGGCTGTTCTGACCGCCTGACTTGCGAAACGGGGCGCGAGGGTTTACCTCGCGCCTTGTAAGGCGGAGGCGGCGCGATGAAGACACCGGCAGACTGCGAGACGATGGCCGATATCAGGGCCGAGATCGACAGGCTCGACGCGGAACTCGTGGCCCTTTTCGCGCAGCGCGTGGGCTATATCGACCGCGCTGCAGCGATCAAGGCCGGGGTCGGATTGCCTGCGCGGATCACGCCACGGGTGGAAGAGGTGGTGGCCAATGTACGCCGCCACGCCGAAGCCCACGGGTTGCCGCCCGACAAGCTGGAAAAGCTGTGGCGCAAGCTGATCGACTGGTCGATCGAACGGGAAGAAGGCCATCTGGGTCAGGGCGACTGACGGTCGCCCGCGCCCGAGTTAACCGGAACGGGGCGTGCAATTGACGGCTACGGTGATCGACGGCAAGGCCATTGCGGCGCGGATGGCTGCGGAAGTGGTGGCAGAGGCTGCCGAACTGGCACAGGCCGGATGGGCGCCGCGATTGGTGTCGATCTCGGTCGGCGATGTCGCCGCGGCGGAGCTTTACGTCCGCAACCAGCGCAGGCAGGCCGAAGCGGCGGGCGTCGATTTCGAGGCACGGAATTATCCCGAAACCATCAGTCTCGAACAACTGACCGGCGTGCTGGCCGGTCTGAATGCCGACCCGAGGGTCAACGGCATCATCATCCAGCGGCCGTTGCCCGCGCATATCCCGGTCAAGTCGCTGCAAAAGGCCGTGCATCCCCTGAAGGATGTCGAGGGGATGCACCCATCGTCCATCGGGAACATCGTTTACAACGACCTCGCCCTTGGCCCCTGCACGGCCGTGGCGGCGGTAGAAATCCTCAAATCCCTCCCCCTGCGGGTGGAAGGGTTGGATGTCTGCGTGATCGGACATTCCGAAATCGTGGGAAAGCCCATTGCATTCCTGATGATGGGTCTGGGGGCGACGGTCACTGTTTGCCACCACATGACGCGGCAGGTCGCGGTGCACAGCCGCGCGGCGGATGCGGTTTTCGTGGCCGTGGGCAAGCCGGGTCTGGTGACCGGCAACATGCTCAAACCGGGGGCCGCGCTGATCGACATCGGGATCAACCGCGTCGACGGGCGGACGGTGGGCGATGCAGATTATGAAAGCTGCTCGCAGGTTGCGGGCTGGATCACGCCGGTGCCGGGGGGTGTGGGGCCGGTCACGGTGGCGGTGCTGCTGAAGAACGCGGTGCTGGCGACGCGGATGCAGAAAGACCATTACAGCGCGGCCTTTCAGGCTGCGGGTTGAACGAAGGAAACGGGACATGACGGCGACGGTAATCGACGGCAAGGCTTTCGCGGCAAAGGTGCGCGCAGAGGTGGCCGAACATGTGGCGCGGCTGAAAGCCGGGCATGGCATCACGCCCGGTCTGGCCGTGGTGCTGGTGGGCGAGGACCCTGCAAGCAAGGTTTACGTCAAGAACAAGCATGCTTCGACCATCGAGGTGGGCATGGAAAGCTTTGAACATCGCCTGTCGGCGGACACGTCCGAAGCCGATCTGCTGGCGCTAATCGACCGGCTGAACGCCGATCCGGCGGTGCATGGCATCCTTGTGCAACTGCCGCTTCCGAAGCATCTCGACAGCGAGCTGGTGATCAACCGGATCGATCCGGCCAAGGATGTCGACGGGTTCCACATCTCGAACGTGGGGCTTTTGGGGACGGGGCAGAAGTCGATGGTGCCCTGCACACCCTTGGGCTGTCTGATGATGCTGCGCGACCATCACGGATCGCTGGCGGGGATGAACGCTGTCGTCGTGGGGCGGTCCAACATCGTCGGCAAGCCGATGGCGCAATTGCTGCTCGGTGATAGCTGCACGGTGACAATCGCGCATAGCCGGACCAAAGACTTGGCGGCAGTCTGCCGTGGGGCGGATATTCTGGTGGCGGCGGTCGGTCGCCCCGAGATGATTACGGGTGACATGGTCAAGCCGGGGGCTACCGTGATCGACGTCGGCATCAACCGGATCGAGAGGGACGGCAAGACCAAGCTGGTGGGCGATGTGGATTATGCCAGCGCCGCTGCCGTCGCCGGGGCGATCACGCCGGTGCCGGGCGGGGTGGGGCCGATGACCATCGCCTGCCTGCTCGCCAATACGCTGACTGCCTGTTGCCGTGCCAAGGGGCTGGACGAGCCGAAGGGTCTGACCGCCTGAGCGCGTTATCACGGGAAAATTTGGGAAAAGGGGTCGCTACTTGCGGCCCCTTTTTCGTTACCGTGGCAGCGGGCAGGGCACCGCGCGGCTTCCTGTCAGGATCGCCAGCGCCCCCGGCCCCATCAGCCCCGCAAATGCCGGATCGTCATGGCGCAGCCCGCCGGTATAGGCGCCGAAAGCGGGCAATATCAGGCGCTTGGCATCCAGAAGGAAGCAGGGCCGCGACTGCCCGCCAAGGCGCAGCTTGGGGTGGAAGTGGCCCGACACCTCGGCCGCTTGCGCTGTGTCGGCGATGTGGCGAAAGGTCAGCGGGCCAAGCGTGAACTCGGCGCGGTGACTACCGCCGATTTCGACCGGGCCTGCGTCATGGTTGCCTTCGATCCAGATCCAGTTGCGCCCTGCCATCAGGCGAAGAAGCCAAAGCCGTTCGGCCTCGGGCAGGGAATGGGCGGCGGTCAGGTCGTCGAAACTGTCGCCCAGGCAGATGACAGTTTCGGGCTGTGTCGCCTCGATCACGGCGTCGAGCCGCGACAGGGTTTCACGGGTTTCATAGGGCGGCAAGAGGGTGCCGCCGCGACGGGCGAGACGTTCGGATTTGCCGAGGTGGAGGTCTGAAACGCACAGGAGATGCCGGTCGGGCCAGTGCAGTGCGCCCGAGGGCAGGGCGCTGAGGGCGGCATCGGCGAGGGTAAAGGCATGGGCTGTCATGCCCTTCGAATGGCGCAAGGCGGGGCGGGTTGCAAGACGCCTGTCGGGCGGACCTGTGGCCAATTCACCGCAGGATATTTGCGATAACAGGAAGTTGGGTGCGGTCTTTTCCCCGTGTTCCAAATGTCGTCACGGGGCGCGTGACTTCAGGCAAGGCCAGCGGCCTGCATCAGGCGTTGGGCTGCGTCTTGCATCAGCCTTTCGCGGCCTGCGCCCTGCACCGGAATGCGCCCCGGTTCAAGGAAGAGGGGGGCGGCCAGCGGGGTGACGCGGGTAAGGCGCAGGCAGTCGATGCGGCCTGCGACGCGGGCGAGCATGTCTTCGATACGGCCGAAATCGACGAGTCCGCGTTCGGCCTCTTCGCGGGTGATCTGCAGCAGCAGATGGTCGGGGTCGTATTTGCGGAGCGTGTCGTAAAGGATGTCGGACGAGAAGGTGGCTTGGCGTCCGGTCTTGCGGCGGCCTTGGTTGTTGCGTTCGATCAGGCCGGAAATGATCGCCGAATTGCGGAAGGTGCGTTTCATCACGGCATTGCCGTGCAGCCAGTTGTCCAGCCCTTCGCGCAAGGCGCTTGCATCGAAAAGCGGTGCGGGGTTCAGGACCGGCTCCAATCCCCAGATCAGCGTGGCGTAATCGGTGCAAGTAAAGCCCAAGGGGGCAAGCCCTTGTTCCTCCATGCGTTTCGTGACCAGAAGGCCAAGGGTGGCATTGGCGTTGCGGCCTGCGAAACCGTAGATCACCAGATGTTCGCGCCCGTCATGCGGGAAGCTTTCGACCAGCAGGCGGTCGGGGTCGGGCAGGCGGCTGACCTCGCGTTGCAGGGCCAGCCATTGCGCGGTGTGCGTGGGCAGGTCGGGCCAGCGGTCTTGCTGGAAGATGTCGAGGATACGGCGGGTGAGCAGGGTCGAGGTGGCGAATTTGGTGCCGTTGAACACGGCGACCTTGGGGTCGCGGCCGGGCGAGCGGCTGACCTCGACTGTCAGTTCCTTGAGGCCCTCGAAGCGCACCACCTGACCGCCGATCAGGAAGGTGTCGCCGGGGGTAAGGGTGGCTGCGAAATCCTCTTCGACCTCGCCCAGGGGGGTGCCGCCCAGGCGGTTTCGCAGGCGCACTTTCAGGGTTTCGGTGTCGATGATGGTGCCGAGGTTCTGACGGATGGGAACTGCGGCGCGCGGGTCGCGGAGCTGCCATTTACCATCACGCTGCAGCAATCTTTGCCAGCGATCATAAGCCTTTAGCGCGTAACCGCCGGTGGCGGCAAAGTCGAGGCATGCGTCGAATTCTGCCCGTGTCAGCGCGGCGTAGGGGCCTGCGTTAACCACTTCTTCATAAAGCGCGCCGGCGTCGAAGGGGCCTGCGGCGGCGGTGAGCAGAATGTGCTGGCACAGCACGTCGCGCGGGCCGCGGCCACGGGGCTCGCCGTCGAGCGTATGGGCGCGGACGGCATCGAGGGCGGCGTGGCATTCCACCACCTCGAAGCGGTTGGCGGGGACGAGACGGGCCTTGGAGGGCGCGTTGTAGCGGTGGTTGGCGCGGCCGATGCGCTGCACGAGGCGTTTGACGTTTTTCGGTGCGCCGACCTGTATGACCAGATCGACATCGCCCCAGTCGATGCCGAGGTCGAGCGAGCCGGTGCAGACGATGGCACGCAGCGCGCCTGCGACCATCGCCGCTTCGACGCGTTCGCGTTGCTCGCGCGAGAGCGAGCCGTGGTGGATGCCGATGGGCAGGTCATCGGTGTTTTGTAACCACAGATCGTGAAAGAAAAGTTCCGCCTGCGCGCGGGTGTTGTGGAAGATCAGCGTTGTGCGGTGTCGGGCGACTTCGGACAGGATGGCGGGGATGGCGTAGCGCCCGCCGCCGCCGCTCCACGGGGGGGGCGCGTCGATGTCGAGCATGGCGATATCGGGGTCGGGGCCGGGGTCGGCTTGCAGGATTTCGCAGCCCTTGGGGGCAAGGAAACGGGCCAGCGCGGGGGGGTCTTCGACGGTTGCGGACAGGCCGATGCGGCGGAGGTTCGGGGCGAGGGATTGCAGGCGGGCGATCAGCAGCATGAGCTGGTCGCCGCGTTTGGATTCGGCCAGCGCGTGGATTTCGTCGACGATAACGCGTTGGAGGGATTGGAAAATCTTTGGCGCATCTTCGTAGCTAAGCAGAAGTGCGAGGCTTTCTGGGGTGGTCAGCAGGATATGCGGCGGGTCGGCGCGCTGGCGGCGACGCTGGGTATAGCTGGTGTCGCCGGTGCGATCCTCGACGCGGATCGCCAGCCCTGCGCCTTCGACGGGGGTTCGCAGGTTGCGGCGGATGTCGGCGGCCAGCGCCTTGAGCGGCGAGATGTAGACAGTGTGCAGGCCTTGGGGCGGTTTTTGCCCGAGTTCGCAAAGGGTTGGCAGAAAGCCTGCGAGCGTCTTGCCGCCCCCCGTAGGCGCGATGAGCAGGGTCGCGGGGTTGGCCGCGCGCTCGATCATGGCCTGCTGGTGAGGGTGCAGGCTCCAGCCTTTGGCGTCGAACCATGCGGAAAGGGGGGCGGGCAGGGTGGTGGTCATGGGGGCAAAGGTAGGGGCGGGGGCGGGGCGCGGAAAGGGGCAAATGCGGGACATGCGGGATGCACAGGTGATGCAGACGCGGGAATCGGCGGGTTAGGGGGATGGTAAGGGTTGGTTGGGCAGCAGTCGCAGTCGCCTTTGCGCCAATCGGCCAGCGGCGCGGTGCCAGAGGATCGCCGTGCAAAGGTCCGGTGGACCTTTGCGCCGATCCGATTGTGGGCGAGGCAACGAGACCGCAAGGGGCGTTCAGCCAGACGGAACCTTGGCAGGCACGTGCCGCGCCCGACCGGGAGGGGGCGATTTATCGCGCCCGCCAAGGGGCGGGCGGGCGCGGCACGTGCGCGGGGCGCACGCGCGGGATGGCGGTGCGGGCTGTGCGCAGGCGCGGCGATGGCCGCGCCTGTTGCGGGAGCGGTGGTTCAGGCCGCGTTCCACTACCCTGCGGGTCGGTTTCAGGCTTGCGGGGGGCGGGGGGCGGGGCTAGGCACGGGGGCATGAAACTTCTTTTCCTTGGCGATGTGATGGGCAAGACGGGGCGCACGGCGATTGCCGAGCGGCTGCCGGGTTTGCGCAGCGAATGGGGTCTCGATTTCGTCGTGGTGAACGGCGAGAACGCATCGAGCGGGGCGGGGCTGACACCCGACCATGCCAAGGCGATCCTTGCAGCAGGGGCCGATTGCGTGACGCTGGGGGACCATGCCTTTGACCAGAAGGACATGCTGCAGTTCATCGAGACCGAACCGCGCATCGTGCGGCCCCTGAACTTTTCCAAAGTGGCACCCGGCAAGGGGTTTCGCATTTTCGAGGCCACGCAGGGGCGCAAGGTTCTGGTGGCGCAAGTCCTGGGGCAGGTGTTCATGAAGCGGCCCTTCGACGATCCGTTTTCGGCGATCGAAGGGGTGCTGAAATCGCACGCCTTGGGCGCTGCGGTGCAGGCGGCGATCGTCGATGTGCATGCCGAAGCCACGTCCGAGAAGATGGCGATGGGCCATTGGTGCGACGGGCAGGCGTCGTTGGTGGTGGGCACCCATACCCATGTGCCGACCGGCGACGCGATGATCCTGAACGGTGGCACCGCCTACCAGACCGACGCGGGCATGTGCGGGGATTACGACAGCGTGATCGGAATGGAAAAGCTTGAGCCGATCCGGCGCTTCATCACCGGCATGCCGAAAGCGCGGTTCGAGCCTGCGGCGGGGCCTGCCACGCTGTCGGGGGTGTTTGTCGAGACCGATGACCGGACCGGCAAGGCGCTGCGCGTGCGGATGATCCGCGTGGGCGGGCGGCTGGAAGAGGCGCGGCCTTGACCGCAGCTTTGGCGACGCCCAAAAGCCAGCGGCGGCTTTACGTCGCCATGCTCGTTGTGCTGGGTCTTGGCTGGGGGTCGACCCAACCTTTGGGCAAGATGGCCACGATGACGGGGCATGGGCCGTTCGGGCTGATCTTCTGGCAGTTGGTGGTTTGTGTCGCGGTGCTGGGGGGCCTGACGGCGCTGCGCGGCAAGGGGCTGGTGCTGAACCGCAGGACGCTGCGCTTTTATCTGGTGGTGGCGGTGATGGGCACATTGGTGCCCAACGCGACCTTTTACATCAGCGCGGCGCGGCTGCCTTCTGGGATCATGTCGATCATCATTTCCGCCGTGCCGATGCTGGCCTTTCCGCTCGCGCTGGCCTTGGGGATGGAGCGGTTTGCGGTGAAGCGGCTGGTCGGGTTGCTGCTCGGGCTGGCGGCGGTGGGGATCATCGCGGCACCCGGCGCGGTGCTGCCCGATCCGGCGATGGCGGCGTTTTTGCCCATCGCGCTGATTGGGCCGCTGTTTTACGCGATGGAGGCCACCTATGTCGCCCGCAACGGGACCGAGGGGCTGGATGCGGTGCAGGCGATGTTCGGCGCGTCGGTGGCGGGGCTGATATTGTGCACCCCCGTTACGCTGGGGACGGGGCAGTTCATCGACCCTTTCGCCGGATTCGGGCGGGCCGAGGCGGCCTTGGTCGCGTCGTCCGTCATCCATGCGCTGATGTATTCGGGCTATGTCTGGCTTGCATCGCGGGCGGGGTCGGTTTTTGCGGCACAATGTTCCTATCTGGTGACCGGAGCCGGAATTTTCTGGGCAATGGCGTTGCTGGGAGAACGATTTTCTCCTTTCGTGTGGCTGGCCGTTGTCCTTCTTCTGTGCGGTGTGGCATTGGTGAACCCGCGCGAGACGGGTCGGAAGGCTGACGCCTGACCGTTTCGCGGGTTCGGGTGGAGGCATCGCATGTTCGGTTTCGAGATCGCGGCAGACTGGCAGCCATGGGTTGCGCTGGCCGTTCTGGCGGGGATGTTCGTGCTGTTCCTGCGCGAGACCTATCCGGTCGAGGTGACGGCGATTGGCGGTGCGGCACTGATGATCGTGCTGGGCCTGTTGCCGGTCAAGGACGGGATCGCAGTCCTGTCGAATGCCGCGCCGTGGACCATCGTGCTGATGTTCCTGATCATGGGCGGGCTGGTGCGGACGGGGGCGGTCGAGATGGTGATCCGCACCGCCGAGCGGCATGTGGGCAACCGGCCCAAGATGACTATTGTGGTGCTGTTCGGGTTCATCGCGGTCGCGTCGGCCTTCATGAACAACACGCCCTTGGTCGCGGTGATGATCCCCGTGGTGATGCAGATCGCGATGCGGCTGGGCACCGCGCCGTCAAAGCTGCTTATCCCGCTGAGTTACATGACGGTGCTGGGGGGGATGATCACGATCATCGGCACCTCGACCAACCTCTTGGTCGACGGGGTGGCGGCCAAGGCGGGGTTGGAGCATTTCTCGATCTTCGAGATCGCGCCTTTGGGGATCGTGCTTACGGTGGTGGGGGGGCTTTTCCTTGCGCTGACCTCGCGGCATTTGCTTCCGGTGCGGCAGTCGATGGGGGTCTTGCTGAGCGACCGCCGGAAGATGAAATATTTCACCGAAGTGGCGATCCCCGAGGACAGCCCGCTGATCGGGCAGGGGGTGCTGGCGGTCGATCTGTTCAAGCGGGACGGGGTGCGGCTGATCGACGTACTGCGCGGCGATGCCAGCTTGCGGCGCGATCTTGGGCCGGTCGTGTTGCAGGCGGGCGACCGCGTGGTGCTGCGGACCGAGATGACGGAACTGCTGGGATTGCAGCAAAGGACGGACCTGCATCTGGTGGACAAGCTGTCGTCCACCCAAACCGAGACGGTCGAGGTGCTGATCTCGCCGGGGTGCCGGATGGAGGGGCGGCGCCTGGGCGAGCTGCGTTTGCGGCGGCGCTACGGGGTCTATGTGCTGGCGGCGCACCGGCGCAACCAGAACATCGGGCGGCAACTGGATGATCTGGTGGTGCGGGTGGGCGATACGCTGCTGCTGGAGGGTGCGATCGAGGATATCCAGCGGCTGGCGGCGGATATGGATCTGGTCGACATCAGCCGCCCGTCGATCAAGGCGTTCCGGCGGACCAAGGCCCCCATCGCAATCGGCGCGCTGCTGTTCGTGGTGGTCTTGTCGGCGATGGATGTGGCGCCGATCATCGCGCTGGCGCTGGTGGGGGTGGCGCTGATCTTCGTGACGCGTTGCGTCGATGCCGAAGAGGCGCTGAGCTTTGTCGACGGGCGGTTGCTGGCGATGATCTTTGCCATGCTGGCGGTGGGCGAGGCGCTGGACCAGTCGGGCGCAGTCAGGATGATCGTATCGGGCGTGTCGCCCTATATGGCCGACCTGTCACCCTTTATGCTGATCTTGTGCGTCTATTTCCTTGGCCTGATCCTGACCGAGTTTCTGTCCAACAACGCGGTGGCGGTGATCTATACGCCGATTGCCATCGAACTGGCGCAGAACCTTGGCCTTGATCCGCGGCCTTTTGTGGTGGCGGTGATGTTCTCGGCCTCGGTCGCGTTTGCGACGCCTGTGGGGTATCAGACGAACATGATGGTCTACGGGCCGGGCGGGTACAGGTTTTCGGACTATATGCGCGTGGGCATACCGCTTAACATCATCACCGGGTTGATCGCTTCGGCGCTGATCCCGCTGATCTGGCCACTTTGAAGGGGTTTCCCATGCGTCGCGCGCTGCTGCTTTCGGTTTTTCTGGCGGGATGTGCCGGTTTCGGCGGGCCTGCGGTGCCTGTCGCGGCAAGGCTGTCGGCTGACCGCCTGACGCTGAGCCTGTCGGACGGAACGGTCTGCCGCGCCGATTGGCAGGCCACGGGTGGCGCGGGGCGGCTAGAGACCTGCGGGGCGGGGTTCGACTACCGCGTGACGCCGGTCGAAAAGCCCAATCTGCTGCGTCAGCTTTTCGACGGGATCACGGCCGCCTTGGGGGCCGAGGGCGTGTTGGCTCCCATGGCGGTGGTCGAGGTGTCTGGTGCGGGGCGCGACTGGCGCTTCGTGTCGCCGCCGCCCGACGAGGACGGGCGGCGGCGCGACGGTTTGGCTTCGAACTGAGCCAGCCAGTCGCGCACCGTCCCCGCGCGGGTCGAGGCCACGCGGACGGTATTGCCGTTCGACAGGAAAAGCTCGGTCCCGCGGCCATTGCGTTCGACCCGCAGGACGGCGCGGGTGGCAACCCATTCCGAACGGTGGACAAGGCAGCCTAAACCATCTGGCAAACGGGCGAGCAGGGCCGAGAACGGGCCGGGGACCAGGGTGGTGTCGGTGTCGGTCCAGATCTGGACATGGTTTCCCTGCGCTTGCAGTTGCAGGATCGTATCGACCGGAAAGGTCACATTGCCGGTCGCCACGAAAGGCGGCGCGCCCGTGGTGGAACCGGGCGCTGCGGGGCGGCGTGCCGGCAAGGTGCCGCGGAACGAGCGCACATCGTCGATGATGCGGCCGGTCTTGTTGCGAAGGATGGTGGCGATGAAATATTCGTCGAAAACATAGACGAGCAGCAGCGACAGCGCCGTCCCGAAGACGGACGGCGAGGGCACGTCGAGGATCACGTTCCACAGGGTCGATGTGGTCGCCTGCACGGTGACGATGCTGAGTGCGAGCGGAAACGAGACCAGCACACGCACGGGGTCGGCCTGCGGACGGAGAAACGACGCGAGATAGACCCAAGCCATGAAGGACAGCACACCCGTCACCGTGGCCAGCACGAGGATCGGAATCAGCAGGGCAAAACTGGGGCCGTTGGCCGAGGGTTCGTCCACAAGGACCGACAGGATGAACGAGATGCTCATCGAGGCGAGGTAATAGGTCATGAGGTAGGGGTGGCGCAGGATCGCGCCGAGTTCATCAAGGAAGAAATCCTGATGCCCGCCAAACAGGAAACGAAGTCTTATACCCCGACGCGGGCCGTCTGGCCTTGCGGATCGATTGGGGGACTGGCTGCGGTTCACTGCGGACACACTTTAAAATGACGCACTGCCACAGACAGGGCAAAATTCATACTGGCTAACATGTTATCCTGCCTCCCCGTCAGAAGCCATGCTACGAAAGGATAGGTTTGTGGCGCAGGTGCCCGAATGCGCCGTGCCTTTGTCGGTTTTGTCGGTTTTGTCGGTTTTGTCGGGAGCGGGCGCGCGGCGGGGGCGGGCGGCGTGGTTCGGCGGGGTTGCCGTTCAGGCCCGCATTTGTGTATAGAGCGCCATCACCCCATCAGGGATAGCGGAGTACGGGTCATGGCAGGCCATTCTAAATGGGCGAACATCCAGCATCGCAAGGGCAAGCAGGACAAGCTGCGCTCGAAGATGTTTTCCAAGCTGGCAAAGGAAATCACCGTTGCCGCCAAGATGGGCGACCCCGATCCCGACAAGAACCCGCGTCTGCGTCTGGCCGTCAAGGCGGCCAAGGCCGTGTCGATGCCCAAGGACGTGATCGACCGCGCGATCAAGAAATCGGTTGGCGGCGATGCGGCGGATTACACGGAAATCCGCTATGAAGGCTACGGCGTTAACGGCATCGCGATCATCGTCGAGGCGATGACCGACAACCTGAACCGCACCGCCAGCAACGTGCGGTCCTATTTCACCAAATGCGGCGGCAACATGGGGCAGACCGGATCGGTCAGCCATTCCTTCGACCGCGTGGGCGAGATCTCGTATCCTGCTTCAGTCGGGGATGCCGATACGGTGATGATGGCCGCGCTGGATGCGGGGGCCGACGATGTGGAGTCGGACGAGGACGGGCATTGGATCTATTGCCCGGTCGAGGCGCTTTCGGATGTGTCGGATGCGCTGGAAAAGGCGCTTGGGGAATCGACCGAGTCCAAACTGGTCTGGCGCGCGCAATCGCTGACCGAGGTCGATCTGGACACGGCGACCAAGCTGTTGCGGCTGATCGACATGCTGGAAGAAGATGACGACGTGCAGACCGTGACGCATAACTTCGACATCCCCGAGGATGTCGCGGCGCAACTGGCCTGAGGGCACACCTCTTCTTGATAAAAGTACGGCCCCCTTCGGAAAGGGGGCCGGCAGTTTCGGGGATCAGGGGATCGCACCGAGGAGGGTTTACCCGGCGCACCGCTTGGATCGGAGCGCCGGAAACCAAGGCCGGACCGCGAACACCACACACGTCATGCACCCGCGATGGGGTGGAAATCGGGTGCTACGCGCAGGGTTCGGACACGTCGGGGAACGCGTGCGGTCCGGTAGCGCGACCATCTCAAAACCTGCATGATTGTCAATATGATAATTTAACGTGCCATGCGCGCCCTGCTTATGCGTGGTAACGGGCGCGGGCTGGGGAATTGCTCTGGCACTGCGCTTGGGCTAGTCTCGCCTCCAGGGGAACGCCGGTTTGACACCGGCAATGGGGCGGTGCGGTCGTGAATATCAAAAGTGTATCTCAGCTTCGGTCCTTGCTGCTTGAAATGGAAACGACACTGGGGCTTGTGGAGTTGAGCCCGACGGAACGGGATGTGCTTTACGCCATAAACGAGGTGTCGGCCGGTGTCGTGCGGATGGCACGGTCTGATGCGATCCGGTCGCATCCGCTTGCTGCGGCCATTCCGCAGGCGACCTATCACAGGGCGCTGAAAAGTCTGGTGCAGCGCGGGCTGGTGCAGCACGCGCCCGACACCAAGGCCGGGGCCTATATCGTGACACGAAACATGGGCGAGGCCGGGTCGGTCTGAACCGTCCTTTCAAGTGGAAGCAGACGGATAGATGGACAAACGCGCCTTTTCTGGCATGGTTCTGCACTTTGCGGTAGGTTCGGCATTGATGCTGGCCGCGTTCGGACTGAGCGACCTTGTAAAGACCTATCTGCATCCGCAGGCGCTGTTCGATGTCTTCGGGGCGTTCACCATCATCTATCTGCCGCATGGCGTGGCGGTGTTGCTCGCTTGGTTTTACGGCTGGATGGCGGTTCCGATCATCCTGCCCGCATCGCTGCTGGCGGTTTACCTGCTGCGCGGGGCCGAGGCGTTCGAGCCGATGCTTCTGGCCTTGATCGTGTTCAAGGCGATTGCCGCCCCGCTGGCATTCGATCTGTTCCGGTTGGGCGGGATCGATGCGCGAAGCCCGTCGCAGGGGTTGAACTGGCGTGTCTTGTTCCTGATCGGGCTGGTGCAATCGATGTTCTCGAACCAGGCGCGGTTCTGGATGGGGTGCTGCGGCGATCTGTCGGCGAACCAGTTGCTGCTGGCCTTTGCGGGCAGCGTGATCGGCGACATGGTGGGGCTTGTGGTCGTCATGACGGCGGCGATGCTGTTTTTCCGCGCGTTGCGCCAAGGCTGAGATTTCATGACATTCGACGTTCTTTACCCCGCGCTTGCGGGTTTTGCGGTCGGGCTTAGCCTGATCCTTGCCATCGGGGCGCAGAATGCCTTTGTGCTGCGGCAGGGCCTGCGGCGTGAACATGTCGGTGCCGTCGTGGCTGTCTGTGCCGGATCGGATGCGGTGCTGATCCTTGCGGGGGTCGGCGGGTTCAGGGCGATTTCGGACGCGGTGCCATGGCTGGCCGAGGCGATGCGCTGGCTGGGTGTCGGCTTCCTGCTGGTTTACGGCGCGTTGCGGTTCCGCGCGGCCCTGCGCGGGGGCGAGGCGCTGATGCCCGCGCCGGGGGTAAAGGCGTCGCTCGGGGCGGTGATTGCGACCTGCCTTTTATTCACATGGGCCAATCCGCATGTCTACCTCGATACGCTGGTGCTGGTCGGGTCGATCTCGTCGCAGCATGCGCCGCATGAGTGGGCCTTTGGCTTCGGGGCGGCTGCGGCATCGCTGACGTTCTTTTCGGCGCTGGGTTTCGGGGCACGGCTGCTAGCGCCGCTGTTCGGCAAGCCAAGGGCATGGGTCGTGCTGGAGGTCGTGGTGGGCGCGATGATGTGGGCGCTTGCTGCCGGGCTGGTGGTGACTTGAACCTTTCGCGCGGGCAGGCTTTGGTGGCGGCATGAAAATTCCGCTTCAGACCGATCTGGGCCGCCCTGTCGAAGGTGTGCTTTGGATGCTGGCCACGGGGCTGTGCTTTGTCGGGGTGACCGGCGTGGTGCGCTATCTCGGGACCGAGCTTCCGGCGGCGCAATCGGCCTTTCTGCGCTTTGCCTGGGGGGTGGTGTTCTTGCTGCCGACGCTGGCCCCGATGCTGCGGGCCGGGTTTCCGGCCGGAACGCTGGCGCTGTTCGGCTGGCGCGGGGTGTTCCACACGGCGGCGGTGGTGTTCTGGTTCTATGCCATGGCGCGCATCCCCGTGGCCGAGGTGACGGCGATCGGCTATCTGAACCCCGTGCTTGTCACCGTGGGGGCGGCGCTGTTCTTTGGCGAGAAGCTGGCGCTGCGGCGGGTGCTGGCGGTGTGTGTCGCGCTGGTCGGTGCGCTGATCGTGCTGCGCCCCGGCCTGCGCGAGGTGACATCGGGGCATCTGTCGCAACTGGCGGCGGCCACGTTCTTTGCGGGCAGTTACCTGATCGCCAAGCGGCTGACCCAGACACTTCCCGCATCGACCATCGTCGCGGTGCTGTCGCTTTCGGTGACAGTCGCACTGGCGCCGCTGGCGTGGTGGGTCTGGGTGCCGGTGAGCGGGGCGCAGCTTGGTTGGCTGGCGCTGGTCGCGGCTTTCGCCACGGGCGGGCATTATTGCATGACGCGGGCCTTCCGTGCGGCGCCGCTGGCGGTGACGCAGCCGGTCACGTTCCTGCAACTGGTCTGGGCGACGCTTCTGGGCGCGCTGGTCTTTGGCGAAGGGGTGGACCCGATGGTGCTTCTGGGCGGGACCATCATCATCGGCGCGATCAGCTACATCACATGGCGCGAGGCGATGCTGAAACGCGCGCCCGTCACCCCGCACGACACCGAAACCGTCTGAACCATGGCCCGAATGCGGCGCGGGATTCAGAGGCGCGGCAAGGGTCATGATCTTGCCACGATTTCGCAAGCAGCGCTTAACCCTGGACCTGCAGTCTGACCCACGGGATCAGGTGTGTGGGCTATGGAATTCAGAACGGTCGGGGTGGTTCCCGGAGCGCGCTTCGGCGTGCCGATGCCACAATCTTCGCTGCTTATCGAACCCGGTGGCACTGTGCTGCGGGTGTTCAACCCCGTACAGGGGGAAACGGTACGCGTGGCGCTTTCGTCGACCGCGCTGTCGACCGTGCTGGGGTTTTCCAATCACGGCACGGCACGCAACGCGGTGACGGTGGGGGGTGAGGCAGGGAGCCTCGCGACCGACCTTATGGCCAGTGCGCGCATGGCGCCCGGCGTGGCGATGACGGGGTATCTTGCGCCCGGTGCTGCCAGCCCGGTGCAGGCGGTCACGCTGATGGCGGTTGGTGTGGGCGGGACCGATTATATGGTCGCCTCGCGCCCTGCGGGTGCAGGGATCGAGGTGTTCCGTATCGATGCGGGTCAGGCCCTGACGCGGGTGGCGGTGGTGGCCGATACGGCGACCATCGCGGCTGCGGGCGTGTCGGCCATGGCCTGCGCCGAGGTCGGGGGCGAGATGGTGGTCTTTGCCGCATCCGCGACCGAGCATGGCATCACATCCTACCGGATGACGGCTGCGGGCGGGCTGGCCGTGGCCGACACCAAGGGCGCCGCGCAAGAAGTGCCCGTGCAGGGGATCACCGTGCTGAAGACGGTGCAGGCGGGCGGCGAGACATGGTTGATCGCGGGGGCGGCGGGGTCGTCGAGCCTGACGGTGTTCCGCATCGCGGCGGGCGGTGTGATGGTGCCGGTGGACCATGTGATCGACGAGCTGGGCACGCGCTTTGCCGGCGTTGCGGCGCTCGATGCCGTTGTGGTGGGCGACCGGGTCTTTGTCGTCGCGGCGGGTTCGGATGACGGGATCACGCTTTTGACGCTGCTGCCGGATGGTACGCTGCTGCATCTCGCCTCGCTCGCGGACAGCACGGGCATGGCGCTGGCCAAGGTGTCGGACCTGCGGATCGGGGTGGCCGACGGGCAATTGCAGATCTTTGCCCTGTCCGGGGCCGAGGCGGGGCTGTCGCAGCTTTCGGTCGATCTGCGCGCGCTTGGTGTTCTGGGGCAAACTGGCACGGGCGGGGATGATCTGCTGGTCGCGCCCGCCGGTGGCGGCGTCGTTTCGGGCGCGGCGGGGCGCGACATTCTGCTGGACGGCGCGGCGAACGACACGCTGACCGGCGGGGCGGGGGCGGATATCTTCGTGCTGACCGCCGACGGGCGCCGCGACGTGATTGCGGATTTCGATATCACGCAAGACCGGATCGACCTGACGCGCTGGATGTATTTCCGCAACTCGGGCCAGCTTGAAATCACCCCGACCGCGACGGGGGCTGTCTTGCGCTTTTGGGGCGAAGAGCTGGAACTACGCAACATCACCGGCCAGCCCTTTCTCGCGGCAGACCTGCGGGCGCTGGATTTCGGGGCCATGTCCCGGATGCCGTTCGTGCCCGTGGTGCTTGAGCCCGATCCTGTCGATACCCGGATTATGGGAACCGCAGGCAACGACACGCTGGCGGGAACCGAGGCGGCGGATGTCATGGCCGGTCTGGCGGGCGACGACGTTATCCTTGCCAGCGCCGGTGCCGACACGATTTCGGGCGGGGATGGCCGCGATTGGCTGAGCTATGCGGGTTTTACCGCTGCGGTGGCGATCGACCAGCGCAATTGGGCGCGAAGCTCGGCCAATGTGCGGGAAGACGCTATCGATGGCATCGAAGGCTTTATCGGCACCGGATCGGGCGACACGATGACCGGAACCTCGCGCCCCGCCGCCTTTCGCGGCGAAGGGGGCAATGACCTGCTGGTCAGCGGGACTGCGGGCGGAACGCTGGACGGCGGGGCTGGCCACGACACGCTGACGGGGGGGACAGGGGCAGACTGGCTGTCGGGCGGCACGGGCGACGACAGTATCGAGGGCGGTGCGGGCAACGACACCGCCGAAGGCGGCACGGGCGACGACCTTATCTGGGGCGGTGCCGGGCTTGATGTGCTGTCCGGCGGCGAGGGTGACGAGTTTCTCTATGGCGGTGACGGTGGCGATTCGGTCACGGGCGGCGCTGGCAACGACTGGCTTTATGGCGGGCTCGGGGATGACACGCTTGACGGGTCGGACGGGAACGATTGGCTCTGGGGCGATGCCGGCAACGACACGCTCGAGGGCGGTGCGGGCAACGACATTCTGGTCGGGGATACGGGAAACAGCCTTTTGTCGGGCGGCGCGGGCGACGACCTTATGCTCGGCGGCGACGGGGTCGATGTCATGGTGGACGGTACCGGAAACGACACCATGCTCGGGGGTGGCGGGTCTGATATCGTCTGGGCCTCGGACGGGATCGACTGGCTGTTCGGCGACGACGGTGACGATACGGTCGGGGGCGGCGCGGGCAACGATTACCTGTTCGGCGGGGCAGGGGCCGATTACATCGATGGCAGCGACGGCGACAACTACATCGACGGCAGCGACGGCGGCGATACCATCGTGGGGGGCAACGCGGTCGACCTGATGTTCGGGGGGGCGGGGAATGACTTTTTCCGCGCCGAGGGCGGAAACGATTACATCGACGGCAGCACGGGCGACGATTATGTCGATGCCGGTGCTGGCAATGACATCGTGATCGCCGGAGCGGGGGCCGATCGGGTGCTGGCAGGCGCGGGCAATGATTTCGTGATGGGCGATGCCGGCAACGACCTGCTTTCGGGTATGGCGGGATCGGACTTCATGCTGGGCGGCGACGGGCGCGATACGCTCGACGGAGGGGCGGGCATCGACGTGCTGTTCGGCGGTGCGGATGCCGATGTGTTTTTGTTCACCAACCTTGCCAATGCGGAATTCGATCTGGTGCGCGATTTTCAGGACGGGATCGACCGGATCCAGCTGAACGGGTTGCCCGAAGCCACCGGTGCCGCAAAGTTCGGCGGGCTTTTCATCCGCGATGTCACGGTGGGCGGGCTTGCCTGCGCCGATATCATCCGCTTCGGTTCGGTGATCCGCGTCGAGGGGATCACCGCCGCGAAACTGACGATCACGGATTTCCTGTTCGGCTAGGGTGGGCCAGCCTCCGGTCTAGCGACCGACGCCGGTATATGCGGTAAAGCCTGCGGACAGCGCATCGTCGCGGGTGTAGATATTGCGAAGGTCGGCCATGCGCGGGCTTTCCATCTTGCGGGCGAGTTTGTCCAGATCGAGCGCGCGGAATTCGTTCCATTCGGTCAGGATCACCACCACATCGGCGCCCTGCGCGGCCTGATAGGCGTTTTCGCACCATTTCACGCCGGGCAGCAGCGCCTCGCCCTCGCGCTGGCCTTCGGGGTCGGTCACGCGGACCTTGGCACCGCCACCCACCAGCGCGGGCACGATGGTAAGCGAAGGCGCGTCGCGCATGTCGTCGGTGTTGGGTTTGAAGGTGACACCAAGCACCGCCACGGTCTTGCCGTTGACCGAGCCGTCGCAGAGGTCGACGATCTTGTCGATCATGCGGGCTTTCACCTCTTCGTTCACGCGGATCACGGTTTCGGTGATCTGCATGGGCACGGCGTGATCTTGGCCGATGCGGGCGAGGGCCTTGGTATCTTTGGGAAAACACGATCCGCCATAGCCGGGGCCCGCGTGCAGGAACTTGTTGCCGATGCGACCGTCAAGCCCGATGCCCTTGGACACCGATTTGATGTCGGCCCCGACCTTTTCGCATAGGGCGGCGATTTCGTTGATGAAGGTGATCTTGGTCGCAAGGAAGGCGTTGGCGGCGTATTTGATCATCTCGGCGGATTCGAGGCCGGTGAAGACGATGGGAAATTCGCGCAGGAAAAGCGGGCGGTAGATGTCGGACATCACCTTTTTCGCGCGGTCGGATTCCACCCCGACAACCACGCGGTCGGGGCGCATGAAATCGTCGATGGCAGCACCCTCGCGCAGGAATTCGGGGTTCGAGGCCACGTCGAATTGCGCTGCGGGGTTTGCGGCCGCCACGGCTTCGGCCACCTTGCGGTTGGTGCCGACGGGGACGGTGGATTTGGTGACGATGACCGAATAGCCGGTCAGCGCCGCGCCGATTTCGGCGGCGGCGGCCATGACATAGGTCAGGTCGGCATGGCCGTCGCCGCGCCGCGTGGGGGTGCCCACGGCGATGAAGACGGCATCGGCCCCCGCCACGGCTTCGGCCAGATCGAGGGTAAAGGACAGACGGCCTGCGGCGACGTTCTTGGCCATGAGATCTTGCAGGCCCGGCTCGAAAATTGGCACCTCGCCTGCGCGGAGGCGGTCGATCTTGGAGGGATCCTTGTCGACGCAGATCACGTCATGGCCAAAATCGGAAAAGCAGACGCCAGAGACGAGGCCGACATAGCCCGTGCCGATCATTGCGATTTTCATGGGGAAGCCTTTACCGGAGGTCGGAATTTGGCCTCGGTTTAAGGGCAAGCCCGCCCCGCTGTCAATTTGCGGGGCGGGCATCGGCGATATTCCGTTTCCGGCGGGCCTGCGTGCCGGTCAGACCCAGCGCCCGACCGCCATGAGAGATGCTGCAATGGCAGAGGCCTGACTGGTCGCAGCACAGCCGCGCAGGCTGATCGCGGTCAGGCTTGGTGCGGCGGCGGTCAGCCATGCGCCGGTGCTGGCGGGAAGGCCGCTTACCACAGGCGCGACCGCAAAGGCGGCAGGGAAGGTCCAGATCGCGTTGACCGAGCCTTGGAAGATCGCGCCGCTGGCGAGGTTGATCGGCCCGATGTTCAGGCTAAAGGTGCAGATCTGGGTGCCGTCGGCAAAGCGGATGAAATCGCCGTTGGCGGTGCTGCCACGCTGGATCACCGCGCCCGTGGGTTGGCCTGCCGCCATGGCGACCGTGCCTGTGACGGGCAGGCTGCGCGACCATGTGCTCCAGCCTGCGCCCGCGTTGCGGCGGGTCCATTCGGTGGCCGTGTCGGTTTGCAGCCAGCGTTGCAGGATGAATGCGGCGTCGGGGCGCAGGACGGTCAGGATGCCGAGGCGGGTGGCGGCATTTGTGGCGACCGGCGGCCATGTGCCCGTGGTGCTGACATCGACCGTGCGCCATGTGCCCGAAAGCGTGGTGGTGGCGTCGAGGTTGGCGATCAGCGGGGCGCTGGTCGAGCCGAGGCCGAAGGCACCGGTGACGAGGAGTTTGCCTGCCGTGCCGTCTTGCACGTTGGCTTGCAGCGCGGCCCCCGTGACGTTTCCTGCGAGTGTTACGGGACCTGTCAGGGTCGTTGCGCCAGAAAGGGTTGTTGCACCGGACAGCGTGGTGTCGCCGCCCACGGTCAGGCCTTGTGGCAGGGTGACCGCGCCACTGGCTTGCATGGTCAGGCCGGTGGCAAAGGCGGTGCCGTCGCCGCTGACCTTGACCGACAGGTCGTTGTTGCCCGCAAGGCCTATTTCCGCGCGGCCGGAAAAGCCCGCTTGCAGCAGGATCGAGGCGGTGTCGCCCGCAGCGGCCTTGTTCAGGACCATGCGGTGGTCGGTTCCGGCGTGGCTGAACAGGCTGGCGGGCGAGACGACCGACAGGCGGTTGGTGGTATCGGGTGCCGTGCCGATGCCGAGGCGGGGCAGGGTTTCGGGCGGGCTGTCGGTGCGGAGCCAGAGGCCGTTGGTGACGGTGACAGTGACATCCTCGTCGGTGACGCGGGCGGTCCATCCTTCGCGGGGGATGATGAAAAGCCAGATGCCGCCCCAGAAGGCGGCGATGCGGCCATCCTGACCGGCCCAAGCCCCTGTCGGGTTCGCGGCTACGATGTAGCGGTCGCCCTCGGCCGGGACGGCGGGCGGGGTGGTGAGGTCGCGGTCGAGGACGGTAAGCTGCACGAGGATGTCGAGCAGGCGCAGCGCCTCGTTATGGGTGACGTGTTTTTGCGCCTGCGCCGGAAGGATCAGGGGCAGGCCAAGGATGGGGGTGTCGTCGGGCATTGCGGCCTCCGCTGGGATGATTGGCGGCCAAGGGTAGGGGCGGGTGGTAAGCAGAGCGTTGCGGCAGCGTGCGGCGGGATGTTGCGCGGGTGGTCGCAGTGCGTTTGCGGAACCAAAGCGCGTCTCGCGCCCTCTCGTCTTTGCGGCGCGCTGGCGTTAGCATCGGAGCAAAGGCGGAGGGTTTCGTGCCAGATCATGTGTTGGTGACGGGTGGGGCAGGCTATATCGGGGCGCATGCCTGCAAGGCTTTGGCGGCGGCGGGCTATGTGCCGGTGACATTCGACAACCTCTCTACCGGATGGGAGGCGGCGGTGCGTTACGGGCCGCTGGTCAAGGGCGACCTGATGGACCGCGCCAGCATCGACGTGGCCCTGGCGGAATGGAAGCCGGTGGCGGTGATGCATTTCGCGGCGCTGTCGCTTGTGGGCGAATCGATGCGCGATCCGGGGCTTTACTGGCGTGTGAACGTGGGCGGGGCGCTGAACCTGATCGAGGCTGCGATCGCGGCGGGTGTGCGGGATTTCGTGTTTTCGTCGACCTGCGCCACCTATGGCGATCAGGACGGGGTGGTGCTGGACGAGGACACGCCGCAGCGCCCGATCAACGCGTACGGTGCGTCAAAACTGGCGATCGAGCAGATGCTGGGAAATTTCCGCGCAAGCCACGGGCTGCGGACGGTGATCTTCCGCTATTTCAACGTGGCGGGCGCCGATCCTGATGGCGAGGTGGGCGAGCATCATGACCCCGAGACGCATCTGATCCCCCTGATGCTGGATGCGGTGACCGGCAAGCGCGGGGCGCTGACGGTGTTCGGGTCGGATTACCCGACCGAAGACGGCACCTGCGTGCGCGATTACGTGCATGTGACCGATCTGGCCGCGGCGCATGTGCTGGGCCTGCGCTGGTTGCAGGACGGGCGCGATCCGGCGGTGTTCTGTCTGGGCACGGGGCAGGGCTATTCGGTGCGCGAGGTTCTGGACCACGCGCGGGTGGTGACGAACCGCGCCGTGCCGGTTGTCGAGGGCGCGCGGCGGGCAGGCGACGCTGCCAAGCTCGTCTGCGGGTCGGAGCGGGCGGTGTCGGACCTCGGATGGGCACCTGCGCGCGGTCTTGGCGACATGATCCGCGACGCGTGGCACTGGTCACAGGCCCCGCGCTACTGACGCAGGACGAATTTTCTGCGAAAATTCTGCGCTTGTGCTTGCTGGCCTACGTGCCCGGTGACGCGTCGCAAGGAAGGGGCGCTGCCCCTCGCCCGCAGGCGGGCTCACCCCGGAGTATTTGTCGCAAGGATGAACGGGGGGCGTCGGGATCAATTGGCGTCGTGAAGGATGTCCTGCAGATCGGCGAGCGAGAGCGGAACGGGGTTTCCCTTCATCGAGGACGAGGTTTGCGCGGCGGCTGCGGTTTCGGCATGCAGCGATGCGGGCAGGCCCTGCGCGGTGAGGGCGGGAAGGCCGTTCCGGCTTGCCCAGTCCGACAGCGTCCGGGGCGCGTCGTTTTGGCTTCCGCCGAGGGTCGCCGCGATGATCGCGCAAACCTCGTCGATCCGGCGGGCGGCTTCGCCCGTGCAGCGGGCGCGGTTCATGGCGAGGCTCGGGCCGAGGAGCACGCCGCAGACCGCGCCGTGGGCGGCAGGGGTGATGCCGCCGATCACGCCCGCAAGACCGTGGACCACGCCGAGGCCCGCATTGGCAAGCGCCATGCCGCCGGTCAGGCTGGTCCATGCCAAGGCGTCGCGGGCGGCGGGGTCTTCGGCCTGCATCAGCCTTGCCAGTGCTTCGAGGCCCGTGGCGATGGCGGGACGGGTGATCGCGTCGGTGTAGAAGGTGGCCTTGGACGAGAGGTAAGGCTCGATCACCTGCGTCACGGCGTCCAGGCCCGAGGCGAGGGTGACGCCGCGGGGGCAATGGTCGGTCAGGGCGGGGTCGACGATGGCGAGGGCGGCGAACATGCGGTCGTCGCGCAGGGATACCTTGCGCCCGTGGTCGGGCAGGCCGATCACGGCGTTCTTGGTCGCCTCGGCCCCGGTGCCTGCGGTGGTTGGCAGGGCGACGAAGGGCAACGGCGGGGCGGTCAGCGGCAGGGCGCGGCCGACGACCTCCAGATGGTCCATCGCGCCGCCGGTTGCCGGGACGAGGGCGGCCAGCGCCTTGCCGAGGTCGAGCGCAGCCCCCCCGCCGAGCGCGCAGATCCAGTCGGGGCGATGCGCCTTGGCCGCAAGCACAGCAGCCTCCAGCATGGAAAGCGTGGGTTCCCCCGTGCAGGGCAGGGCCAGCACATCGCAGCCAAGTGCTCCGAGGGCGTCAAGCAGCCAGCGCGCGCGGTCAGTGTTGGCGCCGTGGATCAGGACTCCGCGCATGCCGAAACTGCCAAGCATGGCGGGTGCCTTGGCCGCCTCGCCCCGACCGAAAAGGATGCGCTGCGGACCGGCGATGGAAAAGGGCGTCATGCGTGACCTTCGGGGGTTCGCCGTCATCTCCCTTTGCCGGACTGGCATCGGAAACAACGGCCTGGTTTCACCTTTGCTCAAATACTCGTCTTGCGACGCTGCTCGCAATCGCGGGCTTTGCCGATACGTCGCGCCCTCCCCCGTGGGGGGAGGGACGGGGTGGGGGGCAACCTGCGCGACGTGTCGGTCACACCGTCATCGTGGCCGCAACCGCGCGGCCCCAGCGGGCATATTTGGTGTTTCGGGTGGTTGCGTCCATCTGCGGGCTGAAACGGCGTTCGAGTGCCCATGAAGACTGGAATTCCGCGGGGGCCGGGCACATGCCCGCTTGCAAGCCCGCCAGATAGGCCGCGCCGAGGGCGGTGGTTTCCGTCACAACGGGGCGGTCGACAGGGGCACCGAGGATGTCGGACAGGAACTGCATCGCCCAATCGCTGGCGGTCATCCCGCCATCCACGCGCAAGACGCCATCCGCCGCGGCCCCCCAGTCCGAGCGCATGGCCTCGAGCAGGTCACGGGTCTGGTAGCCCACGCTTTCGAGCGCCGCTTTTGCCAGTTCGGCAGGCCCCGAGTTGCGGGTAAGTCCATAGACCGCGCCACGGCAATCGGGCCGCCAATAGGGCGCGCCAAGGCCGGTGAAGGCGGGCACCAGCACCACATCCTGCGTCGGGTCCGCGGCATCGGCCAGCGGTTGGGTTTCCCGCGCCTCGCGGATGATCTTGAGCCCGTCGCGCAGCCACTGCACCACCGCGCCCGCGATGAAGATAGACCCTTCCAGCGCATAGGTGGTCTGCCCGTTCAGGCGGTAGGCGATGGTTGTCAGAAGGCGGTTCTTCGACGGGACCATGTCGGTTCCGGTGTTCAAAAGCGCAAAGCAGCCGGTGCCATAGGTCGATTTCATCATGCCGGGTGCAAAGCAGGCTTGCCCCACGGTGGCGGCCTGCTGGTCGCCCGCGACGCCGCAGATCGGGATTTCATGGCCGAAAAGGTCGGGACGCGTGGTGCCGTAATCGGCGGCGCAGTCGCGCACTTCGGGCAGGATTTCCATCGGGATGTCGAGAAGGGCACAGATTTCGGCGTCCCATTCGCCCTTGGCGATGTTGTAGATCAGCGTGCGGGCGGCGTTGGTCGCATCGGTCGCGTGAACCTTGCCGCCCGTCAGCTTCCAGATCAGGAAGGTGTCGACGGTGCCGAAGGCGATCTCGCCGCGGCGGGCGCGGTCGCGGGCGCCGGGGATGTGGTCGAGCAGCCATTTGATCTTGGTGCCGGAAAAGTAGGGGTCGAGCAGCAATCCGGTGCGCGCCGTGATCATCGGCTCGTGGCCTGCGTCTTTCAGCGCCGTGCAGATGCCTGCTGTCCGGCGGTCTTGCCAGACGACGGCGTTGTGCAGGGGCTGGCCGGTGGCGCGGTCCCACAGGATGGTCGTCTCGCGCTGGTTGGTGATGCCGATGGCCTTGATGTCGCCTGCGTCGATGCCCGATTTCTCGATCGCCGCGCGGGCAGTTCCGGCGACGGTCGACCACAGGTCGGATGGATCATGTTCGACCCAGCCCGAGGCGGGGTAATGCTGCGGGAATTCTTCCTGTGCCGAGGCTACGACACGCAGTCTGGCATCGAAGATGATCGAACGAGACGAGGTGGTGCCTTGGTCGATGGCAAGGATATGGGGCATCGGCTTGGTCCTCGGGTCCGCTGGCGGCGGACAGATCGTAACGGGTCAGGGAATGGGGTGCGAGAGGGGCAGGGCCAAGAATTTTCGCAGAAAATTCTACCACCGCCGCAGCGCGGGGCGGACGGTTTCCCGTCCGCCCCTTTGGCATCAGCCCTGCTGCCAGGACTTGATCAGCTCGTCATAGGAGATCGTCTCGCCTTGCGGCTTTTCGTTCTCCAGGGGGCCAACCGGCGATCCCGGTTCGTCGAGCCAGACCTGCGGGTCTTTCTCTTCGTTCAGTTTCGGGCCGATGTCGCCCTGAACGCCCGATTTCTCGATCCGGCTCAGCACTTTTTCCTGCTCGGCGCAGAGGGCATCGAGCGCTTCCTGCGGGGTCTTGTCACCCGACATTGCGTCGCCGATGTTCTGCCACCACAGCTGGGCCATCTTCGGATAATCCGGGATGTTGGTGCCGGTGGGCGACCATGCAACGCGGGCGGGCGAGCGGTAGAACTCGACCAGACCGCCAAGCTTGTTCGCACGGTCCGTGAAGGACTGGTGCTGGATCGTCGACTCGCGGATGAAGGTCAGGCCGGTATGGGCCTTCTTCACGTCGATCGTCTTCGAGGTCACGAACTGCGCGTAAAGCCATGCGGCCTGTGCGCGGTCCACCGGGGTGGACTGCATCAGCGTCCACGAACCCACGTCCTGATAGCCGACCTTGGTGCCTTCGGTCCAGTAAGCGCCGTGCGGCGAGGGGGCCATGCGCCACTTGGGCGTGCCGTCCTCGTTCATCACGGGCGTTCCCGGTTCGACCGAAGCTGCGGTAAAGGCGGTGTACCAGAACATCTGCTGCGCGATGGCGCCCTGTGCGGGAACCGGACCGGCTTCGCCGAAGGTCATGCCCATCGCTTCCGGGGGCGTGTACTTCTTCAGCCAGTCGATCGCCTTGGTCACGGCGTAAACGGCTGCCGCGTCGTTGGTGGCACCGCCACGCGCGACGCAAGACCCGACGGGTTGCGACTGTTCGTTGACGCGGACGCCCCATTCATCGACCGGAAGGCCGTTCGGTTCGCCCTTGTCGCCCATGCCGGCCATCGACATCCACGCGTCGGTGTAGCGCCAGCCAAGCGACGGGTCCTTCTTGCCGTAGTCCATGTTGCCATAGACGCCGGTGGCAGGCCCGCCCATGTAGGACATGTCGCGTCCGGTGAAGAACTCGGCGATGTCTTCATAAGCCGACCAGTTCAGCGGAACGCCAAGATCGTAGCCGTATTTGGCCTTGAAGTCGTCTTTGGTCTTGGCGTCGTTGAACCAGTCGTAGCGGAACCAGTAAAGGTTCGCGAACTGCTGGTCGGGAAGCTGGTAAAGCTTTCCGTCGGGCGCAGTCGTGAACTTCGTGCCGATGAAATCGGGCAGGTCGAGGGTCGGGCTGGTGACGGCAGCGCCTTCGCCAGCCATCCAGTCGGTCAGGTTGCGGACCTGCTGGTAGCGCCAGTGGGTGCCGATCAGGTCAGAGTCGTTGACATAGGCGTCGTAGATGTTCTCGCCCGACTGCATCTGCGTCTGCAGCTTTTCGACGACGTCGCCTTCGCCGATCAGATCATGGGTGATCTTGATGCCGGTGATTGCGGTAAAGGCCGGAGCCAGCACCTTGGATTCGTATTCGTGGGTGGCGATGGTTTCGGACACCACCTTGATATCCATGCCGGCATAGGGTTTCGCGGCATCGACGAACCATTGCATCTCGGCTTCCTGATCGGCGCGGCTCAGGGTCGAAAGGTCGCCGATTTCAGAGTCGAGAAAGGCCTTGGCGGCCTCCATGTCGGCCCAAGCGGGGACCGAACCCATCGCCATCATCGCAAGCGCGAGGGCGGTGGACGTGTAACGAAGTCTCATTTTGTAGTCTCCTCCCAGAGTTGATTTCGACTTCAGATTGCCTTGGGTGCAACGGCCATCCTGTGACCGCGACACCAAGGGGTCTTTCCCGTCTAGACCCAGCGGAACACCGCAACGGCATAGACGAGGCAGAGGGCCAGCGCCCACACGAGCGTGGGGCCAACGAAGAAGAGCCAGGCCAGATTGATGAAGGCCGAGCCCAAGAGCGTGATGAACAGCCGGTCGCCGCGGGTCGTCTCGATCCGCAGGATGCCGGTGCGCGGGGTTTCGGGGTAGCGGATCGCCAGCAGGGTAAATGTGATAAGCAGCGTGGCGATGACAAAGAAGAACAACGCGACAGGGAAGGTCCATGCCATCCAGCCGCCCTCGATCATCGGATCGAACCAGAGAAATCCGCTCTCGTCTCGCGGCGTGGCATAGACGAGACCGCAAAGGATCGCCGCCATGACAAGGGCCGTGGCGATATAGATCGTGTTCCAGCGGGTTCCGGTCATGTCAAACCCTTCCCAGGGCAAAGCCCTTGGCGATGTAGTTGCGGACGAACCAGATCACGAGCGCGCCCGGAATGATGGTCAGCACACCCGCGGCAGCAAGAACGCCCCAGTCCATGCCGGAGGCCGAAACCGTGCGGGTCATGGTGGCGACGATGGGCTTGGCGTTTACCGATGTCAGGGTGCGCGACAAGAGCAGTTCCACCCATGAGAACATGAAGCAGAAGAAGGCCGCCACACCGATGCCCGATGCGATCAGGGGGGTGAAGATCTTGATGAAGAAGCGCGGGAAGCTGTAGCCGTCGATATAGGCGGTTTCGTCGATTTCCTTGGGCACGCCGCGCATGAAGCCCTCAAGTATCCAGACCGCGAGGGGGACGTTGAACAGGCAATGCGCCAGTGCCACCGCGATGTGGGTGTCGAACAGGCCGACCGAGGAATAGAACTGGAAGAAGGGCAGGGCAAAGACGGCAGGGGGCGACATGCGGTTCGTGAGCAGCCAGAAGAACAGGTGCTTGTCGCCCATGAAGCTGTAGCGGCTGAAGGCATAGGCCGCCGGAAGCGCCACGAGGATCGAGATCACCGTGTTCATCACCACGTAGATGATCGAGTTGACGTAACCCATATACCAGCTGGGGTCGGTCAGGATCACCTGATAGTTGCGAAGGGTGAAATCGGCGGGGAAATAGGTGAAGGTCGAGGTGATCTCCATGTTGGTCTTGAAGCTCATGTTCACGAGCCAGTAGATCGGGACCAGCAGGAAGAGCAGATACAGGGCCATGACAAGGCCGTTGCCGCGCAAACGCATGGTTATCTCCCCTCGGCTTTGTCTAGGTTGGTCATGACGGTGTAGAACACCCAACTGACGAGCAGGATCACAAGGAAATACATGATCGAGAAGGCGGCAGCGGGGCCGAGGTCGAATTGACCGATGGCCATTTTGACAAGGTCGATCGACAGGAAGGTGGTCGAGTTGCCGGGGCCGCCGCCTGTCAGCACGAAAGGCTCGGTATAGATCATGAAGCTGTCCATAAAGCGCAGCAGCACGGCGATCAGCAGCACGCCCGCCATCTTGGGCAGTTCGATGTAGCGGAACACACCCCAGCGGCTGGCCTGGTCGACGCGGGCGGCCTGATAATAGGCTTGCGGGATGGATTGCAGGCCCGCGTAGCACAAAAGCGCGATAAGCGAGGTCCAGTGCCAGACGTCCATCACGATGATCGTAACCCAAGCGTCGAGCGCGTCGTTGGTGTAGTTGTAATCGATGCCGGCAAGCGCAAGCGTGTGGCCCAGAAGCCCGATGTCGACGCGGCCGAAGATCTGCCAGATGGTGCCGACCACGTTAAAAGGGATCAGCAGCGGCAGCGACATGAGCACAAGGCAGAGCGAAGCCCAAGCGCCCTTTTTCGGCATGTTGAGCGCGATGTAGATGCCCAAGGGAACCTCGATCGCAAGGATTATGCCGGAAAACAGGATCTGGCGGCCAAGCGCGGCGTGCAGTCGGTCGGATGTCACCATCTCTTCGAACCATGCAAGACCGTTCCAGAAGAACTGGTTGTCGCCGAAGGTGTCGTTGACCGAATAGTTGACCACGGTCATCAAGGGGATGATCGCGGAAAAGGCCACCACGACCAGCACGGGCAGGACGAGGAACCACGCCTTGTTGTTGACTGTCTTGTCCATGGTCAGGCGGCCTTTCCGGGGGCGACGCGCCAGTCGTCGGCGTAGACGTTGATGCGCGATGGCTCGAAGGTGACGCGGGTCATATCGGCCCCGATCTCGGCGCCTTCGGGGGCGATGACGTTGACGGTCGCGCCTGCGACCTCGCCCCGGATGATGCGGTGGCGGCCCACGTCCTCGATGCGTTTGATGGTGATGGGCAGGCCCGCGCCATTGGTCAGGGTGGCGTATTCGGGGCGGATGCCGATCTGCGTCTTGCCATGGACATGGCCGTAATCCGCGCCAAGCGGCACGGTGATATCGCCAAGGTGGGCGTGGTCGCCGTGGATCTGGGCGGGCAGCAGGTTCATGCCCGGCGAGCCGATGAAATAGCCTACAAAGGTGTGCTGCGGGGTTTCGAACAACTCTTCGGGCGTGCCCATCTGCACCACGCGGCCGTCATACATGACGACCACCTTGTCGGCAAAGGTCAGCGCCTCGGTCTGGTCGTGGGTCACGTAGATCATCGTGTGGCCGAATTCGCGGTGCAGTTGCTTGAGCTGGGTGCGGAGTTCCCATTTCATGTGCGGGTCGATCACGGTCAGCGGTTCGTCGAACAGGATCGCGTTCACATCTTCACGCACCATGCCGCGCCCGAGGCTGATCTTTTGCTTGGCATCGGCGGTCAGGCCGCGCGCCTTGCGGTCGAGGATCGCTTCCATCCCGATCATCTGGGCGATCTGGCCCACGCGGGCCTTGATGTAAGCGGCATCCATGCCGCGATTGCGAAGCGGGAACGACAGGTTGTCGCGCACGGTCATGGTGTCGTAGACGACCGGAAACTGGAACACCTGCGCGATGTTGCGCTGGGCGGTTTCGGCATCGGTCACATCGGTGTCGCCGAACAGCACGCGGCCTTGGGACGGGCGCAAAAGCCCCGAGATGATGTTGAGAAGCGTGGTCTTGCCGCAGCCGCTTGATCCGAGGAGCGCATAGGCGCCGCCGTCATCCCAGACGTGATCCATTTCTTTCAGCGCGAAATCGGCTTCGGATTTGGGGGCGGGGTAGTAGCTGTGGGCAAGGTTCTTCAGCGTTATTCTGGCCATGTCGTTTCCCCTTATGCCGCTGTCGCGTAGGATGCGGGGGCGGCGAGGCGACCCGATGCGTCGAAGATATAGGCATGCGCGGGGTCGAGAAAGAGGCTGATCTGCTTGCCGCCCGCAAGGTCATGCACCCCGTGGACGAGTGCGACCCATTTCTCGGTGCCGTGCATCAGGTGGAGGAAGGTTTCCGACCCCGTGATCTCGGTCACGCCGAGGGTGCAGGGAAATTCCACCGCCGTGCCGAACTGGGCGTTCAGGTGCAGGTGGTTGGCGCGGAAGCCTGCGGTGTAGCGGCCATCGGGCAGGGTGGCGAGCAGGCCGGTCGCGGGCGCGCTGGCGCTGCCGCCGAAATCTATGCGCCCGCCTTGCTTGACGCAGGGGGTAAAGTTCATCGGCGGGTCGCTGAACACGCGGGCGGTGGTGGCATCGGCAGGGTGGCGGTAGACGTGGGGGGTGGGGCCGAATTGGGTGACTCGGCCTTCCCACAGTGTGGCGGTGTTGCCGCCCAGAAGCAGGGCTTCTTCGGGTTCGGTGGTGGCATAGACGAAGATCGCGCCGGATTCCTCGAAGATGCGGGGGATTTCGGCGCGCAACTCCTCGCGCAGTTTGTAGTCGAGGTTGGCGAGCGGCTCGTCGAGCAGCACGAGCCCCGCGCCCTTGACCAAAGCCCGCGCAAGCGCGCAACGCTGTTGCTGGCCGCCCGACAGTTCCAGCGGTTTGCGGCCAAGCATCGGGGTCAGCTTCAGCATCTCGGCGGTCTCGCGCACGGCGCGGTCGACCTCGGCTTTCGATTTGCCCATCAGGCGCATGGGCGAGGCTATGTTGTCGTAAACGCTCATCGCGGGGTAGTTGATGAACTGCTGATAGACCATCGCGACCTTGCGGTCCTGCACGCGCTGGCCGGTCACATCGGCCCCGTGCCACAGGATGCGACCGCCCGTAGGCACATCAAGCCCCGCCATCAGCCGCATGAGCGAGGTCTTGCCCGACAGGGTTGGCCCCAGCAGCACGTTCATCGTGCCCTTTTCAAGGGTCAGGGTCGTCGGGTGGATGTGCACCTGCCCCTTGACCGTCCTGCCGACAGAGTGAAGTTCCAGCGCCATCAAACCCTCATCTCGCTGGGGCTGGTCGCCCCGTCTTTCGCTTCGCTGCCCTGCGCTTGCAGCATGTAAGCGTCGAGGGCTGCGATCTGTTCCGTGGTCAGGCGCAGGCCAAGCTTGGTGCGGCGCCAGACGATATCGGCGGCGGCGCGGGCAAATTCGTGGCGCATCAGCCAAAGGACTTCGGCCTCGGTCAGGGTGGCGCCGAAATCGCGGCCAAGGTCGGCGGCAGATTTTGCGCGGCCAAGCAGGGTGGCGGCTTCGGTGCCATAGGCGCGGATCAGGCGGGCGGCCCAATAGTCGGAAAGGTAGGGGTGCGCCCGTTTCAGCGCGGCGGTCAGGGTGGCCGCACCGTCGACCGGAAAATCACCGCCGGGAAGGGCAACGCGGGCGGTCCAGGGGGCCTTGGCCTGCGGGAAGAACGGCGTCAGCTTTTCCAGCGCCGATTCGGCAAGGCGGCGATAGGTGGTGATCTTGCCGCCAAAGACATTCAGCAGCGGCGCGCCGTTTTCATCGAGCGACAGCACATAGTCGCGCGTGGCGGCGGTCGCGGATTTCGCACCGTCGTTATATAGCGGACGGACGCCGGAATAGGTCCAGACCACATCGTCTTGGGTCACCGGCTTGGCGAAATACTGGCTGGCGAAATCAAGCAGGTAATCGCGTTCTTCCGGCGTGCAGACGGCGTCTTTGGGCGCGCCCTGATGGTCTTTGTCGGTGGTGCCGATCAGGGTGAAATCCTGCTCGTAGGGGATGGCAAAGATGATGCGCCCGTCGGTGCCCTGAAAGAAATAGCAGCGGTCGTGGTCGTAGAGTTTTTTGGTGACGATGTGTGATCCGCGCACAAGGCGGACGCCTTCGGACGAGTTAATGCGGGCGACGTTGCGGATGATGTCTTCGACCCACGGCCCGCCTGCGTTCACCAAAGCGCGGGCATGGTGGGTCTGGGTGCCATGCGGGCCGCTGGTGGCTATGGTCCAATGGCCGTTCGTGCGGGCGGCGCTGGTCACGCGGGTGCGGGTCATCACCTTGGCGCCGCGCAGCGCGGCATCGCGGGCGTTCAGCGAGACGAGCTTGGCATCCTCGATCCAGCAGTCTGAATATTCATAGGCATGGGCGAACCGCTTTTGCAGCGGCGCGCCTGCGGCATCGGTGCTCAGGTCCAGCGTGCGGGTGGCGGGCAGGAATTTGCGCCCCCCCAGCGTGTCGTAAAGGAACAGACCAAGCCGGATCAGCCATGCGGGCCGGCGGCCCTTCATCCACGGCATGACGGTGGCAAGCAGGCGGCCTGTGGGCGTGTCGCCTTCGAAGCGCATGTCGGGGTGGTAGGGCAGCACGAAGCGCATCGGCCACGAGATATGGGGCATGGCGGTCAGCAGGGTCTCGCGTTCTTCCAGCGCCTCGCGCACCAGACGGAATTCGAAGTACTCCAGATACCGCAAGCCCCCGTGGAACAGCTTGGTCGAGGCCGAGGAGGTGGCCGAAGCCAGGTCGTTCTGTTCGGCCAGGATCACCGACATGCCACGACCCGTAGCGTCACGGGCAATGCCGCAGCCGTTGATGCCGCCCCCGATGATGAAAAGGTCCGCCAGTGGCGGTTCGGTCGTGGTCACGCAGGTTTCCTCCCTAGCGCTGCCAACGTGGTCCGATTCGCGTCGTCTGGTCAACTATTTTATTCGTTTATGCGCGATTCGGAAAAAAAGCGAACATTTACGCAGGTGCAGCATCGGTAAGCGATTGAAATCAGGGATGTGCGAGGCGTGCCGCACAGTTTCGCGCTGCGCTGCAGCGTAGGCTGCGCCGCGTTTTTCCCGCTTGATCGCTTGGCTGGCTTGGCGGAATGTCGGGAACACGGGCGGTGTAAAAACGAAAGAAAGGGAATGTCGGTGGCGCTGAGTTTCCGGCAAAGCGAAATCCTCGAACTCGCCCGCGCCGAGGGGCGGGTGGTGGTCGAAGACCTCGCGCAGCGGTTCGACGTGACCTTGCAGACGATCCGGCGCGACCTGACGGAACTGGCCGATTCAGGGCATCTCGACCGCGTGCATGGCGGGGCCGTGCCGAAAACCGGCGTGTCGAACCTTGGATATGACCAGCGGCGGCGGATGAACGAAGGCGCCAAGGCTGCGATCGCGCGCGATTGTGCGGCGGCGCTGCCCGACAATTGTTCGATCATCCTGAACCTTGGCACCACGACCGAAGCCGTGGCGCAGGAATTGCTGCACCACAGGAACATCACAGTGGTGACGAACAACATGAACGTGGCGAACACCTTGGTCGCCAATCCGGGATGCGAGATCATGGTGGCGGGCGGGGCCTTGCGCCGGTCGGATGGCGGGCTGGTGGGGGAATTGACCACGCAGTTCTTCGAACAGTTCAAGGTCGATTACGCGGTGATCGGGGTTTCCGCGCTGGACCGCGACGGCGATCTGCTCGACTTCGATCTGGCCGAGGTCAGGGTGTCCAAGGCGATCATCCGCCAGGCGCGGCAGACGTTTCTGGTGTGCGACCATTCCAAGCTGGACCGTTCGGCCCCGGCCAAGCTGGCGTCACTGGCCGAGATAACGTCGCTCTTCACCGATGCGCCCTTGCCGCCCGATCTGGCGCGCAAATGCGCTGAATGGGGCACCAACGTCAAAGTGGCGGGGCCTGCCTGAGACCAAGGCTTTCCTGACCGTTCCGGCTGTGGCTATGATGCGGCCATGGCTTTCACCCTGCGACAGCTTCAATTCTTCATCGCTGCAGCCGAGGCCGGTTCGGTGTCAAGCGCCGCGCGGGCCCTGTCGATCTCGCAATCCTCGGTGACGGAAGCGATCCGCGCGCTGGAAAGCGACCTTGGCGTGACGCTCTTCGACCGGCAGGCGCGGGGCCTTCTGATCACGCACAAGGGCAGCGCCTTTCTGCGCCACGCGCGGCAAATCCTGTCGGATGTGGCAACCGCCCGCTCGTCGTTCCGGCAAGAGGCCGAGGAAACCACCGGCCGCCTGTCGTTGGGGGTGACGCAGCTCGTGGCGGGCTATGTGCTGTCGGACATATTGCAACGCTTCCGCCGCGCCTTTCCGCAGGTGGAACTGAACGTGATCGAGGACACCGGCGAATACTTGCAACACCTGCTGGTCGGCGGCGAGATCGATGTCGCGGTGTTGCTGACATCTTCGGTCCGCGACCGGCTTGCGCTCTATGTCGAGACGCTGCTCGTCTCGCCCTACCGGCTTTGGCTGCCGCTGGGCCATGCGCTGGCCCAGCAAGAGGCGATCCAGCTTGACGAACTTGCAGGCCTGCCCCTGATCCAGCTTATGGTGGACGAGATCGAGGAGTCGACCCGTCGCCTGACCGCAGCCTTGCCGGTCAAGCCGCAGGTCGCCTTTCGCACGCGGTCGGTCGAGGCGGTGCGCTCGCTCGTGGCCACCGGGGCGGGGCTCGCCATATTGCCCAGCCTCGTCTACCGCCCGTGGTCTCTCGAAGGTGACCGGATCGAAATCCGCGATGTGTCCGGCGATCTGCCTTCGGTGCAGGTCGGCCTTGCGTGGCGGCGCGGTGCGCCCCTCTCGCCGTCCGCCCTCAACTTCGTCCGCTCGGCGCAAACTGCGGTGTCTGAGCGCTGATCCAGCCGTTTCACCTTTGCTCAAATACTCACGGCGCAACGGTGTGCGCCAAACTGCCCGCAGGCTCCGTTCCGCGGCAGCCCGCCCGAGCGGGGGCTCGATGCCCCCCGAGGGCGGGGCCCTGTTCGAGCCATCGGAAAAACCGATACCGCCTATCCCCCTTTTGATATTGCGAAAGGACCGCTGCGCTATACGCTCTCGAAATGACCGGAAAACCGGCGTCGCACCACTGCGCTACTCACAGGGAGTTTTGCCTCATGACTGCACGACAGATCACGAAACAGCTTTCCACCGCCGCGCTCGCCCTTCTTACCGGCCTGTCCCCAGCCCTTGCACAGATGACCGAAGTGGGGCCGGGCGAAGGTGAACTCTCCATCGTCGCATGGGCGGGCTATGTCGAACGCGGCGAGACCGACAAGGCCTTCGACTGGGTCACGAAATTCGAGGCCGATACGGGATGCAAGGTGTCGGTCAAGACCGCCAATACCTCGGACGAGATGGTCGCGCTGATGAACGAGGGCGGCTTCGACCTTGTGACGGCCAGCGGAGACGCCTCGCTGCGGCTGATCGCGGGCGGGCGCGTGCAGGAAATCAACAAGGACCTGATCCCGTCTTGGTCGACCATCGACCCCCGCCTGCAAGATGCCGGCTGGCACACGGTCGACGGCAAGCATTACGGCGTGCCCTACATGTGGGGCCCGAACGTGCTGATGTACAACACCGAGGTGTTCAAAGAGCCGCCGACAAGCTGGAACGTGGTGTTCGAAAAGATGGACCTGCCCGACGGCAAGTCGAACGAGGGCCGCGTGCAGGCCTATGACGGGCCGATCCACATCGCCGATGCCGCGCAATACCTGATGTTCCACAAGCCGGAACTGGGGATCAAATCGCCCTATGAATTGAACGAGGACCAGTACAAGGCCGCGCTCGACCTGTTGCGCGTGCAGCGCACACTTGCCAGCCGCTACTGGCACGATGCTTTCATCCAGATCGACGATTTCAAGAACGAAGGCGTCGTCGCGTCGGGGTCCTGGCCGTTCCAGGTCAACCTGCTGAAGGCAGATGGCCAGCCCGTCGCCTCGACCATCCCGCAGGAAGGCGCGACGGGTTGGGCCGATACCACGATGCTGCATGTCGACAGCAAGCATCCGAATTGCGCCTACAAGTGGTTCGACCACCAGTTGTCGTCCAACCTGCAATCCGACCTGTCGGTCTGGTTCGGCGCGAACCCGTCGGTTCCTGCTGCTTGCACCGACGGGCGGGGCATGCAGACCGCCGAGGGCTGCACGGCCAACGGGCTGGATGATTTCGACAAGATCCGGTTCTGGACCACGCCGGTGTCGAATTGCAGCCAGGGCGAGGGGGCTTGCGTGCCCTATTACCGCTGGGTTTCGGATTACATCGGCGTCATCGGCGGCCGCTGACGGTGGGTGAACCCGCGGCTCCGGCAAGACCGGAGCCGCAGAACCACCCACCCTACCATCTACCGCAGGATGCGCGGTCCCCGCGCATCGTCCCTTTCACATGTGGTCTGCCGATGTCTGCTGCCGTCGAATTCCGTTCCGTCTCGCGTCACTTCGGCCCGGCCTCCGCCCCTGTCAAAGCGGTCGATGGTGTCGATCTGACCATAGCCGAGGGCAGTTTCTTTGCCATGCTCGGGCCGTCGGGCTCGGGCAAGACCACCTGCCTGCGCCTGATCTCGGGGTTCGAGAAGCCGACGCAAGGCAGCATCCGCATCTTCGGGCAGGATGTTTCCGACATTCCACCGAACCGGCGCAACGTGAATACCGTGTTTCAGGATTACGCGCTGTTCCCGCATATGTCGGTGCGCGACAACGTGGCTTACGGGTTGATGGTCAAGGGCGCCCCTCGCCGCCAGCGCGAGGCCAAGGCCGACGAGATGCTGGCGCTGGTCAAGCTTGATGGTTACGGCGACCGCAAGCCGTCGCAGCTTTCGGGCGGGCAGCGGCAGCGCGTGGCGCTGGCGCGGGCGCTGGTGAACGAACCGCGCGTGCTGCTGCTGGATGAGCCGCTCGGGGCGCTTGACCTGAAGCTGCGCGAGGCGATGCAGGACGAGTTGAAGGCCTTGCAGGCGCGGCTTGGCATCACCTTTGTCTTCGTGACCCACGATCAGGGCGAGGCGCTGTCGATGGCGGACAGTCTGGCCGTGTTCAATGATGGCAAGATCGCCCAGATCGGCACACCGGCCGAGGTTTACGCGCGCCCACGCACGCGGTTCGTGGCCGATTTCGTGGGGTCGTCCAACGTGCTTGCGCCGGCTGTGACCCGCGCCTTTGGCGGGCCTGACCGCTGGTCATCGCTGCGCCCCGAGGCGCTGCGCCTGACAGCGGCGGATGGCGTGGCTCTGTCAGGCACCGTCACCGCGCACCGCTACCTTGGCGCGGGCAACCGCGTTTCGGTGGCGGTGGGCGGGGCCGAGATTTCGGCGCTGGTCGCATCGGGCCAAAGCTTGCCCGCAATCGGCGCTGTGGTCGGGCTTGGCTTCGATCCGTCCGCGCTGCATGTGATGGAGGGCGAGGGATGACCGCGCCCGCACAACACCGGCAAGCCCGCATGGCGCGTGCCTTGCGTGCAGCGCAACATATCGGAAATCCCACCCGTGCTGTCAAACGTGGTGACACCAGCCAAACCCCTTGCCCTTCGCGTTGCCGCGCCGTGCAATCGGCCCGCCGGAAAGGTCCACCGGACCTTTCCGCGTCGGGCCTCTTGGCAATGCTGCACGGGTCAACCCCATGACCGCGCCTGCCATCCTCCCCTCGCGCGGGATAGCCGACCGGCTGACCGCGCTGTTCTGGCGGTATCCGCGGGTGCTGCTGGCGCTGCTCTTGACGCCGCCCTTGCTGTGGCTGGGGGTGGTCTACCTCGGCTCGCTGGCCGCGCTTTTGCTGCAATCGTTTTATTCCATCGACGAATTTTCCGGCATGGTGAAGGAGGAATTCACCCTAAAGACCTATGGCGAATTGCTGCGCGCCCAGAACCTCGACATCATCCTGCGTACACTTCTGATGTCGGCGGCGGTGACGGTGGGCTGTGCGCTGATCGCCTTTCCCGTCGCCTATTACGCCGCGCGCTTTGCGCGGGGGCGGTGGAAGGCGGTGTTCTATCTGGGGGTCATGCTGCCCCTGTGGTCGAGCTATCTGGTCAAGGTCTATGCGTGGAAACTGATCCTTGCCAAAGAGGGGATCATCACATGGGCCGCCGATGCGCTGCACCTGTCGATGGTGCTGAACGCGGTGCTGGCCATTCCCGGCATCGGGGGGAATTCGCTGTCCACATCGTGGATCGGGACGTTCCTTGTCTTTGTCTACATATGGCTGCCCTATATGATCCTGCCGATGCAGGCGGCCCTTGAACGGGTGCCGACCTCGATGCTGGAAGCGTCGGCCGACCTTGGCGCCAGCCGGTCGCAGACCTTCCGGACAGTGATCTTTCCGCTGGCCATGCCCGGCATCATCGCGGGGTCGATCTTTACCTTTTCGCTGACGATGGGCGATTACATCATCCCGCAGATCGTCGGCACCTCGGCCCGTTTCATCGGGCTTGCGGTCTACCAGTTGCAGGGCACGGCGGGGAACATCCCGCTGGCTGCGGCCTTTGCGGTGGTGCCCATCGTGATCATGCTGATCTACCTGACCATCGCCAAACGTCAGGGGGCTTTCGATGCACTCTGACCGCGCGTCCTTCGGCCTGCGCTTTGCCGCTGTCACGGGGCTGTTGTTCCTGCACCTGCCGATCCTGATCATCTTCCTTTACGCCTTCACCACCGAGGAGAAATCCTACGCCTTTCCGCCCCCCGGCCTGACCACCGAATGGTTCGCCGTGGCGTGGAACCGCGCCGACATCTGGCCGCCGCTTTACCTGTCGCTCTGGGTCGCCACGGTGTCGACGCTGCTTGCGATGATCCTTGGCACGCTGGTGTCGGCGGCCATGGCGCAGACGCGGTTCTTCGGGCGCGAGCAGATCTCGCTTCTGATCCTTTTGCCCATCGCGCTGCCGGGGGTGATCACCGGCATGTCGCTGCGGTCGGCGTTTTCGATCATGGATATCCCGTTCTCGACTCTGACGATCATTCTGGGCCATGCCACGTTCTGCATCGTCATCGTCTACAACAACGCGGTCGCCCGCTTTCGCCGCCTGTCGGGCGGTATTCTGGAAGCGTCAGCCGATCTGGGGGCCAACAGTTTCCAGACCTTCCGCCATGTGCTGCTGCCGAACCTTGGCTCGGCGTTGCTGGCGGGCGGGATGCTGGCCTTTGCGCTGTCTTTCGACGAGGTGATCGTGACCACCTTTACCGCAGGCCAGCAAAGCACCCTGCCGATCTGGATGTTGCAAGAACTGGTGCGACCGAGGCAGCGCCCCGTGACCAACGTGGTCGCAATCGTCGTCTTCGTCACGACCTTCATCCCCATCCTCATCGCCTATTACCTGACCCGAAACGGCTCTGAAACCGCAGGGGCCGGCAAATGAAAGGAAAGCCATGACCAAGCATATCGATACCGCCCTTCTTGTCGGTTCCAGCTTCGAGGCCGGTCAGGAAGCGGTCGAGCCGATCCTGAACCCGCGCACGGGCAAGCTGATCCTTGACGTGGCCGAGGCGTCCACCGCGCAGGTAGACCGCGCGGTGGCGGCGGCGCGCCGTGCCTTTGGGGCGTGGTCGCGCACCACGCCTGCGGAACGGGCGGGGGCATTGCTGCGGATCGCCGACCGGATCGAGGCCGAGGCCGATGCTTTCGCAGCACTCGAGGCGCTGAACTGCGGCAAGCCGATCAACGCGGCGCGACACGACGAGATTCCGGCCATCGTCGATTGCTACCGCTTCTTTGCGGGCGCGGTCCGCACGCAGCACGGATCGCTGGCAGGGGAGTATATGGCCGGCCACACCAGCATGATCCGGCGCGATCCGGTGGGGGTGATCGCGTCGATTGCGCCGTGGAATTATCCGCTGATGATGATGGCGTGGAAACTGGGGCCTGCCATCGGGGGCGGCAATACGGTGGTGTTCAAGCCTTCGGAACAGACCCCGCTGACCGCGCTGAAGATGGCGAAGATACTGGCCGAGGAATTGCCCGAAGGGGTCGTGTCGGTCGTCACGGGGCGGGGGCAGACGGTGGGAAGCTACCTGATCAACCATCCCGATGTGGACATGATCTCGCTGACCGGAGATGTCGCTACAGGCAAGAAGATGCTGGATGCGGCGGCGCGGACGGTTAAGCGCACGCATCTGGAACTGGGTGGCAAGGCGCCGGTGATCGTCTGCGACGATGCCGACATTTCGGAAGTGGTCGATGGTCTGCGCGCCTTTGGCTATTACAACGCAGGGCAGGATTGCACCGCCGCCTGCCGCATCTATGCGGGGCGCAAGGTCTATGACCGGCTGGTGGCCGACCTGTCGTCGGCGGTGTCGACCATCGCATTGGGGCTTGAAGATGACACCGCGAACGAGATCGGGCCGCTGATCAGCCTGCGCCAGCGCGACCGTGTGGCATCTTTCGTGAACCGCGCGCGCGAGGTGGGGCATATCGAGGTGACAACCGGCGGCGAGGCGATGCCGAACGGCTTTTCCTACAAGCCCACCGTCATCGCCGGTGCGCGCCAAGAGGACGAGATCGTGCGGCGCGAGGTCTTTGGCCCCGTGGTGTCTATCACCCCGTTTTCCGATGTGGATCAGGCGGTGGGCTGGGCCAACGACAGTGACTACGGCCTCGCCTCGTCGGTCTGGACGCGGGATGTGGGGCGCGCCATGTCGACCGCCGCCCAACTGCGTTATGGCTGCACCTGGGTGAACACGCATTTCATGCTGGTCAACGAAATGCCGCATGGCGGGTTGAAGCAATCGGGCTACGGCAAGGACATGTCGGCCTATGCGCTCGAGGACTACACCGTCGTCCGCCATGTGATGATAAAGCATTGAACCTTATGGCCCCTGTCCAGGGGGCCATGTCCGATCCGTCTGGCGGCCTAGCGCGACAGCGCGGGCAGGCCGAAAACCTCGGTGGCGGATTTGCCTGCGGCCAGACCCGCGATCCAGCTTTCCTCACGCGCAAGTTTGGCCTCGGCGGCGTCGATCAGGCCACGAACCTGCGCGGGCGACAGCGCCACCAGACCGTCATCGTCGCCGATCACCAGATCGCCCGCAGCGACCGCAGCACCGCCGATGGTGACGGGCAGGTTGATGTCGCCGCGTTCGGCCCCGCTTGGCCCGCGCGGGTTGATAAAGCGCGAGAACACCGCGAAATCCGACCAGCCGCCCAAGGTGCCGGTGTCGCGCACCGCACCGTCGCAAACCACCCCTGCCACGCCCTTGGCCCGCAGATGGCCCGACAGGATATCGCCGATCATCGCGGCCTCGCGGTGGCCGCCCGCATCGATTACCAGCACCTGCCCGCGCGTGATCACATCAAGCGCATGCAGCACCGCGCCGAAATCGGGCGCGTCGCAGCGCACCGTCACGGCTTGGCCAAACAGGCGCGGCTGCTGGCCTGCCGGTCGCAACGGTCGGATCGCGGGGTCGATCTGGCCCTCGCCCTGCACAAGATCGGCGGCGATCGCCACGGGAACCGGCCGCCAACGGGCAATCTCGGCTGCGGTCAGGTCGGACGGGGGCGGGGTATGCAGCGTGACGGGCATGGGATGTCTCATAGGGTCAGGGGCGGGTGTGCAGGGCGCGGCCAAGGGCGGCAATTCCGGCTTCGATCTTTTCGATCGGTTGGGCCGAGAAATTCAGGCGGGCGAAATTGGCGCGCGGAGTCAGCGGAAAGAACGTGGCCCCCGGCACAAAGGCCACGCGGGCCTTGGGCAGGGCCACGTCGCGCATGAAGGCGGTGGCGTCGAACCCTTCGTCGAAGGTCAGCCATGTGAACAGCCCGCCCTCGGGATCGGTCGCCGCGATGTCTTGCGGCAGGTGCCTGCGGATCGCGTCAAGCATCGCCTCTTTCTTCACGGCATAGGCAGCGCGCAGGCGGGCGATATGGGCCCACAGGTCGTAGCGGTCCAGAAACAGGCTGGCCGCCGCCATGTTCAGCGTCGAGGTCTGGGTGTCGGCTGCGACCTTCAAAAGCCCCATCCGCGCCAGCAGATCGGGCGCGGCCAGTGCCCAGCCGATCCGCAGGCCGGGCACCAGCACCTTTGAAAAGCTGCCAAGGTGGATCACCCGCCCCTCGGTATCGAGCGATTTCAGTGTCGGCAGGTTCTGCCCCGAAAAGCGGATATGGCGGTAAGGCGTGTCTTCCAGCACGATCAGGTCATGCCGGTTGGCCAGCGCGATCAGCTCTTTGCGCCGCGCGAGCGACAGGGTCACGCCGGTCGGGTTCTGGAAATCGGGCACGGTATAGATCATCCGCGCCTTGGGGTTGGCTGCCAGCACGCCTGCAAGAAGATCGGTCCGCATCCCATGGGCATCGACCGGCACCACGGCATAGGCGGGCTGGCTGGGGGCAAAGGCGATCAGCGCGCCCAGAAAGGTGGGGTCTTCGGTCACGATCACATCGCCGGGGTCCACCAGCATCCGCGCGGCGAAATCCAGCCCCTGCTGCGACCCCTGCAGCACCAGCACATCGCCCGCCGTGCAGGCCATGCCATCTGCCACCATCAGCGCCGCGATCTGCTCGCGCAGCCGTGGCAGGCCGTCTGACGGGGCGTATTGCATCGCAGCCCCGCCGGGGGCGCGAATGATCTCGTCAAACACTTTTGCCAACTGGTCCGCAGGAAACAGCGTCGCGTCGGGATAGCCGCCGCCGAACGAGATGATCGACGGATCGGCCCCCAGCGCCAGCAACTCGCCGATGGCCGAGGGGCGGACTTGCGCCATCCGTTCTGCGTAACGTGCTGTCATTCCCGAACGGTCCCGCCCTGTTTGCCGCGCTACAGGTGGCACGAAGCGGCGGCCCGCCGCAAGCGGAACACCGGCCTTTGGTCGCGGCCCTGCAAGGGCCGCGCGGCGTCTTCGCGTCAGAACCGGTGCTGCAACAGCACGTCGACCGACAGGCTTTCATAACTCGGCGCACCGATGCCGTCATAGGTCGCGCTGGCCGAGAGTGTCGCCCCCGAGGCGAAGACCCGCTTCATGCCTGCGCTGATGCGTCCGCGATGGCCTTCGTAACTTGACGCACCCCCCGTGAGGCTGCTTGACCACACGTCCGCCAACCCGAAGCTCAGTTCCATGCTGCCCGACGACACCTCGACCGGAAAGCTGACCGCGATCCCCGGTGCGATCTGGATCAGGGCGGTTTCGGTCGCGGCGACGGCGATGGCCGCTCCGTTGACATAGGCATCGGTGGTTTCGCGTACATAACCGGCGCTGAGCGTGGGCTTCAGCGTCAGCTTGCCGCGCGCAACCTCGCCCGACACGCCCAGAAGCGCCAGAAGACGGTCGCCGCCGAACTTGTCTTCAAAGGTGCCGGTCGGGGACAGGCTGTTGTCGGTCCGGCCATAAAGCAAGCGGCCCTGCAGGGTGACAGGATGGCTTTCCAGCGCCACCAAGGCGTAGGGACCGGCCAGCCAGCCCGTTCCTTCCCCGACCGACAGCCCGTCGACGGTTTTCAGATGGTCGACCTGCGCCATGATGCCCAAGGCAAAGCCGTTGCCCTGTATCACATGCGCGCCCACCGACCCGAGGATATAGTCGGCCTCGGCCCCGTCGACCGTGGACCACGCGCCTTTCAGCCGCAGCCAGACCGGCTTGTCGGGGGCGGTCGAGATGTCGGCCTGTCCGCCCATCGACGATACGGTCAGGTTCGCGGTGCCATCCGATGCGCCCGGCAGCAGCATGTCATCCATGTCGGGCTGGTTCGACAAAAGCAGCGTGCTGCGGGTCTGCACGAACTTTACGACCTCTTGACGCGCCGCTTCGATTTCATCGTCCGACGGGGTCTCTACCGGCGTCTCGGTCTGGACCGGAAGCACCATGATCGTCAGGGTTGCCCGCAACCCCTCGCCGCGCGGCGGACCAAGATCGCCAAGGTCGAGCGTGGAAAAGGCGGCGGGCGCGAAGTTAAGGTCAGGGTCGAGGTCGCCCACCTTCTGGCCGAAGCCGATGTTCAGCACGACCTCGACCTCGGTCGCTTCGGTCACGACCGGCGCGGTGAAGCTGGTGGTCTCGGCATCGGGCGAGCCGAAGGTCACGCCGGGCGTATCGGTCGCCCAGGAATAGGTCGGCATGGAATCTTCCGGAAGCACGCTGTCGGCTGCCGACAGGGTGACAACCTCGCCGCTGGTCAGGCCGTAGGTGCCGTTCACCGCCGTCTTGCCCACCACCTTTGCCACCGCCTCGTCTTCGGGAAGCGCGATGCGGGGCGGGAAGATCGTGACGATTACCGACTTGGTGTTCTACAAAAGCCCGACCGACACGGTCAGATTGAACGTAAGCGTCAGCGCATTGGCGCCGGGTTCCAGATCGGGCGCGGTAAAGGTCGCATCCTGCTCGTCTGCGCTGGCCAAGACCACGACGGGCACGCCCGGGGTCAGGTCGATCTGTTCCCATGCATAGGTCAGGCCCGCATTCGTGCCCGTGTTCGTATTAACCGAATTTCCACCGACAAGCGTGACAAGCTGGCCAGCGTTTCCGCCCGAATGGCCGGGCTGCGCGACCGGCGCCTGGTTCGGTTGGGGCCGCGTGACCGCGACGGTGTAGGTCTTTTTGGTCTGCCCGTCCTCGGCCGTGACCTCGATCGTAAAGGTGTTGGTGCCGGAATTGAGCGTAGTTTCCACTTCCGTGCCGCTTGCCAAAGGGTTCCCGCCCAGTTTGAGCGTCGCATTCGGCTGGTTCACCATCGCCGTCAAGGTCGTGATGTCCACATCCAGCGCGACGGTCGCGGTATAGGATGTCATATCGGCGGAAAAGTCGGGCGTTAGCGTGACACCTGACAGGGTCAGCGACGACAGGGTCGCATCCGTCGATGGCGGAGGCGGCGGGGGCGGGTCGCCGCGGGTGACGGTGATGACATAGGCGGTGAAGTTAATGCCGTTCTCGGCCGTAGCCTCGACCGTTATGGTATTGGGACCGGGTTCAAGGTTGACGGTCATTCCCGTGACGTCAACGATCGCAAAGCTCGCATTCGGGTCTGTCACGACCGCCGTAACGGTCGTGCTGGTCACGTTGGATGCGACCGTTGCGGTGTATTGCGTGACCGCCGGATCGAAGGTCGGCGAAAGGGTGATGCCCGACAGGCTAAGCGACGACAGGGTCGAAACGTCCGAGGCCGCTGCCGTGGGCGTTACTTGCACCGCTGTGGTGGTGGTACCCTTCAGCGCATATTCGTAATTGGAGACGACGCCGCCTTCGGTGCCCGTAAAGGTGAAGCCCAGATAGTCGTCCGATTCAAAATCCGTCGTGGGTCCGGTGTGCACCAGGTTGGAGACACTGGTTATGCCGCAGTTATTGAGCGCCGTTACCGATACCCGGGCATAGCCATTGAATCTACCGCCGCCCGTATAGGTTGCCTCACCCCCCACTTCCGACGAACTGGTCAGAAAGACCATCGCATTGCGCTGCGTGGCATTCATCGAGAATTCGACCGTGCAAGTCCCGAGTGCCCTCGATTCAGCAATCGTAGCCCCGCCAAAGGCATCGGCCCGCTGGCTGGGTGCAACCAAGGCCGCCACGGCAAGGCACAAGACCATAACTCCACGCCAGAACCGGCGGATCATATTCTTGGCCATCTTTGGCACTCCAACCACTTTTTACATCACAAAAGGCGCGGGTGCCGTCAGCGGCGCCCGTCTTGCTGGATAAAACAGTGCATGATGACAAAAGTATATAAATTATAACCTTTCGGACGGGTCGCATTTGCCGCCATGCGTGCCCGAAACAGCACGGTCAGTCCGTCGGGGTTGTCGGCTCTGCCCGTCCTCGTCGTGCCGGTCGCCCGCGCGGGTTGCAAAGGCACAAGGTGAGCTGTTCGCCACCCTGCACCTGTGGATTGCAAGATTTGTTGCGATATGGCGCGGCCTTGATACTATACGTTTGTTCAACAAGATTCGGATAAGGGCTTGGCATGCCACGCGACCCGCGATTTGACATCCTGTTCGAACCGGTCCGGATCGGTCCGAAACTGGCGCGGAACCGTTTCTTTCAGGTGCCGCATGCGTCGGGCATGACCAATGCAGCCCCCCATGTCCGCGCCGCTTTCCGCGAAACCAAGGCCGAGGGGGGCTGGGCGGTCGTCTCGACCGGCGCCTGTTCGGTCGATCCTTCGTCGGATGACAGCCCCTTTCCCTTTGCCTCGCTCTGGGACCGCGCCGATATCCGCAGCCATGCCTTGATGACCGAAGCGGTGCATCGCCACGGCGCGCTTGCGGCGGTCGAGCTGTGGCATGGCGGGGCGGCTGCGGTGAACCGGATCACACGGCATCCGCCGCTGTCGCCCTCGGGCGTGCCGTGGATGGCGACGCATGTGCCGTTCATGTCCTCGGCCCGCCCCCGGGTGATGGACAAGGCCGATATCCGCGACCTGATCCGCTGGCATGCCGAAGCGGCGGTCAGGGCCGAGGAGGCGGGGTTCGACATCCTCTATGTCTATGCGGGCATGGGCTATCTGCCCTATCAGTTCCTGCTGTCGGATTACAATCACCGCACGGATGACTACGGCGGATCGGTCCGCAACCGCGTGCGGCTGGTCGAGCAATTGATCGACGCCGTGCGCGAGGCGACAAAGGGGCGTGCGGCGGTCGCGCTGCGTATCTCGATGCAGGAGCTCCGCGCCCGCCCGTCCGACGTGGCCCCGACCGAGGCGCATGAGGTGATCGGCTACCTGAAAGACGCGCCCGATCTGTTCGACGTGAAGATGGATTATTCGTCCTTTGACTGTGCGCCCAGCCGCTACACGCCCGAAGGCAGCCACGAGGCGGTGGTCGATTTCATCAAATCGGTCACCGAAAAGCCGGTGGTGGGCGTGGGGCGCTTCACCAGCCCCGATACGATGGTGTCGATGGTGCGGCGCGGTGTGCTCGATTTCATCGGCGGCGCGCGCCCCTCGATTGCCGATCCCTTCCTGCCGAGGAAGATCGAGGAAGGCCGGGTCGAGGATATCCGCGAATGCATCGGCTGCAACCTGTGCATATCAAGCTGGCACGACGGGGTCTGGGTGCGCTGCACGCAAAACCCCACCGCGGGCGAGGAATGGCGGCGCGGCTGGCATCCCGAAACCCTGCGCCGCGATGGCGCGGGGTCGGTCCTTGTGGTGGGTGGCGGTCCTGCGGGGCTGGAGGCGGCACTGACGCTGGCACGGCGCGGGCATCAGGTGGCGCTGGCCGACCGCGCGCGTGATTTCGGCGGGCGGCTGACATGGGAAAGCCGTCTGCCGGGCCTTGGCCAATGGCACCGCGTGGTCGATTACCGTATGGGGCAGTTGCGAAAGCTGCCCAACGTGCAGCTTTACCCCGCAAGCGACCTGACCGCGCAGGATGTACGCGATTTCGGGGCCGATCATGTGGTGGTGGCCACGGGCGCAGGCTGGCTGCCGCATCTGTGCGGGGCGAACGAACTGCCCGCAGGCCCGCTTGTCGCGCCGCGCGTCTATACGCCCGACGATCTGGCCGCAGGCATCGTGCCCGAAGGTCCGGTCGCGGTGTTCGATTATGACAACTATTACCTCGGCTCGGCGGTGGCGGAATCGCTGGCGCATCTGGGTGTCACCTATATCACCACGGCGGGGGCGGCTGCGGCCTGGGGCTTCAACACCAACGAGCAGCCGCTCGTGCACCAGTCCTTTGCCGCCAAGGGCATAGCACTTCGCACGCTCGAGGTGGTGACGGGGTTCGACGGCAAAGAGGTGCGGCTGGCACAGATCTTCAGCGGCGAGGAACGGCGCATCGCGGCGCGGTCCCTGGTGATCGTAGGCTATCGGGCGGGCGGCAGTGCGCTTTACGACGCACTCGCTGCCGACATGCCGCCGGACCGCCTGCACCTGACGGGGGACGCCAACGCCCCCGGCGCGATCGTCCACGCGATCTATCAGGGCCACAAGACGGCGCGGGATCTCGGGGTGGCCCAGCCGATGGTGCGCCGCGATGCGCCCTTTGCAGCCCGCGATTTCCAACTGCCCGAGGCTGCCGAATGACCCGGGCCGAAGGGCGCAAGCGGCAGGCAGACCGCGCGACGGGCGGCGTGCCACAGCGCGCCTGGGGGCAGATCGAACGCCCGATGCCGCCGGTAAAGGTGATCTCCGACGATCAGGTGGCCGCGATCCACGGCGCGGCGCTCGACGTGCTGGCGCGGCAGGGGATGCGCGTGCTGCACCCCGCCGCCCGCGACCTGTTCGCACAGGCGGGGGCGGACGTGTCGGGCGAAACCGTGCGGATCGATCCCGCACTCGTGGCCGAACGGCTGGCAAGCGTGCCTGCGGGCTTTGCGCTGGAAGCGCGGAACCCTGCGCGCAACCTGCGGGTCGGCGGGGGTTGGTGCGTCTATGGCGCGGTGGGTGGCCCCGCCTATGTGATGTGCAACGACAAGGGCCGCCGCGACGGGTCTTTCGCCGAGATGTGCGATTATATGCGCCTGATCCAGTCGCTGAACGTGATCCATCAGGAAGGCGGCGGCCCGTTCGAACCGCTCGACCTGCCTGCCAACACGCGGCATCTCGACATCTACCACGCGCAGATCCGGCTGGTCGACAAAAGCTGGCAGACCCAGACGCTTGGCCATGCCCGCACCATGGACGGCATCGAAATGGCCGCGATCATGCTGGGCACCACGCCCGAAGGGCTGCGCGACCGTCCGGTCCTGCTGGGCATCATCAACACCAACTCGCCGCTGCAACTCGACGTGCCGATGGCCGAAGGGCTGATCGCCCTTGCCGCGCATGGTCAGGTCAACGTCATCACCCCGTTTACGCTGGCGGGGGCCATGGCGCCGGTCACGCTGGCGGGCGCCTTGGTCTTGCAGCATGCCGAGGCGATTGCGGGGATCGTCCTGACCCAGATCGTGCGTCCCGGCGTGCCGGTGATGTATGGCGGCTTCACCTCGAACGTCGACATGCGGTCGGGCGCGCCCGCTTTCGGCACGCCGGAATATGCCAAGGCGGCGCAAGCCTCGGGCCAGCTTGCCCGCCATATCGGCGTGCCGTTCCGGTCGTCGAACGTGACAGCGGCGAACGAGGTCGACGCGCAGGCGGCTTATGAATCGCAGATGGCGCTCTGGGGGGCGCTGACCGGCGGGGCGCATCTGCTGAACCACGCGGCGGGCTGGCTGCATGGCGGGCTGACCGCCAGTTTCGAAAAGCTGATCCTCGACGCCGAGATGCTGCAGATGATGGACGCCTATTTCGAACCGATGCCGACAGACCCCGGCGCGCTGGCGCTCGATGCGATCCTCGAGGCGGGGGCGGGCGGGCATTTCTTCGGCACGGCGCACACCATGGCGCGCTACGAGACGGCGTTCCACAGGCCGATGCTGTCGAACTGGGACAACCACCCGAACTGGCTGGCCAAAGGCGGCATCGATGCGCGGACCCGCGCCAATACCGTCTGGAAAGAGCTTCTGGCCGCGCATGTCGACCCCCCGCTCGACCCGTCGGTGGACGAGGCGCTTTGCGCTTACGTCACCCGCCGCAAGGCCGAAGGCGGAGCGCCGATGAACTGATGGGACAGGATCTGCAGACCCGCACCGATTACCCGTTCGGCCTGATCGAACAGGAGAACATCTGGGTTCCGCTGCCCGACGGCACGCGGCTGGCGGGGCGGCTTTGGCGACCCGATGGCGCGGGGCCTGTGCCTATGATCCTCGAATACCTGCCCTACCGCAAACGTGATGGCACCCGCGGCCGGGACGAGGCGATGCACCGCTACCTCGCCCGCCACGGCTACGCCTGCCTGCGGCTCGATATCCGGGGCACCGGCGACAGCGACGGCGTGCTGTACGACGAATATACGGTGCAAGAGCAGACCGACGGGGTGGACGCGATCGCATGGCTTGCCGCGCAAGACTGGTGCGACGGGCAGGTCGCGATGTACGGCATCAGCTGGGGCGGCTTCAACGGCTTGCAGATCGCCGCCCGCCAGCCGCCCGCGCTGAAGACGATCATCACCGTGGGATCGACCGACGACCGCTACGCCACCGATATCCACTGGGTCGGCGGCTGCCTGTCCAAGGACAATTTCGACTGGTCCTCGACCATGTTCGCGATGCAGGACCTGCCCCCCGACCCCGCAATCGTGGGCGCGGCGTGGCGCGACATGTGGGCCGCGCGGCGCGAGGCGAACACGCCGTGGATCCTGACATGGCTGCGCCACCAGTCGCGCGACGACTACTGGCGCCAAGGCTCGGTCTGCGAGGATTTTTCCAGGATCACCATTCCGGTCTATGCCGTGTCCGGCTGGGCCGACAATTACTCCGAAGCCGTGCCGCGCCTGCTGGCGGGGCTGACGGGGCCGCGGCGCGGGCTGATCGGGCCTTGGGCGCATTCCTTTCCCCATTCGGTGACGGTCGAACCCGCCATCGGCTGGCTGCAAGAGGTGCTGCGCTGGTGCGACCACTGGCTCAAGGGCCGCGAGACCGGCATCATGGACGAGCCGATGCTGCGCGTCTGGATGCAGGACCACGTGCCGCCGCGCACCTGCTATCACGAACGGCCGGGTCGCTGGGTGGCCGAGGATGTCTGGCCCTCGCCGCGCATCCGGCCCGAACGGCTGGCGCTGGGGGACAACGGCGTGCTGGGCGGGGCGGGAACGGGGCAGGCCCGCATCTGCTCGCCGCTCTGGGTCGGGCTGACGGCGGGCGAGGTCGGGCGTTACGGAGACGAGGCCGAATGGGCCACCGACCAGCGCGAGGATGACGGCGGCTCGCTTGTCTTTGTCACCGCGCCCTTGGCCGAACCGCTGGAAATCCTCGGCGCACCGCAACTGGAGTTGCGCTTTGCCAGCGACAGGCCGCAGGCGCTGGTGTCGGTCAGGGTCAATGACGTGGCGCCCTCGGGGGCCTCGACCCGCGTGGCGATCGGGCATCTGAACCTGTGCCACCGGCACGGGCATGGCAGCCCGCAGGCATTGGTGCCGGGGCAGGCCGAAAGCGCCTTGGTCGATCTGGACGACATCGCACACAGCTTTCCGGCGGGCCACCGCATCGCGGTGTCGATCTCGACGGTCTACTGGCCCATCGCTTGGCCCTCGCCCGAACTTGCCACGCTGACCGTGCAGCTTGGCGACAGCGCCCTGACGCTGCCGGTCCGCCCGTCGCACCCCGCCGACGCCGCCTTGCGCGTCTTTGACCCGCCCGAAGCTGCGGCGGCCGACCCCCAGCACGACCTCCAGCACGACCTGCCGCCCGATCCTGCCGCCCCCGTGCTGCGCCGCAGCGTGACCCGCGATTTGCTGACCGGCGAAAGCGTGGTCGATTTCCCGCGCTGGACCTATGCAACCGAAATGCCTGCCATCGGCCAGACCCATCGCGGCACCGGACTGGCCCGCTACCGCATCACCGAAGGCGATCCGCTAAGTGCTTCCTGCGAGACGCATTATACCGTGCAGATCGAACGGCCCGACGGCATCTTTACCCATGAAAGCACCGGCGCGCTGACCTGCGATGCCACCCATTTCATCGTGACCATGCGTCTGCGGATCAGCGAAAACGGGGCCGAGGTCTTTGCCCGCGACTGGCACGAAAGGATCGCGCGTGACCATATCTGACGCAAACGGGGGGCCGTGCTGATGCTGGCCTATGCGATCCGGCGCGTTGGGCTGTCGCTCCTGATCCTGATCGTGGTGATGACCGCCATGTATGGCATGGTGTTTCTGGTGCCGGGCGATCCGGCCTCGCTGGCGCTGGGGCCACGCGCCACGCCGGAACTGAAAGAGTTGCTGCGCCAGCGCATGGGGCTGGACCAACCGATCCTGACCCAGATCGCGCTGTTCTTCGGCAATGTGCTGCAAGGCGATCTCGGCACCGATGTCTGGTCGAAACGCCCGGTTCTCGACCAGATCCTCGAGGTGTTTCCCAAGACCCTGGTCCTTGGCGTCACCGCACTTGGCTGGGCACTGGGGCTGGGGGTGCTGCTTGGCTGCGCTGCGGTGGTGTGGCGCGATACGGTCATCGACCGGCTGCTTGGCGTTGTGTCGGTCAGCGTGATCTCGGTGCCCTCCTTTGTCATCGCGATCTACGCGCTGATCGTCTTTGCCGTCTGGCTGAACTGGCTGCCCGCCATTGGCGCGGGCGAGGCGGGCGACTTTGCCAGTCAGGCCCGCGCGCTGGTGCTTCCGGCCTTTGCGCTGGGCCTTGGCTGGGTCGGCTATGTGGCCCGCCTGATCCGCGCCTCGATGCTCGAGGTGATGGAGGCCCCCCATATCCGCACCGCCCGCGCCTTTGGCATGCGCGAACGCGACATCGTCTTTCGCCACGCGCTGCGGGTCGCCATCGTGCCGACGATCTCGGTTCTGGCGGTGGGGTTCGGCGGCATAATGTCGAGCGCGGTCTTCGTCGAAAGCGTGTTCTCGCGGCCAGGGATCGGCACGCTGATCACGGCGGCGGTGGAAAAGCGCAATTATCCGGTGGTGATGGGGACGGTGCTGTTCATGACCGCCTTTTACCTGCTTGTCGTCACCTCTGCCGATCTGGCGATCGCGCGGCTTGACCCAAGGGTGCGCGATGTCCTTCGACGCTGAACCCGCACCGCCGCCCGCCAGACCCATTGCCCGACGCGGCATAGGCCGCGCCCTGACGGGCGATGCGATGGGGCTGGCGGGACTGGTGATCGTGGTGGCCTTTGTCGGCATGGCGCTGCTGGCCCCGCTGATCGCACCCTATGACCCTATCGCACTGAATGTGAAGGCAAAGTTCCTGACGCCTTCTGCCGCGCATTGGGCCGGGACCGACCATCTGGGTCGCGACCTGCTGTCGCGCATCATCTGGGGGGCGCGGCTTGCGCTTGGCATCGCCATGACCTCGGTCGGTATGGCGGGCGCGCTGGGGCTGCTGCTCGGGCTGGTCGCGGGATACGGGCCGCGCTGGCTCGATTCCCTGCTGGTGGTGGTGTTCGACTGCCTGTCGTCGCTGCCGATGATCTTCTTTGCGCTTGCCGTCATTACCGTGCTTGGCCCCGGCACGACGACGCTGATCATCGTGATCGTTCTGGTGTCCTTTCCGGCCTATGCGCGGCTGATCCGCACCCAGACGCTGACGCTTGCCAATGCCGATTACATCCTGGCCGAACGGGCGATGGGGGCAGGGGCGGGGCGCATCATCCTGCGCCACCTTCTGCCCAATGTGGTCGGCCCGCTTGTCATCCTGATCTGCATGGACATCCCCGTGATCATCATGCTCGAGGCGGGGCTGAGCTATCTGAACCTTGGGGTCAAACCGCCCGCGCCGTCATGGGGCAATATTCTGGCCGAAGGCTACACTGCCCTGCGGCAGGCGCCGCATGTGGTCATCGTGGCGGGGATTCCCTTGGTGCTGGCAACGCTCGGCTTCACCTTTCTGGGCGAAGGGCTGCGCGACGTTCTCGATCCGCGCGGCGCGGGAAGGCGCCGGGCATGACGGCGCTTCAGGTCGAAAACCTTTCGGTGTCCTACCGCGTGCCGGGCGGGGAACTGCACGCGGTGCGTGACGTGTCGCTGTCTGTCACGCGGGGCGAGGTCTTGGGGATCATGGGCGAAAGCGGCTGCGGCAAGTCGACGCTTGCGGCGGCGATGGTCAACCTTTTGCCCGCCGGAGCGCGCATCGCCCACGGGGCTGTGCGGCTGGATGGCACCGACATGCTGGCGCTTTCGCCCGCAGCGCAGCGGGCCTTGCGCGGGCGGTCGGTGGCGATGGTGTTCCAGGACCCGATGACCGCCTTCAACCCCGTGCTGACCATCGGGCGGCAACTGGCCGATTTCGTCGGCGCGCATGACCGGGCCTTGGCGCGGCCCGAACGGCTGGCCGAGATGCTGGGCCGCGTCGGCATTCCCGATGCCGCGCGCTGTCTGCACCGCTATCCGCATGAACTTTCCGGCGGGATGCGGCAGCGCGTGGCGATTGCCGCCGCCCTGCTGATGCAGCCCGATGTGCTGATCGCCGACGAACCCACGACCGCGCTCGATGTGACGATGGAGGCGCAGATCATCCACCTCATGCGCGACCTGCGGACCACATTTCACGGCGCGATCGTGATCGTCACCCACCATCTGGGCGTGATCGCCGAACTGTGTGACCGCGTCGCGGTGATGTATGCGGGCGAGGTGGTCGAAGAGGGCACGGTGGATGCGATCTTCCACGACCCGCAGCACCCCTATACCCGTGCGCTTCTGGCCTGCGATCCGGCGGTGGTCGTTCCGTCCTCGGGGCGTTTGCCCACCATCGGCGGGCGTCTGCCCGACCTGACCGCCCCGCCGCGCGGCTGCGCCTTTGCCCCGCGCTGCACGCTGGCAGAGGCCGCGTGCGAGGCCCCCGTTCCCCGCCGCACTGCGGGCGCGGGGCGGTCGGTGCTGTGCCACAGTGCGCCGCAAGGGGGGCAGGGATGACCCCCGTGCTGGATTTGCGGAACCTGTCGGTCGACCTGCCGCTGGGCGGGTTCATGTCCCGCGCGGCCCTGCCGATCCTGCAAGATGTCAGCCTGTCGGTCGGGCGCGGGCAAAGCGTGGCGCTGGTCGGCGAAAGCGGGTCGGGCAAGACCACGCTCGCCCGTGCGGTGATGGGCCTTCAACCCGTCACGTCCGGCGCAGTGCGCTTCGACGGATCGCCCGTGACGGGGCGCGACGGCTTCGCCCGCCTGCGCCGCGACGCCGCGATGATGTTTCAGGATGCGGCCGCCTCGCTGTCGCCGCGCCTGACGGTCGGCTATCTGGTGACCGAGGCCTTCCGCATCCACCGCCAGCCCTTGCCAGACCCCGCTGCCACCGCACGCTTGCTGCTTGCCAGGGTGGGGCTGCCCCCCGCAATCGCCGACCGCTACCCGCACGAACTTTCGGGCGGGCAGGCGCGGCGCGTGGGGGTGGCGCGGGCGCTCGCGCTTGGCCCCCGGTTGGTGATCGCAGACGAGCCGACGGCGGGCCTCGACGTGTCGGTACAGGCCGAGGTGCTGAACCTGATGGCCGATCTGCGCCGCGATATGGGGCTGGCCTATCTGATCATCACCCACAACCTTGCGCTCGTGCGCCATGTGGCCGACCGGATCGTGGTCCTCTATCTGGGCCGCGTTGTCGAAGAGGGACCGACCGCGCAGGTCTTTGCCGCCCCCGCGCATCCCTATACCGCCAGCCTGATCGCGTCCGAGCCAAGGCCCGACCCGCGCCGGCGCCGCGCCGATCTTGCGATAAAGGGCGAGGTGCCCTCGATCCTGCGCCGCCCCTCGGGCTGCGAATTCCACACCCGCTGCCCGCTGGTGCAAGACATCTGCCGCAGCACGGCGCCTGCGCTTTTGCCCACCACCACGGGCCGCCTTGCCCGCTGCCATTTCGCCGACCCAAATCAGCAACAGGGAGATACCCATGCACTGGAGCACTGACCGTCGCGGATTTCTGAAAGCCGCAGGTGCCGGACTGGCCGCCGCCGCCGCCTTGCCGCGTTTCGCCTGGGCCGCCGAAGGCGCGACCCTGCGGCTGCGCGTCGTGGCCGATTTCCAGGTGCTCGACCCCTACGGCATCATCGGCGAGCTTGACGACATCATCCCGCGTTGCACCAACGTGACGCTGGTCCGCCTTGGCGACATGCGCGACGGCAACCAGTGGCGGCCATGGGCTGCCGAAAAGATCGAATGGCTCGACGCCACCCGCCTTGCCTTTACCCTGCGCGAGGGGCTGAAATGGACGGGCGATTTCGGCCCCGTCACGGCGGCCGACGTCAAATTCTCGTTCGAGCGGATCGCAGGGTCCGACAGCGCATGGGCCTACCAGTTCGAAAAGCTCAAAGAGGTCGAGGTGATCGACGACCGCAGCGGCGTGATCCACCTGACCGAACCCTTTGCGCCCTTTCCGGTCATCGCGCTGCCCTATTATGGCGGCCACATCGTCTGCCAAAAGGCGGTCGAGGCGGCGGGCGGCAGCTACACGACCGAAATCCCCGCACAATGCGGCCCGTATCTTTTCGACACATGGGAGCAGAACCAGAAGGTCACGCTGAAAGCCAACCCCGACTGGACCGGAGAGAAGCCCGCCTTCGACCGCGTCGAATTCTACATCGTCACCGACGATCAGGCGGCCGAGCTTGCCTATGAGGCCGATGCCTTCGATTTCACCCGCGTGGCCGTGGGGGCTGCGGCGCAGCTCAAGTCGGCCCTGCCCGCAGGGGCCGCGATGATCGAGGCCCCCGGCACCCGCTACGCGTGGCTGACGATCAACATGAACGCCGAACCGCTGAAAGACATCCGCGTGCGTCAGGCGATCCAATACGCCTATGACGGTCAGGCGGTGCTCGACGGGGCCTATGACGGGTTGGTCGCACGGTCTACCGGCGTGGTGCCGCCCACGTCGGGCTTTGCGCGGCCTGCCAACCTGATCGCGGCGCGCGATGTCGAAAAGGCCAAGGCGCTTCTGGCCGAGGCCGGGGCCGAGGGGATCGAGCTGAACCTTTACGCCCTGACCGACAACACCAGCCAGACCATCGCCCAGATCGTGCAGGCCAACCTTGCCGAGGCGGGCATCACCCTCAACATCCAGCCGGTCGAGGACGCAGCCTATTGGGCGCTGGGCGACAAGACGGCAGGCGATGGCTACAAGTCGGTCGAACTCGTCTTGATGAACTTTGCCGGTGGCATCGACCCGACCGAAAACCTCGTCTGGTTCCGCCCCGACCAGATCGGCATCTACAACTGGTCTTTCTTCGACAATCCCGAATATGAAAGTCTGTATCAGGCCTCCACCACCGAACAGGACGCGGGCAAGCGGCGCGCCATGTTCAACCGGATGGAGGATCTCATGGAGGAGTCGGGTGGTTTCATCTTCATCTGTTTCGAGCCCTATCTGGCCATCCATGACGCGGATATCGTGCCGGTCATCCTTGCCGACGGGCATCCCGATCCGGTCGCCTTCCGCAGGGTCTGACGGGGGGCGCGCGTGACGGCACTACCCCGCAAACCTGCCCGCCTGCCCGCCAAGGACAGGCGGGCGCTTCTGGAGGATGCCGCCCGTGCCTGCATGGCGCGGGGCGGCATCCGCGATTTCACGGTCGACCGGATCGTGGCCGAAGCGGGCGTGTCACGCGGGCTTATCACGCATCATTTCGGTTCGATGGACGGGCTGATGGTCGCGGTCTACAGCCGCATGTATGACGAATGGATGGCCGCCATCTCCCGCCCCGTGCCCGGCCTCACACCGCTCGAAGCGCTGGTCGAGGCGCTGGTTTCGCCCGCGCTGTTCAGCCGCGACGTGCTGAACGTCTGGCTGACGCTCTGGGGCGAGATCGCCAACAACCCCGTCCTGCGGGCCGAACACCGCGCCCGCTATGGCGGCTACCGCCAGACCATCGCCGATGCCCTGCGCGCCGCCGCCCCGCCCGATACCGCGATGGATTTCGACGCGGTGGCGTCCGCCTTCATCTGCCTTGTCGACGGGCTTGGCGTGCAGCGTTGCATCGACCCCGATCTTTTGCCGGAAGCCGCCGCCCGCGCGGCCTGCCGGGCGCTGTTGCAGCCCTATACGCGATGATCACGACCGCAGCGCAAAACCGCGTGCGATGTGGTTTCGGACGAACCAGATCATCACCAGACCGGGCAGCAGCGATACCACCGTCATCGCCATGACCAGCCCCACATCGGTGCGGAATGTGAAAAGCGCGTTGATCGCCATGGTGATCGGCTTGCCCGCCGTCACCGTCAGGATGCGGGCAAAGACCACCTCGACCCAAGAGAACATGAAGCAGAAGAACGCCGCCACCCCGATACCGGGCGCGATTGCGGGGATCAGGTGACGCACGAAGAACGACGGCAGGGTATGGCCGTCGATGAAAGCCGTCTCGTCCAGTTCCTTTGGCACGGCCGCGATGAAGGTCTCCAATATCCAGATCGCGATGGGCAGGTTGAACAGGCAATGCACCAGCGCGATGCCGAGCGGGCTGTTCACCAGCCCGAAGCGCGAGAACAGGATGAAGATCGGCAAGGACAGCACCACCGGCGGCGTGGCGCGAAACGCCAGCAGCAGGAACAGGAAATGCCGGTCGCCCGCGAATTCGTACCGCGCCAGCGCATAGGCCGCCGGCAGTGCCACCGCGATGCACAGGGCCACGTTCAGCGTCACATAGATCGCCGAATTGCCGATGGATGCGGTCAGCGCGGGCGTCTGCCAGATGGTGGCATAGTTCATCAGCGTGAATTGCCCGACCTCCATCCCGTCACGCGGCAGGGTGGACATGAAGCTGAGCAGGAATGTCTGCGCCAAGGGCAGCAGGATGAACAGGCCCAGCGCCGCGAACAGCCCAAGGCGCGGCAGAACCCTCATGCCCCCCGCGCCTCGCGCGCGGCGTTGATGCGGACAAAGGACCAGATCACGGTCAGCACGATGCCGAAATAGACCATCGACCGCGCCGCAGCCGAGCCATAGTTGAACGATTTGATCTCTTCGCCCAGATCGATGGCGAGGAAATGCGTGGCCATATCCGGCCCGCCCGCGTTGATGCCGAAAGCCTCGGTATAGATCATGAAGCTGTCGACGAAGCGCAGCAGCAGCACCACGCCCAGCGCGGGCGCGATGCGCGGCAACTCGATGAAGCGGAACACCGCGAGGCGCGAGGCCCCGTCGATCGCGGCGGCGCGGTATTGTTCCGGCGGGATAGACGACAGCCCCGCATAGGACAGGATCACGACCAGCCCCAGCCAGTGCCATGTGTCCATCGTCACCAGCAAGATCCACGTATGCGCGGCGTTGAACTTCCAGTCGAAGCCGATGCCCAAAGCGACCAGCGCCTGCCCGACCAGCCCCGTTTCAGGGTTGACCAGCCCCAGCCACATGCCCCCGATCAGGTTCCACGGCACCACCAGCGGCAAGGCGACCAGCATCAGACCCAGAACCGCCGCCCGCCCCGTGCGCCGCAAGGCCAGCGCCACCGCCAGCCCCAGCGGCACCTGCACCGACAGCACCACCGCCGAAAACATCAGGCTCCGCCCGAGGCTGGCATGGAACCGCGGACTGGTGATGATCGCATGATACCATTCCGGCCCGACCCACAGCACATCCTGCAAGGAAAAGATGTCGTGCAGCGAATAGTTGAACACCGCGACCAGCGGCACCACGCCCACCACGGCCATCAGCAGGGCGGCGGGCAGCATCAAAAACCATGCGGCATTGGAATAGGGCTTGGTACGGTGCATCGGCGTCAGTTCAGCATGGAACGGGGGCAGGGCGCAACCGCCAAGGGGAACAGGGTGCCACCGCAAGGCGCTGGGCTTGCGGCAACTAGGGCGGGGCGGCAATGCAGGATTTCGGTGACACAGCCCAAGGCAGGGCGCAGCTTTTCACCATCACCGACGGGCGCGACCATGTCGCACGGCTTACGGACTATGGCGCAAGGCTCGTGCAGCTATGGACACCGGGGCGGGGCGGCGCACCCGCCGATATCGTGCTAGGCCATGACAGCGTCGCGGGCTACCTCGCCCCGCCGCGCAGCTATTTCGGCGCGACCTGCGGGCGCTATGCCAACCGCATCGCGGGCGGGCGCTTTACGCTCGACGGTCTGCCCGTGCAACTCGACCGGAACGAGGGCGCGAACCACCTCCACGGCGGCGCGGGCGGGTTCGACGCGCAGCTTTGGGCGGTGGTTGACGCGACAGGGCAGGGCGTGACCTTCACGCTCCATTCCCCCGATGGCGACATGGGCTATCCCGCAGTCCTTGACGTGACGGCGCGCTATGAATTCGTGGCCCCCGCCACGCTCGCCATCACCATGACCGCCCACGCCAAGGGCGGCGATACCATCGTGAACATGGTCAACCACGCCTATTTCAACCTTGCCGGACAGGGCACGGGCAGCATCGCCCCGCAGCTCTTGCAGGTCGCCGCCAACAGCTACTTGCCCGTCGACAAGGCCCTGATCCCCACGGGCGACCCGCGCCCCGTCAGCGGGACCACCTATGACTTTCGAACACCCAGGCCCATCGGAACCACTCCTTACGACCATAACCTTTGCCTTGATCCCACCTCCGGCCCCGCCGTGACGGCAATCGACCCCGCCTCGGGGCGCGGGCTGACGCTTGCCACCAACCAGCCCGGCGTGCAGCTCTATACCGGCGCCTCCATCCCCCAAGGCCTGCGCGGGAAAGAGGGCCGCAGTTACGGCCCCCTTGGCGGCTTCACGCTCGAGTCGCAGATCTGGCCCGATGCGCCGAACCGCCCCGCCTTTCCGCAAGCCCGCCTAAACCCGGGCGAGACCTATCGCCACGAGATGCGCTACCGCTTCTTCGTTCAGCCCTGATCGGAGGTCTTGGGCGGGGGACTGCCCGATTTGGTGGCGCTGCCCTTCTTGGTGCGGTCCTCGAAATGCGGATCGTCGCCTTGCAGTTTTTCACCCTCGCGCATTTGCCCGCCGCCGCCCTGATATGTCTGGCCGGGGGTGTTGTTGCCGCTGCGTCTGGATGTGTTGGCGTTGTCTTTGTTGCTCATGGTGTGCCCTTTCGCATGGACAGGCCCAACCGCCTGCGCGCGCCGCTGTTCCCCTACCCGGCCCTATGGCACACGAGGCACAGCTTGTTCCCGTCAGGATCGCGCATATAGGCACCGTAGTAATCGGCATGGTATTCGGGCCGCAGCCCCGCAGCGCCCGCGTCGGTTCCGCCTGCGGCCAGCCCCGCCGCATGGGCCGCCCGCACCGCCTTGCGGGTCGCGCAGTCGAAAGCCAGCATCGCGCCATTGCCCGCCGTTGCGGGTCGCCCGTCGAACGGGGCGGTCAGCACGAAAAGCGGACGCCCGCCCCCGCAGGCTGCCACCCCGCCCAAGGGCGCGCCGCATCGACAAAGCGGGGTTCATGGCCAAGCACCGACATCACCGCCGACCAGAACCGCAACGCGCGGTCAAAGTCGTTGGTGCCAAGGGTGGCATGGCTGAACAAGGGCTTCCTCCGTTGCGGACCGCTGGCACGACTTTCGACAGTCGCCCCCCGCCCCGCAAGGGGCATTCGCGCCCCCCGCCCCGCAAGGGGCATTTGCGCCCCCGCCCCGCAAGGGGCATTCGCGTCTAGCGCAGCGCGGGACGGCGCGTCACATAGGCCGTCGACGCGTCGCGCAGCACCGGACCCAGACTGTAGATCCGCTCCATCACGGTATCGACCGCCTTGATCAGATTTCGCGCCTCGCTGCGGCGCTGGTCATGCGGCAGGCTCTTGCAGCCTTCGACCAGACGGCGCGCGGCAACCAGGGCTGCGATGCCCTGTCCGGTCTGCGCCGCATCGAGCCGTTCGATCCGCCGGACGGCGCGCTCGAAATACTCCTCGTTTTCGGTATCGACGCCGAAAACGCGGTCGATATCGCTGGCCGTCTCGTCCAGAAAGGCAAGGCGCGTGTCGTCGAACAGGAAATAGGCCGCCATCTGCAAGTGCGATTTGGTCATCGGCACCGACGCCTTGCCCTTGGCCGCTTCCAGACGGAAATTTTCGGCTGCTTTGCGAAGGGTCGTTTCCGGATCGTTGTTGAACATGGCTTTACCTCGTGTACCCGCAGGCCAAAACGGCGGACCTGCATACGCACCGAAAACCCTTTGCGGATCAACGATCCCGGTTTGCGGGGCGCACGATCCGTGTGGTCTTCTGCACCAAAGACCATAGACAAAGCGTTGCACGGCGTAAGCTGTTCGCATGGATGCAGGACAGGCACCGGTCTGTAACGCAGACTTTACGGCTGTAACGCGGATGCGACGCTTTTGGCGCGTCGGGCCGTATCAGACCTCTTCGATGCGGATCGCCACGGCGGCACCCTGCACCACGCCGGTCACCGGAAAGGCCGCCAGAGCATGGGCGATATCGGCGGGTGCGGCCTTATGCGTGACGATCAGCACGACGGCGTTGTCATCCTCGCCGGGTTGGTTGATCTGGCGCATCTGGTCGATGGAAATGCCCGCCTCGCCCAGACAGGTCGCGACCTTGGCCAGCGCACCGGGTTTGTCCAGCAGCGTCATACGCAGGTAATAGGGTGCAGGGGTGGCCGATTTCGCGGGGATCGCCGCGACAAGGCTGGTCGCAGGCCGCCCGAATGTCGCGGTCCGTACACCGCGCGCGATGTCCATCACATCGCCCATCACCGCGCTTGCCGTCGGCCCCTCGCCAGCGCCCGGCCCGCGCAGCACGATCTGCCCGACCGCGTCGCCCTCGAGCACCACCATGTTGGTGCCGCCCTGCAACTGCCCCAGCGGGCTTTCGGCGGGGACAAGGCAAGGCGTCATGCGCTGCTCGAGCCCGCGCCCCGTCATCTGCGCCACGCCAAGCAGCTTGATGTGATAGCCCATGTCGTCGGCCATGCGGATATCGTCGATCGACACGTTGCCGATGCCCTCCAGCTCGACCGCGTCGAAACTGACCCGCGTGCCAAAGGCGATGGCGGCGAGAAGCGACAGCTTGTGCCCCGCATCGATGCCGCCCACGTCAAGGTTCGGGTCGGCCTCCAGATAGCCCAGTTGGCGGGCTTCCTCGAACACCGTCTCGTAGGGCAGGCCCGCATTGGCCATCCGCGTCAGGATATAGTTGCAGGTGCCGTTCATCACCCCCATCACGCGGCGCATCTGGTTGGCGGCAAGCCCTTCGGTCAGGGCCTTGATCACCGGAATTCCGCCCGCCACCGCCGCTTCGAAGCGGATCACGCGACCCGCCGCTTCCGCCGCTTCGGCCAATGCCTGCCCGTGATGGGCCAAAAGCGCCTTGTTGGCGGTGACAACATCCTTGCCTGCCGCAATCGCGGCCTCGGTCGCCAGCTTTGCCGGGCCTTCCGACCCGCCCATCACCTCGATGAACACATCGACATCGTCACGCTCCGCCAGCGCCACGGGATCGGTTTCCCATGCGTAACCCGACAGGTCGGCGTCGCGGGCCTTGGCGCGGTCCCGCGCCGAGACGGCGGTGATGACGACAGGCCGTCCCGCACGGGCGGCCAGCAGGTCGGCATGGCGCTGGACGATCTTGACCACGCCTATCCCCACGGTTCCCAGACCGGCAAGACCAAGGCGGAGAGGGGCTGGCATGGGAAGGCTCCATCGGCTGGGCATGAACCCGCATCTGTTAGCCTGTTGCGATACTCCTTGCAACGCGACGGGCGGCAGAAAGCGCGGCGTTCGGTGCGGTCATGGTGCTGCACGGGCGCGCAGGTCGGCACCCCTTGCGGCCAGCGCCGCGGCTGTCTCGGCCGAGACGGCCGGTTCGGGGGCGGCCAGCACCTCGTCCAGCGGCACAAGCGGCGGGCGCGGCGCTGCGGGTGCGGGCGTGTCGACACCGGCAAGGCCGCAGCCCGACAGCAGGGCTGCAAGAAGAATAGGCAAAAAGGCGGGGCGCATGTTGGCTCGCATATCGGGGAGGGGCCAGAATAGCGCGGCTGGCGCGCCCTGTCTTGCCCTATACGTTCTTACCTTAGGGCAGAGCGGAATTTGACGCAAATTCCGCGACGGAATTTGACGCAAATTCCGCGCCCGCCCGCCACAGGCGTCGCGCGCGGCGTCTGGTCGATGTGGCCGGGAAAGCGCGGCACCGGTCACCTTGCCCGCAATCTCAGGACCGGGGCAGCGGAAAATGCGTCATTTTCCGGCGCGGAATTTGCGTCAAATTCCGCTTCCCCCGGCTCAATGCGCGGGCTTTATGAAGGTGCCGTTCTTCAACTCGGCCATCGCTTGGCGCAGTTCGGCCTGCGTGTTCATGACGATAGGCCCGTGCCAAGCCACCGGCTCCTGGATCGGTGCGCCCGAGATCAGCAGGAACCGAACCCCGTCAGGCCCCGCCTGCACCGTCACCTCGTCACCCGTGCCGAATTGTACCAGCGTGCGGTCCCCCGACAGGTCGCGGATGTTGACCTCTTCGCCCATCACTTCCTTTTCCAGCAGCACGCCCTTGGGGCGGCTCGCATCGCGGAAGGTGGCCGCCCCGTCGAAGATATAGGCGAACGCCCGGCGATAGGTGTCGACCTTGAACGATTTCTTCCGCCCCGGCGGCACATAGATGTCGAGGTATTGCGGATCGGCGGCGATCCCGTCGACGGGGCCGGTCTTGCCCCAGAACGACCCTACGATCACCTTAACCACCGTGCCGTCGTCATCCATGATCTCGGGGATGTCCCGTGACTTCACGTCCTGATAGCGCGGCTTGGTCATCTTCAGGGCCGACGGCAGGTTGGCCCAAAGCTGGAAGCCGTGCATCTGGCCCTTGGCGTTGCCCAGCGGCATTTCCTGATGCAAAATGCCCGACCCTGCCGTCATCCATTGCACATCGCCGCCCTTGAGCATCCCGCGGTTGCCAAGGCTGTCGCCATGTTCGACTGCGCCCGCCAGCACATAGGTGATCGTCTCGATTCCGCGATGCGGATGCCACGGGAAACCGCGCAGGTAATCCTGCGGGCGGTCGTTCCGGAAATCGTCGAACAGCAGGAACGGGTCCATCCGCTCGGGGTCCTGAAAGCCAAAGGCGCGGTGCAGGTGCACGCCTGCCCCCTCCATCGTGGGAATGGCGCGGGCTTCATGGGCGACGGGGCGGATCGACATCGGGGCTACTCCTGTCTTGGTATCCCCCCGATCTAGGTCCGCCCGCCGCGTCTGGCAACGGTTGGCCGGTCGACCCGCGCCGCATGGCGGCTGTGCGCCGCCGCACAGGGCAGGCCCGTCAGCAGACCACAGGCGTTCCGGCCCGGCAGAGCCGCGTCACGAAGCGGGGGCGCAGCACCACCGACTGGGAAAATGACGACGGCACCACATAGGTCGCCACCGGCACGCTCATCGGCAGCGAATAGTTCATCCGCGTATCGACGACCAGCGCCGTCGCCCCGACCGTCAGCTTGGGCAGGTTTGCCGCCCGCGCCACCAGATCGGCAGTGGTCAATGCCGGCAAGGTCGCCGTCGCCGTGGAATAGGACCACGTCACCACCACATCGGTGTCGAGGGAACCGGTCCGCGTGTAACTGGCAAAACGCGACGCCACGTCGAAGCGGCTGTCCACCAGATATTCCATCACCGTATCCAGCCCGGTCAGCGTGGCATCGGTCACCGGCACCATCTCGCGCGAGAGGAGGTCGGCGGCGACGTGACTGGCCTTTTGAAAGGCGGTGCGCGAACTGTAGGCTTCCCAGAAAGCGTAAACCGCGATCCATGCGACAAGCATCGTGGGCACGATGATCACGGTTTCGATCACCGCATTGCCGCGCTCTTGCGCGAAAAAGCGGCGCAGATGGTGTCGCAGGTTCATGGCGCCCTCGCTGCAAGCACGGTTTCGGCATGGATGCTATAGGTGAGCGGGCGGTTGGAGATCAGCGCGCCGGGGGTAAAGGTCGTGATGTCCATACAGGCGCGCAGCACGGCCAGCGGGTTCGTCTGGTCGGCGACAAAGGCCCGCACCGGCACAAGCGACGTGCCCTGATCGGCGCAGGCGACGGTGCGCGCCGGCGTGGCGAAATCGCTCCGTGGCACGGCGACAAGCTGCACCTTCAGCTGCGTGCTGCAATCCTTGAAGAAGGTCAGGCGGCTGCACAGGTCGGTCTTGATGCCGCCAAGCGATCGATCGGTCAGTGTCCCGCCTCTGATCGACCGCGCCGTGATGTCGACCGCGCGGTCCAGCAAGGCCGAACGCATGGCCGTAAAGCCGGAATCGAGCGTCAGCAGGAACAGGCCGAAGACGACGGGCAGCATCACGACATAGGACACCGCCGCAGCGCCGGACTCGGCGGCGCGGAACTGTCCGGCCCGCAGCCGCAGTCCGAGCCGCAAGCGGGCAAGGGTCAGGGGGCGGCTCATTGCGTATAGGCCTGCTGGTTGATGGTCTGGGCGATCAGCCGCATCACATCGGGGAAGGTCGCGCTGGTCGTGTCGAAGTAATGCGCGGGCGAACTGGCGCAGGCGCGGAGCGGGTCTTTGGCGCGTGCGATAGCCGCCAGACCCACGGTATAGATCACCACGCCGTTCGCCTTGGCCGCCGTGCATTCCGATTGGAACTGGCTCGCCTGGGTCGTAAACGGCAAGGACTGCTGCATCGTCGGCCAGATCGCGTCGAAACTTGCCCGCACCTGCGCCAGCGTCGCAGACGAGGAGGTCTGGATACCACGGGCGTATAGCTGCCACGCAACCCACTGCACCCTGACCGATGCCCAGACCTGCGGCCAGGTCAGGCGCGTATAGGTGCCGGGGCAGGCGGTCGACCAGGTGTTGGTGTCGGGGCGGTAGAACTGGTTTGACGGCCGCGCCGTCAACTGGATGCAGTAAAGCGCCGGGGTCGCGGAATTGCGCCAGATCGGCGAGGTGCCCGAGGCAAAGGCATTCGCAAGCATCAGTTGCGACCCGTCGGTGGGGTTCGATCCGCTGCCGTTGGTGTTCACGAAGACGATGACCTTTTGCACATCGGCCGTGTTATAGGCACTCGGATAGGCCGTGGTCACCGGGGTCACGATGGACCCTATGTTGGTGCCGGGGTGCAGCAGGGCGTTTGCCCAATGCATGCCGTGATCCCAGCGCAGACCGCCGAAAAACTGCGCGCTGGTGATATTGCTCTTCAAGGTCGACGCCGAAGTCGTCGGCATACGCAGGATGTTGTTGGGATATGCCGGACAGCCTGCGCTACTGGGAATGTTCGTCGCGGCCACAGTCGAATTCGATGGCAGATATGTGATCACAGTGCTGGTGGTGGTGGCCAGATCGGCCGGCACCATCGTCTGATAGGCTGTCGCCGTCGACATCGCCGCTGCCGAGAAATCGGTCGTCGGAATGTCGATGCAATTGGCGTTCGCAAGGTTTGATACGTTGGTGACGCTGTATCGCGACATCAGCCCCGTGGGCAGGTTCACCCCGTTGGTATAGGGTAACAGCGAGACCGTAGTGGCAGGCCGTGTGCCGGCAGCGTTATTGACATCGGTCGCCATCAGCGTGTCCACGAAAGCGTTGGCGCCGGTCCGGAACGGAGTCGACAGATTTATCCCTGTGATCGGGTCGACCACGCTCATCGCGTTGCTGGATTCGTACGCCAGGATCACCTCAACCTTGCCCGCCGGTGGCAGTGCGGCGGTCGATGCGACATTGTAATCGGTGCGCCCGATATTCAGCATGTTCATGAAAAAGTTGCTCTGCGTGCCGCCCGCGGTCGTGGCCAGCGACGCATAGCCTGCCGCACTGGTCGCCGTGACGCTGGTCAGCGCCGTCGAAAGCCCCGCCCGCGTCATGCAATCGTTCACCAAAGTCGTCATGGTCGCGTTCCGCGCGGTGTTCCGCACTGCCGCATCCGATGCGCTTTCGTCGGCGGGTTTCTGCACCGTCGCCACGGCGGCCACCGTCGAGGTGCAGCCGTCCAGTGCCTTTTGCACCTGCGACCGCGTCCCCTCGTGCCGCATCACATCGACCGCGACCCCGCCGACAAGCACCGTCAGCAACAGAAAGACCAACCCCGTATAGGTCATCGTTCCGCGCGGATCGTCCAGAAACTCTGTCACTCGCATCATAACCAAAACCTGCACCTGCACTTCGGCCCGCCAAACACACGCAGGGCCGTCTGATCCCGACTTTTAGCGAGGGAATGTGCAGACTTTAGGGCGGGCAGATCGCCCGTTACGCCCCCGTTTCTAGCAATAATCCGCAGCCGCCGCGCCATGTCGCCACGCTTTCGGCCCAAGACTTAACGCCGCCGCCCGCCGCCCCCGCCCGCCGCCCGCCGAAGCCAAGCGAAACGATTCGCAGCCTTTGCGCGTTCTGTTTCGCGCCGTTGGCAGGCTGCCGCTCAAACTTGCGGCAGATTGATCGTAATTAAGTGCGAGATCGGCCGATTTGGCTGATAGCATGACAACCGGACGTGGTAGCGACTTACAAAGGAACGCCCTGACATGACCGCACCCAGCATCGCACCCAGCACTGGCCCCAACACTGGCCCCAACACCGCCAAAGAACCGAGTTTCCGCGAATCCGTCGACCTGATGTTCAACCGCGCCGTAGCGCTGATGGACCTGCCCGCGGGGCTGGAGCAAAAGATCCGCGTCTGCAATTCCACCTATACCGTCCGCTTCGGGGTACGCCTGCGTGGCAAGATCGAAACCTTCACCGGCTATCGCTCGGTCCATTCCGAACATATGGAGCCGGTCAAGGGCGGCATCCGCTACGCCCTTTCGGTGCATCAGGACGAGGTCGAGGCGCTCGCCGCCCTGATGACCTATAAATGCGCGCTGGTCGAAACCCCCTTCGGAGGGTCCAAAGGGGGCCTGTGCATCGACCCCCGCGCATGGGACGAACATGAACTGGAACAGATCACCCGCCGCTTCGCCTATGAGCTGATCAAGCGCGACCTGATCCACCCCGCCCAGAACGTGCCGGCCCCCGACATGGGCACGGGCGAGCGTGAAATGGCGTGGATCGCCGACCAATACGCCCGCATGAACACCACCGACATCAACGCCAAGGCCTGCGTCACCGGCAAACCGCCCCACGCGGGCGGCATCCAGGGCCGGGTCGAGGCCACGGGGCGCGGCGTGCAATTCGCCTTGCGCGAATTCTTCCGCCACCCCGAAGACGTGGCCATGGCCAAGCTGTCGGGCGGGCTGTCGGGCAAGACCTGCATCGTCCAAGGCCTTGGCAACGTGGGCTATCACGCCGCGAAATTCCTGTCGGAAGAAGACGGCGTGAAGATCGTAGCCATCATCGAACGCGACGGCGCGCTGATAGACGAGGGCGGTTTGAACGTCGAAGCCGTGCGCCAGCATATGAACGCCACCGGCGGGCTGTTGAAAGGCTACGCGGGCGCGACCTTTACCGAAGACGGTGCCGCCGTGCTGGAACGCGCCTGCGACATGCTGATCCCCGCTGCATTGGAGGGCGTCATCAACCTGTCGAACGCCGACCGCATCAAGGCCCCGCTGATCGTCGAGGCTGCAAACGGCCCGATCACCTATGGCGCCGATGAAATCCTGCGCGCCAAGGGCGTGGTCATCATCCCCGACATGTATGCCAATGCGGGCGGCGTGACGGTGTCCTATTTCGAATGGGTCAAGAACCTGTCGCACATCCGCTTTGGCCGGATGCAGCGCAGGGCCGAGGAATCCCGCTCGCGCCTGATCGTCGAAGAACTGGAACGCCTGTCCTCCGACCAGCACCTCGGCTGGACCCTGTCGCCCGACTTCAAGGAGAAATTCCTGACCGGATCGGACGAACTCGCCCTCGTGCGCTCGGGCCTCGATGACACCATGCGGACCGCCTATCAGGCGATGCGGGCGGTCTGGCACGGGCGCAGCGATGTCGAAGACTTGCGCGTGGCCGCCTATATCGTGTCAATCGGACGGGTCGCGCAGACCTACCGGTCCAAGGGGCTGTGACTTCCCCGACATCGGGCCTGATCGCCTGGCCTTGGCAGATCGTGACACACCTCGGGAACCGGGAAACAAGACCCTCCCGGTTCCTGACGCAAGGACGGTCGGCAGATGCACCACCCCGCGCTTGGCAGTCGGCGGCATCTGTTTCACCCTCGCGTCTGACCCTACCGCTTACAAGACATCCACCACCGGACAACGGAACAGCCGCCAGTGCTTTGCCAGCATCGCCGCCTTCAGCGCTGGGCGAGGCGGTGGCTGAGGAAGAAGCCGCAGCGCGAAAAAGTCCGCCGGAATTTCAGACTCGGGCAAAAGCTCACCGCGCTTGGCTTTGGTGATTGCCTCGACCGTGCGCGGATCAGGGTTTTTCCCGTCATGGTCAGGCCGCATCGACCGGAACCCATGCCCGCTCATGCTGTCGCCGTAAACGTTGCTCAGCCATATGCAGTCTGTCACCCGTCCCCTCCCATCCGCTCTGCTCCCATTTTCCGCAGCACCTCGGCATCCACCAGCCGCGCCACGAAGCGGCGTTTCAGGCCACCCTCTTTCACCTTCAAATCAAGCAAGCCGGCAGCCCGCGCCATGCCACCCTGTGCGATCCGCCAGCCGTTCGGCCCGCTGTGCCCCCGTTCCTGCGCGGGTTGGTCAAGGGAGCGTTAACTATCCTTAAGTTTGTCACAGTGCAGACCTTTGACCGTCCGACTTTCGCCCGATTCCGCTGGCATTAATGCCTGTGAACGCGGATTGATCGACGGAGCCCCCCATGCTGAAACGGACAACGGCCAAGCGGTCCGTCTTGGGTAAATTCCGGCGCGACGATCGCGGCAGCTTTACGGTGGAAGCCCTGATCTGGCTGCCCATCTTCGTCGTCGTGATGTGCATGACCGCCGACACGGCGATGATCTACGCCAAGCAAAGCCAGGTGATGCGGGTCGTGCAGGATGCCAACCGCGCCTATGCGGTGGGCAAATTCGCCGATGCCGCGTCGACGCAAAACTATATCCTCGGCCTCGTGCGCCCGATGAGCCCCGGCGCCACCGCCGTCTCGTCGCTGGCGAACGGCATCATCACCACCACCGTGACCATGCCCGCGCGCGAGTTGATGGCGACGGGGATGCTTCCGATGCTTGGCAGCGCGACCGTCCGCGTCGTGCTGCAACAGATGAAAGAGGTGTGACCATGCCCCCCTTTGCAGCCCGCTTCCGCCACCTGATCCGCCTGCATGCCAAGCGCGAGGAGGGTTCGGGCACCGCGATGGCGCTGATCCTGCTGGTCGCCTGCCTTGCGCTGGCGGCTTTTGCCATCGACCTGCAACGGGTCAATTCGCTGGATATCCAGTTGCAGAACGTGGCCGACAACGCAGCCAATGCCGCGATCCTCGCCCGTTCCACCCAGACCGAGGCGCAGGCCAAGACCGCAGCCGTCACCATCGCGCAAGCCAACCTTCCCGTGGCAAGCACCGGCAACGTGATCGTCGCCAACGATGTCGAATTCGGCCAGTGGAACGCGGTCTCGCGCACCTTCAGCCCGGTTGCAGGCTCGACCGACGCGGTGCGCGTCACGCTGCGCCGCACGGCGGCCAACGGCAACCCGATCAGGATGTTCCTGCTGCAGGTCGCGGGCATCAGCCAGATGAGCATGACCCGCCGCGCCGTCATGGTGGGGTATGATCCCGATTGCCTGCGCGAAGGCTTCGTGGCGCAGGGCATGGTCGACATCCAGTCGAACAACACCTTCAAGGCGGGGTTCTGCATCCATTCCAATTCGGTGGTAAAGGTCAGCTCTGGCAATTCCTTCGAAGCGGGCGTCAAGGTCTCGATGCCCGATGCGTCGCGGGTGCAGATGCCGAATTCCGGCTTTGCGTCCAGTCCCGGCTTGCAGGCGGCGCTGTCGTCGAACCGCTACGATATCCGCATCCTGAGCCGCATCCAGACCATCATCAACGGGCTGCGGGCGGGCAGCAACAATTTCGTGCCGAAGTATATCACCAATAAATCGGTCATTTCCGTCTCGGACACCTGGTTCAAGAACAACACCCCCGTCGCGGGCCGCATCTACGATGTCAACTGCTCGGGGGCGGCAAGAATGCCATCACGGTCAGCGGCACCCTGCAAAAGGTGGTGATCCTGACCAATTGCACCGTCACCTTCGGCAGCGGTTCGCAGATGATCAATTCGGTGATCGCCACGACCAGCACCGAAGTCAAATCGATCACGGGCGCATCCAACGTCACCCTTGGCAACGTCGATGCCTGCGCGGCCGAGGGCGGGGCGCAATTGCTCACGCTTGGCGGGATCAGCTTTTCGTCGGGGCTCAGCGTTTACGGCGTGCAACTGCTCGCCGCCGGTGACATCGGATTTTCCGCCTCGGGCACCGGTGTGCAGGGCGTGTCGCTGGTGTCGGGCGGCACGATCTCGGGCACCTCGGGCATGACCATGACCTATTGCAACGGCGCGGGGATGGAGCAGAACTTCCGCATGTCCTATGCGCGGCTGGTGATGTGATGCGACCATTCGCATCAGGCGCGTAAAGCGACATCATCCTGTCGCATCCGGCAATGGCTTTACGGGGCGGGGGTTGCATCCTCCGCCCCGACGCGTTTTGACTGGCGCGGCACGGACGGGAACAGGACGCGATGCGCTATTCAGGCTTGCAGGTCATCAAAGAGGGCCTTTTCGGCAACAAAGGGTGGAAGCCCGCATGGCGCGACCCCGCGCCAAAGGCCGAATACGACGCCATCATCATCGGCGGCGGCGGGCATGGCCTTTCGACGGCCTATTATCTGGCGAAAAACCACGGGCTGACCAATATCGCCGTGCTGGAAAAGGGTTACCTCGGGTCCGGCAACATCGGGCGCAACACCACCATCGTGCGGGCCAACTATTTCCTGCAAGGCAATTCGGAATTCTACAGCCATTCGATGAAGCTGTGGGAAGGGCTGGAATCAGACCTGAACTACAACGTGATGCATTCGCAGCGCGGGCTGATCAACCTGTTCCATTCCGATGGCCAGCGTGACGCCTTCGCGCGGCGTGGCAACATGATGATCAACCAGGGCGACGACGCGATCCTTCTGGACCGCGAAGGCGTGCGCGAACATCTGCCCTACCTCGATTTCGAACAGACCCGCTTTCCGATCTATGGCGGGCTTTACCACCCGCGCGGCGGCACGGCGCGGCATGACGCGGTGGCTTGGGGCTATGCGCGCGGCGCCGACCGGCGCGGGGTGGACCTGATCCAGAACTGCGAAGTCACCGGCATCGACATCGAAAACGGCCGCGTGGTGGGCGTGCAGACCACACGCGGCGCGATCAAGGCCAAAAAGGTCGGCATGGTCGTGGCGGGCCGCTCGTCACAAGTCGCGGCCATGGCCGGCATGCGCCTGCCCATCGAATCCCACATCCTGCAAGCCTTCGTGACCGAAGGGCTGAAGCCGGTGATCGACCACGTCATCAGCTTCGGCATGGGTCACTTCTACATCAGCCAGTCCGACAAGGGCGGTCTGGTCTTCGGCGGCGACCTCGACTTTTACGCAAGCTATGCGTCACGTGGCAACCTGCCCATGGTCGAACACGTCATGGAGGCGGGCATGACCCTGATGCCGATGATCGGGCGGGCAAAAGTCCTGCGCTCGTGGGGCGGGATCATGGACATGACGCCCGACGGATCCCCGATCATCGACAAGACCCATATCGACGGTCTTTTCGTCGATTGCGGCTGGAATTACGGCGGCTTCAAGGCCGTGCCAGCCTCGGGCTGGTGCATGGCCCATCTGATGGCGACCGGGACCAGCCACCCCGTCGCCGCCCGCTTCAAGCTGAACCGCTTCGAGACCGGCCATATCCTCGACGAGGAAGGCACCGGCAGCCAGCACAACCTGCATTGACCATGACCCGCCAGTATCAAGCCCTGCCTGCGGAAGCCTGCGGCGCGAGTATTTTCGCAAGGATGAAGCCGCGCAGTTCCTCTCTTGGCTTCACCTTTGCCCAAATACTCCGGGGTGAGGCCGCTTGCGGCCGAGGGGCAGCGCCCCTTTCTTCTTCTTCTTCTTCCATCGACCAGCACAAGGCTGACCCATGCGCCTGACCTGCCCCCTTTGCGGCCCGCGCGACCGGCGCGAGTTCACTTACTACGGCTCGGAAGACTACCTGAACCGCCCCGCCGAGGGTGCGCAGCCCGAGGCGTGGAACGATTATCTGCACCTGCGCGACAACCCCGCAGGCATCACGAAAGACCTTTGGTATCACGATATGGGCTGTTCCAGCTGGCTGCTCGTCACCCGCAACACGGTGACGCACGAGATCAACGATGTGCAGGCCGTTGCCGCCGCCGCGACCGGGGGGGCCGCGACATGAGGCTTGCAGGCAAGGGACAGATCGACCGCACCAAACCCGTCCGTTTTTCTTTCGACGGCAAGGATTACACCGGCTTCAAGGGCGACACCCTCGCCTCGGCCTTGCTCGCCAATGGCGTGAAACTGGTCGGGCGCAGCTTCAAATACCACCGCCCGCGCGGCATCCTGACCGCAGGGTCCGAAGAGCCGAACGCGATGGTGGAAATCCTGCAAGGCAACCACCAGCAGACCCCGAACACGCGCGCCACGGTGCAAGAGCTTTATGACGGGCTGAAGGCGCGCAGCCAGAACCGCTTCCCGTCCTTGCGCTTCGACGTGATGAGCGTGAACGACATGGTCTCGCCCTTCCTGTCGGCGGGCTTCTATTACAAGACCTTCATGTGGCCGCGCGCCTTTTGGGAAAAGCTGTACGAACCCGTCATCCGCCGCGCGGCGGGGCTTGGCAGCCTGTCGGGCCGCGACGACGACGATGCCTATGAGAAGGCATGGGCCTTTTGCGACGTTCTGGTGATCGGCGCAGGCCCGACCGGCCTGATGGCCGCGCTTACCGCCGCGCAATCGGGTGCCGATGTTATCCTTGCCGACGAAGACACCCGCATGGGGGGGCGCCTTCTGTCCGACACCACCCGCATCGACGGCCAACCCGGCCTTGACTGGGCCGATGCCGTGCTGGCCGAGCTTTCCGCCATGCCGAACGTGCGCCTGATGACCCGCACCACCGTGACCGGCGCCTATGACGACGGCACCTTCGGCGCGCTCGAACGCGTGTCGCTGCACCGCACGCCCGCGCCGCATCTGCCGCGCGAATGTTTCTGGCGCATCGTGGCGGGCCAGACCGTGCTGGCGGCGGGTGCTTTGGAACGCCCCGTCGCCTTCCCCGACAATGACCGCCCCGGCATCATGATGGCAGGGGCCGTGCGCGCCTATCTCAACCGCTACGGCGTGGCGGCGGGCAAGCGCGTGACGCTGATCGCCAACAACGATGCCGCCCGCGCCACCGCCCGCGACCTGATGGCCGCAGGCGTCAAGGTGGCCGCCATCCTCGACACGCGGCCGGACGCAAGCGCTGTCGAAGACTGCCCCGTCTACTTGGCCGCCACCATCACCGGCACCCGTGGCCGCCACGGGCTGACATCGGTCCACGTCAGCCACGCGGGCGGCACCGCCGAGATCGAGACCGATTGCCTTGCCATGTCGGGCGGCTGGAACCCGACCGTGCACCTGACCTGCCACATGAACGGCCGCCCCGTCTGGCGCGACGATATCGCAGCCTTCGTGCCCGCCCCCAACGCCGTGCCGCGCTTGGCCCCCGCAGGGGCCTGCAACGGCGCGTTCAGCACCGCCGCCTGCCTGCGCGAAGGCCATGCTGCGGCCATGGCGGCCGTGGCTGCCCTCGGCAAAGCAGTCCCCGACATGGCGCTGCCGCAGGCCGAGGATGCGCCCTATGCGATCACCCCGTTCTGGGAAACGCCCGATGCCACGGGCCGCCAATGGCTCGATTTCGCCAATGACGTGACGACCAAGGACGTGCGGCTTTCGGCGCAGGAAAACTTTGCCTCGGTCGAGCATATGAAGCGCTACACGACCCAAGGCATGGCCCCCGATCAGGGCAAGAACTCGAACGTGGGCGCGCTGGCCGTGCTGGCCGATGCCACCGGTCGCGGCATCCCGCAGACCGGCACCACCACCTACCGTCCGCCCTATACGCCGGTGTCCATCGCCGCCATGGGAGCAGGGGGCCGCGCCTCGGGCTTTGCGCCGCAACGCTTCATGACCTCTGACCAAGCCAGCCGCGACCGTGGCGCCCCGATGATCGAGGCAGGTCTGTGGTATCGCCCCGGCTACTTTCCCAAACCGGGGGAAACCACATGGCGCGAAGCCTGCGACCGCGAGGTGAACATGGTCCGCGCCTCGGTGGGCGTGGCCGATGTATCGACCCTTGGCAAGATCGACATCCAGGGGCGTGATGCCGCCCGCTTCCTCGATCTGGTCTATACCAACACCTTCTCGACCCTGCCGGTGGGCCGCGTGCGTTACGGGTTGATGCTGCGCGAGGATGGCCATGTTCTGGATGACGGCACTACCGCGCGGTTGGGCGAGCATCACTACCTGATGACCACCACCACCGCCGCGGCGGGGTTGGTGATGCGCCATCTCGATTTCGTGCATCAGGCTTTCTGTGCCGATTGGGACCTGCGCTTCATCTCGGTCACCGAAACATGGGCGCAATTCGCCATCGCAGGCCCGCAAGCACGACAACTGATCGACAGCCTGATCGACGATGCCCCCGACCTGCCCTTCATGGGGGTGGCCCCCGTGTCGCTTGGCGGCATAAGCGCCCGCCTGTTCCGCATCTCGTTCTCGGGCGAGCAGGGCTATGAACTCGCCGTCCCCACCCGCTACGGCGAGGCGCTGTTCCGCGACCTCGTCGCCCGCGCCGAAACCATGGGCGGCGGCCCCTACGGGATGGAGGCGCTGAACGTCCTTCGCATCGAAAAGGGCTTCATCACCCACGCCGAAATCCACGGTCGCACCACGGCCTTCGACATCGGCATGGAAAAGATGGTCTCGGCCAAGAAAGACTGCATCGGCAAGGCCGCAGCGTCCCGCCCCGGCATGGTGGGGGCCGACCGCGAACAACTTGTCGGGCTGAAACCCCTGTCCGATGCCGCCCTCACCGCAGGCGCGCATCTCTTCACCCCCGGCGATGCTGTGAAACGCGAGACGGATCAGGGCTATGTCACCTCGGTCGGCTATTCGCCCACGCTGAACCTCTGGCTCGGCTTGGGCTTCCTCAGGAACGGCCGCGCAAGGATCGGCGAGCGCGTGCGCCTCGTCGACCATCTGCGCAATGTCGATGTCCTGTGCGAGGTCTGCGATCCGGTTTTCCACGACAAGGAAGGGGTGAAACTCCGTGCCTGAACTCATTGCCAAATCGGCCCTTGCAGGCCATGCGCCCCTTACACTGGCCGAAACCACGCTTGCCGAAGCGCCTGTCACGGTCATGACCTCGATCGCCCCCTTTCCGGGCACGATCGAGGCGGTCAATGCAAGGCTCGCCCCCCTTGGCGTCAGCTTTCCCGCGCCCGGCCGCCAAAGCACCGGCCCCGCCGCGCGGCTGGTCTGGACAGGCCGCGACCAGGCCTTCCTCGTCGGCGCACCCGCCCCCGACCTGACCGGCCTCGCCGCCACCACCGACCAGAGCGACGGCTGGGCCACCCTCACGCTGGCAGGCCCGCTTGCCGGCGACACGCTGGCCCGCCTGATCCCGCTCGACCTGCGCGACGCGGCCTTTCCCGTGGGCCATACCGCTCGCACCGGCCTGAACCACATGTCGGCGATCCTGTCGCGCAGCGGCCCCGCCGCGTGGGAGATCATGGTCTTCCGCTCGATGGCCCGCACCGCATGGCACGAACTGGCCGAGGCGCTCGAGATGCAGGCCGCCCGCCTGAACGCGCTGGCGTAAGGCAGGGGGCGCTCGCGCCCCCTCGGCCTACGGCCTCCCCCCCCGAGGATATTTTCAGACAGAAAATGAGACCCGCTTTCGCATTTTCTGCCCTCAAATATCCTCGGGGGTGAGCCCCGCAGGGGCGAGGGGGCAGAAAGCCCCCTTTTCGACCTTTGACACAGGCGCGGCAGGGGCCGATATAAGACCCATGTCCCTGCCGCCCGGTTTCATCGACGAACTGCGTACCCGCGTCACGCTTTCACAGATCGTGGGGCGCAAGGTAACGTGGGATCTGCGCAAGTCGAACATGGCCAAGGGCGACTGGTGGGCGCCATGCCCGTTCCATCAGGAGAAATCGGCATCCTTCCACGTCGATGACCGCAAGGGATTCTTTTATTGCTTCGGCTGCCACGCCAAGGGCGATGCGGTTGGATTTCTGAAAGACGCCGACAACCTCTCGTTCATGGAAGCGGTCGAGGTGCTGGCCCGCGAGGCCGGGATGCAGATGCCCGCCCGCGACCCGCAGGCCGCGCAAAAGGCCGACCGCCGCAGCCAACTGGCCGAGGTGATGGAGGAAGCCGTCAAATGGTTCCGCCTGCAACTGAAAACCTCGGCCGCAGCCGACGCCCGCGCCTATCTCGCCAAGCGCCGCATGTCGCCGGAAGCGCAGGACCGTTGGGAAATCGGCTTTGCCCCCGACCAGCGCCAAGGCCTGTTCCATGCGCTGACGCAAAAGGGCATCGCGCCCGACCTTATCGTCGATAGCGGCGTCTGCGCGCGGCCCGACGACAACACCGCGCCCTATGACCGCTTCCGTGGCCGCATCATCTTTCCCATCCGTGACGGGCGGGGCCGCGCCATCAGCCTTGGCGGGCGGGCGATGGACCCGAACGCGCGGGCGAAATACCTCAACGGCCCCGAAACCGAACTCTTCGACAAAGGCCGCAATCTTTACAATCAGGCCCCCGCCCGCGAAGCGGCGGGCAAGGGTCTGCCGCTGATCGTCGCCGAAGGCTATATGGACGTGATCGCGCTGTCCGAGGCCGGTTTCCGTGCAACCGTAGCCCCGCTCGGCACCGCCGTGACCGAAGAGCAACTCCGCCTGCTGTGGCGCATCGCGGACGAGCCGATCATCGCGCTTGACGGCGATGCCGCAGGCATCCGCGCGGCGCTGCGCGTGATCGACCTTGCCCTGCCTCTGCTCGAAGCCGGCAAGGGCCTGCGCTTTGCCGTGCTGCCGCAGGGCCAGGACCCCGACGACCTGATCAAGGCCCAAGGTGCAAGCGCCATGCAGCGCGTGCTCGATGACGCACAGCCGATGGTCAAACTGCTCTGGAGCCGCGAGACCGAGGGAAAGGTCTTCGATAGCCCCGAACGCAAAGCCGCGCTCGACAAGAAACTGCGCGCGGCCCTGTCAAAAATCACCGACCCCTCGATCCGCGGCCATTACGGCGAGGATATCAAGGCCCTGCGCCTCACGCTCTTTGGCCGCGACGCCAAGCCGTTCAAGCCATGGACTCCGCGCCAAAGCGGGGCAGGGGGGGGTGCGGGGGGGCGCTTTGCGCCCCCCCGCCCCGTGGCACCCATGCCCGCAACCCGCGCCTCGCTGCTGGCCCAGGGCGGCAGTCCGGACGAGGCGCTGCGCGAAGCCGTCATCCTCGCCACGCTGATGACCCATCCAAGGCTCATCGCCCGTTTCGAATCCGCGCTCGACCGTTGCGACTTCACCGGCCCCGGCCATGCCCGCCTGCGCGACCTTCTCCTGATCCACGCCGATGCGCCCGACCCCCGCGCCATCCTGTCCGAACAGCGCCCCGAGGCGGTTGAAACCATCTTCGCCCACCCCCATGTGCGAAACGCCCCCGCGATCCAGTCGCCCGACGATCTCGACAAGGCCGAGTTTTCGGTGGCGCAAGACCTGTTCCTGCTCACCACCGAACGCGGCCGCCTGCGCGAGATCGAAGACGCCGCCCAAGACATCGAAGGCGTCGCAGACGAAGGCCTGACATGGCGCCTGCGGAAAGCGAACGAGGCGCGGGCCGAGGCGCAAAAGGGCCCGCAGGACAAGTCGGGCGAAAGCATCATCGCCCCGAACGGCGTGGCGCTCGACAAGGACGAGCTTGAAGAACAGCGCCGCATCTTCGGTGCCATCCGCTTCGAAAAGGGCGGAAAGCGGCCCTGACCGTCAATCGCAGCGCAAAGAATCACCCGCCGCCCCTTCCCCCTCCCGTGATTCGCGTTATTGATTCGGCGTGGCCCCTTTGATTCGCAACGGGGCCTTCCCATATTGCCCGAACGCCCCCATCCGCCCCCGCATCTTCAGGAGCATCCATGGCCCTCAAAGACACCGACGACGCGAAGCCCGAAGAGCAGGAAACCGATGTCTCGCTCGACATGAGCCAGAGCGCCGTCAAGAAGATGATCGCCGACGCGCGCGAGCGGGGCTATATCACCTACGAACAGCTCAACACCGTGCTGCCGCCCGAACAGGTGTCGTCCGAGCAGATCGAAGACGTGATGTCGATGCTGTCCGAAATGGGCATCAACATCATCGAGGATGACGAGGCCGAGGAAGGCGAAAGCGCTGGCGAACTGGTCGCCGTCGAATCCTCGTCGCGCGATGTCGCCGTGGTTACCACCACTGCCGAAACGCTAGACCGCACCGATGACCCCGTCCGCATGTATCTGCGCGAGATGGGATCGGTCGAACTTTTGTCGCGCGAGGGCGAGATTGCCATCGCCAAGCGCATCGAGGCCGGTCGCAACACCATGATCCTCGGGCTGTGCGAAAGCCCGCTGACCTTTCAGGCCATCACCATCTGGCGCGAGGAACTTCTGAACGAAGACATCCTGTTGCGCGATGTGATCGACCTTGAAGCCACCTTCGGCCGCTCGCTCGACGGCGACGAAGAAATGGACGGGCCGGAAATCGACGGCGTCGGGATCGACCCCGCCGCCCCGCGCCGCGCCGCATCGGACGAACCCGAACTCGACGCCGATGGCAACCCGCTGTCCCGCACCGAGGATGACGACGAAGACGACGAATCCGCCAACATGTCGCTTGCGGCAATGGAAGCGGCGTTGAAGCCCAAGGTTCTCGAAACGCTCGAAGTGATCGCCCGCGATTACGTCACGCTGGCCGAGATGCAGGATCTGCGGATGTCGGCCACCCTGTCGGAAAAGGGCAGCTTTTCGGCCAAGGACGAAGCGGCCTACCAGAAGCTGCGTTCGGAAATCGTAGTTCTGGTGAACGAACTTCACCTGCACAACAACCGGATCGAAGCGTTGATCGACCAGCTTTACGGCATCAACCGCAAGATCATGGCGATCAACTCGAACATGGTGAAACTGGCCGATGCGGCCCGCATCAACCGCCGCGAATTCATCGACGAATATCAGGGCTACGAGCTTGACCCGAACTGGGCCGACCGCATGATCGCCAAGGGCGGTCGCGGCTGGCAGACCCTGTTCGAGAAATCGCGCGACAAGGTCGAAGACCTGCGCTCGGAAATGGCCGCCGTGGGCCAATATGTCGGCGTCGACATCGGCGAATTCCGCCGCATCGTGAACCAGGTGCAAAAGGGCGAGAAAGAAGCCCGGCAAGCCAAAAAGGAAATGGTCGAAGCCAACCTGCGCCTCGTGATTTCCATCGCCAAGAAATACACCAACCGCGGGCTGCAATTCCTCGACCTCATTCAGGAAGGCAACATCGGCCTGATGAAGGCGGTCGATAAATTCGAATACCGCCGCGGCTACAAATTCTCGACCTATGCGACATGGTGGATCCGTCAGGCCATCACCCGCTCCATCGCCGATCAGGCCCGTACCATCCGTATTCCGGTCCATATGATCGAGACGATCAACAAACTGGTCCGCACCGGCCGCCAGATGCTGCACGAAATCGGCCGCGAACCGACGCCGGAAGAACTGGCCGAAAAGCTGCAAATGCCGCTCGAAAAGGTCCGCAAGGTGATGAAGATCGCCAAGGAGCCGATCAGCCTTGAAACCCCCATCGGGGATGAGGAAGACAGCCAGCTTGGCGACTTCATCGAAGACAAGAACGCGATCCTGCCTCTCGACAGTGCCATTCAGGAAAACCTCAAGGAAACGACGACGCGGGTTCTGGCATCTTTGACCCCCCGCGAAGAACGCGTCCTGCGTATGCGCTTCGGCATCGGCATGAACACCGACCACACGCTGGAAGAGGTCGGCCAGCAGTTCAGCGTCACCCGCGAACGCATCCGGCAGATCGAAGCCAAGGCGCTGCGGAAACTGAAACACCCGAGCAGAAGCCGCAAACTGCGCAGCTTCCTCGACCAGTGATCGAAAGCGCCCTTCGGGGCGCTTTTTTTTACCGCCCGCGCCAAGGTCGCGCTATGCGTGCAGGGCCTTGAGTCGGGGTCGGAACCTGATAACGATGCAAGCTTACAAGTAGACGGGAGTTCCAGTGATGCTGACCTTCAAAGATGTGGATTATAGTGTCCCCGACCTCGCCAAGGTTGGCGGCGTAACCTTCAATATGAGCACGACCAATTTTTCCAAGACCACCGACGAGTCCGAGGTGGTCCTGCTCAAGAACCGTAGCATGCTCGACGGTTACCGCGACATGTTCGGAGGCAAACCGATCCGCAACATTCTCGAATTCGGCACCTGGGAAGGCGGCTCGCCACTGTTCTTCGCCGCCGCCACCAATGCCGAACGGATCGTCGGCATCGACCTGCGCGATCCGGTCGAACCCTTGCGCCATCATTCGGAGCCGTTTTCGGACCGCATGCGCATCCATTACAACACATCGCAAAGCGACCGCGAAGCCGTTACCAAGATCATCGACACCGAATTTTCCGATCCGATCGACCTGATCATAGACGACGCGTCGCACATGTACGAACATACCAGAGCGGCCTTCGAGATCGCCTTCCCCCGGTTGCGGGTCGGTGGCTCCTACGTGATCGAGGATTGGAACTGGGCGCATTATCCCGATCCCAAGTTCGACGATTACTGGCACGACCAGCCCGCACTTTCCAACCTCGCCATGGAACTTGTGATCGCGGTCGGAAGCTTCACCCCCATCGCCTCGGTCAAGATGCTTGGCTGGCATATCGAAATCACCAAGGGCGCCGAGATCGACCGGAATTTCCGGCTCGATGACCTCATGCGCCTTGGCCCGAAGCGGCACTATACCAAGTTCTGATCCAGTGACCTGTGCGGGGGCCGGAAAGCCACGCCCCCGCACGCCCCCTTTGGAATTTGCTGGCGCGCCCCGCACATCCGCACACAGCGATGTGAGTCCCCTTCGCCACACCCGCCGCGCCCCATATGCTGCGGCCCGCGCTTCCCCCTAGCCGAAACCTGCACCTTGCCCCTATAGTTTGCGTCAAGAACGGGGGCCAACCCCGAGAGTACGAGGCAGGCAACAAAACCAACAAGCAAGGGAGGGGGCCTATGCGCTGCCCGTTCTGCGGTAACATCGATACCCAAGTGAAAGATTCCCGACCGGCCGAGGATCACGTCTCGATCCGCCGCCGCCGCTTTTGCCCCGCCTGCGGGGGCCGCTTCACCACCTATGAACGCGTGCAGTTGCGCGACCTCGTGGTGATCAAATCCTCTGGCAAGCGCGAAGACTTCGACCGCTCGAAGCTGGAACGCTCGATCCGCATCGCCATGCAGAAACGCCCAATCGAACCCGAACGCATCGACCAGATGATTTCCGGCATCGTGCGGCGCTTGGAAAGCCTTGGCGAAACCGACATCCCGTCGAAAGTGATCGGCGAGATCGTGATGGAATCCCTCGCCCGTATCGACACGGTCGGATACGTCCGTTTCGCCAGCGTTTACAAGAACTTCCAGGCGGCCGACGATTTCGATAAATTCGTGTCCGAACTCCGCCCCAACACCGCCCCGGACGAGTGAGCGACCCCGATTGAACGATGACGCCCACATGTCCCACGCCCTCGCGCTTGCCGCGCGGGGGCTTGGTCGCACCTGGCCCAATCCGGCGGTCGGCTGCGTGATCGTGAACGCTGGCCGCATCGTCGGGCGCGGCTGGACCCAACCCACAGGCCGCCCCCACGCCGAACGCATGGCGCTCGATCAGGCCGGACACGCCGCCCGTGGCGCCACGGCCTACGTCACGCTCGAACCCTGCGCCCACCACGGCAAGACATCCCCCTGTGCGGATGCCCTGATCGCCGCAGGCATCACCCGCGTCGTCAGCGCCCAGACTGACCCCGACCCCCGCGTTTCTGGCCGCGGCCACGCCATGCTGCGCGCCGCAGGCATCAGCCTGACCGAAGGCCTCTGCGAAGCGCAAGCCCGCACCCTGCAAGCAGGCTTTCTCAAGCGCGTCACAAAGGGCCTGCCCTATACCACGTTGAAACTTGCTGCCACGCTTGATGGCCGCATCGCCACCGCCACCGGCGAAAGCCGCTGGATCACCGGCCCCGCAGCCCGCCGCGCCGTGCATGCCATGCGCCTGACCCATGACGCGGTGCTGACCAGCAGCGCCACCGCCCGCGCCGATGACCCCGACCTGACCGCGCGCGATATCGGCGCCAGCCACCAACCGCTCCGCATCCTGCTCGACGCCACCCTCAAGCACAGCCCAGACAGCCGCCTTGGCCGCACCGCCGCGCAACACCCCGTCTGGCTGCTCCACACCGCCGCCGCCCCCGCCGCCGCCCGCAGCGCATGGCAGGCCACCCGCACCCGCCTGATCGAAATCCCCGCGTCAGGCCCGCACTTGAACCTCACCGAAGCCTTCCGCAGCCTCGCAAGCGAAGGCCTCACCCGCATCCTGATCGAGGCCGGAGGCTCCCTCGCCGCCGCCCTGATCCGCGCAGATTTGATCGACGAACTCGCCCTCTTCACCGCAGGCGCGCTGATCGGCGCCGAGGGCACCGCCGTCCTTGGCCCCCTCGGCCTGACCGCGCTGTCAGACGCCCCGCGACCGGTTCTGATCGCACAGGAAACCCACGGGCAAGACATCCTCACCCGCTGGCGCTTCTAAACGGCTCTCCCCTTCACCTTTGCTCAAATACTCCGGGGGGTGCGGGGGGCTGGCCCCCCGCCGCCTTTACCAATGCCCCACGCTCGGCGCCGATTTCCACGGCTCCACCGGCTCGAGCGCGCCACCCTTTTGCAACAACTCGACCGAGATATTGTCAGGCGACCGCACAAAGGCCATCCGCCCGTCGCGCGGCGGCCGATTGATCACCACGCCATGCGCCGCCAGATGCGCGCAGGTGGCGTGTATATCGTCCACCTCATAGGCCAGATGCCCGAAATGGCGGCTGTCGTTGGGCAACCCGTCATCGCCGTCCCAGTTATAGGTCAGCTCGATCGGGGCTTCCGGCTGGCCGGGCGGTGCCAAAAACACCAGCGTGAACCGCCCGCCCTCGTTTTCATAGCGCCGCGTCTCCTCCAGCCCCAACAGCTTGTAGAACGCCAGCGACGCCTCCAGATCCTTTACCCGAACCATGGTGTGCAGATATTTCAGTCCCATGAACCGATCCTTTCCATATTTCCGGCGACCACATTACACATGCAGTCGCGCCAGATGAAACCGCAAGATATAGTATACCGCGACTCGTACAACGCCAGAGGTCCCGATGCAGCAATACCATGACGCACTTCGCACCGTTCTGGCCCAGGGCACCCGCTCGACCGACCGCACCGGCACCGGCACGATCTCTCACTTCGGCCTGCAATCGCGTTACGCGCTGTCGGACGGCTTCCCCCTCGTCACCACCAAGAAATTGCACCTGCGGTCGATCATCCACGAACTCTTATGGTTCCTGAAGGGCGACACAAACATCCGCTACCTCAACGACAACGGCGTGACGATCTGGGACGAATGGGCCGATGCCAACGGCGACCTCGGCCCCGTCTATGGCCAGCAGTGGCGCGATTTCGGCGGCGTCGACCAGATCACCACGCTGATCGACACGATAAAGCGCAGCCCCGACTCGCGCCGCCTGATCGTCTCGGCGTGGAACCCGCCAGACGTGCCGCATATGGCGCTGCCGCCCTGCCACACCATGTGGCAGGTCCGCATCCTCGGCGGAAAACTGCACCTGCAACTTTACCAGCGCTCGGCCGACATGTTCCTCGGCGTGCCGTTCAACATCGCCTCTTACGCGCTCCTCGCCGTCATGCTCGCCCATGTCACCGGCTACGCGCCCGGCGATTTCATCCATTCCATCGGTGATGCACATATCTACCTCAACCACCTCGAACAGGTGGAAACCCAGCTTTCCCGTGACATCCGACCCCTGCCGAAACTGGAAATCACACGGGCCGTCCCCTCGATCTTCGACTTTCAGTATGAGGATTTCGCCATAACCGGCTACGACCCGCACCCCGCGATCAAAGCGCCGGTGGCAGTATAGGAAAGATCGGCTGATGCTCACCCTTATCGTCGCCCGCGCCCGTAACGGAGCCATCGGCAAAGCGGGAGACATCCCGTGGCATGCCCCCGAAGACCTCGCCGCCTTCCAGCGCGAAACCACGGGCGGCGCGGTCATCATGGGCCGCCGCACATGGGAAAGCCTGCCCGTCCGCCCGCTGAAGAACCGACTCAACATCGTCGTCACCCGTGACGCGGGCCTGTGGGAAACCACCGCCCCCACGCCCGAGGCCGCCATCGAAATCGCCCGCGCCGCAGGCCACACCCGCCTCTACGGCATCGGCGGCGAGGCGATCTACCGCGCCCTCCTGCCCCTCGCCGACCGCCTGTTGGTGACGGAAGTAAACCTGACCATCGAGGACGCAGACGCCTTCTTCCCCGACTTCGACGGGGCAGGGTGGCGGATGATCTACAAGCACAGGTTGAGGGCCGAAGGGCCGGAATGTGTGCTGACGGAGTGGCTAAGGTAGGGTGCGCCTTTACGGCGCACCTCGCTGGACGAAGGCGCAGCAGCTTAAGGCACCGCCAACCAAGGTGCGCGATGAACGCGCACCCTACGGGCGATAGCTCGAAAACGGCCAATCTTCCGGTTTCTCGACGAAGCCGTGCTTGACTGGATTCATCCAGCAATAGCTCACCAACTCACGCCAGTCCTGACCGTTCCGGATGTGATGCTCCCAGAACCGCCGTTGCCATATGCCGCGTTCGCGCCTGTCGATATGGCTTGGACGCAAGGTTCCTTTCGGCAGGGTTCTTGAAAATCGCGCCTTGATAAGTCGCCAACGCAGCGAATAGTCCGTGTCCCCTTCGGGCAATTGCCAGACGCAGTGCAAATGGTCTGGCAAAACGACCCAGGCATCGATCCCGAACAATCTTTCCCGCCGCGTTGCGCGCACTGCCTCACGCAGGGCTTCAATATGGTCGACCAACAAGGTCGTCCCACGCTGTTCTAGCGCCACGGTGAAGAAAATGCACGCACCTGGCACTCTCGGGCGACGATAATCCGACATTTGGCCCCCGTAGGGTGCGCGCTCGTCGCGCACCATTCCGACCGGTGCGCGACAAGCGCGCACCCTACGCCAGCTTCTGACAATAAGGTTAAGATACCCTTGTCGTCGTGCCCCCCCTTTCCCCCTCGCCCCGCTGTGCTACCTTGCCACCAAAGGGAGACACCCATGCAAATCCTCGTCCTCTACGGCGCCACCACGCTGACGTTCCTGATCCTTGATGCGATCATGCTGACACTGGTGATGAAGCCGCTCTTCACCACCCATATCGGCCCCCTGATGCTGGAAAGTTTCCGCGCCGGACCGGCGGCGGTGTTCTACCTCGCCTATGTCGCGGGGCTTTTGTATCTGGTCAGCATTCCGGCTCTCAAATCGGGCAGCGCGGTGCTGCTGCCTGCGGCGGTGATCGGGGCCATGGCTTACGGCACCTACGAATTCACCAGCTATGCCATCATGAAGGACTGGCATTGGCAGATGGTGGCGACCGATGTGATCTGGGGCACGGTCCTGACTGCGGTCTCGGCCTGGGTCGGGGTGACGGCCGCGCGGATGGTGGGCTAAACCTTACCGCATCTTGACGCTTTTGGCCGTTTCGTATGCATCGCCTGTGCATCCCCGTTTCAGCCCTTGCGGGGTTAACGCGGCAAGGCAGATCGGCTAAAGGAATGAACGGATTCTAACGGATTCCGTGCATCGGTGTGCATCGCCTGTGCATCGCCCACGACATCGGAGACACCATGATCCTGCTCGGCATCTCGACCTGCGACACCTGCAAGAAGGCCGTCAAGGCGCTGCAATCCGCAGGCCATGACGTGACCTTCCGCGACATCAGGGCCGAACCGCTGACAACGGCGGAAATATTTGAAATCGTTACCGAATTCGGTGACCGGGCGATCAACAAATCCTCGACCACATATCGCGGCTTTTCCGATTTCCTGAAGATGTCGGAACCCGAGGCGCAGATTGCCGCGCAACCTGCGGTGATGAAGCGCCCCGTCATCCGCAACGGGGCTGATTGGCATATCGGCTGGGATGACGCCGTTCAGTCCAAGCTTTTGTAATAATGCAGAAATCCTGCCCGAAAGGGCAGGACGCGTCGCATGGGGAAAAGGCTCAGATCAGTTGCAGATCGCTGGCCGATTCTCGGCCGTCTCGGCCCGATTGCAGGGTATATCCGACCTTCTGGTTGTCGTTCAGACCCTTGAGGCCCGCCCGTTCCACCGCCGAGATATGGACGAAAATGTCCTTGCCACCATCATCCGGTGCGATGAAACCGTAGCCTTTGGTCGAGTTGAACCACTTCACGGTGCCGGTCGGCATGCCGTTTCTCCCTGTTCACGTCCCCCCGTCGGCGACATGCCGCCGGGTCGTGCGCCCCGGTCTTTCAATCCTCTGGTACCGTTACGGGCAGGGTCAGAAAGTCAGTCGTCACTGGCGGAAATCATGCCAAAGCCTATTGTAAAATCAAGTAAGATTCGAAGGCGGGCCAAGCCGCTGGAAACAAACGGATAAAGGCAAAAGTCATGCGGAATGCGGCGCTGGTTCTGGGCATCATCGGCGGGATCTGGGCGATGGTCGTCGGATTTTTCGGCTTCGGCTACACGACATTCATCGAAAGCCACGGCGAAATCGGGACACTCGCCACGCAGGTGAACAACCCCGACCTGATCCGCGCCGCAAGCTTTCTTGCTCCCATCCTCGCCATAGCGGGCGGTGCCATGGCGCGGTCGCGCAACATCGTGGCGGCCGTGTTACTCTTGGCCTCGGCGCTGTCGGTCTATGTCGCCTTCGGCTTCAACGTCTTTACCATGTTTCCCATCGGCTTTTGCGCGCTTGGCGGGATGCTGGCGCTGGCGGCAAAAGAGCCTGACGCGCATTGATCGCAGAAACGAAAAAGAGCGCACCACAGCGCGCTCCTTTCCTAACGAACGGTTAAGAAAACCGTTAACGCAAATCCGGCGGCAAAGCCTCGCCCGCCAGCTGCGCCACGATCTCTGCAAACCCCATAGTCGTCGTCTGCTGCTCGCCCAGACGCCGCACCGAAACGGTCCGCTCCTCGACCTCTTTCATGCCGACGGCAAGGATCACGGGCAACTTGCCGACCGAATGTTCGCGGACCTTGTAGTTGATTTTCTCATTGCGAACATCGGCTTCCGCCCGCACCCCCGCCTTTTTCAGCGCATCGACCACCTCATGCACAAAGGGGTCTGCATCCGAAACGATGGATGCCACCACCACCTGACGCGGGGCCAGCCAGAAGGGCAGGCGCCCTGCGTGGTTCTCGATCAGGATGCCGATGAATCGCTCGAACGACCCGAGGCAGGCGCGGTGCAGCATGAAGGGGCGGTGCTTGGCACCATCTTCGCCGATATAGCTCGCATCCAGCCGTTCGGGCAGGTTCGGGTCAAGCTGCAAGGTGCCGCACTGCCAATCGCGGCCAATCGCATCGGTCAGCACGAATTCCAGCTTGGGCGCATAAAACGCCCCCTCACCGGGGAACAGCTCGAAGGCATAGCCCGCCGCATTGCAGGCATTGGCAAGTGCTGCTTCCATCTTGTCCCAGATCTCATCGCTGCCGACCCGCTTTTCCGGCCGCGTCGACAGCTTCACCCGCCACTTGTCAAAGCCAAGGTCGGCGTAGATTTTCGCAAGGAATTCAATGAATTTCTTCGATTCCGCCTCGATCTGATCAAGCGTGCAGAAAATATGCGCGTCATCTTGGGTGAACCCGCGCACCCGCATGATGCCGTGCAGCGCGCCGCTGGGTTCATACCGCGCGCAAGAGCCGAATTCCGCCATCCGCAAGGGCAGATCGCGATAGGATTTCAGCCCCACGTTGAAGATCTGCACATGGCAGGGGCAGTTCATCGGCTTTAGCGCATTGATGACCTTTTCCCGCGCGCCTTCCTCGTCGACCTCGACGATGAACATGTTCTCGCGATAGTTTTCCCAATGGCCCGACGCTTCCCACAGGTTGCGGTTCACCACCTGCGGCGTGTTCACCTCGACATAGCCGTCAAGCCGCTGCTGGCGGCGCATATAGTCCTGAAGCGTGGTGTAGATCGTCCAGCCGTTCGGGTGCCAGAACACCTGACCGGGCGCTTCTTCCTGCATGTGGAACAGGCCCATCTCGCGACCCAGCTTGCGGTGGTCGCGCTTGGCGGCCTCTTCCAGCATGGTCAGGTGGGCTTTCAGGTCGTCGCGGTTCTTGAAGGCCACGCCGTAGATGCGTTGCAGCATCGGGCGGGTGCTGTCGCCCAGCCAATAGGCCCCCGCCACGTTCATCAGTTTGAACCCGTCCGCCGGAACCTGCCCGGTATGGGCCAGATGTGGTCCACGGCACAGGTCTTGCCACGGCCCGTGCCAATACATCCGCAAGGGTTCATCCCCCGGAATCCGGTTGATAAGCTCGATCTTGTAAGGCTCGCCGCGCTCTTCGTAATAGGCAATCGCACGGGCGCGGTCCCAGATTTCGGTCTTTACCGGATCGCGGGCATTGATGATCTGCTTCATCCGCGCTTCGATCTGGCCAAGGTCTTCGGGGGTGAAGGGTTCGGCGCGGTCGAAATCATAGAACCAGCCGTAATCGCGCACCGGGCCGATGGTCACTTTCACATCCGGCCAGATGTCCTGCACGGCGCGGGCCATGATATGGGCGCAGTCGTGGCGGATCAGTTCGAGTGCGGCCTTGTCGTCCTTCAGCGTGTTGATCGACAGTTTGGCGTCAGCCGTGATCGGCCATTGCAAATCCCAATGCGCGCCGTCGACCTGAGCGGAAATCGCCGCTTTCGCCAAGGACGGAGCAATTGAAGCTGCCACTTCGGCAGGGGTCACGCCGGCATCGTAATGCCGCACATTGCCATCGGGAAAGGTCAGGGAAATCTGGCTCATGGCCATGCTCCTCGTCGGTTTGGCGCCCACGGAACGCCCGGTTGCGGGTTGGTATCGGGGCGTTGGTGCAGAAACGGGCGGGGAAAGTCAACCTCGCCGCAGGTTCGAAATGCGCTGGCATGGGGCGGGGAGAGGGGTAAAAGGTAAGGCACAACCGGAGGACCGCATGACCGACCACCTGACCACGCCACAGGGCCGCCGCATCGCCTATAACCGCAGCGCGGGGCGGGGCGCGGGCATCGTTTTCCTCGGCGGGTTCAAATCCGACATGGGCGGCACCAAGGCCGTGCATCTGGAGGCATGGGCGCGAGACCAAGGCCGCGCCTTTCTGCGCTTCGACTATTCGGGCCATGGCGAAAGTTCGGGCGATTTCCTCGATGGCTGCATCGGTGACTGGTTCGCCGATGCCACTGCCGCGATCACCGCGCTGACGGACGGGCCGCAGGTTCTGGTGGGGTCATCGATGGGGGGCTGGATCGCGCTTTTGCTGGCACGCGCCATGCCCGAACGGGTGGCGGGCCTTGTCGGTATCGCCGCCGCGCCCGATTTCACCGAAGACAGCATGTTGGCGCAGTTCACCGACGCGCAGCGCCATGCCCTTGCGACGCGCGGGTTCGTGGAAGAGCCTTCGGACTATTCGCCCGAGCCCTATGTCATCACGCGAAAGCTGATCGAAGACGGGCGCAACCATCTTGTCCTGCGCGCGCCCTTGGACTTGCCCTTTCCCGTCCGCCTGTTGCAAGGCACCGCCGATACCGATGTGCCGCCCGCCGTGGCGCTTCGGTTGATGGACCATGCCGACAGTCCCGACCTGCGGCTTTCGTTGGTCAAAGGGGCGGATCACCGCTTTTCGACAGCAGCCTGCCTGCGCGTGATCGAACAGGCGGTGGCCGAGGTATCGCAAAGCGAAGTCTGACGCAGACTTCGCGCCGGAATTTCACGAAAATTCCGCTCACCGCCCATCCTGACATCGATTTCTGCGTCAGAAATCGGCGCGGAATTTGCGTCAAATTCCGGCCTTGGTCCGACGCGCAACCGCCGCTACCCTGATGCCAACCGCAAGGAACACCCCGCCCCGTGACCGACCCCATCCTGTTCATCCCCGGCATCCTGTGCGACGCCCGTATCTTCCTGCCGCAGATCGTGCATCTGGGGGTAAAGCATGCCATCCACATCGCCGTGCCCGGCACGGGTGAGACGGTGGAACAAATGGCCGAACGGGTTCTGGCCCATGCGCCCGCCCGGTTTGCGCTTGTCGGCTGCGGTCTTGGCGGCGATATCGCGCTCGATATTCTGCGCCGCGATTTGGACCGCGTCACCCGCGTGGCGCTGATCTCGACCGACCCTCTCGCCGAAGCGCCCACCAATGCCGCCGCCCGCGAAGCGCGGATCGTGGCGGCCAAATCGGGGCGGCTGAAAGAGGCGATCTTGCAGGAATACCCGCCCGAGGCTTTTGCCCAAAGCCCGTGGCGGGCTGACATCATGGCGCTGATGCAGGATATGGGGCTGACGTTGGGAGAGGGGGTTTTCATGCGCCAATCGCGCGCATCGCAACGCCGCCCCGACCAGCAAAAGACCCTGCGTCGTGCCATGCTGCCGGTTCTGGTGATTGCCGGGCAAAGCGACCCCATCACTCCGGTCCGGCGACAGGATTTCACTTCCGCCCTTGCGCCCTATGGCAAGCTGGTCGTCATCCCCGACGCGGGCCACCTGCCAACGCTGGAACAGCCCGAAGCCGTCACAGCTGCGCTGGAAGAGTTCCTGAACGGCCCCCTGATGCTGCGGAGCGTCAAACCGAAGCCAGCTTGACCTTTTTCTTTGCCGGAGGCTGGGCGGAATTGGCATCGATGAAGCCAAGCACCAGCGGGCGGATGTTCAGCCGCCAGCTTTTGCCCGCGAAAATCCCGTAATGCCCGGCCTCGGGTTCCAGATGCTGGGCCTTTTTGTCGTCGGCCAGACCCGTCAGCATCTTCAGCGCGGCCACGCATTGGCCGGGGGCGGAAATGTCGTCATTCGCACCTTCGACCGTCATCACTGCCACGCGGTTGATCGCGCCGATATCGACCCGCTTGCCTGCCACGACGAATTCGTTCAGCGCGATCTCGCGGTTCTTGAAGATCCGCTCTACGGTCGACAGGTAGAATTCCGCCGTCATGTCCATCACGGCCAGATATTCGTCGTAGAACCGGTTATGCGCGTCATGGTCCGACGCCTGTCCGTGGGCCACCCGCATGATCTGTTCGGAAAACGCCTTGGAGTGGCGGTCTGCGTTCATCGACATGAAGCTTTGCAACTGCAAAAGCCCCGGATAGACCAAGCGCCCCGCGCCCTTGTGCTTGAAGCCGACGCGCTGGATGGCGATCTGCTCAAGCTGCCCCATGGTGATGCGGCGGCCGAAATCGGTCACATCGGTCGCGGCTGCATCGGGGTCGATCGGCCCGCCGATCAGCGTCAGGCTGCGCGGCTGCGCTTCGGGGTCTTCGGCCGCGAGATAGGCGGTCGCCGCCAAAGCGAGTGGGGCAGGCTGGCAAACGGCGATCACATGGGTGTCGGGGCCAAGCGCACGCAGGAAATCGACAAGGTAAAGCGTATAATCCTCGACGTCGAACTTGCCAGCCGACACCGGAATGTCGCGGGCGTTGTGCCAGTCGGTCACATAGACTTCGGCATCGGGCAGCAGGCTTGCAACGGTTGACCGCAGCAGGGTGGCGTAATGGCCCGACATGGGGGCCACCAGCATCACCTTGCGCGCCATTGGCGCACGGCGGCGGACCGAGAAATGGATCAGATTGCCGAAGGGCTTTTCCACCACCGGCGTGATGTCGACCAGATGGTCCTGCCCGTCAGGCCCGACAATGGACCGGATGCCCCAGTCGGGTTTCACCACCATGCGACTGAACGAGCGTTCCGTCACCTCGCCCCAAGCCGCCATCAGCGGCAGCGCGGGGTTCATCGACATGGCGAATGCGGGATACGAAGCCATCGCCCGTGCGGTCGCGCCCAGCCACTCATTCGTGTTGCGGGCGGTTTCCATCAGGTCGTAGGTGAACATGTAACGCAACTTACGTCTCCTTGTCGGAAGGGCCCCGCCCCCCAATTCGCTGCTTTCCCCGCAAGGGTCGCGGGTCTATGCTGCGAGTGCGAGGATAGGGGGGATTTGTTGGCATGACAACGCAAGAGAATGACGCAGGCGCAAAGCTTGACCGTCTGACCGCCAACCTCGCCCGTGTCGAAGAACTGACCGAGCGGCTGGTTAACGGATTGGCCAAGAAAAAAGCCCATGATGCGGCGCTGAACGGTCCGTCGAACGATGTCTACGTCAAGGCTGCGGCGGCCTATCTGGCAGAGATGATGCAAAACCCCGCAAAGATCATCGAACACCAGATCGGCTTTTGGGGCAAAAGCCTGCGCCACTACGTCGAAGCCCAAAAGGCGCTGGCGGGCGGAGAGTTGAAGGCGCCCGAGGATGCCACCCCGAAAGACCGCCGTTTCGCAAACCCGCTGTGGGAAACCCACCCCTATTTCAACTTCATCAAACAGCAATACATGATCAATTCCGAGGCGATCACGACCGCTTTGGGTGACATCGAAACGCTGGATGATACCGACCGTCGCCGCGTCGAGTATTTCTCGAAACAGATCGTCGACATGTTCTCGCCCACCAACTTTCTGGCCACCAACCCCGATGCGCTGGAAAGGGCGGTGGCGACCGATGGCGAAAGTCTGGTCAAGGGGCTGGAAAATCTGGTCCATGACATCGAGGCGAACTCGGGCGAGGTGCTGGTCACGCTGGCCGACAAGGACGCCTTCCACGTCGGCCAGAACATCGCCACAACGCCGGGCGCGGTGGTTTACCGCAACCGCATGTTCGAGCTGATCCAGTATACGCCGACCACCGAAAAGGTCTATCAGACGCCCCTGCTGATCTTTCCGCCGTGGATCAACAAATTCTACATCATGGACATGAAGCCCGCCAATTCGCTGGTGAAATGGATCGTCGAGCAGGGCTTTTCGTTGTTTGTCGTCTCGTGGGTCAATCCTGACGCTGCTTACGCCGATGTCGGAATGGACGATTACATCCGCGACGGCTTCTTGCGCGCCATGGCCGAGGTGCGGCGCATCACCGGCGAAAAACAGATCAATGCGGTGGGCTATTGCATCGCAGGCACCACGCTGTCGTTAACCTTGGCGCATCTGGAAAAGGCGGGCGACCGCTCGGTGAAATCAGCCACGCTTTTTACCACGCTGACCGATTTTTCCGATCCGGGTGAAGTGGGGGTGTTCCTGAACGACGATTTCGTCGACGGGATCGAGCGGCAGTCGAAGCATGACGGGATTCTGAACAAGATGTTCATGAGCCGGACCTTCAGCTACCTGCGCTCGAACGACCTGATCTATCAACCCGCCATCAAAAGCTACATGATGGGCGAGGCACCGCCCGCTTTTGATCTGCTGTTCTGGAACGGCGACGGCACCAATCTGCCCGCCAAGATGGCCGTCGAATACCTGCGCGGCCTGTGCCAGCGCGACGAATTCGCGACCGAAGGCTTCACCGTCTTTGGCGAAAAGGTGCGACTGTCAGACATCAAACTGCCCGTCTGCGCCATCGCCTGCGAGACCGACCATATCGCCCATTGGCGCGGCAGCTTCAACGGGGTGGCCAAGATGGGGTCGAAGGACAAGACGTTCATCCTGTCGGAAAGCGGCCATATCGCGGGGATCATCAACCCGCCGTCCAAGGGGAAATACGGACATTATACTGGCACGACTGTCCTGACCGGCAAGCCGGAGGACTGGAAAGCCGCTGCCGAGTTCCATCAGGGTAGCTGGTGGCCGCGCTGGAAAGACTGGCTTGCCGCACGGTCCGGCAAGCAGATCAAGGCGCGAAACCCAGGTGATTCGGGGGCCGATGTGCTTGCGCCTGCGCCCGGTAGTTACGTCACCGCAGTGCCTGCCGTCTGACAAGACCTTGATGCAGCGCATGAATTTGCGCCGGGCGGCCTTGACTTCAGACCTTTATGCTGCGGTGCAGAAAAAACTTGAAATGCTGCACTGCAGCATTTATATGATGTTCAAGGAAACGCACCCCCGGGCATTGCCCGAAACGCCAGGAGCTTATCATGAACAAACCGACCGATTTCACCAAAGTCATGCAGGACATGATGGCCTCGTTCCCGGTGGACTCGTCCGCCATGCAGAACGCGTTCAAGACGCAGGCTGCGATGGCTGAAAAGCTGTCGAAAGTCGCTCTGGAAGCTGCTGAAAAGTCGACCGAGATCACCTCGAAATGGGCCAAAGACACCCTTGCCAAGCTGGCTGACGTGTCGAAAGCCAAAACGGAAGTGACCGACTACACCAAGTCGGCCACCGATTTCGCCTCGGCCGCTGCTGAAATGGCCGCTGAAAACATGGCCGCTTTCGCAGAAGTTGCGAAAAAAGTGCAGATGGAAACCGTCGAACTGGTTCTGGCTGCTGGCAAGGACATGTCGGAAGACGCGACCGCTGCCGTCAAGAAAGCCACGACCGACGTGACCACCGCCGCGAAAAAAGCTGCTGCGGCTGCGAAGTAAGCGATACGCCTGATCGGCCTCCTCCCGGTCTGATCGGCGCTTTGGGCGGGCCTTGTGCCCGCCCTTTCTTTTTGAAATCCCCTGTCTTAAGGTTTCTCTGCAGCGCAGCCATTGCGACTGCGAAATGACGATTGCCGGGGAGGGCTGGCCGATGGCCGATACGACGAAGCCGCTTTTGATCAAGCGCTACGCAAGCCGCCGCCTCTATAACACCGAGACATCCGATTACGTGACGTTGGAAGACATCGCCGGCTTCATCCGCGCAGGCCGCGAGGTCCAGATCGTCGATCTGAAATCCGGCGACGACCTGACGCGCCAATACCTTTTGCAGATCGTGGCCGAGCATGAATCCAAGGGCGAAAACGTGCTGCCCATCGGGGTTCTGACCGATCTTGTCCGCTCTTACACCACCGAGATGCAATCGGTCGTGCCGCAATTCCTTGCCGCCTCTTTCGAAATGCTGCGCGATGGGCAATCGAAGATGCTGGAAAACCTGACCACCATTCCGAACCCGATGGCCGCTATGCCGGGGTTCGAGGCGATGCGCCAACAGCAAGAGGTCTTCATGAAGGCCTTTATGGGCGGGCTTCCGGGATGGGGCGGCACCGGTCCGGCGAAAGAGGATGACGCGTCAACACCCGCGCCCGATGCAGACGAACTGGCCCAGATCAGACGGCAACTGGCTGAACTTCAAAAGAAACTCTCCAAGCTGTGACGCGCGGGGCGGCCCATGTCTGACGGTCAGGGTCGCGTCACCCTTTGGGGGATCGAGGTTTTTCTAGCCGCAGCCGACGAAGGCGCGATTTCCGCCGCAGCACGGCGCCTCGGGGTAAGCCCGTCGGCGGTGAGCCAGCAGCTCGCCTCGCTCGAAGCCGCCTTGGGGGCGGTGCTCTTGGACCGGGGGGCGCGCCCCATGGGCATGACGCCTGCGGGCGCGATGTTCCGCCGCCACGCCCAGACTATCCTGAACGCCGAAGCCGAGGCGCGGGCCGATCTCGCCATGGCCGATCTTTCCGGCCTGACCACGCTGCGCCTTGGCATGATCGAGGATTTCGACGCCGAGGTGACGCCGCAACTGCTTGGTACCGTGGCGGAAACGCTGCGGGGGTGCCGCTTCCTGCTGGAAACGGGGGCAAGCCACCGGCTGGTCGAACAACTGGAAAGCCGCGCCCTCGATATCGTGGTGGCAGCAGATAGCGGGGCCGAGGGGGCCGATACCGGCTGGCGCGAGGTGCATCCGCTGCTGGCCGAACCCTTTGTCGCGATCCTGCCCAACGGGGGCGACGTAGCAACCTTGCCTTTCATCCAATACACCACGCGCCATTTGATGGGCCGCCAGATCGCGGCGCATCTGGCGCGTAACGGGCAGCGCCTTGCCACGCGGTTCGAGCTGGACAGTTACAACGCCATCCTTGCCATGGTGGCAGGCGGTGCGGGCTGGACGATCCTGACGCCGCTTGCCCTGCACCATGCCGCGCGGTTCCGCCCCGAGGTGACGGTGCGGCCCTTACCCTTTGGCACGTTGGACCGGACGCTTTCGCTATCGGCGCGGGCAGGGGTGCTGAAAGACATTCCCGCGCAGATCGCGACCGGGCTGAAAGCGCAGTTGCAAGCGCAGGTCATCGTGCCCGCGCTGCGCGACTGGCCGTGGCTCGCCCCGTCGCTGCGGGTGCTTTAGCGCTTGACCGTGCGTGCCGAGGCGACCAGCGCCGTGGCAATGTAATCAAGCTCGGGTCCGGTCAGACGGGCGGGCAACCGCACGTCACAAGCCCGCATCAGCATGGCACGGGTCTTGGGCAGGTCGGGCAGGTCGGGCAGGAATTGCCAGTTCCAATAGGCCCGCGCGTTGTTTTCCGACAGGCCGAAAATCTGGACCGAAACGCCTTGCGCCTTGGCGTCTTCCTGAAAGGCCCGTGCTTCGTCATCGCTCCACCCGCCGGTCAGGTTGAACTGGATCGAATCGGGCGCCCGTTCCTCGGGCGGCAGGGCGGGGGGGACGGTCAGCCACGGGCAGGCGTTCAGACGGTCGGCCACCCAGTCGTGGTTCGCACGCCCCAGCGCCACACGACCCGCGATTTCAGGCAGTTGCGGGCGGATGACGGCTGCCGACAGGTTCTGCATCCGCAGGTTATAAAGCGGCAGTTTGTTCTGCCAGTGGCCAAAGCTGTTCTGCAAACCGGGGTGTTTTTTCCAATTCGCCTCGTAGGCGCCCGACATGATGATGGCGCGGGCGGCGATTTCTGGGTCGTCGGTCACCAAGATCCCGCCTTCGCCCGCGTTCACCAACTTGTAGGACTGAAAACTGAAACAGCCCACCTTGCCCATCGTGCCGATGTTCCGCCCGCCCCAGACCGTGCCGAGGCTGTGGGCGGCATCCTCGACCACCGGAATCCCCCGCGCGTCGCACAGCGCCATGATGGCATCCATGTCGCTGGTATGGCCGCGCATGTGGCTGATGAGCGCGGCATGCGCCCCGTCGAGCTTCGCCTCGAAATCGGCCAGATCGATGCGGTAATTGTCGCCCACCTCGACCAGAACGGGCATGCAATCGGCATGGACCACGGCCGAGGGCACGGCGGCAAAGGTAAAGGCGGGGATCAGGACCTTGGCATCACGCGGAAGGTCCAAGGCTTTCAAGGACAGGAATAGCGCAGCCGAACAGGACGAAACCGCCAAAGCGTAGCGCGATCCGAGCAGTGCGGCGAATTCACTTTCCAGCAATGCAACGGGTGCACCTTGGGCGGCGGTATATCGAAACAGGTCGCCTGTTGCGAGCAGCCGGTCGATCTCGGCCCGTGCCGCTTCGGGGATAGGATCGGCGTCATAGACATTGGGGGCGGTCATTTGACCGTGTGCCTGTCCGTCGGGTGCCATGTACAGATTTCCTGAAACTGATTTAAGGAAATGCTGTAAGCGTTGCGGCTGATTATTTCCAGCGACATGTTTATGACAGTGGCCGCTTTCGGGGCTTTCCGCCTAAAGACCCAAGCGGTCGCGCATCGAATACCATGTCATGGCAAGCACCAGCATCGGCCAGCGCAAGGAGGCACCACCCGGAAAGCGCGGAGTGGGAAGCGAGGCCATGAGATCAAAGCGTTCGGCTTGACCAGCCACGGCTTCCGAAAGGATGCGCCCGGCAAGGGTGGCCAGCGCAACGCCGTGACCGGAATAGCCCGAGGCCGACAGGACGTTCGGCGCGACCCGCAGGAAGCAGGGATTGCGCGTCATGGTGATCGCCAGCGTGCCGCCCCATGCATAGTCGAAGCGGATATCGCGCAAGGCGGGATATATGTCGAGAAGGGCGGGGCGCACCGTCTTGACGATGTCGGGAAAGCGCCAGCCATAGCTTTCGCCCCCGCCGAACAGCAGGCGGTTGTCATCCGACAGGCGCCAGTAATTCACCACAAAGCGCGTATCAGCCACGGCGACGGGTTCGGCCAGAACATGTCCTGCGCGCGCGCCCAGAGGTTCTGTGGCGAGGATGAAGTTGTTGATCGGCATGACGCGGGCGGCAACTTGCGGATCCAGCCCACCCAGGTAGCCATTGGCGGCAAGGATCACGTGGTCGCAGGTCACTTTCCCAGTCGCCGTATGCACAACTGGCCGCGCGCCGTGATCGAGGCGGATCACCTCGGACTTTTCGTGGATGATGGCGCCCGCCGCCAGCGCAGCGCGGGCAAGCCCGATAGCATAGTTCAGCGGATGGATATGCCCCGCGCCACGGTCGACAACGCCGCCCTTGAACACGCCTGACGGGATCAGGCGCGCCATCGCGTCACGGTCCAGCGGCTCTATCTTGTCGTAGCCGTAATCGCGTTGCAGGCGGTCGGCATAGGCATGGGCGTGGCTGACCTGCCTATCGTTCCAGCAGGCATGGGCAATGCCGTGGCGAAAAGGGGCCGGAATGTCGTGGTCTGCGATCAGCGATTTGACCAGCCCTTTGGCATCTTCCGCCAGATCCCACAGGCGGCGGGCGTTTTCGCGGCCCGCCACGCGTTCGAGATCGTCCTGATCGTTGCGCTGGCCTGACCCGACTTGCCCACCATTGCGCCCTGATGCGCCAAAGCCGACCCGATTCGCTTCAAGCACCACGACCGAATAGCCGCGCTGCGCCAGATGCAGCGCCGCCGACAGGCCCGTGTAACCCGCCCCCACGATGCAGACATCGGCCCGCACATCGCCCTGCAGCGGGGTGTGGGCTGCGAAATCCACCCGCGTCGCTGCGTAATAGGAGGCCGGATACTCTCCGGCCCTGTCGTTGGCATAGAGCAGGTTCATACGTTCAAAAGCAGGTGTTCCCGCTCCCACGGGCTGATGACTTGCAGGAATTCCTTGTATTCGTTGCGCTTCACGCTGTCGTAGACTTCGCAGAATTCCACGCCGAGGATTTCGCGCAGCGCGTCATCCTCTTCCAGCAGATCGAGGGCATCGCCAAGGTTATAGGGCAGGTCTGTCTCGCTCATATAAGCGTCGCCCTTGCATTCCGGCTTGGGCATCTTTTGCGCCTTAAGGCCCAGATAGCCACAGGCAAGGCTGGCCGCTATGCCGAGATAGGGATTGCAATCCATCCCCGCGAGCCGGTTTTCCAGTCGCCGCCCCTCGGGGGGCGAGATCGGGACGCGCAGGCCGGTGGTGCGGTTGTCACGGCCCCATTCGAGATTGATGGGGGCGGCAAAGTCTGGAACGTAGCGGCGGTAGCTGTTCACGTAAGGCGCAAGCAGGGCCACCGCACCCGGCAGGTGGGCCTGCATTCCGGCGATGAAATGCAGGAAGGCCGGGGTCTCGCCGCCCTTTTTGTCGGAAAAGATGTTCTTGCCGGTTTTGATGTCGACAACCGAATGGTGCATATGCATCGCCGAGCCGGGTTCGCCCTCGATCGGTTTGGCCATGAAGGTGGCGAAACAGTCGTGGCGCAGTGCGGCCTCGCGGATCAGGCGCTTGAAGAAGAAGATCTCGTCAGCCAGCGCCACGGGGTCGCCATGGGCGAGGTTGATTTCCACCTGGCCCGCGCCGCCTTCTTGCAGGATGCCGTCGATCTCGAAGCCCTGGGCTTCGGCGAAATCGTAGATGTCGTCGATCACCTTGCCGTATTCGTCGACAGCCGACATGGAATAGGCCTGCTTGCCCGCCGCGCGGCGGCCTGACCTGCCCATCGGCGGAATGATCGGCATGTTCGGGTCGATGTTTCGCGCGACGAGGAAGAACTCCATCTCGGGGGCGACGATGGGTTGCCAGCCTTCGGCATTGTAAAGCTCGACAATCCGCCGCAGCACGTTGCGTGGGGCGGTGGGAACCGGCTTGCCCTGCTGGTCTTCGGCGTCGTGGATGATTTGCAAGGTAACGTCGGCTGTCCAGGGGGCGGCAGTCGCTGTGCTGAAGTCGGGCACAAGGATCATGTCCGGCTCGGTGAAGGCACCGGTCGGATTGTCTGCCCATTCCCCTGTGATGGTTTGCAGGAAGATGGAATTGGGCAGGAAGTAATTGGCCTGCTTGGCAAACTTCGAGGCAGGCATCGCCTTGCCCCGCGCCACGCCGGCAATGTCGCCGATGATGCATTCCACTTCGTCGACACGGCGACCTGCGATCCAGTCGCGGGCGGCTTCGGGCAGTTTGTCGGTCCAATTCGACATGGGATCACACTATGGTTTGGGGTGCCGCAGGCCGGGATCAGCCGCGCGGTTCCTTGAAGAAAGCGGCGATGCGGGCCGCGATGGTCTTGTCTTGCAGCGGGTCCGACAGGCGGGCGGCGGCATTCGCCATCACCTCGTCCGGAACCAGACCCTTGCCCCGTGTCTGCATCAACCCGTCGACGAATTCGGGGCGAAATTCGGGGTGGGCCTGCACCGTGAAGGCGCGGTTGTCGTATAGCAGGGCCGCATTTGTGCAGAAATCGCTGGTGGCGACGACCGTGGCATTTGCGGGCTTTCCCACGACCTGATCGCGGTGCCATGCGTTCAGGGTCAAAGTCTCGCCGTCGAAATCGTAATCCTGCGCGCCGACCGCCCAGCCGCCTGCATAACGCTCGACCTTGCCGCCCATCGCCTGCGCCACGATCTGGTGTCCGAAACAGATGCCGACCAAAGGCACATGCGCGTCATAGGCGGCACGGATGAAGGTTTCGAGCGGGGGGATCCACGTGTGATCTTCATAGACGCCATGCCGCGAGCCGGTGATCAGCCAACCCTCTGCATCCCTGACCAAGGTCGGAAAGTCGCCTTCGACCACCCGCCACGTGCGGAAACTGAACCCGTAGCCCTCTAGCAGGCGGGCGAACATATCGGGGTAGTCGCCCATCACGGGGGCGAGCATGTCAGGCGCAAGGCCGGTTTGCAGGATGCCGATCAGCATGGGCGGGTCCATCGTTTGACATCTTCAAGGTAAGAGAGGCTCAGTGGCCCTGACAAGGTGCGCCCCGGCGAAAAATCTTCCAGAAGATTTTTCGCCGGCGTTACCCGCAAAATCTTCGACGAAGATTTTGCGGGGTAGGGGCCCAAGACTTTTTGAGGAAAAGTCTTGGGCCGGGTCAGACGGTGTCGAGGTAAAGCTCGACCCGCTCGGTTGCGGTCAACTCGCCGATATAATGAAGTTCCTGACGTTTGGTGTGGATCAGGTTCTTGATCAGTTCGGGATGGATGAAACGCGGCACAATGGTGCTTTGTTCAAGCGCGTCGATTGCGCCTTCCCAAGTCGTCGGGATTTCTGCCAGACCTTCGACCGCATAGGCGTTGCCGGTGATCGGCGCAGGCGGCTCCATCGCCTGCGTGATCCCGTCGAGCGCCGCGCCGAGGATGGCGGCAAGCATGAGGTAGGGGTTCACGTCGCCACCTGCGACACGGTGTTCGATCCGGCGCGCGCCCGGATTGCCTGCCGGAATGCGGATCGCTGCGGTGCGGTTTTCATAGCCCCAGCAGATTGCGGTGGGGGCATGTTTGCCCGGCACCAGCCGTTCGAAGCTGTTCTGATGCGGCGCGAAGATCAGCGCCGAGTCGTGCATGGCGTTCAGGCAACCGGCCACGGCGGAACGCAAGGTCGCCGTACCTTTGGGTCCGCCGCTGTCGAAAACATTACGGCCGTCTTCGTCTACGAGGCTGAAGTGTGTGTGCAGACCAGACCCGGAATACTCCGGATAGGGCTTTGCCATGAAACTGGCCGCAAAACCGTGGCGGCGGGCGAGACCCTTTACCAGCATTTTGAAGAACCATGCGTCATCGGCGGCGCGAAGGGCGTCGTCGCAATGCATCAGGTTCACCTCGAATTGGCCAAGGCCGGTTTCCGATGTGGTGGTGTCGGCGGGAATATCCATCGCCTCGCAGGCGTCATAAAGGTCGGTGAAGAAGGTGTCGAAGGCGTCGAGCGCCCTGATCGACAGCGTCTCGGCGGCCTTGCGCCGCTTGCCGGAACGCGGCGAGGCGGGAACCTGCATGGTCTTGCCGCTGTCGTCGATCAGGAAAAACTCAAGCTCGACCGCAACTACGGGGGTCAATCCGCGTTCCTTGAACTTGTCGACGACCGAGCGCAGCGCGTGACGCGGGTCGCCCTCATACGGGGTGCCATTTTCGCGGAACATCCAGATGGGCAGCATCGCGGTGGGGGCTTCGAGCCACGGCATGGGGATGAACCCACGTTCCGTGGGTTTCAGCACGCCATCCTGATCGCCCTGCTCGAACACCAGCGGGCTGTCGTCGATATCCTCGCCCCAGATGTCGAGGTTCAGGACCGAGAACGGGAACCGCGTCCCGTTCTTGACCACGTTTTCGGCAAATCGCGCCGGCACGCGCTTGCCGCGCGCTTGCCCGTTCAAATCGGCAGCCGCCACGCGGATGGTCCGCACGTCGGGATGCTTTCTCAGCCAATCCTTCATCATCTTTTTCATCAGGCGGGGGAGCAATATGCCCGGCCCCGGTCCGTCCCTTTGTGTTTCGATCCCCTTCCCATGCAGCCCCATGCCGCAATGCCGCCCGCTGGGCAGACCCGGACAAGAGGCCCGGGGAATTTGATCAAATCTAGGCTACTATCGGATCAGTTGAGGACGCAAGCGAATTCTTGCGCGCTGGTTCGATGGCAGATGCCGGTTTAACCGCTTGTTTACCGTGTTGAAGGCCCATGTCAGGAGCAAGGTGAGGCAGATGAAGTAGAACCCGACGATGGGATAGGGAATGAAGGGATTGTAGGTCTTGTCGGCGAAATAGGCGGCGTAATAAAGCGCGTCGCCCTGTTGGCGAAAGGCGGGGAAGCTGGAAAAGAACACCAGTGTCGTGGCGTGGAACAGGAAGATCGCCTCGTTCGTATAGGCAGGCCAGCCCAAGCGCAGCATGGTGGGCCACAGAATGCGGCGGAAACGTTTGAAGCCGGTGATGCCATAGGCGTCAGCCGCTTCGATGTCGCCGCGCGGGATCGAGCGCAGCGCGCCGTAGAAGATTTCGGCGGAATAGGCGGCGGTATTCAGGAACAGCACGACCAAAGCGCCTGCCCATGCCTTGGTGAGCCAATCGGTGTGCACCGTGATGCCAAGCAGGTCGATCCCGCCTTTTGGCAAAAGCACAAAGGTTTGATAGGCAAGAAAAAACTGGATGAACAAGGGCGATCCGCGGAAGGTGAAGATGAACCAGTCTGCCGGTTTGCGGACCCATGGGCTGCGGGCCGATTTCGCCAGAGCAAGGGCGTTGGCGAAGAAAAAGCCGGTCAGCAGGGCAAGCGCGCCGTAGTAGATGTTCCAGATCAGGCCAGACCCGATCAGGGTGAATTGCTGGCACAGGGTGAAGTCGGTTTTCGGCAGCATCCGCTCGCCGTAGCCGATGCTGCGGAAGGCGTAGGCGCCGATCGTGTCCAAGCAGGTCATGCAGCCACCTTACGCATCGCTTCGCCCGCCATCGTGGCCTGACCGCGCGACAGGCGGGCCGTAAGGCGGCCAAGCACGATTTCGGACACGCGGGTGAAGCCGAGATAGAAGAACAGAAGGAACAGGAAATACCACAGCCGCCAGTCATCATGCGGATAGGCATAGGCATCGGTCTTGGACCCGCCAAGTTCCTGCGCCCAGAAAACGATATCGTTCACGCCGAGCAGGAAAAGCAAGGGCGTCGCCTTGATGAGAATCAGCCACAGGTTCGACAGGCCCGGCAGGGCATAGACCCACATCTGGGGCACGAGGATGCGGCGGAACACCTGACGCGACGAGAGGCCATAAGCCTCGGCGGTTTCAAGCTGGGCGCGGGGCACGGCGTTCATCGCGCCGTAAAGCACGTTGGCGGCGAAAGCGCCGAAGACGATGGCGAAGGTGACGACGGCAAGGGCGAAGCCGTAGACCTGATGCCAGATCTGCGGGGCCGAGTTCGGCGGAATCTTCGCTTCGGGGCAGACCTTGAATTCGAGGCCCGTGCGGATCGGACCGGTCCAGTCGGGGCAGCGGACGTGGTGGAGCAGCGTTTCCAGACCCTGATCCAGCGCGATCACGAAGAACATGAAGAAGATGATGTCGGGAATGCCCCGCACCATGAGCATGTAGGCCTTGCCGAACAGGCTGAGTGCGCGGTTGTGGGCGCGTGCGGCCATGGCGCCGCCAAAGCCGAAGGCGAGGGCCACGGGGGCGGTGATGGCCAGCAGGATCAGGACGGTGCCGAAGCTGTAGTAAAACAGCATGTGCTTGCCCGAGGTCAGGTAGCACAGCATCCAGATCGGGCCGTTCAGGGCCGCGGGGTCGGCGCATTGGGCGAACATCGGGCCTCCGGGCACTGGGGAGAAAACCGGCGCTTGGCCGGTTTTCCCTGAGTCACAGGCAGATCAGAACAGGACGGCCTGCTCTTTGAACCACTTTTTGATCAGTTCGTTGATCGAGCCGTCGGCCTTCATTTCGGCGATCGCCTTATCGAACTTGGCGGCAAGTTCGGTGTCGGACTGACGGAACGCAGCGCCGACGCCGCCGCCGAGTTGCACCTGATCGACCACGACGAGTTCGCCGTTCGATTGCGCGACGACCGGATCGAGGAATTCGCTGTCGGCCAGAACGGCATCGGCTTCGCCGTTGCGGACGGCGGCGACGGTTTCGTCGGGCGTTTTGAATTCCAGAAGCTGCGCGCCCGATTCGGCAACATGCGACGCCTGGATGGTGGCGGTCTGGGCAGCGACGACCGAGGTCGTCAGATCGACATCGGCGCTGGCGGCCACGTAGAGCGAGATTGCCGGCGGGTAGTAATTCTGCGTGAACAGGCGGTCGGCCTTGCGCTCTTCGGTGATCGACATGCCGGCCATGATGACGTCGAAGTTGCCCGAGTTCAGGTTGGGCATCATCGAATCCCAGTCGTTCTGCACGAATTCGCAGGTGAGTGCGGCGCGTTTGCAGATTTCGGTGCCGAGATCGACTTCGTAGCCGTCGAGTTTGCCGGCATCGTTCACGAGGTTGTAGGGCGGGTAAAGCCCTTCTGTAGCGATGCGGACCGTGTCCTGCGCGCTGGCGGCGGCGGCCGACAGGGCGACAAGTGCGGTGGCAAGCATGATTTTCTTCATAGGTTAGCTCCCCTTGAGTGGTTTTGGTTTTGGGTGTGGTCAGGCCGATGTGGCCGAAAGGAACCCGCGCAGACGTTCGGTCTGCGGGTTTCCGAACAGGTTTGCAGGCGGGCCTTGTTCCTCGATCTTGCCGCGATGCAGGAAGACGACGTGGTCGGAGACATCGGCGGCGAGTTTCATGTCATGGGTCACAAGGATCATCGTGCGGCCTTCTTCGGCCAGCGCCTTGATAACCTTGACAACTTCCTGCTCAAGCTCGGGGTCGAGGGCCGAGGTCGGCTCGTCGAACAAAAGCGCGCGGGGTTCCATGCACAGGGCGCGGGCGATGGCGGCGCGCTGCTGCTGACCGCCCGAAAGCTGGGCGGGCCATGCGTCAGCCTTGTCGGCGATGCCCACCTTGGCAAGATAGGCGCGGGCGGTCTGTTCCACCTCGGCCGGATCGCGTTTCAGCACGGTGACCGGCGCTTCCATGACGTTTTGCAGGATGGTCATGTGCGACCAGAGGTTGAACTGCTGGAACACCATCGACAGGTTGGTCCGCATCCGGGTGACCTGTGCGCGGTCGGCGGGGTGGCGGTTCAGCCCCTGCCCACGCCAGCGCACGGCTTCGCCTTCAAACTCGATCTCGCCGTCCTGACTGTCTTCGAGCAGGTTGCAGCAGCGCAGGAGCGTCGATTTTCCCGACCCCGACGAGCCGATCAGCGACACCACATGGCCGCGCGGTGCGGTCATGTCGACACCCTTTAGCACCTCGAGCTGGCCATAGCTCTTGTGCAGGTTGCGGATGCGGATAACGGGTGTGTCGACGGTTGTTTCGGGCACTGATATCAGCCGTTGCTCATTCTGGCTGACGAGTAAGGCGCAGGATTTGCGCTATTGCAACGCGTTTTGCGACGGTTCGGGCAAGAGAGGGTGGCAATTTGATCAATTTCCGGTCGAAAACGCGGCGGGCGGGGCAGGAGTGGGCACAGAGAGGTAATCTTGGGCGGGAATCCTTACGATTCCGCTAAGCCGCAGGGCTTTGCGTTCCGTTGCGTCAAGAAGCGTGATGGCTTCGGCAATCGCATCGAATATCGCGCCCGAGTCGCGGGTGGCGGCGGTGATGTAGGGCAGGCCCGGGGTCGGGTCGGTATGGCCGATGACCTTGACCGCCTTGGCCTGCGGGTCGTGTTCGGCAAGGAGGGACCATGTGACCGCGTCGAGGGCGGCGAGGTCGGCTTGGCCGGTCGCAACGGCGGCGAGCGAGGCTGCGTGCGCGCCGGTGCGGGGACCGGCGCGGAGGGTCAGGCCGTGTCGGGCGGCGTGGTTCTGCGGGGCGGCCCAACCGGATTGGGACATCGCGTCGTTATAGGCGAGGCTTGCGCCGTCGAACTGGGCGAGATGGTCGCGCGGGTCATCGGCGCGGGCGATCAGGACCGAGCGGTAATGGCCGGGGGGACAGCCCGTAACGCCGAAGTCGGGGGTGCCGACGAGCTGGACGTGGCCGTGCAGTTTCGCGCGGTAGGGAAAGCCGCAGGTCTGCGAGAGGAGAAGCGCGGGGTCGGTCCATTGCGGCATGAGGTCGAGGTCGCCCCGGCGCAGGGCTGCGGGTGCGTCGATGCCGCGCGCGGCGAGGGCGGCGCGGATGAGCGACCAGTAACGGTCTGTTGCCGCACGGTTTTCCACACGGTCATACATCGGAAGGGCGACGATCATTGCTGTTCGGCGCGCTGACGGGCGAGGTTCGATTCGACATCCGTCAGGCCCAGCAGCGAGGCGACCATGCGCAGAAGGCGGTCTTCCTCGGCGTCGCGGAGGCCATCGGACAGGGCGACTGACCACATGGCTTGCATCAGGGCAGAGCGGTCGTCGACATCGGTGGCGGCCTTGATCGCGCGGGTGAAGCGAACGGTGTCGGGGGCTTCGGCTTCCAGCGTTTCCGCTTCCGAGCGCAGGCGGGCGACTTCGAACGGGCCGAGGTGGTGACGGGTCATCAGGATGCGGTCGATGCGTTCGACCTCTTCGGCGGAATAAAGGCCGTCGGTCTTGGCGATGCGGACCAGAAGCGCCGCCATGGCAAGGCGGGCGTCGGGGTCGGGCAGGCGGGTGGGGGCGGGGGCCAGAAGGCTGCGGAGGAGGTTTTCGAACATGGACCAAGGATAGGGCGGTGGCCTTGCAAGGGCAAGGAGGTGGTGGTCACGGCCCCGTCACTGCGGCCGGATCAGAGCGTTTTGTAAAGCGCGTCAAGGCGTTGGGCTTCGGACTCTATCCCGTAGGGCGGGTTCAGGAACCACATTCCGGTACCTGTCATCTTGTGGCCGTCGCGGACGGGGGGGAAGCGGAGTTCGTGGCGGAAGCTTTCGGGGTGGTCGGCCATCAGGGCCCGCAGCATGGGGGTGTGGGGGGCGTCGAGCAAGAGGGGATACCACAGGGCTATGGTGCCAACGTTCCACTTGCGGGCGATCTGGGCTATGGTCTTGGGAATGTTGGCGTAATCGGTCTTCACCTCGTAGCTGGGGTCGATCAGCATCAACCCGCGGCGGGGGGTGGGGGGTGTCAGGGCGAGGGCCATTTCGAAACCGTCGCGTTTGGCGATGTTCAGCCCCCAGCGGCCCATGTTGGCGGTGAGGGCGGCGTGTTCCTGCGGGTGGAGTTCGGCGAGGTGCAGGCTGTCACCGTCGCGCAAACTGAGCGCCGCGACGAGGGGCGAGCCGGGATAGGCTGCGTCGCCGAACAGGGCGCGGGTTTCCGCAAGGCGGCGACGGTAGGGGTGGTCGGCGGGAAAGCCTTGTTCCAGAAGGGATATTCCGGCGGCGGCTTCGCCGGTTTTGGCGGCTTCCGGTGCTGTCAGGTCGTAGACGCCGCGGCCTGCGTGGGTTTCGATATAGGTCAGCGGCTTGTCCTTGCGGGTCATGTAGTCGAGCGCAAAGGCCAGAAGCGCGTGCTTCTGGACATCGGCGAGGTTCCCCGCGTGGTAGATGTGTTGGTATGACAGCATGGGCTTTGGCTACCGTTTTGGCGGGGCTTGGGCAAGGTGCGATGGATGTGGGGTGATATGCACAGCCGATGCACGGATTTGTGCTGCAGCCCGAAGCGGGGCCGGTTTATCGGCACGGGTATGGAACTTTGCGGGATGCACAACCGATGCATAAAGTGATCGGCCCGTGTTGCCGAAGTTTTAACGGAAGCGTAGGCAGGGTGCCGAACGGATTGCTGGAGTCGTCATGGAAATCTTTACCGCTGCCGGACTGACCGCCTTGATGCAGGTGATTGCCATCGATCTGGTTCTGGCGGGCGACAATGCCATCGTCATCGGGCTGGCGGCGGCGGGTCTGCCACGCGAGATGCGGACCAAGGCCATTCTGGTCGGCATCATCGCGGCGACGGTGCTGCGGATCATCTTTGCCACGGCGACGACCTATCTTATGGCGCTGACGGGCCTGCTGCTGGCGGGGGGCATCCTGCTGTTGTGGGTGTGCTGGAAGATGTGGCGCGAGCTGCGCGAGGGGCATGGCGACGACAACCGCGCCGAAGAGGCGCTGACGGGCGAAGACCTGAACCGCGACGGAACGGTTGCGGGCGGAGCGAAGAAGACGTTCCGGCAGGCGGCGATGCAGATCGTGATCGCGGATGTGTCGATGAGCCTCGATAACGTGCTGGCGGTGGCGGGGGCCGCGCGCGAGCATCCGACCGTGCTGGTCGTGGGGCTGGTGCTGTCGATCGCGCTGATGGGGCTGGCGGCAAGTTTCGTGGCGCGGCTTTTGAACCGCTATCGCTGGATCGCCTATATCGGGCTGGCGATCATCGTCTATGTCGCGCTGAAGATGATCTGGGAAGGCTGGCATCAGGTGGGGCCTGTTCTGGCCGCGCAGTTGGGTTGACCCGATACGTAAAGCTGTACGGATCTTCGATTTAGGGGCTTGTTTGCGGCCACGCAGGTCGGCACAAATGCGCGCGTGAATCGGCGCGACGGGCGCCGCATGTTTGACTGTGAATGGAGTAAATATGACCGCTTTTACCAAGATCGCGCTTTGCGCCGTGTCGCTTGTGTTTGCCGCCCCGGCTTTCGCTGAATCCTTCGACGTTGCCACCCTGTCCTGCACCGATTTCGCGGCGCTGCCCGCGGATACCAAGGGCGTCCTGATCATGTGGATGGACGGCTATACCGGCGGCATCAACGGTGACAGCTCGCTCGACCTCGAGCGTCTGCAAGTGAACGCAAACGATGCCGACGCGGCCTGCTCGGCTGACCCGAGCCGTTCGCTGCTGGACGTGATGACCGAAGTCGTCGCGCAGTAATTTCCTGCGAAATCATCTGTTGGCAGGGCGGGGGTTTCCCCGCCCTGTTTCGTTTCACACCAGACGGCTGACGTCGACCGCAGCGCGGATGAAATCGGCGAACAGGGGGTGCGGAGCGAAGGGCTTGGATTTCAGTTCGGGGTGGAATTGCACGCCGATGAACCACGGATGGTCCTTGACCTCGACGATTTCGGGCAGGCGGCCATCGGGGGACATGCCCGAGAAGATGAGGCCGCAGGTTTCGAGTTTGGCGCGGTATTTGATGTCGACTTCGTAGCGGTGGCGGTGGCGTTCCTCGATCGTGGTGGTGCCGTAGACGCCTGCCACTTTCGATCCGGCGGTCAGGCTGGCGGTATAGGCGCCGAGGCGCATGGTGCCACCCTTGTCGTCCGAGAGTTTGCGGGCGACGACGTGGTTGCCCTGCACCCATTCTTTCAGGTGGTAGACGACGGGGGTGAAGCGTTTTTCGCCAGCTTCGACGTCAAATTCTTCGGACCCTGCGTTGGCGAGCCCCGCGAGGTTGCGCGCACTTTCGATCACCGCCATCTGCATGCCGAGGCAGATTCCAAGATAGGGGATCTTCTTTTCGCGGGCGAATTGCGCGGCCTTTATCTTGCCTTCGGTGCCGCGTTCGCCAAAGCCGCCGGGGACGAGGATGGCGTGGAAGTTTTCGAGGTAGGGCGCCGGGTCTTCGCGTTCGAAGATTTCGGCGTCGATCCATTCGGCCTTGACGCGGGTGCGGTTGGCCATGCCGCCATGGGTCAGCGCCTCGGCGATGGATTTGTAGGCGTCTTCGAGCTGGGTGTACTTGCCGACGATGGCGACGCGGACCATGCCTTCGGCGTGGTTCAGGCGGTCCATCACGTCTTCCCAACGGGTCAGGTTGGGTTTCGGGGCGGGGGTGATGCCGAAGGCGTCGAGCACGGCCTGGTCGAGGCCCGCGCGGTGATAGGCAAGGGGGGCTTCGTAGATGGTTTTCAGGTCATATGCGGGGATGACGCTGTCTTTGCGGACGTTGCAGAAGAGCGCGATCTTCTCGCGTTCCTTTTCCGGAATCGGGTGTTCCGAGCGGCAGACCAGCACATCGGGGGCGAGGCCGATGGATTGCAATTCCTTGACCGAGTGCTGGGTGGGTTTGGTTTTGAGTTCTCCGCTGGCCGCAAGGTAGGGCAGGAGCGTCAGGTGCATCAGGATCGACTGGCCGCGCGGGCGTTCGTGGATGAACTGGCGGATGGCTTCGAAGAAGGGCAGGCCTTCGATGTCGCCCACCGTCCCGCCGATTTCGCAGAGCATGAAATCGACCTCTTCATCACCGATGCGGAGGAAATTCTTGATCTCGTTGGTGACGTGGGGAATGACCTGGATGGTCTTGCCGAGGTAGTCGCCGCGGCGTTCCTTTTCCAGCACGTTGGAATAGATGCGGCCCGACGAGATGCTGTCGGTCTGGCGGGCGGAGACGCCGGTGAAGCGTTCGTAATGGCCAAGGTCGAGGTCGGTTTCGGCGCCGTCGTCGGTCACGAAGACCTCGCCGTGTTCGAAGGGCGACATCGTGCCGGGGTCGACGTTGAGGTATGGGTCGAGTTTGCGAAGGCGGACGGTGTAGCCGCGAGCCTGTAGCAGGGCGCCGAGGGCTGCGGAGGCAAGGCCCTTGCCCAGCGAGGACACCACGCCGCCGGTGATGAAGATATAGCGTGCCATGTGGGGCTCCCGTGGTCAGGTCAATCGGTGCGATCGAGTGGCGATTTGCAAGGCAGGGAATCGCATCATCACGGGAGTTAAGCTGTAACGCAGCTTTCGCCCGCGCGCAACCGGACCGCTAGATGCTGTCTGAACCTTGAAAAGGACGCTCAAGCAGTTGTGTCGGATCAGTTGCTGTTGGCCGGGGGCGGTGCAAGCGGCGCGTCGGCGGGCTGCGGCGGCAAAAGGTCGTTGCCGAGCGGCGCTTCCGCCGGGGCGGGCGCGTCGGCGGCGGGGATGCCGAGTTGGTCGATGACCGAGCTGGAGCCTGTCTTTTGCGCGGCGAGGATGGTCAGGGTGACCGAAGTTGCGATGAAGCAGACCGCGAAGATCCATGTCAGTTTCGCAAGCGCCGTGGCGGCACCGCGTCCGGTCATGACGGAATTGCCACCGCCGCCGCCGCCGCCCATTCCCAGACCGCCACCTTCCGACCGCTGCAACAGCACCACGCCGATCAGAAGAAGGGCGAGGATCAGGTGGATTGTGAGGATGACGTTTTCCATGGGGCGCTTTTTCTCGGAACTGACGCGCCTATCTAGGCGGAAGGGGGCAGGGGTGCAAGCCCCAAGGCGGCTTTTGCCGGCAGGCGCAAGGGGGCTTCACCCCCTCTTGGCCGTGCCGGCCAATTCACCCCGAGGATATTCGGGCCAGCATGAAAGCGGAAAGGGGTTTGCGGCTTCATCCTTGCCCAAATACTCGCGCCGCAGGCTTCCACAGGTTGCGACGGGCGCGGCGGTTGCAAGGATTTGGCTTTCCCTTGCGGGGGCGGGGGGCTATAGGACGCACGGTTTCACGCCAACCCTGAAAGGATAGCCGTCATGGCCAATGTTGTCGTCGTGGGTGCCCAGTGGGGCGACGAGGGAAAAGGCAAGATTGTCGATTGGCTATCGGAACGCGCCGATGTGATCGCGCGGTTTCAGGGCGGGCATAACGCGGGCCACACGCTGGTGATCGACGGCAATGTCTACAAGCTGTCGTTGCTGCCTTCGGGCATCGTGCGGGGGGGCAAGTTGTCGGTCATCGGCAATGGCGTGGTGCTGGACCCCTGGGCGCTGTTGTCGGAAATCGGGAAACTGCGCGGGCAGGGGGTTACGGTCGATCCCGACTGCCTGATGATCGCCGAGAACACGGCGCTGATTTTGCCCGTGCATGGCGAGTTGGACCGTGCGCGCGAAGGCCAGACGGGTGTGGCCAAGATCGGCACCACCGGGCGCGGCATCGGGCCTGCCTATGAAGACAAGGTGGGACGCCGTGCGGTGCGGGTGGCTGACCTTGCCGACGAGGCGACGCTTGATCTGCGGATCGGGCGGTTGCTGAGCCATCACAACGCGCTTCGCGCCGGTCTGGGGCTGGAGCCTGTCGACGCAGGCGCTCTGAAGGCGCAGTTGCTGGAAGTTGCGCCGAAGATCCTGCCCTATGCCAAGCCGGTCTGGAAGGTGATGCACGACATGCGCCGCGCCGGAAAGCGCATCCTGTTCGAGGGGGCGCAGGGGTCGCTGCTGGACGTGGATTTCGGGACCTATCCCTATGTCACCAGTTCCAACACGCTGGCGGGCATGGCTGCGACTGGCACGGGGCTGGGGCCGACGGCGGTGGATTTCGTGCTGGGGATCGTCAAGGCCTATACCACCCGCGTGGGCGAAGGCCCGTTTCCGACCGAATTGTTCGACGGCGATGGCGAGCGTCTGGGCGAGCGCGGGCATGAATTTGGCACGGTGACGGGGCGCAAGCGCCGTTGCGGCTGGTTCGACGCGGTGCTGGTGCGCCAGACTTGTGCGACGAGCGGTGTTTCGGGGATCGCCCTGACCAAGCTTGACGTGCTGGACGGGTTCGAGACGTTGAAGATATGCGTCGGATACGAGTTGGACGGGCAGCGGCTGGATTACCTGCCGACGGCGGCCAATCTGCAGGCGCGGGTGGTGCCGATATATGAAGAGATGCCGGGATGGACGGAATCGACGGCGGGCGCGCGGTCGTGGAATGACCTTCCGGGGGCTGCGATCAAATACGTGCGCCGGATCGAGGAATTGATCCAGTGCCCGGTCGCCATGGTGTCGACCAGCCCCGAGCGGGATGACACGATCCTTGTCACCGATCCCTTTGCGGATTGACCTCTGTCGCGGTTGATCGGGGGGCCTGCCGGACTAGGTTTCGGCAGGCAAGGGGAGAATGGGATGGCTTTGACATACAAGACGCGGCGGCGGTTGTCGCTGCTGATCCTGCTGGTGGGTTTGCCGCTTTACATCGTCGTGGCGTTGACGGTGGTTGGATGGTTCGACCGGCCGTCGATCTTGCTCGAGCTTCTGGTCTATGTCGCGCTGGGCATCGTCTGGGCGTTGCCGTTCAAGTTCATCTTCAAGGGCGTGGGGCAGGACGACCCGGACGCCTAGGCGGTTCCGGTCGCCCGAATTGGAAAAGGCGGACAGGGAAACCTGTCCGCCTTTCCGTTTCGGGCCTGAGTGGCAGCTCTCAGCCCGGATTGCGGTTCGCCAGTGCGAAATAGGGGGACGCTTCGGTCAGGGTGAACTGGCCGCGGCGGACTTTAGCGATATGGCCATCGCGCAGAAGGGCGCCGAAAACGCGCAGGCTGTCTTCGCGCAGGGAGTCAGTCTGCGGGATCATCATTGCGACATGGCGCATCATCTGCGGGCGGGTGAAATGCGGGCGCTTCTGGTCGCAGGTGAGGTAGGCTGCGGCGGCCTCGATCATCTCGCGCATCGAGGCGGCGCCGATGCGGTCGGCGAAATCGCGAAAGGCCGCGTCGGGCGCGGGGGCCACTGCGGCATCGGCATCGGCATCTGCTTCGTCATCGTAATCGGCGAGGGCTTCGGCGAGGTGAAGGTCGAGGTCATCCTCGGGTTCGAGCTGTTCGAGGGATTGCGCCTGCATGGCAAGGCCGGAGCCCGAGCCGGAAATGCGGCGCGGGCGGATTTGCACAGGCTGGGACAGCGCGCCGGGCGTGGCGGGGATCGGGCCGCCTGCGGGGCGCGAGGGGCGGTCGATGCGCTGTTCGGAGACGAGGACGAGGGGGGCGGGCTTTTCCCCGTGCGGTTTGGGTTGCAGGGCTGCGGGCAGGGCCGAGCGCACGACCATGGCAAGGTCGTTGCGGTAGCGGGCGATGCGCGAGGGTTCGGGATCGGGCTTTGTCTCGCCCGCGCGGCGTTCGGCCACGGTCTGGGCGACGGCTGCTTTCAGATGGGCGATGGCCGATTGGCGGCGCTTGGTCTCTTCGCCCTCCATTTCCGAATCGGCCTGCGCCATGAGGCGGCTTACGGCATCTTCGGCGGAGGGGTCGCCAAAGGCATGCGGCGCGCGGGGGGGTGCCGGTTCGGTGCCTGCCGGTTCGGTGCTCAGGGTGGCGAGTTCGCGTTCAAGGTCATACTCGGCCTCGGCCGAAAGGGAGGCGGGCTGCGACGGGCCGTCGTTGGCCGGGACGCTTTCGGCAAGGCCGGTCACGGCATCGGCGCGGCGGATCTTGAAGACACGGGCGCGGGCGCGTTGCAGCTTTTCGGCGGCACCGGGGCGAAGTTCTGGAAGCGGCTGGCCGGGGGGCAGGTCTTCGGTTTCGCCGAAGATGCTGTCGAGGCCGGTATCGCCGGTGCCGTTTGTGTCGAGGTCGGTTCCGTCAAGATCGGGGACGTCAAGATCGGCGGCGAGTTCGGCGTCGTCGAGGAGGTCGGCTTCCTCAAGGTCGGTGTCGTCGAAGTCGGCGTCGTGAAGGTCGGCGGTGAAGTCGGCGGTGCGCTGGGCTGCGAAGCTGTCTTCGTCTGTTGCGGCGTCGTTGGCGACCGCGTCGAATGCTTCGTCGGCCGTTGAAATGGTGCTGTGGACGATTTGCGGTCCGGCAAGGTCGAAGCCTGCGTCGGCGGCGAGTGTGTCGTCATAGTCGGCTTGCGTTGCGGCAAGGGCCGTTTCGGCCAGCGATCCGGCGGACTCGGGCTGGTCGACCTTCATCGCGGCGATCGAGGCGATGATCCGGGCCTCGTCGGGGTGGTATGCCGGTTGCGGTTCGGGTTGCGGTTCGGGTTGGGCTGCGGCCGGGATGGTTTCCAGCGGACCGGCGAGGGCTGCGACGAGCGAGTCGGGCAGGTCGGGCAGGTCGGAATCGGGCAGGTCGGAACCGGGTGCGAAAGCGACCACGCGGTCGGGTAGGCTGTCGGCCCTGGCCAAGGTTGCGACGGGGTTGGCTTCGGGTGCGGCGGCCAGGTCTGCGTCTTCGATATCGGCGGTTGCGGCGTCATCCTCGGGCAGGAAATCGGCCAGCATTGCGGTCGATGCCGTTTCGGCGGGTTCTTCGGCGGTGTCTTCGACATAGTCGGGCAGGGCCAGCGAGACGGTCGCTGTAGTTGCGGCTTGCGGGACCGGCGCAGGAGTGACCTGCTGCTGGGCCGCGACTTCGGAGCGCAGGCGGAGCAGGCGTTCGGCGATGGTTTCGGCGATTGTTTCGGCGGGGTCGGCCAGCGGGGCCGGTTCGGCTGCCGGTTTGACGGCTGCGGGTGCGGCAGCAGCGACCATCGGTGCGACCGATGGAGCGACTGTCGGAGCGACTGACGGGGCGGGAGCAGGTTGCGGCGCGGCGGTCTGTCGGGATTGGACGCCGTCGGATGCGCGCAGGTGGATGCCGTTTTCCTGAACCTTGGCGTCGACGCGGCGCTGCACCTCGCGTTCGGCGATGCGGTGGAGCATGGCGGCATCGGGGGTGGGCGGTTCGGCCCCGAAGTAGCGGTCTTCTGCGGCGAGGTCGCGGAAATACTCGGCAATTGCACGCATCGTGTTGAACGGGTCGTCAAACCCTTCCAACGTACAAGAGAAGGTCCCGTAGGAGACCGTAAGGATCTTACTCGCACCGATCATCGGATGCATGCCTTTTACCAAATTCAGCCGTCACATTCACCCGTCGGGTCGATCCTTTTCATGGACAGAGTGGGGTGTTTTGAAGGATTGATTATGGCCCAACGTGCCGCCACCTGCCGCAATTGAAAGACAGTATCGCCATGAACCGCCCGATTGTCCAATCCCCTGATGGGGTCACGCTGGTGGGCGGAGGGCCTGTTTCAAAGGCGGAACTGGCCTTGGCGCTGCGGTTTGCGCCTGTGATCGTGGCGGCGGATGGCGGGGCGGACCGTGTGCTGGCGGCGGGGCTGATGCCCGAGGCGGTGATCGGCGATTTCGATTCGATCAGTGCTGCGGCGCGGGAGCTGATTCCCTCTGACCGGCAGCATGTGATCGGCGAGCAGGCGACGACCGATTTCGACAAGGCGCTGCGGTCGGTTCAGGCGCCCTTTGTGCTGGCCTTGGGGTTCACGGGGGCGCGGGTCGACCATGGGCTTGCGGTCTTGAACACGCTCGTCCGGCAGGGCGGGCGGCGCTGCGTGCTGATCGGATCGCGGGATGTGGTGTTCCATGCGCCTGCGCGGCTGGAGATCGACATGCGGGTGGGCGAACGGTTCTCGCTCTTTCCCATGGCGGCGGTGACGGGGCGAAGCGAGGGGCTGGAATGGCCCATCGGCGGGATCGGCTTTGCGCCGGACGGGATGGTGGGCACGTCGAACCGCGTTGCGGCGCGGCGGGTGGTGCTGGCGATGGACGGGGCGGGGATGCTGGTGATCCTGCCCCGCGCGCGGCTTGGGGCGGCGCTTAGGGCACTTCTACCGGAAGGATTGCCGCGCGGCGCTTGACGCGGGCTGAAAGCCGTTCGCGGTGGATGATGTAAAGCCCCGATCCGGTGATGACGGCGATGCCTGCCCATGTGAGGGGGTTGGGGAAATCGTCGAAGATCAGGTAACCGAGGATCACGGCGGCGATGATCTCGGTGTAATGCAGCGGCGCGAGCGTGGCCGAGGGTGCGAATTTCAGCGCGTAGGTCATGCACATATGCGAGATCGCGGCCCAGAAGCCGACGCCGAAGAGCCAGAGCCATTGCAGGCCTTGGGGTTCAAGCGCATCGAGCGGGCCGATGCCACTGCCGTCGAACAGCACAAGAAGCGGCAGGCAGATTGCCATACCCGCGAGCGAGGTGTGCAGTTGCATCGCCACGGGGTGGATGCGGTCCGACATCGCGCGCGTGACGAGCATGTAGAAGGCGAAGGCAAAGGCGGTGCCAAGCGGCCAGAGCGCCACGAGCCCGAAGGTGGCAAGCGAGGGCTGGATCACCAGAAGGGCGCCGCCAAAGCCCACCACGCTGGCGGCGATGCGGCGGGGACCGACCTCGTCGCCGAAGATCAGGCTGCCGAGGATCAGCAGGATGAAGGGTTCGACGAAGGCGATGGCGAGGGCATCGGCCACCGGCATGACGGCGATGCCCGAGACGAAGGAGAAGGTGGAGAGGATCAGGAAGACGGCGCGCATCAGCAGCAGGCTTGCTACGCGGCGGTCGGTGCGCCACGGCACGCCCATCAGCAGCAGGACCGGCAGCATGAGTGCGCCCTGCACCACGAAGCGGGCGGTGGTGATCTGGCCCACCGGCATGCCGGATTCGGCGGCGAGTTTCGAGGCCACGTCGAGCAGCGGCGCAAGCACGCAAAAGGCGAGCATGAGGGCCACACCCGGAAGGATGCGGTCGGTGGGGCGGGCAGAGGAGGGAGCGGGCGATGTCATGGCTTCGGGCGTAGCGGGGCGGGGGCCTTGCGTCCATTCCGAAAGCGACCCCGAGGGGACCGGAATGTCATGCGAAATGGCGGGGGCGTGGCTTTTCAACTGCGGCGGGGTCGCCTAGGTTAAAGCGGTAACAGGGTAAAGGGGTTTGGCGTGCTGGTTCTGGAAGCGTCGCGACTGGTGTTTCTGGCCAATCCCAAGACCGCGACCCAATCGGTCCGGGCGATGCTGCGGGGGCGGGCCATGGCGGGACCTTGGCAGGACGACCCCGGCGCGCGGCATGGCGGGATCGGGCCGTTCAACCGCAAGTGGCGCGGATTGATCGAAGAGCGGGTCGGCGGTCCGGTCGAGGTGTTCGCCGTGGTGCGTGATCCTTTGGCGCGTCTGGACAGCTGGTATCGCTATCGCAAGAAGAACGCCGAGGGCGACAGCCGCAGTACGCAAGGGATCGGGTTCGACGATTTTCTTTGCGCCGTGATGCAGGATAGCCCGCCCGATTTTGCCCGCGTCGGGGCGCAGGACCGTTTCGTCGGCTGGGACGGGATGCAAAGCGGGATCGACGTGCTGTTCGATTACGACAGGCTCGATCTGATGATGGAGTTTCTGGCCGACCGGATCGGTGTCAGGTTGCGATTGCCGGTCAAGAACACCTCGGCCAAGCCGTTCAGCGGGTTGCCCGAGGTGGAAGGCGGCGTGATGGAGGCACTGCGCCGGAAGCTTGCGGGTGATTTCGCACTTTACGCTGCAGTATCGGAAACGGGGGCTCTGTTTCGCGACGATTGAGGGGCTGTGCTTTGGCCCCCCCACCCTCTCCCTCCCCCCGCGGGGGGAGGGAAGCGACCGGCTTGAACCGTCACGATCGGCTTTGCCTTCCCCCCCCGTTCATCCTTGCGATAAATACTCCGGGGTCCGGGGCTGGCCCCGGCTGTCTGCCAAAGGCTGCGCGGTCAGCAGTTCGGCACGTTGACCGCCAGACCACCGAGCGAGGTTTCCTTGTATTTCTCGTGCATGTCGCGGCCGGTCTGGCGCATGGTTTCGATGCAGACATCAAGGCTGACAAGGTGGATGCCGTCGCCGCGCAGGGCGAGCGAGGCGGCCGAGACCGCCTTGATCGCGCCAAGCCCGTTCCTTTCGATGCAGGGCACCTGCACGAGGCCCTTGACCGGATCGCAGGTCATGCCGAGGTGGTGTTCGAGCGCGATTTCGGCGGCGTTTTCGATCTGTTCGGTGGTGCCGCCCAGCACGGCGGCGAGGCCTGCGGCGGCCATGGCGGCGGCTGATCCGACTTCGGCCTGACAGCCGCATTCGGCTCCGGAGATGGAGGCGTTGTGTTTGACGAGGCCACCGATGGCGGCGGCGGTGAGCATGAAGTCGCCCACGCGGGAGGCCGATGCGCCCGGCACATGGTCGAGCCAGTAGCGGATGACGGCGGGCACCACGCCTGCGGCACCGTTGGTGGGCGCGGTGACAACCTGTCCGCCTGCGGCGTTCTCTTCGTTCACAGCCATCGCGTAGAGCGACATCCAGTCATTGATGGTGTGCGGGGCGGTCATGTTCAGACCGCGCTCGGCGATCAGGGCGTCATGGATGCCCTTGGCGCGGCGGCGGACTTTCAGGCCGCCGGGCAGGATGCCGGTGCCTTCCATGCCGCGGCTGATGCAGTCGTTCATCACCTGCCAGATCCGCTCCATCCCGCGGTCGAGGTCGGCGGCAGAGCGGAATTTCAGCTCGTTGGCGCGTTTCATCTGGGCGATGGTCAGGCCCGAGGCCTTGGACATCGCCATCATCTCGTCGGCGGATTCGAAGGGGTAGGGCACGTCGGCGCGCGCCTTGGCCTTGGCGCTGCCTGCGTCGGCCATTTCCGAGGCGGTCAGCACGAAGCCGCCGCCGATGGAGTAGTACGTTTCCTGAAGTATGACGTCACCTTGGGCGTCGGTTGCCTTGATGATCATGCCGTTGGCATGGCCGGGCAGGGCGGGGCCGTAGTCGAACAGCAGGTCGGCTGACGGGTCGAAGTGGAGTTCGGGCAGGCCGGGCGGGGTGATGGTGCGGGTGGCCTTTATCGCGGCGAGGGTGGTTTCGGCTTTTTCGGCGTCGTAGGTGGCGGGTTCGAAGCCTGCGAGGCCGAGGATGGTGGCGCGGTCGGTCGCGTGGCCCACGCCGGTAAAGGCGAGCGAGCCGTGCAGCGAGGCGCGCAGACCCTTTGCATGGAAGGGCGAGGACCGGAGCAGGTCGAGGAAGCGGGCGGCGGCGACCATGGGGCCCATGGTGTGGCTGGACGAAGGGCCGACGCCCACCTTGAACATGTCGAATACCGAAAGGAACATTGCCCCGCCCTTTTGCCCAAAGCGCCCTGACGCGGGCGCGAGGACAAAGGTGGACATAGCGGACGATGCAGCAAGGGCGAAAAGCGACCGGATTGGCTCTTTTCCTGTCATCGACGCTCATTTACCGCCTGTTAACCGGATTCGGCGCAGGGTGGCTGCGGGTTTTATCGGGAGGTGGCCATGCTGCGTTGGGTTCTTGTGTTCTGGGTCTTCGCCTTTCCGGTGGTGGCGCAAGAGGCGGTCACGCAGGCGCTTGCCGCCCTGCCCGAGGCGCAGGCCAAGCGGTTGCGGGCCGATCCCGACCGCTTTGCGGCGGGGGCCTTGCGGCTGATCTATGGCAGCGGGGCAGCGGGCGGGATCAGCCGTGCCGAGGCCGAGGCGGCGGAGCGGATTGATCTGGCAGAGCGGCGGGCGCGCGCTTTGGGGCCGTTCTTGCAGAGCGATCTGGACAATGACGGGGTTGTCGGGCGCGACGAGGTCTTGTTGCGGGCCGCTTCGCTGGGTGTCGATGCGCGGGCGCGGTTGCTTTTGGGCTTTGCGGCTGCGGATGCGGACGGGGATGGCTCGGTTTCGGCGGTGGAGTTGCGGGGGATGGCCGAGGCGGCGGCAGTGCGGCGGGGCGGTTCGCGGGCGGCGGAATATTTCGCATTCGATCTGGATGCGGACGGGCGGCTGACGGTCGAGGAGGTCGAGGCGGTGCGGGGGGCTTTGGCGGCGGGGCCGTGACGGGTATGCCGTGACGGGTAGGCCGTGACGGGGGGCGTCGTGCTTCTGGCTGGCGTGGCGAGGTGAGTATTTTAGCAAGGGTGAAACCGGCGGGGTCGTCTGGCGGCTGATGGGAAGTTGCCGGTGCAGCGATGCGCGCGATTGCGCGCACAGAGCGCATCCCCTTTTGCCAGTGAGGTGGGGCGCGCGCGTTTCCCTTTGCAATCGGGGAGTGGGTGGCGGATCGGCGAGCCGTGCCAATTCCTGCTTACACCCTGCGACGGCTTTGCCTATAAAGGGCGCAGTCTATCCGAGGAGCCGCCATGCCCGCCGATCTGAACCCCATCGACAAGGCCAAATTCGTTGCTGCCAAGCGGGCGACCGAGTTCGTCGAGACCGGGATGAAGGTGGGGCTTGGCACCGGATCGACGGCTGCATGGATGGTGCGCTGCCTGGGCGAGCGTATCCGCGAGGAGGGGCTGCGCGTCGTGGGGGTGCCCACGTCGAGCCGCACGGCGGAACTGGCACGGCAGGTGGGCGTGCCGATCACCACGCTGGACGAGGCCAAATGGCTGGACCTTACCATCGACGGGGCGGATGAGTTCGACCCGAACCTTGCGCTGATCAAGGGCGGCGGGGCGGCGCTGTTGCAGGAAAAGATCGTGGCGACGGCGTCCGACCAGATGATCGTGATTGCGGACGCGGCGAAGGAAGTGGCGCAGTTGGGGGCCTTTCCGCTGCCGGTCGAGGTGATTCCCTTTGGCTGGCAGACGACCAAGGCGCTGATCGAGGAGACGTTGGTCAGCCTTGACGTGCTGAGCCGCGAATGCAGTTTGCGGATGAATGGCGCCAAGCCCTTGATGACGGATGAAAGCAATTACATCGTCGATCTGCATCTGAAGCGGATCGGCAATCCGCGGCAGTTGGCGCTGGTGTTGAACCAGATACCGGGCGTGGTCGAGAACGGGCTGTTCATCGACATCTGCGACATCGTGGTGATCGGGCATGGTGACGGGCGTGTGACGGTGCGCGACATAAACGCCGGATCGGAATCCGACGATTTCGTCGAGTTCAAGCCCAGCGATAACATCTTTGCGGATATGGAATGACGTTCGATTACGATCTTTTCGTCATCGGTGGCGGGTCTGGCGGCGTTCGGGCGGCAAGGGTGGCGGCGGGCGAGTGGGGTGCACGCGTCGGGCTGGCCGAGGAAAGCCGGATGGGCGGCACCTGTGTGATACGGGGCTGCGTGCCCAAGAAGCTGATGGTCTTTGCCAGCGGCTTCCCCGAGGCGATTGCCGATGCGCGGGCTTACGGCTGGGATGTGACGGACGGGCGGTTCGACTGGCCGGTGTTTCGCGCGTCACTCGAGCGCGAGTTGGACCGGCTGGAGGGGGCTTACCGCAACACGCTGAAGACTGCGGGCGTGGTGGTGCATGACAGCCGCGCGCGGGTGGTTGACCCGCATTGCGTGGAGCTTGCCGACGGAAAGCGGTTTTCGACCAAGCATATCCTGATCGCCACGGGGGGCTGGCCCTTTGTGCCGGATATTCCGGGGGCGGAGTTGGCGATCACCTCGAACGAGGTGTTCCACATGCCCGAGTTGCCCAAGCGGGCGCTGGTGGTGGGCGGCGGTTATATCGCATCGGAATTCGCCTGCATCCTGCACGGGTTGGGGGTGGAGGTTTCGCAGTATTACCGTGGCGCGCAGATCTTGCGCGGCTTTGACGACGAGGCGCGGGGCATGGTGGCCAATGCCATGCAGGCGCGGGGGATCGGGGTGCATTGCGGCACCGATGCGCTGCGGCTTGAGCGCCGTCTCGGCGGGATTTGCGCGGTGGCGACGGATGGCACCGAGCGCGAGTTCGACGTGGTGCTTTACGCCACGGGGCGCAGGCCGAATGCCGCGGGGCTGGGGCTTGAGGCGCTTGGCGTGCAGTTCGGGCGGCAGGGCGAGATTTTGGTGGACGAATGGTCGCAGACCGCGGTGCCGTCGATCTTTGCCGTGGGCGATGTGACCGACCGGGTGAACCTGACGCCGGTTGCCATCCGCGAGGGGCATGCTTTTGCCGATACGGTATTCGGCGGCAGGCCCACGAAGTTCGCGCATGAGATGATCCCTTCGGCGGTGTTTACCCAGCCTGAACTTGGGTCGGTCGGCATGACCGAGGAGGAGGCGCGGGCGCGGGGACCGATCGAGGTTTACGCCACGAGTTTCCGCCCCATGCGGTCGCTTTTTGCGGGGCGGCAGGACCGGGTGATGATGAAGCTGGTGGTCGATGCACAAAGTCGCGTGGTTCTGGGCTGCCATATCGTCGCACCCGATGCGGGCGAATTCATCCAGCTTGCGGCGATTGCCATCAGGATGGGGGCGACCAAAGAGGATTTCGACCGCACCGTGGCGGTTCACCCGACGATGGCCGAGGAATTGGTGACGATGAAACGTCCGGTGCGTCAGGCTTGATGCTGACGCTTCTTGAAATTCGACCGGGCATGCACAGTTTAATCCCGACGATAGAAAAAGGGTAAAGATCGATGGCAGGTAGCGGAGGCCCCTGGGGCGGCGGTGGCGGCCCGGGCGATGATGACCGGAACAACGGGGATCGCAACGGGGGGCGCGGTGACGACCGCAGGAATGGCGGCCGTCGTCCCGAAGGTGGCGGGTCGCAAATGCCCGAGATCGAAGACCTGATGAAAAAGGGGCAGGAACAGCTTCGCGTGCTGATGGGCGGGCGGGGTCGTGGCGGTTTCAACGGTGGCGGCGGGCGCGGGCCTGGCGGCGGCGGCGGGCCGATGGTTTCCAAGCAGGGCGTGGCGCTGGGCGTGCTGGGCGCTGCGGTGCTGTGGTCGTTCATGTCGTTTTATACGGTGAAGCCGGAAGAACGGTCGGTCGAGCTGTTTTTTGGCAAAATGTCCACAATCGGAGAGTCGGGTCTGAACTTTGCGCCCTGGCCTTTCGTGACGAAGGAAATCGTGCAGGTCACCGGCGAGCGGCAGACGGAAGTGGGTCGGTCGAGCACCGATCCGACCGCTGCAGGGCTGATGCTGACGCGGGACCAGAATATCGTGGATATCGGGTTCCAGGTGGTGTGGAACATTTCGGACCCGTCGAACTATCTGTTCAACCTTGCCGATCCCGAGGACACGATCCGCGCCGTGGCGGAATCGGCCATGCGCGACATCATCGCGCGGTCCGAGCTTTCGCCCATTCTGAACCGTGATCGCGGGGCGATTGCCACCGATCTGCGTCAGGGGGTGCAAAAGACGCTCGACAGCTACAATGCGGGTATCAACGTGATCCGTGTGAACTTGCAGCAGGCGGCCCCTCCGAGCGAGGTGATCGATGCGTTCCGTGCGGTTCAGGCCGCGCAGCAGGAACGGGACCGGCTTGAGAAGGAAGCCGATGCCTATGCCAACCGCGTGACTGCTGGCGCACGAGGCGAAGCGGCGCGTCTGGTCGAAAACTCGGAAGCCTACCGCGCCGAGGTGGTCAACAACGCCCAGGGTGAAGCGAGCCGTTTCACATCGGTCTATGAGGAATATGTGAAGGCGCCAGAAGTGACGCGCAAGCGCATGTATCTGGAAACCATGGAAAAGGTGCTGGGCGGCATGAACAAGGTGATCCTTGACGGGGTCGGTTCGGGCGAGGGCGGGGGAGGCAATGGCGTGGTGCCGTTCCTGCCGTTGAACGAATTGAACCGTCCGGCCGGAGCGCCTGCTGCTGCTGTGAACTCGGTAGGGAGCAACTGATGAAAGCTGCATATATTCTTCCCGCCGTTGCGATCCTTGGCGCGGTTGCGCTGTCGTCGATGTTCATCGTGGACGAGCGTGAAAAGGTGCTAGTGCTGCAATTCGGGCAGGTCAAACAGATCCGCAACGAGCCGGGTCTTGGTTTCAAGGTGCCGTTCATCCAGGATGTCGTGCGGTATGACGACCGTATCCTGTCGTTGCCGACACGACCCATCGAAGTGACGATGAGCGATGATCGCCGTCTTGTCGTCGATGCCTTTGCCCGCTGGCAGGTGACCGATCCGGTGCGCTTCCGCGAAGCGGTCGGTGCGAATGGCGTCGGGCAGGCGATGACGCGGCTTGAGGGTATCTTGAACGATGCCATTCCGCAGGTGCTGGGTTCGGTCGAATCGAGCCGTGTGCTGTCCGAAGATCGTCAGGGGTTGATGAACCTGATCCGCGATATCGCGCGGCGCGAGGGGGCATCGCTGGGGATCGACGTGGTCGACGTGCGTTTGACGCGGACCGATTTGCCCGAGCAGAACCTTGAGGCGACCTTTGCCCGGATGCGGGCCGAGCGCGAGCGGGAAGCGGCGGACGAGATCGCGCGCGGTGGCGAAGCGGCAAGCCGCGTGCGGGCGAGTGCGGACCGGACGGTGGTGGAGCTGACATCCGATGCGCGGCGTCAGGCCGAAGTGGTGCGCGGCGAGGCCGATGCCGAACGGAACCGCATCTATGCCGAGGCTTTCGGCAAAGACCCCGAGTTCTTTGCCTTTACCCGGTCGCTGACCAGCTATGAACGGGCGCTGAAGTCGGAAAACTCGTCCATCGTGATGAACCCGGATGGCGAGTTCTTCGAATATTTGCGGTCGGATCAAGGGTATGGCGCGGCGGCTGGCGGTTCAGGGGCCGGAACCGACGCGGGTCAATGATCGCGCCAGCGTCGGCGTGACGGCTTGGGGGCTGGCGTTCGCGCCGGCCCCTTTGCAATTTTGCGGCTGCGCGGTTGTCTTCCGGGGGCGACTTGTAACAAAGGTCGAAAAACCATCACAGGCCTTTGACGCGGCGCGACCGGGTTTGCATTGCTGCCCGGACGCGGTTGGAGGATGATCTGGAACGTGCTCGACCCACTGGCTGTTGTTTGCGGGCGGGGTCATCGAAACGAAAAGGAGTTCGGAGTGCTGTCTCTGGTCCAAACCTATCATTATGGGGCAAAGGGTGCCCGCAGCCTTTCTGGCGGCCTGTCGCGGCTGGCGCTGGCGGCGGCGCTTGGCCTGACGCTTGGCCTTGGTCAGGCCGATGTCGCGGCGGCGCGGGGTGCGCCGGAAAGTTTTGCCGATCTGGCCGAACAGATCAGCCCGTCGGTGGTGAACATCACCACTATGTCGACTGTGGCGGCCCCCGCAACGGGCGGGCCGATGGTTCCCGAAGGATCGCCCTTCGAGGATTTCTTCAAGGAGTTCCAGAACCCGGACGGGCAGGGCGGTGGCGAGCCGCGCCGGTCCGAGGCGCTGGGGTCGGGATTTGTCATCTCGGAGGACGGCTATATCGTCACGAACAACCACGTGATCGAAGGGGCCGACGACATTTCGATCGAGTTCTTTACGGGCGAGAAGCTGAAGGCCGAGTTGGTGGGGACCGACCCCAAGACGGACATCGCGTTGCTCAAGGTGAAATCGGACAAGCCGCTGCCTTTCGTGCAGTTCGGAAATTCCGATCTGATGCGGGTGGGCGACTGGGTCGTGGCCATGGGCAACCCGCTGGGGCAGGGATTTTCGGTTTCTGCGGGGATCGTTTCGGCGCGGAACCGTGAATTGTCGGGCACTTATGACGATTATCTGCAGACCGACGCTGCGATCAACCGGGGCAACTCGGGTGGGCCGCTGTTCAACATGGACGGGCAGGTGATCGGGGTGAATACCGCGATCCTGTCGCCGAACGGCGGGTCGATCGGGATCGGCTTTTCGATGGCCTCGAACGTGGTCGACAAGGTGGTGGCGCAGCTCAAGCAGTTTGGCGAGACGCGGCGCGGCTGGCTGGGGGTGCGGATCCAGGACGTGACGCCGGATGTGGCCGAGGCGATGAGCCTTGCGGCATCGAAGGGCGCTTTGGTGACGGATGTTCCGGATGGTCCGGCCAAGGATGCCGGATTGCAGGCGGGTGACGTGATCACCCTGTTCGACGGCAAGGAGATCGGGACCGTGCGCGACCTGACGCGGCAGGTGGCGGATAGCCCTGTCGGGTCGGCGGTGCCTGTCGTGATCATGCGCAATGGCAAAACCGAGACGCTTTCGGTGACGCTGGGCCGCCGCGAGGAGGCCGAAGCCGACGAGGCGGTGCCCGCGTCGGCCGAGACGCCTGCCGTGCCGCAATCGGCGGAAGTCTTGGGCATGACGCTGGAGCCGGTGACCGCCGATGCGATCAAGGAGCTTGGGTTGCCTGCCGGAACCGAGGGCCTGATCGTGGCAGCGGTCGGCGAAGAGACCGAGGCTTTCGGCAAGGGGCTGCGTCAGGGCGACGTGATCACCGAAGCGGGTCAGCAAAAGGTGGTGCGTCTGGAGGACCTGCAGGACCGGCTGAAAGAGGCCAAGGACGCAGGGCGTAAATCGCTTCTGCTCTTGGTGCGCCGTGGTGGCGATCCGCGCTTTGTGGCGCTGTCGGTCGAAGAGACGAAGTGACTGTTCGGGTTGGTGTGAAAGGGGGCGGCGGGGAAACCTGCCGCCCCTTTCGCATGTCTGACAAGGTGGTAGCGGGCGAAATTTGACGCAAATTTCGCGGCGATTTCTGACGCAGAAATCGGTGGCGGGCGTTGCGGGGGGACGGCGGGGGCGGGTTGGGCGCGCTGTTTTACCCAAGGATCGGTGATAGGTGGCGCTGCGGGTCGGGGGCGGAATTTGCGTCAAATTCCGGCGCGGTTTTTGCGTCAAAAACCGCTTTTGCCGATTTCGGCAAGCAGGCGGGTGCGGAAGCTTTCCATCCATTCCAGCCGTTCTGCGGCCATGGCGCGGCCTGTGGCGGTCTGCATCGTATCGACGAGGCGCACGAGTTTCACCTCGATATGGTCGAGCGCGAAGCGTTTGTCGTCGAGCGGGCGGTTCAGGGCCATGGGGTCGGCGGCGTCGAAGAGGCCCCCGCCCATCTGGCCTGAAATCAGGAACATGCGGGCGATGCCGATGGCGCCGAGGGCTTCGAGGCGGTCGGCGTCTTGCAGGATGCGGGCTTCGGGGGTTTCGGGCGGGATATTGGCCGAAAAGCTGTGCGCGAGGATGGCGTGGTGCAGGGGTGCGAGCTTTGCTTGCGGGTAGCCCATGGCGGTCAGTTCAGCCACGGCAAGGTCGGCGCTTTGGCGCGAGGCGGTGGCGCGGTGGGGGGAGTTTTTGGGCAGGTTGACCGCATCGTGGAAATAGGCGGCGGGGCCGAGGATGTCGGGATCGGCGGGTTCGTCCATGGCGATCAGGCGGCAGGCGCGCCAGACGCGGTCGAGGTGGCCCATGTCATGCGCGCCGTCGGTCTGGGTGGCCCAAAGCTGCGCGATGCGGGCGCGGGAGCGGTCTGCCCATGTCATAGCTGCGAGATGTCCGTGGTGACGAGGCCGAGGTCGCGGGCGGCGGCGAGCGCGAGTTGGCGGCTGTCGAGGCCGCGGTCGGTCTGGTAGCGGCGCAGCGCGTCGGTGGTGGGGGCGTCGAGCGTGCCAGTGAGGGACGCAAGGTAGTAGCCACGCGCCTTGAGCGCGCGTTGCAGGCTGGCGATGAAATCGGGGGTCATCTCGGACGGGCAGGGCGCGCGGAACCAGACGGTTTCACGGTCGCGCACCATGCGGGTGGCGGTCTTGGTGCGGTAGGTGGCGGGGGTGAGGATGCTGCCGTCTTCGGCGCGGGTTTCGGGGGTGATCTGCACCTGTTCGGTGACGGTTTCGATGACGGCTGGGCTGGAATCCTTGGCCCAACAGGCGCCGTCAGGTCCGGCGGGTTGGCTGTCGTCGCGGGTGCGGACGATTTCGGCGGCGAGGTTGGCCTGTTCGGGCGATGCGGGCAGGGGCGGGGAAGACATGCATGCGGAAAGGAGGAGGGCCGCCGCGACGATGCCGTGATATGTTGCCATGCGGTGATCCTGCCTGCGCTGTCCGTTCGCCGGACGTTGGTTCAAGCATAGCGGGTCGCAGGCAGCGGGGGAAGGGCGGGGTGGGGGAAGTGTCAGGGCTGGTCGCCTGCCCGTGTGCCGTCATGGCGGAAATCGGGGTGTAACAGCGCGTCGAGCATGTGCGAGATATCCTCGATCTGCTCGGCCACGATGTGGACCACGCCGGCTTCGCGTTGCAGGCGGCCGGTGACGCGCAGCATGCGGCCTGCGATCACGGCGCGTCGGTTGGCTTCGTAGAGTTTGGCCCATACCACGACGTTGCAGGTGCCGGTTTCATCTTCGAGCGTGAGGAAGATCACCCCTTTGGCGGTGCCGGGGCGCTGACGCACCAGCACCAGACCCGCCACGCAGACCCGTGCGCCTGCGGGCGGTTCGTCAAGCCGTTCGGCCACGAGGGCCGAGGGTGGGCGCGGCCATGTGCCCGGCGGTGCGCTGGGTGTTTGCCAGATTTCGGTGATGCTGCGAAAGCGGGGAGCTACGGGTTGCATGGGAACGAATGTAGAACATTTATGCATAGAAGAAAGCGCAATTTTCAGAAAAGGCGGCGAGCTGCCCGTTAGGAGTCTGAGACTTTCACTTGCCAGAAGCATGTGACGTTGCCGCCCGCCAAGGCCAAGCCTAGCGCGACCGGACTCGAAGGGGCAAGGGCGGGTCCGCCTATGGATAATTGCCCCGTTATGCCCTATGTCGTGGCGCAAGGACGTATGTTTTTCAGGGAAGACGACGATGGCCAAGATCACCTATGTGGAATTCGGCGGCAAGGAGCACGTGATCGACGTGGCCAACGGCCTGACTGTTATGGAAGGCGCACGCGACAATGGCGTGCCGGGGATCGAGGCCGATTGCGGCGGGGCCTGCGCCTGTTCCACCTGCCATGTCTATGTCGATCCGGCTTGGGTGGGAAAGCTGCCCAAGAAGGACAGCATGGAAGAGGATATGCTCGACTTTGCCTGGAACCCCGATCCGGCGCGGTCGCGGCTGACCTGCCAGATCAAGGTTTCGGACGCGCTTGACGGGCTGCGCGTGCAGATGCCGGAAAAGCAGATCTAAAGTCGGAAGAGCGCCGCTTCGTGCGGGGCGATGCAGGGACGGGCGGCGCGGGTTTCGGCGCCGTCTGCGAGGAGTTCGGGGAAGAGCGCGGCAAGTTCGGCCTGCGTTGCGGGCGCGCGTTCGCCTGCGTCATGTGAAAGCGGGTGGTAGCTTTCGGTCGCGGCGCCTTCGGCATAGATGATCTCGTGCCGGTCGAACAGGAGGTGGAAGTAGTCCACCGTTGCCATCGGCTGGCGGTAGATGCGGTCGCTGCCGTGCGCAAGTTGGCCTGCGGCCACCAGCACCTCGGGTTCGCCGGTCAAAAGTTCGGCCTGCCAGCCTGACAGCACCATGCGGTGATGCGGCGAGACCAGAAGGTTACGGTCGTTGCCGAGCGTGCCTGCCGCGATGCAGATCGGGGCGAGATCGCCGGTGGCTGCGACGGTTTTCGACAACACGCGGCGGACGGGTTGCAATCCGTGGTCGGCGGTGGCGATCAGGGTGCCATCGGGGATGTCTTCGACCGTGACTTGTCCGGTTGCCGTTTCGATGCGGGTGCCGCGGACGAAACAGGCGAGATTGGTCTGCGTGAACACGCGGGTTGCGTGGTCGAGCATGGGGGAGGTTTGCACCAAGTCACTCATTACATTCACCTGTCTGTCCGGGCTTTGCCGACGAGACACGAATCGCATCCGAATGTGGCGGGGTTCGGACGAAACCGCACCGATCTTGCGATGAATGGTTAATGCAATGTGGCGGTCAGTTGGTTTTGCGCTGCGGCAGAAAGGGCAGCGGCGCGACGGGAACGCCGTCTTCCAGCAGCTTTTTCGCCTCATCCCAGCGGGCTTCGCCGTATATGGCGCGTTCGGGCGCGTCGCCGTCGTGGATGCGGCGGGCTTCGGCGACAAAGTCGGGTCCGACATATTCGGAGTTTTCCTCGACCTTGCGGCGCAGTTCGGCAAGCGCCCGTTCGGCATCGGAGGCGGGGGCTGACAGGTGGGGCTGCGCGACGCCCGCGTTGCGGGCGGGTCGGACGGTGGGGGCCATGAGCGTTTTCTCTACCGCCGTATCGCCACAGAACGGGCAGGCGACATGGCCTGCCGATTTCAGGCTGTCAAAGGCCGCGCCGGACTGGAACCAGCTTTCGAAGCCGTGGTCGGCGGGGCATTTGAGCGCGAAGCGGATCATGGGTTTGGTCCAGAACGAAAAACACCGGCCCTTTGGAGCTAGGCCTGCCGCGCGGCGAAATCAAGCGGGAGTGGGCGGGTTGGCCAAAAGGTCGGGGTCGGCGGCGAGGCTTTGGAAGAGGGCGCGCAATTCGGGTTCGGCCACCTTGCGCGCGGCCTTGGCCGCATGGAACCATTTGCGGCGGCGTTCCTTGCGTTCGGGGAATTTGGCTGCCAGTTCGTCGACCCGTAGCGGGAAGACGGCGACCACGCAGGGAAGCGATGAGTCCGGGGTGAGCACCTTGTCATAGCCGTAAAGACCGAGGGGGGAGGGCGCGGCAAGGCCGGTGACGCCCGCTTCTTCCCACGCTTCGCGGGCGGCAGAGGCTGCGGGGGCCAGCCCGTCGATCGGCCAGCCCTTGGGGATGACCCATCGGCCCGTGTCACGGCTGGTGACCAGCAACACTTCGACGTTGCCGCGGTGCATGCGCCAGCAGATCGCGCCATACTGGCTGCGCGGTGCCTGTTCGGCCCCTTCGAAAGTGGTCGTGTTCATCCGTTTCATGGGCCCGATCCTGATCTTTGCGATCTTTGTGCAAAGGGCATGCCTGCTCTGTTACAAATATGCGCCCTGTGCGCCCGATAATCCAGCGCCTAAGGTTGTTTTTTCTGTCAAAGCGGCAGGGTAACGATCACGCGGGTGGCTTTTGCGTTCCCGATTGGTCTGCCGCTTGGCTGTGTCGATGCCGAATTTACAACTGCGGGTTTGACAGAACGGTTAACAAAGCTAGATCATCCCTTGATTTATAACGGAGGTGTCACCGATGCGCCGCTTTGCCCTTGTTGCTCTTTTCAGCGCGGCAAGCCTGCTGCCGGTTCCCGCGATGGCGGGATACAGTTTCGTGTCGATCGACGGTGGGACCATCGATCTGGACGCATACAAGGGCAAGCCGGTGCTGGTGGTGAACACCGCGTCGCTTTGCGGGTTCGCGCCGCAATTCAATGATTTGCAGGATTTGCAGGACGCATACGCGGCAAAGGGGTTGGTGGTGCTGGCGGTGCCTTCAGATGACTTCAATCAGGAATTGTCGAACGCGACCGAGGTCAAAAAGTATTGCGCGGCGAATTTCGATCTGACCTTGCCGATGACGGATATCACCCATGTGGTCGGACCGCAGGCGCATCCGTTCTATGCCATGCTGAAGGCCGACCACGGGTTCGAACCGGGTTGGAACTTTAACAAGGTGCTGCTTGACGGGCAGGGCGAGGTGGTGGCGACATGGGGCAGCCTGACCTTGCCGACTGCAAGCGTGGTGACACGCGAGATCGACGCGCTGTTGCAGTGACGGGTGGCGCTTCGGCGCTGTTCATCGGAAGCGAGGTTTACCGCGGGTCGTCCTATGGGGCGGGGCATCCGTTGCGGATACCGCGCGTTCCGGTCGTTATGGACCTGTGCGCGGCGCTGGGCTGGCTGGACGGGCGCTACCGGACCAGTCCCAAGGCCAAGCCTGCGGCTTTGACGGCGTTTCACACCGAGGGTTACATCGCAGCCTTGCAACGGGCCGAGGCAACCGGCGCGGTCGATGATGCGGTGCGGGCGCGGCACCAGATCGGGACGCTGTCAAATCCGGTATTTCCGCAGATTTATTCGCGCCCTGCCACGGGGGCGGGGGGCGTGTTGCTGGCCGCCGAGATGCTGGCCAACGGGGTGGCACGGGTGCATGTGCCCGGTGGCGGGACGCATCACGGGATGCCGGATCGTGCGAACGGGTTTTGCTATCTGAACGATCCGGTGCTGGCGATCATGGCGCTTCGGCGGGCGGGGTTGCGGGTGGCCTATGTAGACATCGACGCGCATCACTGTGACGGGGTAGAGCCTGCCTTTGCGGGGCTGCCGGATGTGCTGATGATTTCCGTGCATGAAGAGGCGCGTTGGCCCTTTACCGGGGCTTTGGGCGACGGTGCGGGGGGAAATGCGTTCAACCTGCCGGTGCCGAGGGGGTTCAACGATACCGAGATGCGCGCGGTGGTCGAGCGGTTGATCGTGCCGCGGGTGGCGGCGTTCGGGCCTGATGTGATCGTGCTTCAGGCGGGGGCTGACAGTCTGACGGAAGACCCGCTGTCGCGGCTGTGCCTGTCGAACCGCGCCTATGTCGATTGTCTGCGGGCGCTGTTGGGGCTGGCAGAGCGGATGTTGCTGCTGGGCGGGGGCGGATATAATCCGTGGTCGGTAGGGCGGTGCTGGACGGCGCTTTGGGGCGTGCTGGCGGGGTTCGAATTGCCTGCGCGGTTGCCCGAGGGGGCGTCGGATGTGTTGCGCGGGCTGTCGTGGGGCGGGGGCGGGCGGGCTGTGCCCGGGGAGACGATGATGGTGACGTTGCTCGATGATCCGCGCGAGGGGGTGGTGCGGAGGGAAGTGATGGAACGGCTGGAGGCTTTGGCTGCGCGATGATGCGGGTGTTTCTGGCGCTGCCCTTGCCGGACGAGGTGCTGTCGGCGCTGCGGGTGCAGCAGTTTTTGCTGCCCTTGCCATCGGCGGTGGAGCCTGAGGGGTTTCACCTGACGCTGGTCTTTCTGGGCGAGGTGCAGGATCGGGAGCTTGAGGCCGCGCATGAGCGGTTTGCCGAATGTCGCGTGGCGCCGTTCGAGTTGCGTTTGCAGGGGTTGGGGCTGTTCGGCGGGGCCAAGCCACGGGCGGCTTGGGCGGGGGTGGCGGCCTCGGAAGCCTTGGCGCGGTTGCAGGGCAAGCTGGAACATGCGGCGCGGGCATCGGGGATTGCGGTGGAGCGCAGGAAGTTCGTGCCGCATGTGACGCTGGGGCGGTTTTCGCCGCCCATGCCGGATGAAGCTGCGCGGCTGGAGAAGGCGGTGGCTTTGGGGGGCGGGTTTGTGAGCGCGCCTTGGCGGGTGGATCGGTTTTGCCTGTATCAGTCGCATCTTTCCCACAAGGGCGCGCGCTATGACGAGTTGTTCGCCTATGCTTTATAGCGGCGGGTGTTCTTGAATTTGCATGGCCATGGCGCTAGGGTTGTAAGGCAAGGCCGTGTACCCCGATGGGCAAGGGGGTTTGCGGGCAATGTCCGGGAATTGATGTTGGTTCGAGTCCAACCCGGCCTTGCTTCGTTTCCATGCAAATAGTGCGTTCACCCCAAGGGTGGCGGGCGTTTGGCGGGCCAATCGGTCGCCATGTGATAGGCGTGGCCCATGGCGAGGGTTTGCGCGTCTGACCCGAAGCGCGTGATCAGTTGCATGCCCATCGGCAGGCCGTTCGCGCCAAAGCCCACGGGGATGTTCAGCGCGGGCAGGCCGATCAGGCTGACGGGGACGACGATCTCCATCCAGCGGTGATAGGTGTCCATCTTCTGGCCGTTGATTTCGGCGGGCCAGCGCCAAGCGGTCGGGAAGGGCCAGACCTGCGCCGAAGGCATCAGGACGGCGTCGAAGCGGTCGAACAGGCGGGCGGCATGGGCATACCAGCGCGAGCGGATTTCGGATGCGGCATAGACGGCATCGGCGGAAAGGGACAGGCCCTGTTCGATCTCCCACACGGTTTCGGGCTTGAGCTGGGCGCGTTTGGCGGGGTCGTCGTAAAGCGCGCGTTTGCCGTTCGAGTTGAGCATGGCGCGCAGGGTGGTCCATGCGAACCACAGCTTTTCGGCGGGGAAGGGCGGGGGGAGTGCTTCGACTTTCGCGCCAAGGGTGGTAAATGTTTGCAGCGCCGTTTCGCAGAGTGCGGCGATGCCGGGTTCCAGCGGATAGGCGCCGCCCCAGTCGCCCAGCCATGCGAGGCGTTTGCCGCGCAGGTCGGTTTTCAGGTGGTCGGCAAAGGGCTGGTTGGGCAGGGCAAAGGGCACCTGCGGGTTCTCGCCCGCTTGGACGGTGAGGAGGTTGGCGACATCCTCGACGGTGCGGGCCATCGGGCCTTCGGTGGCGAGGGTGGCCAGATAGGTGTCGCCCACGGCGTCGGATGGCACGAGGCCGTAGCTGGGGCGAAAGCCGTAGACGTTGCAGAACGCGGCGGGGTTTCGCAAGCTGCCCATCATGTCGGACCCGTCGGCCACGCTGACCATGCGTGTGGCAAGGGCGGCGGCGGCCCCGCCCGATGACCCGCCTGCAGTGCGCGACAGGTCATAGGGGTTGCAGGTCACGCCGAAGACAGGGTTGAAGCTGTGCGAGCCGTGGCCCCATTCGGGGGTATTGGTCTTGCCGATGAAGATCGCGCCCGCGGCGCGCATGCGGGCGGGGATCAGGTCATCGGCGGCGGGGACGTAGGTGGCATAAAGCGGTGAGCCCCAAGTGGTGCGGATGCCTTTCACCGCGAGCAGGTCCTTGACGGCCATGGGGATGCCGTGGAGCCAGCCCTTGCTGGGGGCTTCATCGGCGGCGCGGGCCTGTGCCATCAGGCTTTCGGCGTCGGGCATCGAGACGATGGCGTTGACCGACGGGTTCACCGTGGCGATGCGCGCGAGGGTCGCCTCCATCACCTCCGAGGGCTTCACCTCGCGCGATGCGATCAGGTGCGCGAGGTCGGTTGCGGAACGGTCGGTCAGGTCTGCGCTGTTCATCTTTGCCCAAATACTCGAAAACCGCCGTCAGCTTGGGGATGGCGGTCTTTCATGATGGCTCTGCGGGGGGTGCGGGGGGGCCGGTGGCCCCCCGCTTTCGGGTTCACTTCTGGAGTTCGGTCCAGATCGCGGTGATGTAGTCCTGCGCCTTGCCGGTGCAGGTTTTCAGGAAGACACCCTTGTCGCGCAACTCGGCCGGAATGACGATTTCGGGGGCATCCTTCATGTCGGCGGGCATGAATTCTTCCGATCCGGAGATGCCGTTGGCATAGCGCGCAAAGGCCGAGATGAGGGCAGCGTTTTCGGGCAGTTCGATGAAGTCGAGGAATTTATAGGCTTCCTCGACGTTCTGCGCATCCGACAGCAGCATCACCTGATCCATGAACAGCGGGAAGCCCTCTTTCGGGTAGCCGAATTTCACGTCGGGGTTTTGCAGGCGCGAGCGGAACATTGCGCCGTTCCAGTAGACCGAGGCCATCACGTCGTTGCTGGCCATCTTTTCGGTCATGCCGTAGTCCATCGACACCCATTTCGGCTTGGCCTCGATCAGCTTGTCGCGGACCTTTTTCATCAACTCGGCGTCTTCCGAGCAGATTTCGCCGCCCAGATACATCGTGGTGAGCGCGATGATGTCGTTCATCTCGGGCGTCACGTTGACCTTGCCCACCAGTTCCGGCGGCGGGTCGAGGAAGATGGCCGAGGTGTTGATGTCACCCGAATAGGCGGTCTGGTTGACGCCCATGCCGGTCAGGCCCCACTGCCACGGAACCGAGAATTTGCGGCCCGGATCGTATTCGACATCCACCCATTCGGGTGCGATGTTGCCGTGGTGCGGCAGTTTGGACAGGTCGAGTTCCTGCACGAGGCCTTTTTCGACATAGATCTGCACATAGTTGGCCGAAGGCACCACGAGGTCGAAGCCGTGGCCGCCGGCCTCGATCTTGGCGAGCGCGGTGTCGTTGCTGTCGTAGTCGGTGACGGTGACCTTGATCCCCGTCTCTTTCTCGAATTTCGCAAGCAGTTCGGCGCTGGTGTAGTCACCCCAGTTGTAAAGTTGCAGCTCGCCCTCGGCCTGCGCCATGGCGGCTGTGGCGAGCAGCATCGCGGTTGCGGTGAGTAGGTTTCTCATTTTGGACTCCCGTTGGTTCTTTGGCGTTGGTTCTTTGGCGTTGGTTTCTTGTTGGTCAGTCTTTCTTGCGGGTCAGCACGAAGAAGGCGGTCAGAAGCACGACCGTCAGACCCAAGAGCACTGTGGAAATGGCATAGACCTCGGTCGTGACCTGACGGCGGATCTGGCCGAGCATATAGGTGGGCAGCGTGTCCTGCCCTGCCGATTTGACAAACAGGGTGATGACCACATCGTCAAGCGAGGTGACGAAGGCGAGCATGAAGCCTGCGATCATGCCGGGCAGCAGCAGTGGCAGGGTGACGCGGCGGAAGGTTTGCCACGGGGTGGCATAAAGATCGGCGGCGGCGGCTTCGAGCGTGCTGTCCATGCCTTCGAGCCGCGCGCGGATCGGCAGGTAGGCGAAGGGGATGCAGAAGGCGGCGTGGGCGGTGATCAGGTAGCCGAGGCCTTGGTAGCCGGTCAGCACCTTGATCTGGGCGAAGAAGATCAGAAGTGCGACGGCGGTGACGATCTCGGGCACCATCAGGGGCTGGTTGATCACAACATAGATGAAGGTCTGGCCCTTGTATTTCTTGCGCCGTGTGGTGCCGAGGGCGGCGGCTGTTGCCACAGCCGTAGCGATCACGCCCGCCATGGTGGCAATCAGGAGCGAGCGGAGGGTGGCGTCTTTGACGTGGTCGTTGGCCCATGCCTTGGCGAACCATTGCAGGGTGAAGCCTTCGAAGCTGGCGACCGATTTGCCCGCGTTGAAGGAGAAAGCGACGAGCATGATTATGGGCAGGTAAAGCGCCACGAAGACCAGAATGGCCGTTGGGGTAAAGCCCGGCAAGCGCGAGACGGAGAAGCCGCGATCAGCCATGGTTCACCTGATTGTCGCGGTTGGCGAAGCGGACATAGACCAGAAGCGCCGCCGTCACGATGATGAGGAGCGTGACGGAAAGCGCAGCGCCGAGCGGCCAGTTGCGGCCTTGGCCGAATTGCAACTCGATGAAGTTGCCGATCATCATCTGTTTGCCCCCGCCGAGGAGGCGCGGCGTCACATAGGCGCCGAGAGCGGGGACGAAGACGAGGATCGAGCCTGCGATGATGCCCGGTTTGACGATGGGCAGGATGATGCGGCGCAAGACCTGAAGCCGCGAGGCGTAAAGGTCGTAGCCCGCCTCGAGCAGGCGCATGTCGAAGCGGTCGATGGCGGCGAAAAGGGGCAGTACCATCAGCGGCAGGTAGACATAGGTCATGCCGATGAAGACGGCGGTGTCGGTATAGATGATCTGCAAGGGCCGCTCGATCGCGCCGAGCTTCAGCAGGAGCGAGTTCAGCAGGCCCTCGGAGCGGATGATTTCATTGATCGCGAAGGTGCGGATCAGCAGGTTGGTCCAGAACGGGATGGTGATGAGAAACAGCCAGAAGGCGCGTTGGCGCTGCGGCCTCGTGGCGATGAACCAAGCGGTGGGAAAGCCCACGGCAAAGGTGAAAAGCGTGGTGAGGAGCGAGAGTTTGACCGAGCGCCAGAAGATCGTCAGATGCGCGTCGGCAAGCACGAGCGTGTCGTCGAAGATGTCGCGGGTGTAGAGGATGCCGCGCCATGCGTCGAAGCTGAACCCCCATTCGACGTTGCCGTATTTGCCCGGCAGCAGGAAGGAATAGACCACGACGATCATCAGGGGGCCGATGGCCCCGACGGCCAGAAGGATCAGCGCAGGGGTCGAGAGCAGCCAGCCTGCGCGGGCGGATTGGGCGGTCTGGCGGGATTCGGCTTGGCTCATCGCATCAGTCCTGAAGCACTTGGGCCGCACCGGGCAGGAAGCGGAGGCCGACCTGTTGGCCCATGGCCACGCCCGCTTCGCCACTGGCGGGGCTTTGCACGCGGACGACGACTTCGGCGCCGTCGGAAAGCTGCATGTGGCAATGGGTGTCGGTGCCGAAATAGACGAGGGAGGTGACCGTGGCGGGGATCGCGCCTGCCTCGGTCGGGTCGGTGATGCGGACCTGTTCGGGGCGGATCGTCAGGGTGACGGGGCCTGTGGCATCGGTGGGGGTGTCGATCACCGCGCCGCAGCCGAGTTTCAACCCGCCCGCGACTGGGGTGGCGGGCAGGAAGTTCGTCTCGCCGATGAAGGAGGCCACGAAGCGGTTGACGGGACGGGTGTAGATGTCTTTCGGACTGCCGATCTGTTGCAGTTTTCCGGCGCTCATCACGCCGATGCGGTCGGACATGGTGAGGGCTTCTTCCTGATCGTGGGTCACGAAGATGAAGGTGATGCCGGTCTCGATCTGCAGGCGTTTGAGTTCGACCTGCATTTCCTTGCGGAGTTTGAGGTCGAGGGCCGACAGCGGTTCGTCGAGCAGCAGCACCTTGGGTTTGGGGGCAAGGGCGCGGGCGAGGGCCACGCGCTGTTGCTGGCCGCCGGAAAGCTGGCTGGTCTTGCGGTTCGCCATGGCTTCGAGTTTCACGAGCGCCAGCATCTCGGCGGTGGTGCGGGCGACTTCGGCGCGGGGGCGGCCCTGCATTTCAAGGCCGAAGCCGACGTTTTGAGCCACGGTCAGGTGCGGGAAGAGCGCGTAGCTTTGGAAGACCGTGTTCACGGGGCGCTGGTTGGGCGGCAGGTCGGTGATATCGGCCCCGTCGAGCAGAATTTGCCCCGAGGTCGGCATCTCGAACCCTGCGATCAGGCGCAGGAGCGTGGTCTTGCCGCAGCCCGAGGGGCCGAGGAGGGTGAAGAATTCACCCTTGCGGATGGTGATCGACACATCGTCGAGGGCGCGGACGACATGGTCGCCCTGACCGAAGGCTTTGACCGTGTTACGGGCCTCGATCATGCTTTCGGTCGGTGCGGACAATTGGCAGTGCTCCCCGGTCTTTTGATCATAATAAGGAGAGGCAAAATTGTTTATTGCAAGTGTTAAGCGGATGGGCGTGACGGGTTATCGCCGGTTTCATGATGCCATCGCAGCGCGGCGGGCGGCCCAAGGGGCGGCACGCTCAAGTTCTGCGCAAAGCGCGATCAGGGTTTCGTCCATCCCGAAGGGGGCGGCGAGGTGGATGCCGATGGGCAGGCCGGTGGAGGACTGGCCCAAAGGCAGCGATGCGGCGGGTTGGCCGGAGGCGTTGAAGACGGCGCAGAAGGGGGAATAGGGGAAGATGCCGTCCGGCCCCATGCGGTAGGCGGGGTAATCGGTCGTGGTATGGGCGAAGCGGCCGACGAGGGCGGGCGGTTCGGCGAGGGTGGCTGACAGGATGATGTCGGTTTGCGTGTCGTGGAAGGCGTGGGCCATCTGGCGGCCGAAGTCGTGGATTTCGCCGACCGCTTGCAGATAGCGGGTGGGGTGCAGGGTTTCGGCGTAAGCCATGGCCCCGCGCGACACGCCTTCGACGAGGGTTTCGGGGTCGCGGCCTTTCAGGGCAGAGCGGACGGAAAGGGCAGTGCCGATGCCGACGATATCGGTCCATGCCTGCATCATCATCGGCACGTCGGCTTTCGGCAGGCCGGGGGTGACGTGGTGGCCGAGGTCTTCGAGCAGTTTGGCGGCGTTCAGGACGGCGGCTTGCACTTCCGCATGGATGGGGGTGCCGGTGAAGGTGGTGTCGCAGAGCATGACGCGCAGGCGGCGGGGCGGGCGGGTGATCGCGTCGGCGTGGCTGCGTGTCAGGGGGGGCGCGACGTAGGGCGCGCCGAGGTCGGGGCCAGCGCAGGCATCGAGCATGGTGGCGGTGTCGCGGACCGAGCGGGTCAGGAAGCCGTCGATCGCCATGCCAGCCCAGCCTTCGCCGGCATAGGGGCCATCGGGCAGGCGGGCGCGGGTGGATTTGAAGCCGAACAGCCCGCAGGACGAGGCGGGGATGCGGACTGACCCGCCGCCATCCGATCCGTGCGCGAAGGCGACGATGCCTGCGGCGACGGCAGCGCCTGCGCCACCCGACGATCCGCCGGAGGTGTGGTCGAGGTTCCACGGGTTGCGGGTGGGGCCGCTGTAGACAGCGGATTCGGTGGCGGCGCCGATGCCGCCTTCGGGGCTGGTCGTGCGGCCGAAGGTGACGACGCCGGTGGCGGCCATGCGGTCGAAGATGGCGGAGTTCCGGTCGTAGGTGGTGTTCGCGAAAAGGCGCGAGCCGTTGTTCGAGGGGAAATCGGTGGCTTCTGCGCCGAGGTCTTTCAACAGGAAGGGCACGCCGCGAAAGGGGCCGCGGGGCAGGCCGTTTGCGATGGTGCGGCGGGCGGTTTCTTCTTGGATGAGGACGACCGCGTTGATGGCGGGGTTGCGCTTGGCGGTGGCTGCAAGGGCGGCGTCGAGCAGTTCGGTGGGGGTGACATCGCCGCGTGCGACCCATTGGGCCAGTTCGGTTGCGTCTTCTGCGCCGAGGTCGCCGATCATGTTCGTATCTCCTGTTATCGGGGGCAGGGTGGCAAGTTGAACGGGCGCGGTCCAGTCTGGAAACGCCAAAGCAGGGTCGGAAATGGAGGGGTTGCGCCACGATGGGAATTGCCCCGATGCCCCAAGCATCGGGGCGCGCCCGACCCGCCCCCACGGGGCGGGCGCACGTATACGTGCACCCACCCCGCAGGTCGGGCGCGCCCCTTGGCGACCGGTCCGGGCAACCGCCGCTTCAGTTCAGGGGCAGTTCCTTGCGGAAGGTGCCGTCGCGGCTGAACACCAGAATACGGGCGTCGGTGGTGGTTATGACGATGTAATCGGGGCCGAGGGTGAAGGATTGCGCGGTTGCGCCATCGGGCAGGGTCAGGTCTTCGGGCAGCGGAATCGCGTTGCCGTCGGGCATGCGGGTGACAAGCACCGATGCGATGGTTATGACACCGCCAATCATCGTGACCATAAGAAGGATCACGAGGGCTTTCAGCAATCTCAGTCCCGGCGGTAGCGCGGGAGTATCCGGAGCTTCTTTCATGCCAGTCCTTTCCGAGACGGATGCCCTGTTGACCGTGGAGATCGGTGAAGATCCGCCCGACCGGCTTGATAAGGCCTTGGTGCGCGAGGTGCCAGAGGAAGCGGCGCTGTCGCGGTCACGGCTGATGAAGATGATCGCCGAGGGCGATGTGCTGCGGGACGGGGTGGCGGTGACGGACCCCAAGACGAAGGTGGCCGTGGGGGAAGTCTACGCCCTCGTGCTGGCACCTGCCGAGGAATATGACGCGCAGCCGGAGGATATTTCGCTGGTCGTCGTCTACGAGGATGACGAGTTGATCGTGATCGACAAGCCGGCGGGGATGGTGGTGCATCCCGCCCCCGGCACGCCGCGCGGCACTTTGGTCAACGCTTTGCTGCATCATTGCGGCGATACGCTGTCGGGGATCGGGGGCGAGAAGCGGCCCGGCATCGTGCACCGGATCGACAAGGATACGACGGGCTTGCTGGTGGTGGCCAAGACCGACCGCGCGCATCACGGGCTGGCCAAGCAGTTCGAGGAGCATTCGGTGAACCGCCATTACATGGCGTTGGTGCATGGCACGCCGGATGCCGCCGACCCGCGGTTGCGCGGGCTGAAGGGGATAGGCTTCGAGACCGGCGGGATCGTCAAGATCGTCACCGGCCTTGCGCGGCACAAGACCGACCGGCAGCGGCAGGCCGTGGTCTGGGACGGGGCGGGGCGGCATGCGGTGACGCGGGCGCGGGTGTTGGAAAGCTATGGCGGGCGGCAGGCGCCGGGCGGGGCTGCGCTGGTGGAATGCTGGCTGGAAACGGGGCGGACGCACCAGATACGGGTGCATATGTCCTATGCCGGGCACGGGCTTTTGGGCGACCAGACCTATGGCGGCAAGCGCAGGCTGTCGCCGAAATCGGTGGGAGAGGTGGCGGCGGGTTTGGGCAATGAATTTGCGCGGCAGGCGCTGCATGCGGCGTCTTTGGGCTTTGTGCATCCGGTGACGGGCGAGGAAATGCTGTTCGAGGCGGAGTTGCCCCCGGATATGGCTGCAGTGCTCGAGGCGCTGCGGGCGGGTATTTGAGGGAACGAAGGTAGGGGGGCGGGGTTTCCGGTTCGTGCAGTTTGGGCGCAAACAGCGTGATTGGCGCGGAAATACCCGCTGACATGTGCGTGAACGCACCCGAGCGGGCCTTGGGTCGTAACGCAATCGTAACCATTTTAGGATATGAGGCGTATCGCGCGGCGGTCTTGCAAGCGAAGCCGACGTTACCTAGATTTGCCGATCCCCGGGGCTGCGATCAGACCGGGACCAGAAAGGGGGCACGAGATGAGCACCTATACCAACCTACCCGCACCGAGCCCGGAGCAGGGGCTGAACCGGTATCTGCAGGAAATCCGCAAGTTTCCGCTGCTGGAGCCGGAAGAGGAATACATGCTGGCCAAGCGCTGGGTCGACCATGAGGATGCGCGGGCCGCGCATCAGCTGGTCACCAGCCACCTGCGACTGGCCGCGAAAATCGCCATGGGCTATCGCGGTTACGGGTTGCCGCAGGCCGAGGTGATTTCGGAGGCCAATGTGGGTCTGATGCAGGCCGTGAAGCGGTTCGATCCCGAACGCGGGTTCCGGCTTGCGACCTATGCGATGTGGTGGATCCGGGCGAGCATCCAGGAATATATCCTGCGGTCGTGGTCTTTGGTGAAGCTTGGGACGACCAGCGCGCAGAAGAAGCTGTTCTTCAATCTGCGGAAAGCCAAGGCCAAGCTGGGCGCGCTGGAAGAGGGTGATTTGCGGCCCGAGAACGTGGCGCAGATCGCCAAGGATCTTTCGGTGACGGAAGAGGAAGTGATCGCCATGAACCGCCGGATGGCGGGGGCGGATGCGTCGCTGAACGCGTCGGTCGGGTCGGAGGAAGGGTCGAGCCAGTGGCAGGATTGGCTTGAGGACGAAGACAGCGATCAGGCGGGCGACTATGCCGAGCGCAACGAGCTGGACACGCGGCGCGAGCTGTTGGCAAACGCCATGTCGGTGCTGAACGAGCGCGAGCGCGACATCCTGATGCAGCGCCGGCTGGCCGAAACGCCGGTCACGCTGGAGGAATTGTCGGAAAGCTATGGCGTGAGCCGCGAGCGGATCCGGCAGATCGAGGTCAGGGCGTTCGAGAAGTTGCAGGCGCGGATGCGGGAACTGGCCAAAGTCAAGGGAATGGTCGTTCCGGGCTGAGGGGTTCGGACGCCGGGGCTTTCCGTCAGACATCCATCCAGATGGTGACGGGGCCGTCGTTTACCAGGGCGACGGACATGTCGGCGCCGAAGATGCCGGTAGCGGTGGGAATACCCTGCTGTGCCATTGCGGCGGTGAACAGGTCATAGAGCCTTTTGCCCTCTTCGGGTCTGGCGGCGGCGGAAAATCCGGGCCGGTTGCCGCGCAGGTCGGCAGCGAGGGTGAATTGCGAGACGATAAGGGCCGCGCCTTGGACGTCGAGGAGTGACAGGTTCATCTTTCCGGCGTCGTCCTTGAAAATCCGCATCTTGGCGATTTTCGCAGCCAAATGGGGGGCTTGCGCGTCGGTGTCCCCCTCTATCGCGCAGACCAGGATAAGCAGGCCTTGGGCGATTTCGCCGGTCACGCGGCCTTCGACCGTGACCGAGGCACGGGTGACGCGCTGGAGGACCGCCCTCACAATTCTTGGCGCCAGGGAGGATTCGCGCCAGCGCGGCTGACGGTTATGGCGGCGGCGCGGGTGCCGAGGGCGAGGGCGGCGTCGAGCGTGGCATCGCTGATGCTGCCAAGGGCTGCTTTGGTCAGGGCGCCCGCCTCAAACAGGGCGCAGAGGGCGCCTGCGTTGAAGGTGTCGCCTGCGCCGACGGTATCGGCGACGGTCACCTTTTGCGCCGCGACGAAGCGGTTTTGCGTGGCGGTGATGGCGCGTGCACCATCGGCGCCTTCGGTGATGAAGACGATTTTCGGCCCTTTTTCAAGGATTTGGCGGGCGAGGGCGGAAACATCGCCTTGGCCCATCAGCCAGTGCAGGTCTTCGTCCGAAAGCTTTACGATATCGGCGCGGGCAATCATCCGTTCGATGCGGGCGCGGTATTGCGCTTCCTTTCCGGCGATGAAACCCGGGCGGATGTTGGGGTCGATCATGGTGACGCGGGAGGAGGCCTCGCGGGACTGGAGCGCTTCGTAGGTGCTGGCCGCGGGGTCGTTTACAAGGCTGATGCCGCCGAAGAACAGGGTGTCGACGCTGGCGGGAAGGGCGGGAAGGTCGCTTTGCGCCAAAAGCCCGCCTGCGGTGTTTTCATCGTAGAAGGCATAGGTGGCTTGGCCCTCGACCAGCTTGACGAAAGCCACGGTCGTGGGGCGGTCAAAGCGTGCGGTTAACGAAGTGTCAACCTTTGACGCTTCCAGCGTTTCGGTCAGGATCTGTCCGAGCATGTCGTTGGAAATGCCCGAGAAAAATGCCGAAGGCGCGCCGAGACGGCCAAGTGCTATAGCGGTGTTGAAGACCGCACCCCCCGCATAGGGCGAAAACGCCGGTTCGCCCAGCGTGGTGGTGCGGGGCAACATGTCGATCAGGGCTTCGCCACAGCTGAGAATCATTTCTACGCTCCTAGGATTGCCGTGATGTTAACCGATCGTGCGATGTTAGCGCAAACAGTCAGCCGAAGTAGGGCTGCAGGTTCTGGCGGACGCGGTCGAGCGGCGTGGTGCCGGAGGTGTCGGGAACGAAGCGTTGGCCTGTGATCGCCTCGTAGGCGTCGATGTAGACCTGTGCGGTCTTGGCGATCATTTCGGCGGGGATTTCAGGGATTTCATCGGCGTAAGGGTCGCAGCGCGCGGCGACCCACGAGCGGATCACGTCTTTGTCGAAGCTGGGAGGGCGGGTGCCTGCGGCAAAGGCTTCCTCGTAGCCGGAAGCCAGCCAGTAGCGGCTGGAATCGGGGGTGTGGATTTCGTCGGCGATCAGGATGTTTCCGGCCTCGTCGGTGCCGAATTCATACTTGGTATCGACGAGGATCAACCCGCGTTCGGCGGCCATTTTCTGGCCACGGGCAAACAGGGCGAGGGCTTTGGAGGAGACCTCGTCCCATTGGGGCTGGGTCAAAAGTCCTTGCGAAACAATCTCTTCTGCGGTCAGGGGTTCGTCGTGGCCGCCGTCGAAGGCTTTGGAGGTGGGGGTGATGATCGGGGCGGGAAGGGCCTGGTTGTCGCGCAGACCGTCGGGCAGGGTGTGGCCATACATGGCGCGTTGGCCCTGTTTATACAGCGTCAGGACCGAGGTGCCGGTGGTGCCCGCAAGATAGCCGCGCACCACGATCTCGACCGGCAGTATGGTCAGGCGCTTGCCGATCACCACGTTGGGGTCGGGATAGGAGATCACATGGTTCGGGCAGATGTCGGCGGTGGCCTCGAACCAGAATTTTGCTGTCTGCGTAAGGACTTGGCCTTTGTACGGAATCGCTGCGAGGATGCGGTCGAAGGCCGAGATGCGGTCGGATGAGATCAGGATGCGCGTGCCGTCGGGCAGGTCGTAGCAATCGCGGACCTTGCCGAAATAGGGGTTCGGCAGTTCGGGAATCCGGGCCTCGGTCAATACGCGTGTCAGGTCGAGCATGGTGTTTTCCCAGCGGCTGGCGTTGCGGCGTGATGCGGCCCGAGGTGGGCGAAGTCAAGCGCGGCAACGGCGATTCAACTATGCACAGGTGATGCAGACGCGTGAAGCGCGGCCTTAACCCTTTCTTCGGCTTTCATGCTGGCACAAATATCCTCCGGGTGTGGAGCGTTTCCAGCGTGGAGCGGCCCGCTTGCGGGCGTGGGGGGCAGACAGCCCCCCTGTGCGGTCAGCGGTTTTGCGAGACGGCGAAGAAGATGCCTGCGGCGATCAGAGCCAGCAGCACGGCGAAGGCGATCTTCCACTTCGACCATGGGCGTTCGCCCTGCACCTTGCCGGTTTGGCCGTTAACCACGAAACGGTAGCTTTTGCCGCCGTATTTGTAGGCGGCCATCCAGATCGGCAAAAGCACATGCTTGAATGTCTCGTCCGACCAGTCGGTGTCGATGTCGTCGATGCGTTGTTCGTCGCCTCCGATGTCGGAGCGCACGTCTTGGCCGATGACGCCTGCCATCACATCGCGCCCTATGGCGTGGCCGTCGGCGAGGGGGATGGTGTAGCCTTCGGCGGTGAAACCGGCGAGGTAGTCGGCGTTGTAGGGTTCGAGTGCGGACAGGTCCCAAGGGGCGAGGTTGTCGGTGTAGTCGCGCGGCAGGCTTTGGCTGGCCAGCACGAGGACATCATCGAAGTCGCGGGCGACCCGGCCCGAGGTGCTGGTCCAGCGGGTATGCTGGACCTGTCGGGTCCGGGTCTTGCCGTCCGAGACATAGGTTTCGGTGGTGTAGTAGTGGTCGCCCCGCGCGCCGCGATAGCGACTGCGGGTCGCGGCGTCGAAGGTCCAGTAGGGGACGTACATGCCGTTCAGGGCGCGGCCTTTGCGGGCGTATTCCTGCAATCCGTTGGGTGCGAACCACAGGCTGCCGAGCCATTTGGTCATGGCGTCGCGGGCCTGAGGTTCCGCGAGGACGAAGGGCAGGACCGCCTGGGGCTTGATCTTGCGCTGCTCGTCGGTGGTGGTGACGACGGGGGTGGCGCAGAAGGGGCATTCGGTGGCGTGTTCGGCGCCTTTGAATTCCACCAGCGCGCCGCAGTTCGGGCAGGGGGTAGACTGGACGGCGACGGTCTGGGCGGGCGTCAGGTCATCGGCGAGGCCGAGGGCGAGGTCGATCTCGCCCAGTGCCTTTTGGCGGCGCTGCGGTTGGGCCGGGATGGGCTGGACGTGGCCGCAGTGGTCGCATTTCAGTTCGGTAGCACCCGGCACGAAGCGCAGGGCCGCGCCGCATTCGGCGCAGGGCCAGGTTTGGCGGGCCATGCTTTACGCTCCGGGCGGGGGCGTCACGGGAGGGGGCGGCGGCGGCGTGGCTTTGAACAGGCGGGCGAGGTCGGTTTCGGACGCGGGTTTCCAGCCCTCCATCCCTTCGCACCAGACGGTGCTGGCGCGGGTGAGGGTGCCGTTTGCGACCATGGCGGTCAGGTCGGATTCGGTGAAGGGGCCGGTGGTCGCGCCATTGGCGGCGACGTGCCACGCTTTGCCGGCGGGGGGCGGCGGGGGCGGGGCTGCTGCTGCCGGTGCGGCGGGGGCTGCGCCCCACGGGCCGCCCATGCTTTGCGCCATCTTCATGCCCATCGCCGCGCCGATGCCTGCGGTCATGGCGTCGCCGCCCGAGCCGCCTTTGCCCATCGCCTCGGCCGCGGAATACTGCATGAATTTGTCGAGGTCGCCCGACAGGCCGACCGAGGTGCGCTTGTCGAGTGCCTTTTCGACCTCTTCCGGGAGCGAGATGTTCTCGATGTAGAATTCCGGCAGGGTCAGGCCGTAGCCCGTGATCAGGGGGGCGATGGCGGTGGTGACGAGTTTGCCCAAGTCGGCGGTGTTGGCGGCCATGTCAAGGACGGGGATGCCCGCGCTGGCGATGACGCGGGAAAATTCCTGAACGATGATGTTGCGGATCTGGGTCGACACTTCGTCGGCGGTGAATTCGCCATCGGTGCCGACGATTTCCTTGAGGAACAGGGCGGCATCCGAGACGCGCATGGAATAGGTGCCGAAAGCGCGCAGGCGGACGGGGCCGAATTCGGGGTCGCGGCACATGATGGGGTTTTTGGTGCCCCATTTCTGATCGTTGAAGCGGGTGGTCGAGACGAAGTAAATTTCGGATTTGAAGGGCGAGTTGAAGCCGTGGTCCCAGTTTTGCAACGTGGTCAGGAGCGGCATGTTGTTGGTTTCGAGCATATACATGCCCGGACCGAAGGTGTCGGCAAGCTGGCCTTCGTGGATGAATACGGCGGCCTGACCTTCGCGGACGGTCAGCTTGGCGCCGTATTTGATCGCGTTGCCGTGGCGTTCGAAGCGCCAGACCATGGTGTCGCGGGTGTCATCGGTCCAGTCGATGACATCGATGAACTCGCCGCGCAGGAAATCGAAAACCATGTCGCCACTCCGTAAGTTACGAGATCAACTTTCGCCGCCAACAAGGCGGGCTGCAAGCGATTCCACGATGGGTCGCGCCTGATCCTCGGTCAGGCCGGGGGTGAGGGCGGGGTTGTAGAGGATGCGGAGCATCAGCTCGTCCTGTTTGGTCAGCAGGGCGAATTCCTCGTCGTCGTTGAAGATCGAGGGGCGGGCCGAGGGGCTGTCGTTGGCGAGGCCGAGGCCTTGGGTGATTTCCTCGTGGATGCAGGACAGGCGCAAGAGGTCGGGGTGTTCGCTGCGGATCACGGCGAAGGCGCGGGTATAGGTGGCATCGGCGCCTTCGGACATGGCGTAGACGAGGCAATAGGTCGAGCGGGGCATCTGGGTGATGCCTGCGACCTCGGCTGGCGAGAGGCCGGGGAGGGCTGCGCGGATTTGCGGGCCGAGGGCTTGGCGTTCGTCTTCCGAGACGATCTGGATGAAGAAGTTGGGGTTGGCGTCGGACAGGGCGATCGGGTGGTTGGTCAGTTGCGAGAGGCGGGCGAGGAACGAGCCGATGCGCGCTGTGTCGGCGGCGCGGCGGTCGGGCGGGACCGAGGCGCCGAAGGAGAGGCCGACGCGCACGGGGGCCTGCCATTTGCGGATGCGGCTGACGGTGGTGCGCTGGACGGGGCCGCCCGAGGTGCGGGCGTATTCGTCATAAAGGGCGATGCGGATGAAGTTTTCCGCGAGCATCCGGTCGGTATAGGGCGTGTCGGGGCCGCCGCCATCGGTACGCAGCAAGCCTTGGGACAGAAGCAGGCTTTGCACGCGGGCGTAATGGGCGCGGGCGGCAAGCGAGGCCGGGGTTTCGGCTGCGGGCGCGGGCGCCATCGCGGGGCGCAGTTCGGGGCGCTGGCCTGCGCCCGGCGGGGGGAGGGCAGGGCTGCAAGCGACGAGACCGGCCAAGGTGAGGCCGGTCACGAGGGTGCGGGGGAGCGAGGGCTTGAGCAGGGGCTTCGTCCTTGATGGGCGTCGGGCGGGGATGGGCGTCAGGCGGGGGTTGGCGTTCCGCCGGGGGTCAGAGGCTTGGCGCGGGCCGCAGACAGCGTGTCGCGCAGTTCCGTTTCCAGCTTTTGCAGGTCGGTTTCGGCGCTGGCGCGGCGGGTCTTGCCTTCGTCGGCGATGCGAAGCGATTCCTCGATCGTGGCGATCAGCGTGGCGTTGGCGGCTTTGACCGCTTCGATGTCGAAGACGCCGCGTTCCATTTCCTGCCGGACGATGCGGTTGGCCTGTTGCAGGTTGTCGGCGTTGGCTTTCAGCAGTTCGTTCGTCAGGTCATTCGCGCCGCGCACCGCTTCGGCGGCTTCCTTGCTGCGCTGGATGGTGACGGCTTGGGCGAGCTGGGTTTCCCACAGTGGCACGGTGTTGACGAGGGTGGAGTTGATCTTGGTGACAAGGCTTTTGTCATTTTCCTGCACGAGGCGGATCGAGGGCAGCGACTGCATGGTGACCTGACGGGTCAGGCGCAGGTCGTGCACGCGGCGGTCGAGGTCGTCACGGGCGGCGCGCAGGTCGCGCAGTTCCTGGGCGATCTTGACCTGATCTTCGGCTGCGGCTGCGGCGACTTCGGCTTCCTTGGCGGGAATGGTCGTGGCATCGGCTTCCGCGATCTTGGCCACGCCAGCGGCGATGTAGAGGGCGAGTTCGTCGTAGAAGGCCAGCGTCTTGGCGTAGAGGATGTCGAGCGACCTGATGTCTTTGAGCAGCGTGTGTTCGTGTGAGAGCAGGTTTTCGGTGATGCGGTCGATCTGGCCCTGCACCTGTTCGTATTGGGCGACGAATTTCGCCACGGGCTTGGCGCGGCCGATCAGTTTTTCCCACCAGCTCTGGTCGCGGCCGAGGTCGAGTTCAGAGGCGGAAAAGCCACGGATGGTGGTGACGATTTCACGCAGGCTGTCGCCTGCGGGGCCGACGTCCTTGTTGCGGACGCCGGAGAGCATTTCTTGGGAAATCACTTGGAGTTCGGCTTGGGCGGCCGAGCCGAAGGAGAGGATGGATTGGGCGTCGGACAGGTTCACCTCGTCCATGCGCTTGCGGATTTCGGCCGCTTGCGGGGCGGGGGCGGCGTCGAGGGTGACGAGCGCGTTGGCCGGTTCGGGCAGCAGGGCTTTGGTCACGGCTTCGACTTCCGACAGGGCGGTGGCAGCGGCGGCGCGGATGGATTCGGGCATGAAGGGGAACCTTTGACTGGTGCGCGAAACGGGCGCGGGTGGCGGGAAGCGGGGGCTTAGCCCTCGCGTTGCAATCTTTCGCGCAGGACGCCGATTTCGACATCGAGGTCGCTGCGGTTGTTCACGAGAAGCGCCTTGGTGCGCGAGGCGAAATTGGTTTCGAGATCGTCGAGCAGGCCGAGGTAATCGGCGCGCGCCGAGGCATCGCGCGAGGTGGCGTAGAAATCGGCGAATTTCACGGTCGCATCACGGGCACCCGACAGGTAGACCGACAGGAATTTGCGCGCGGCGGTCAGGTCTCCGGGGTCGCCCTCGACCGTGCGGAACAGGCTTCGGGCGGTGGTGGCGAAGGCGTCGACGCGGGCTTCAAGCTGGCGGTCGCCCGCGCGCAGGATGGCATCGCGCATTTCGGTCAGGCTGCGTTCGGCTTCATCGACGGCGCGAGCGACGCGGTCGGTCTGGAAACTGTCGATGCCTGCGGTGCCCTTGTCGCGCATCGGATCAAGGCCGAAGGCGGCGAGATGCAGGGCGGCCCCTGCGAGGGCGAAAAGGACGGGGTAAAGGCCCGGTTGGCTGATGGTGGCCCCAAGGCCGAGGCCCGCGCCGATCAGGATGGCGGCAAAGAGTTTGCGAGGAATGGCGGGGCGGCGGGCGAGGGTGCGGGCGTTGTAGGCGTCTTCGGCGATGAGGCCCTGACGGGTGAGCCAAGCGGCACCCAGCATCAGCGCGGTGGCACCGAGGCCGGAAAACAGCGCATCGGGGCCGCCGGTGAAGGCCGGGATGAGCATCAGCAGGCTGGCTGCGAAGAGCATGTTGGAGCGCCCCTGCGCGGGCAGGGGGCGTTTGCCGTCGAAGCGGTTGGCGGGCGTTTGCGCTGTGGGAGATGCGGGCTGGTTCGGGCTGAACTTGCCACCGTAACGCTGGGCCATGTCAGTTTCCCCCTGCGCCGGCGACATAGGCCGCTAGCGCCAGAAGGAGGAAGAACGCGAGGGTGCGAATTGATCTCGCCGACATGAGCGCGTTTTTCCCCTGAAACAACAGACCTTCGATTGGACTATAGGCGAAGGGTGGGGGGCATGCCAGTGCCGCGGGGCGGGTTTGAAATCAAAAGGCGGTCAGGAAAATCCTAACGCTGCTTGGGTTTGCGCGGTGCGCCCTTTGGACCTGCGGGCGCGCCACGGGGCGGGCCCTTGGGGCCGGCGCCCGGTTTGGCGGCTGGTTTGGAGGATGGACGGGGGCCTGCCGCGACGGGGCGGGGCTGCGATTCGCGTTTCGGTTGCGACGCGGACGCACGGGGTGCGGTCTTGGTTGCTGCGGTTCCGAAGCTGCGGGGCTTGGCGGGGGCATCGGGGCGGGTATCGGGTTTGGCCGAGGCGGTGGAGAAGCGGGGTTTTGCGGCCCCTTCGGCGCGGGGGGCTGCGGGTTTGCCGCCCTTGGCATCGGAGGCGTGGCTGCGGGGGGCGAATTTGCCGGTGGGGCCGGTATGGGTGCGTTTGGCCGGATCGCTGCTGTCCATGCTGCGCGGTTTGGCGGGGCGGCGCAGGGCCGGTTTGCCTGCAGGTTTTGCGCCAGCGAGATCATCCGATGCCTCGCCCGTCAGGCCAAGCTGGTCGCGCAGGATGCGGGGGCGGATTTCCTCGACCTGTCCGGGTTGGAGTTCGTTCAGGCGGAAGGGGCCGTAGCTGATGCGGATCAGGCGGTTCACGATCAGGCCGATCTCGTTGATGGCGCGACGGATTTCGCGGTTGCGCCCTTCGCGCAGGCCGATGGTGAGCCATGCGTTGGCGCCTTGGTGGCGGTCGAGCACCACGGACATGGGCAGGAATTTCTCGCCCTCGACGGTGATGCCGCGGCGGAGGGGTTCAAGATCGGGGTCGGTCGGGTTGCCCTTGACGCGGACGCGGTATTTGCGGAGCCAGCCGGTAGAGGGGAGTTCGAGGCGGCGTTTCAACTCGCCATCGTTGGTGAGAAGGAGCAGGCCTTCGGAGTTGAGGTCGAGGCGGCCGACCGACATGACGCGGGGCATGTCTTCGGGCAGATGGTCGAACACGGTCTCGCGGCCCTTTTCGTCGGAGGCCGAGGTCACGAGGCCTTCGGGTTTGTAGTAAAGCCACAGGCGGGCGGGTTCGGGCTGGCCTACGGGTTCGCCACGTACGGTGACGCGGTCGTTCGGGCCGATGTTGAGCGCGGGGCTGTCGATGACCTTGCCGTTCACCGCGACCTCGCCCGCTTCGATCATCCGTTCGGCTTCGCGGCGCGAGGCGATGCCCGCGCGGGAGAGCACCTTGGCGATGCGGTCGCCTGCGGGCGTGGCGCCTTGGGCTGTGGCGGGCTTGGGGGTGGGGGCTTTGGTCATGGCGTCCTCGTGGGCAAGGGGTGGTGATAGCCCAAAGGTCGCGCGGTTTCCATAGGCGGGTTTGGCGGGGTCAGCCGGAGAGAACGGGGGCCGAGGTCAGCGGGCCGAGGGCATAGGCGCGCCATTTCATGCGGGCGTGGAGATTGGCTTTTTCGCAGATCGCGTCGCGGATTTCGGCCGTCACCGGGGGGGCGGGCGAGGCGTAGCGCACGAGGCGGATGGCGTGGCGGATGATGTCTTGCGCCTCGGCCCTTGTGCTTTGGCGGACGAGGGCGGCGAGGGCAAGGCCGAGGATATCGACAGGGCCTGAGGGATCGAGCGGTGTCAGGGCGCGGGCGCGCAGGAAGTGGTTGGTGGCGGCGGTGACGCTGAAGACCGTGTGGCGCTGGCGGTTGGCGGGACCGGATGCGCGGGTGCAGTTTGTCGGCGAGACGACCAGTTTGCGGCCCAAGTTGCCGAAGCGGGCCTGACCGATCAAGCGCAGCCACAGGTCGTAATCCTGCGCGAGTTTGAAGCGGGGGTCGTAGCCTCCTGCTGCGCCGATGACCGCGCGGCGGAACATCACGGACGGATGGGCCAGCACGTTGCGGCGCGGCAGGGTGGCTATGATCGTGCCGTGGTCGAGCGAGAGGGCGGGCCAAATGTCCAGCAGACCGCGCGGGCCACGGGTTTGTCCGGCGCCGAGAATGTCGAGCCTGCTGCCGCGCAGGGTGGCAAGCTGGATGGCCAGCCGTTCGGGGCAGGAGATGTCGTCGCTGTCCATGCGGGCGACGAAGGTGGCGTCTGTCGCGGCCAGCCCTGCCTGAAGCGCCGCCGCAAGCCCGCCGTTCTGCGGCAGGGTCAGAAGGCGGATGCGGCTTTCGGCTGCGGCGTGGCGGGCAAGGATATCGGGGGTGGCATCGGTCGAGCCGTCGTCGACGATCAGGAAATCCACGTCTCGCAGGGTCTGGGTCAGGATCGAGGTTATGGCACGCGCCACATGGGTTTGCTGGTTGTAGACGGCCATGAGAACGGTGAGATCGGGATTGGTCACGGGTGGCGTCATGGGCAAGGCCTCGGGTAGCCGAAGGTTTCGAAATCGCGGCGGTAGGCCGTGGCCAGCCGGTCGAGACTGCGGTCTGACGGAGTGAACGGGGGTTCGGGGGACGGGTTCCGCAGGGCGAGGCGCGCGGTCAGGTCAAGCCCCGTAAGGGCCGAGAGCGCTTCGAGCGGAGCGGAAAGCCCGTCTTCGTAGCGGAACACCTGCGCCTGCGGCAAAAGGAAGTCGGTCTGCGGGCGGAAGTGGTTATCGCGGTGCGAGGGGTCTTTGGCACTGCGCGACAGGGCGCGGGCAAGCCACGTGTCAAAGCCGATGAGGCGTGCCAGATGCAGACCGGATTTGCGCCGCTGGTAGCGGTATTCCGACACCGCCCGCGCCACCGGATCGCGCACAACGAGGAAGATGAAATCGAACCAGTCGGTGTCGTAGAAGCTGGTGATCGTGTCGGCTGCGGCGTGGCGGGGTTGGAAGCGGTGGCCGTCGTGCCGCACGGGTGCGTCGAAGCGCATGTCTCCGGCCTGTTGCAGCGCAGCCGATATCGCCATTCCGCCGGTTTTCGGCACGTGGACAAAGAGGATGCGGCGGCCTGCGATGGTGTAGACCGGCATTATGCCCCCCTTTGGGTGGCTGGAGCCTGCATGGGGGCCTGCATGGGCGCTTGCATGGCAGATTGCGCGGTGCCGATCGCGTGGCGGCGCAGCGCGAAGCCTGCAGCGAGGATCAGCGCCTGAAATGCTGCGGCGGGGGCCAGTGACGGGGACGGGTGCAAGAGCGGGAGGAGCGCGAGCGCGAGCAGCGCCAGCCAAAGGACGGGCAGCAGGTTTGACCGGTCGAGAGCGGCGCGACGGGTGCGGTCTGGCGGGAGCGAGGCAAACCAGCCTGCCAGTACGAGCGCGGTGGCGGCGCTGCAAAGGGCAACCGCGATGCCTTCGGGCGGGCCGACGAGCAGCAGACCCGGTGCATAGACAAAGGCGAAGGGGACGACATAGATCACCCAGCCGAAGCGCATCGAGGCCCATGCGGTTCCCGAGAAGGACGCGCCGGATATGCCGCTTGCCGCCAGTGCCGCAAAGGCGACGGGCGGGGTGATCATCGACACCATGCCGAAGTAAAGCACGAAAAGGTGCGCGGCGATCAGCGGTACTCCCAGATCGACCAGACCCGGCGCGAGGAGCGTGCCGACGACGACGTAAACCCCCGTGGTCGCCATGCCGGTGCCGAGGACGAGGGCGACGAAGGCGGTTGCCAGCAGCGAGAGAAAGAGGCTCGTTTCGGCCAACGTGCGGATCGCCAGCGTCATGCTGACATCGAGTCCGGTCAGGCCGAGGACGCCGACGATGGCACCGAGGGCTGCGCCTGCGACGACCAGTCCCGAGGCGGCCGAGGCGGTAGCGGCGGCGGTGGCGCAAAGCCTGTGCCACAGGGCGCGCGGGCCTTGCAGGACGATCCCGGTGGCGAGTGCCGCCACCGTGCCGCCGATGCCTGCGAGTTCGGTCATGCGGTCGCCGCGGAACATCAGGACCGAGATCACCAGAACCGGCACGAGGTGCCACAGGTCCGACCAGAAGAGCTGCGGGGCAGGCTCGGGGGTGGCCTCGGGGGCAGAATCGGGGGCAGAATTGGGGGCAGGCTCGGGGGGGGTGTCGGTATCCGAAGCTTCGAGGCGGTTGCCGAGCCATGTGCCCTGATGGAACATCACGCCGAAGCACAGGATCGCGGGCACTGCCGCCGCGAGGGCGATGCTGGCGTAGGGCATGCCGGTCAGGTCGGCCATGATGAAGGCGGCGGCGCCCATGACGGGGGGTGTTACCTGACCCATGGTGGAGGAGACGGCCTCGATCCCGCCTGCGGTCTTGGCCGAGAGGCCGAGTTTGCGCATGCCGGTGATGGTGAAGGCGCCCGAGGTCAGCACGTTCGAGGTGGCGCTGCCCGAGACCAGACCGAAGAGCGCCGAGGACAGGATGGTGGCCTTGATCGCCATGCCCTTGCCGTGGCGCGACATGTGGCGGGCGAGGCGGTCTATCGCATCGGTGCCGCCCGAAAGTTCGTAGGCGGCGCCGAACAGGATGAAGATGACCACGGTCGAGGCGATGACCTTGAGCGATGCGCCCAGAAAGCCGTTGCCTCCGAACAGGAAATAGACGGTGTAGCGCGCGGCCGAGATGCGCGGGGCATCGAGCGGGGCGGGCAGGAATTGCGCGATGAAGCCGAAGGCGACGACGGCGAGCAGCAGAAGCGAGAGGGGCAGGCCGGCCGTCATCACCAAGGCAGTGGCGATCAGGACCGTGGCCAGAACGGTCAGCGCCAGAAGCGGGGGGGTAGGGGCAATGAACAGCGCGCCCGCGCCGCCGAAATGTGCCGCGAGCGAGAGGCCGAGCACCACCGCACCCGCCCCGCCGAGGAGAAGGGCTGCGCGAGCGGGCAGCCCCGCGCGCCCGATGCGCGACCACAGCACATAGGCGAGGGCGGCGGCGAGGGTCAGCGCGAGGACCTGTTCCTGCACCAGAGCGGTACGCAAAAGGCCGAAAGGGTCGAGCGCCCAGAGGACCGGCAGCAGGCAGGTCACGCCACCGGCAAGGCACCGCGCGCCCTTTACCGCAAGGGCAAAGAGCTGCGGGGCCGTTGCGGTTGGACCGGTCACGGCTGTTGGCCGTTCGCCTTGAACCAGGCGACTGCGGCGGGGTGGTAGGGGATGCCGATGTCGACGTTCATCGCATCTGGCTCGAACCATGCCAGCCCCGCAACGGATTGCACCATCGTGTCCTTGCCGCCCGCCAGCGATTTGAGCAGGGCTTCGACATTGGCATCGCTTTCGGAGGCACTGGTGTAGATGAAGTAATCATATTGCAGCACCTTGACCGGGGCGGCGATGGTGGTCAGGTTCGGTGCCGGTTGCAATTCGTAGGTCGAGGCCACGGGAAGGGCCGCCTTGATCGCCGCATCGACCGCCGGATCGGCGGGCAGGGGCAGGGGGACCAGACCGCCGACGTCTTTGGACACCTGTTCGTCGCGCGGGGTGCCGATCACATGGATCATCGCGTCGAGATCGCCTGCGACGAAGGCTTCGGCCATGCTGGTGAAGTTCGATACGGTGACGTTTTCGACATCGTCATAGGTCAGCCCGCCTCCGGCCAGCATCGCGCCGATCAGCGTCTCGCCGGTGACGGCCTGCGCGAAACCGGCGGGCAGGCGTTTGCCCCGCAGGTCGGCGATCGAGGTGATGCCGCTGTCGGCGCGCACGCCAAGGGCCATCCGCATCGGCACGAGCCGTGCCACCAGACGCAAGCCGTCGAGGCGGTTGTCGGCGAACTTGCCACGGCCAAGATAGGCGTCTTGCACGGCGATGGCGTTTTCCAGACCGAAATCCACCTCGCCCGAGTTGACGAAGGCGCTGGCCTGACTGGTGCTGTCATAGGGTTGCGGGCGCAGGTCCATCGATTGCACCTCGGTCGCGGCCTTGCTGACGGCGAGCGCGTAGTTGTAGGTCGATGACCCCTGTGCCGCCGAGGCGAGGGTGGCGGGGTCGGCCCGTCCGGCCCCGACCGTTGCAGCGCCGATGGTTGCCGACAGTGCGACAATCGCCAGCACACCGCGCAGTTTGAAGCGCATTTTCTTGTCCCCCTTGTTTTTGTTGCAGATATCGTTTCGCCTGCCGCATCAATGGTGGCATTTTTAAAGAATGTTAACATAAAAAATTACGAAAGTTTATTCCGCTGAAGTTAGCCGTGGCAAACCATGGCGTTTGCCGGAATGACTGCGCTTCGGGGCTTGGTCGGGGCGATCGGTGGGGGACGGAATGGCGGGGGCGACGATTGTGGCGAAGACGGATGCGGGCGGCGGATTTGCCCGGCGCGATGACTTGCGGTTGCCCTATGCCTTCGTTCCGGCGGGGACGGCGCTGGAGGCCAAGGTGGCCGATGTGTTCGGCGCGGTGTTGCGGGTGGCGGGGGTCGGGGTCGTGGACGATTTCTTCGACCTTGGCGGCGACTCGCTTGGCGGGGAGCAGATCGCGCTTGAGATCGAGCGGCGGACGGGAAAGCCCTTTGCCATATCGGCGCTGTTCGATTGCCCGACGCCGAGATTGATTGCGGCGTATCTGCAACGGGCTGGCGTCGCCAAGGGCGGGCAGGATGCGACGCGGATCTTCGTGGTGCACGGGCGCGGGGGATATACCGTGCTGCGGCCCGAGTTCCGTGCCGGTCTGACGCGGGGCGCCGAGATCACCATGTTCGAATTGCCGGGGATACGGGGCGATGCGCCTGTGCCCGAAACGGTTGCCGATGTGGCGGCGGCTTATGTGGACCAGATCGGGCGCGATTATCCGCAGGGGCCGATCCGGCTGGCAGCGTTCTGCGCGGGCGGGTTGATCGCGCTGGAGATGGCGGCGCAGTTGAAGCGGGCGGGGCGGCCCGTGGCAGGGCTGGTGCTGATCGACCCTTCGGTGCCGTCGCGGCTGCGAAAGCGGCACCGGATGCTGGCGCGGATCGAGGCCGGGGGCGACCGGCTGCGCCTTGCTTACGGCGTGCGTTTTGGCGACGGGGCCGCGTTGCCTGCGCCGCTTGGCGCGCTGGCGCGTCTGGTGCGGCGGGTGGAATACCGGCTGCGGCTGTGGGCGATATTGCTGCGCGAGAACTGGTTTGACCGGCTGCGCGGGGGCGGGGGGCTGGCGCGGTATCGCAATGCGGCGCTGAAGGCGCTGCCGCGGGCGAAGCTGATTACGGCTTACCGCTTTGCGTGGCCCGAGCCGTTCGACGGGCCTGTCGGGGTGATTGCGTCGCAAGAGCGCGGGCCGGCGTTCGGCAAGGCGGGCGGCATCTGGCGGCGGTTCTTGCCGCAGGCCGAGGTGGTGACGGTGGCTGTCAGCCATGCCGATATCGGCAAGGGCAGCGCCGCCGAGGTGGCGGACCGGATGGAGGCGATGCTGCTGTCACCCGAGGCTCTGGCGCGCGCGGGCTAGGTGTTGCCTTCCAGTCGCGCGCGCAGGTCGCGTGTCAGCACCTTGCCGTTGGGGTTGCGCGGCAGGCTGTCGACCAGCACGAAGCGGCGCGGGCGTTTGTCGGGCGAGAGGGTCACGCGACAATGGGCGTCGAGGGTGGCTTCGGTCAGGGTGGGGCTGCCTGCGACGAAGGCGGCGATTTCCTCGCCCAGTGCCGGATCGGCAAAGCCCACGACCGCCACTTCGCGCACGCCGGGCATGGCTGCGAGGATGGATTCGATTTCAGCCGGATAGACGTTGGCACCGCCACGGATGATGAGGTCGGAGCCGCGGCCGACCACGGTGAGGAACCCGTCGGGCGAGACGAAGGCCAGATCGCCGGTGAAGGCCCAGCCGTCGCGCAGGCGGTCGCCGGTGTCGCGGGCGCGGTTGCGGTAAAGGCCGTCTGCCATGCCATGGCTTCGCATCCGCATCAGGCCGACCTCGCCCAGTGGCAGGGGGCGGTCTTCGGCGTCGACGATTTCAAGCCGCACGGTGGGCAGCACGCGGCCATCGGTGTGGTGGTGGGTGGCAAGGTCGTCGCCCGACAGGATGGAACAGGTGCCGGAAATCGAGGACGAGAAGCAGTGCTGGAAGTTGGGGCTGAGCAAGCGCCACGCGCGCTGCTTTTCGGTGGCAAGCATGCCGGAGCCGCCGCAATAGAGCATGTTCAGGCGGGGCATGAGGGGGGCTTTGCCGTCCTCGGTCAGGGAAAGCATGGCGGTGACGGTGGCGGGGACGGCGAAGACGAAGCTGGCGTCCAGCGCGTTGATCTGTTCCACCAGTTCGCCCGCGCCGAAGATCGGCGGGTGGAAGTGGATGGTGGTGCCGCGCAAAAGATTGCCGATGGTGTGGTTGCGCGAGGCCGAGAAGGACAGGGGGTAGGCGTTCAGGAACACGCCGCCAAAGGGGTAGGCGCCTTCGAAGCCGTAGCCCATCGCGCGCAGCAAAAGCGTGCGGTGGCCGATGATGATGCCGAGCGGTCGCCCCGTGGTGCCCGAGGTGAGCGACAGGAAGGCCGGATGGCTGACGGCGGGGTCACGGTCGGGCAGGCTGGGGGTGTGGCGGGCGACGCGGGCGGCGCGATCAGCATCGCAGACGATGGAAGTATAGGCACCGCCTGACAGGTCGCGGTCCTCCAAGAGCGCCGTCAGGTCGAATTCGGCGGCGAGGCGGGTGCGTTCGTCGGAGCGGCTGCGGAAATCGACGGGCACCGCGACCGCGTCGAGCATCCAGAGCGCGAGGGTGAGGACGACCGTATCCAGCCCGTCGCGCAGGGCGAGGCCGACCTGTGCGCCGGCACCGATGCCGCAGTCGCGCAGCTCGACCGCCCATTGCGTGCTGGCGGGCACGAGGTCGCGGAAGCTGAGGGTCCGGTCGCCCGACACCAGCGCGGGGCGGTCGCCGTAGCGCAGGGCGAGGCCGTAGAACAGATCGGCGAGATTGGTCTTGGTGGTGTCGGCCTGCATGTCTTGCCCTAAGTCGGTTTGGGTGCAGGGGATTGTTATTAAGTATTGCCAATTAAGGCGATGCGGAAACGGGGCCGCATCGCCGTTTTGTTCAGAAGGCTTCAGCGAAAGGCTGGTGGCCGTGTGTGCCGGACGGTCGCGCGCCGCGCGACCGCTTCGTGATCGGTCGGTGGCATGGGTTGATCCTGCCGTGTCAGACGAGGAAGCGTTGAACCGGAAGGCTGCCTGTCGGCGATGCGGAACAAACCTTTGGAAACGTGGCGCCAAGTGCCTGACGGGCGCCACGTGCCACGCGCATGAGGCTGTTGCGTTCGGCTTCCCAGAGGTCGGGTTCGTTGTCGCGGTAACCGACGGCAATCATACCGTAACACGTTTGTGCATTCCTTAACGGCACCCAGACCGCGGCTTTCAGGCGGTCGATCTCGCCGTTGAAGAGGGCGCAGTGCTTTGCCGCAACCGGAGTGGTGTTTGCGGTGAAGATACCGAAAAGCGGCTGTGCGAAGCTGACCGGATTGAGCGTGCGCGACATGGTAAAAGGTTCGCCGTCGCCGATGCCGTCGGCTGCGACGATGTGGTGATGGGTTTCGGACGCAAGGGCGATTATCGCCATTTCGGCGTGAAGCAGGGTGACGGCGGCGCAGCAGAGGCTTTGGAGGACGAAAAAGGTATCGGTGTCAAAGGGCTTGGTGTTGCAAATGGCGGGGGCTGGAAGCACGGAAATACTCCAATAAAGGTAATACCTTACAAATGTATCGCATTCTTTGCATTTGTCATTACAGACTTGTGGCTGAGAGGTATCGAAAGTTTCTTCGCCGCCGTTCTGCTGGCTGGCCGCAGCGTTAAGGGCGGGGACATCCTGTCTTTCGGTGCGTCAGGGGAGGTCAGGCAGGCTCGCCCGCCGCGCGGGCGAGTTTGCCGAGCGTTTGCAGACCCAGCGCTTCGGCCCCGAAGGCTTTGGCGTTTCGGAATTCCTCGGCCGTGGACATTATCATGCCGAGCGTGACCACGGTTCCCGTGGTGTCTTCGTCGAAGGAGGCCCATGCGTCGGCGTGTTTGGGGCCGTTCTCGCCCCAGAGCAGGCTGTAGGACAGGCGGGATTCGGGGATGATGTCGTGGTAGCGGTGGTGGTTGGGAAAGACCGTGCCATCGGGGGCGATCATGTCGAAGACCCATTCGCCGCCTGCGCGCAGGTCGATGCGGGTGGTGCGGCAGGAAAAGCCGTCAGGCCCGCACCATTTCGGCAGGGCTTGGGGGTCGAGCCATGCACCCCAGACCGCGCTGCGGGGGGCGTTTATCCTGCGGCGGATGAGGAGCGTGCGTTCGGCGACGGTGGCGAGGGTATCGAGGCCTGCGCCAAAGCCTTGCCGGTAGCCTGCTTCCATATCCTTGGCGAGCGAGGAGAGTTGGACGGTGACCTCGATCCGGCTGGCCTCGGCCTTTGCGGAGAAGCGGGCGGTTATCAGGGCCGCCGATTGCGTGGTGCCATGGGTCGAGACGCGTTCGTAATTCACGCTGCGGGTTTCGGCGACAAGGTCGAGCCAGCCTGCATCACAGCGGATGTCGGGCTGGCCTGCGGCTTTGCACAGCGATACCTCGTGCCCGCCGGTCTGCGGGTCGGAGTGGAGGAATTCGACCGTTACATCGGGCGAGGGGGCGACATCGGGCGAGGGGGCGGCCCAGACGGCGCGGGCGGCGGGGGCGAGCCACGCCTGCCAGAGCGTGGCCACGGGGGCCGCAACGTCGCGGGTGAAGGTGAGGGTGGAGCAGGTCACGGCATCAGCCCCTTGGCATAGGTTTCAAGCTGGGTGACCACAGTGCCCCAGCCGTCGTAAAAGCCCATCTCCTTGTGGGTTTTCGCCGTCTCGGGCGAGCGGTGGCGGGCGATTGCGGTATAGGTGGTGCCCCCCTGCGGCGCGTCGGACAGCAGGAGGATCGCCGTCATGAAGGGTTCGGGCGCGGGTTTCCAGCCTTCGCTATAGGCATCGGTGAAGACGAGTTTTTCCTGCGGGACGATTTCGAGATAGACTCCGTTGTTGTCCATCAGGTTGCCGTCGACATCGAAGGTGGTGTTGAACCGACCGCCGACGCGCAGGTCGAGGTCGACCGCCGTTACCTTGTTGGGTGCGGGGATGAAGAAATGCGGGATGTGTTCGGGTTTGGTCCAGCAGTCCCACACCAGCGCGCGCGGCACGGCGAGGGTGCGCGTGAAGCTGAGGTCGGTTGACGGGTCAAGGGTGGGCGCAGGGTCAAGGGTGGGGATCATCGTCGCGGTCCTTCATCAGGGTCATCACATAGGTGTCGAGCCGGTCGAGCCGCGCTTCCCACAGGGCGCGCTGGTCGTCGAGCCAGTGGCGCACGGGGGCCAGCGACTCGGGCCGGATGGCGCAGGTGCGGACGCGGCCATCTTTGGCCGTGGCGATCAGCCCTGCCGACTGCAGCACCGCCAGATGCCGCATCACGGTGGGCAGGCGCAGGCCGGTCGGGCCGGACAGGTCTGTCACCCGCAGCGGGCCGGTGGCCAGACGCGTCAGCATCGTCCGCCGCGTCGGGTCGGACAGGGCGTGGAAGATCAGCGAGAGGTCGGGTTCATGCTTAGCCATTTGGCTAAGTAAGCGCCTGAAGACCGGGTTTGTCAAGAATAGTTAGCGGATTGGCTAGGTGTTGCGCGTTTCGGTCGGGTCTGCGCGGTAGCGGACGCGTTTGATCCGGTCGCGGCTTGTCAGGCGGCAGAGGATCGGTGCGAGGCGCCGCAGGTCGAGGGAGCGGCGGAGGCGCTGCCAGCGGCGGGATGCGGGCTTGGGTGTGCGTTCGCTTTCCAGCGTGCTGGCAAAGCCGCGTCTTTCGGCCGAGCGCAGGAACATGTCCTGTATCACCGGGGCGGGGTTGGTCTGATAGATCCTGCAGCGGTCACGGCCGCGCAGGGCGAGGTCGAACACCAGACGGTCGACGGCTTCGATGCGGGTTTGGCTGAGCGCAAGCAGTTTTGCCGCACCGCGCCGGGACAGGAAATAGCCGGCAGTTCCGTGATAGCGCCCTTTGAGCCGGGCCAGCGTCACCCCGGCGCGGGTTGTCGCGCAGGTTGTCTCGCAGGTTGGTCCAAGGCGGGCCTTTTCCGGAAACGCTTCGCATTTCACGATATCCGCATCGGCGGGAATCCAGTCGCTATCGGTCAGCAGGGGGGCGAGGCCTGCGAAATGCGCGTCGTCTTCGAGGATGAGCGCCCAGTCGCGGGCACTGGTCAGATGCGCCTGCCAGAGCGCGCGGTGGCTGAGAAGGCAGCCAAGCTCTGCGGCGGCGAGGGCGGGGTATCTGCCGCTTTGCAAGGCGCGGAGCCGCGCGATTTCGGCGGGTGGCAGGGCGTGGCCATCGGTGGCGCGAAAGCGGATCGGGTGGAAGCCCGCAGCCGAGGCGCGGCGGCGCAGGTCTTGCCAGCGATCGGGCGATCGGTCGAGGTTGATGACGAAAACGTCCATGCGGAAAGGCGTCCTGAAGATTAATTTAGGTTAACCTAAGTTAAACTAAGTTAAACTAAATTAACCTTAGCGGCCGGATGCGGTTTTGCCGAAGCGGCACGGTTTGCAAAGCCGCCGGTCCGTATGGGTGGGGCCTGCCGGAAGCATTGCCGCCCCACCAAGGCCAGCGCGCACCCGACTTCGCCATGATTGTTCTTTGCGGGTGGTCCTGCAATCTGGGGGTGCATCTCCGGAGTCTGCCATGACCCAAGCCACCCCCCGCAGCTATCACCACCGCCATCTTGATTTCGCCTTTGCCCGAGGGCCGGGTGCTGCGCGACGGTTGAGCGTGCATTCCGCCGAGGTGTTGCGCGCTGTGCTGGAGGGTAGCTCGGGCGGCGATACGGGTGCCACCGGCTACAAGGCGCTGGGCAGTGTCGATCTGCCCGAAGCGGTGGCCGCCGCTTTGGAGTTGGTGTTGGGCGATCTGCGGACCGATCTGTCGGACGCGGGGGAGGATCGGGGCGATGACCGCTTGCCGCAGATGTTGCGGCAAAAGCGGCAGCGGGCGGCAGAGCGGCTGGAGGAGTTCTTTACACGCCATCGCGGCAATCCGCTGGTTGCGAATGGCGTGGTGGTCGATCCGCGGTCGGCGCGGGGGCGGCAGTTGGTGGCGCAGATCAGGGCGGGTCAGGCCGAGCCGCGGTTGCTGGCCGAATGGGTGCGGCTGCGGATCGAGTGGCGCGGGATCATCGAGGCGTTCTGACGCGTCAGGGGGTGACGCGCCAGATGCGGTTGCCGACATCGTCTGCGACCAGAAGCCCGCCACGACTGTCGATTGCGACGCCGACGGGACGGCCGCGTGCGGTGCCGTCGGGGGCGAGAAAGCCGGTCAGCACGTCGCGCGGTTTGCCTGCGGGTTTGCCTTGCGCGAAGGGGATGAAGATCACCTTGTAGCCCGAGGGCGGTTTGCGGTTCCACGATCCGTGCTGGCCGATGAACACGCCTTGGCCGCCGGCAAAGCCCTTGGCGAAGGTCAGGCCAAGCGATGCGGTATGGGGGCCGAGGGCGTAATCGGGGCGGATCGCACGGGCGACCATTGCCGGGTTCGCCGGCACGCGGGTGTCGATGTGATCGCCCCACCAGCTGTAGGGCCAGCCGTAAAAGCCGCCCTGTTGCAGCGAGGTCATGTAATCGGGGACGAGGTCGCTGCCGATTTCGTCGCGTTCGTTGACCGCGACCCAGAGCTTGCCGGTGACAGGCTCCCATGCAAGGCCGTTGGGGTTGCGCAGGCCCGAGGCGTAGATCGTGGCCTGACCCGTCGCGGGGTTTATGCGCCAGACGGAGGCGCGGCCCTGTTCGGCGGCAAGCCCGTTTTCGGCCGCGTTGCTGTTGGAGCCTATGGTTGCGTAAAGCATGCCATCGGGGCCTGCGATCAGGTCTTTGGTCCAGTGATGGTTGATCGGGCCTGCGGGGAGATCGGTGATCTTTCGCCCGCGTGCGGTGATGCGGGTGGCGCCTGTGGTATAGGCGAAGGCGATGACCGCGTCGGTATTGGCGACGTAGAGCGTCGATCCCATCAGGGCCATGCCGAAGGGCGAGCGCAGGCCTGTGAGGAAGGGTGTGGCGAGGTCGGCCACGCCGTCGGCATCGGTGTCGCGCAGCAGGGTGATGCGGTCGGCGCTGGGCACGCCTGCGCCTGCGAGTTTCATCACCAGCTTCATCGCCAGCGCCTTGGGGGTGCGTGCAGGTTTCGGCGGAGCGTTGGTTTCGGCCACCAGCACGTCGCCGTTAGGCAGCACATGCAGCCAGCGCGGATGGTCGAGGCCTGAGGCGAATTCGGTGACATGCAGGCCCGGCGCGGGGGTGGGCATCGCGCCCTGCGGCCAGCCATTGGCGGGGGCGATGTCGACGGTGGGGATCAGGGTCTTTTGCGGTGCGGGCAGGGCAGGGTTCGGCCCGAAACCCTGCGAGAGCGGCAGGGTGGCGCGTTCGCAGGCGAGAAGGAGGGCGCAGGCGAGAAGGAGGATTGGGAGGAGAAGCCAACCGAACCGCATGGACCGTTCCTTTTACCTGTGCAGGGGCGAACGGTCGGCGGGCGGTCGGGGTTCCAGAGGGCAGGTCTGGCGCATGGCCCCCACCCCCGACCCCTCCCCCGCAGCGGGGGAGGGGAGTGGCGTGCGGTCTTTGGCGTCGGGTCCGTGTGCAGGGGGCGCGCCGTGAGTATTTTGGCAAAGGTGAAGGGGAAGGGATGCTCCCCTCCCTGAAGGGGAGGGGTCGGGGGAGGGGTAATGGCGAAGGGTCCGGCGTTGCCGCCGGACCCTTGTTTTGCGGCGCAGCAGGCTTCAGGCGTCGAAGCGGTCGAGGTTCATCACCTTGGTCCATGCCTTGACGAAATCGGCCACGAATTTGGCCTTGGCGTCGTTCTGGGCGTAAACCTCGGCCAGGGCGCGCAGTTGCGAGTTCGAGCCGAACACCAGATCGACGCGGGTGGCGGTGTGCTTGACGGCACCCGTCTTGCGGTCGCGGCCTTCGTAGCTGTTTGCGCCGGTGGGTACCCACTGTACCGACATATCGACGATGGTGTCGAAGAAGTCGGTGGTCAGCGTGCCCGGACGCTTGGTGAAGACGCCGTGGGTGTTGCCGACCGTTGTGCCGAGGACGCGCAGGCCGCCGACCAGCACGGTCATTTCCGGTGCCGAGAGCGTCAGGAGTTGTGCGCGGTCGACCAGCAGTTCCTCGGCCGAGACGGTGTAGGCCGAGGCGAGGTAGTTGCGGAAGCCGTCTGCGGTCGGCTCCATCGGGGCGAAGCTGTCGGCGTCGGTCTGGTCTTGGGTCGCGTCGACACGGCCCGGTGTGAAGGGCACGGCTGTGGCGTGGCCTGCGGCTTTGGCCGCCTGTTCCACGCCTGCATTGCCTGCCAGCACGATGAGGTCGGCCAGCGAGACGCGCTTTTTGCCGGCCTTGGCGTTGAAGGCTGTCTGGATGGTTTCCAGCTTTGCCAGCACGCGTGCCAATTGCGCGGGCTGGTTCACGGCCCAGTCCTTTTGCGGGGCAAGGCGGATGCGCGCACCGTTGGCGCCGCCGCGCTTGTCGGAGCCGCGGAAGGTCGAGGCCGAGGCCCATGCGGTGCCGACGAGTTCCGACACGGTCAGGCCGCTTGCCAGCACTTCGGCTTTCAGTGCGTCGATGTCGGCGGCGTCGATCAGGTCATGGTCGCGGGCGGGCAGCGGGTCTTGCCAGATCAGGTCTTCGGCAGGGACTTCCGGCCCGAGGTAAAGCACCTTCGGCCCCATGTCGCGGTGGGTCAGCTTGAACCATGCGCGGGCGTAGGCGTCTGCGAACAGCGCAGGATCGGCGTGGTAGCGGCGCGAGATCGGCTCGTAGATCGGATCGAAGCGCAGCGACAGGTCGGCGGTGGTCATCATCGGCGCATAGGATTTCGACGGGTCATGTGCGTCGGGAATCATGTGTTCCGGCTTGCAGTTGATCGCCCGCCATTGCTTGGCGCCAGCGGGGGTTTCCACCAGTTCCCATTCGTAGCCGAAGAGCATGTCGAAATAACCCATGTCCCATGTGGTGGGATTGGGCTTCCATGCGCCTTCGAAGCCGCTGGTGATGGTATCAAAGCCGTTGCCCTTGCCATGCGAGGACAGCCAGCCAAAGCCCATCGCCTCGATCGGGGCGGCTTCCGGCTCTGGTCCCACGGCGGTGGCGGGGCCGTTGCCGTGCGCCTTGCCGAAGGTGTGGCCGCCTGCGACGAGGGCCACGGTTTCTTCGTCGTTCATCGCCATGCGCGCGAAGGTTTCGCGCACGTCACGGCCCGAGGCGACGGGATCGGGGTTGCCGTCCGGTCCCTGCGGGTTGACGTAGATCAGGCCCATCTGCACGGCGGCGAGGGGGTTTTCCAGCTCGCGGTCGCCGGTGTAGCGGCTGTTTGCCTTGTCGCTGGTCGCGAGCCATTCAGTCTCGGCGCCCCAGTAGACGTCTTCTTCCGGCTCCCACACATCGGCGCGGCCGCCGCCGAAGCCGAAGGTCTTGAAGCCCATCGTCTCCATCGCGACATTGCCTGCGAGGATCATCAGGTCGGCCCAGGAAATCTGGTTGCCGTATTTCTGCTTGATCGGCCAGAGCAGGCGACGCGCCTTGTCGAGGTTGCCGTTGTCGGGCCACGAGTTCAGCGGTGCGAAACGCTGCTGGCCGGTGCCTGCGCCGCCGCGCCCGTCGGCGGTGCGGTAGGTGCCTGCGCTGTGCCATGCCATGCGGACAAAAAGGCCGCCGTAATGGCCCCAATCGGCGGGCCACCAATCCTGACTGTCGGTCATCAGCTTGGCGAGGTCGGCTTTCAGCGCGGGGTAGTCGATTTTCTTGAATTCTTCGGCGTAGCTGAAGTCCGGACCCATCGGGTTACCGGCGGGGGCGTTCTGGTGCAGGATCTTGAGGTTGAGCTGGTTCGGCCACCACTCGCGGTTCGAGCGATTCGCGTGGCTTGCGTGTTTCGGAGCGCCGTGCATCACCGGGCATTTGCCCGCATTGCCAAGATCGTTGCCATCCATCGATTGCTCTCCATGTCCGTTGAAAAAGGGGAGGGGGCTTCGGGGCGCCCGCCTCGCTGCGACGCTGGTAGCAGATCGGTTCCATTAGTTTAAGTTGTATTTTCTGATAGGCATTATAATTTGACCTTATGAACCTGACCTTCAAACAGATGCGCTATTTCGATGCGCTGGCGCGCCATGGCCATTTCGGCCGTGCTGCCGACACCTGCGCCATCTCGCAGCCTGCGCTGTCGATGCAGATCAAGGAGATGGAGGAGACGCTGGGGCTTGCGCTGTTCGAACGCTCGGCGCGGCAGTTGCGGCTGACGGCGTTCGGCGAGCAATGCCTGACCCGCGTGCGGGCGATCCTGCGGGGGGTGGAGGAGCTTGGCGACCTTGCGCGGGCGTCGCAGGGCAGGCTGGTGGGGCGGCTGCGGATCGGGGTGATCCCGACGGTGGCGCCCTATCTGCTGCCTGCGATCATCGGGCGGCTGACGGCGCTGAACGAGGCGCTGGATATCCATGTGCGCGAGACGGTGACGCCCAAGCTGCTGGCCGAGCTGGAGGAAGGGCGGCTCGATTGCGCGATCCTTGCCTTGCCGGTGTCGGAGGCGTGGCTGGAGGAGACGCCGCTTTTTGCCGAGGATTTCGTGCTGGTGCGGCCTGCTGCCGATGCGGGCAGCCCGGTGCCCAACCGCGAGATGCTGCGCGAGATGCGGCTTTTGCTGCTGGAGGAGGGGCATTGCTTCCGCGATCAGGCGCTGTCCTTCTGTCAGGCGGGATCGGCCCTGCCGCGCGAGTTGCTGGACGGAAGCTCGCTGTCCACGCTGGTGCAGATGGTGGGGGCAGGCATCGGGGTGACGCTGATCCCGGAAATGGCGGTGCCGGTCGAAACGCGGTCGGCGGCGGTGTCGATCGCGCGGTTTGCGGGGGTGCAACCGTCGCGCAGCATCGGGATGGTCTGGCGCAAGGGGTCGGCGCTTGCGGGGCAGCTTGCGGCGATTGCCGAGGTGGTGCGCGACTGCGGCGCGGGGGTGCGAAAAGAGTAATCGTCTTCTTTCCGAGGCGCAGCGGCTGGGTCGGGCCGTGGCCCAAAGCCACGGTCCGCGCACGACCCGCCCCCCGGGTCGTGCGCCAAGGCGCCCGTCCCGCGGGGCGCGCGCGGTCCTAATGGCGGAAGGCAAAAACGCTCCACCGGAGCGTTTTTGCCTTCCTTGTGTCTTGTTCGCCCCGTTACCCTATCCTGATCGCGGCTTTGCTCGCGAAAGCGGAACGCAGCGGCGGCGGGCGGGGTTTCAGGGGCGGCAGTGGCGGCCGAGGGGCTGTTAGCGCCAACAAACTTGCCGCCCCGATGGCCCTTGGCTAAGGGGGCTGCAACCGAACCCAAAGGACAAGCACCGATCATGGCCGACAAGCAGGAATTTCAGGACCGTCTTCTTTCGCTGGGCCTTGCCCGTGTGTCCGAGGCGGCGGCGCTGGCATCGGCGCGGTTGATCGGGCGTGGCGACGAGAAGGCGGCCGATCAGGCGGCGGTGAATGCGATGCGCGACCAGTTGAACCTGCTGGAGATCGCCGGAGTGGTGGTGATCGGCGAGGGCGAGCGCGACGAGGCGCCGATGCTGTTCATCGGCGAGGAGGTCGGCACGGGGCAGGGGCCTGCGGTGGACATAGCACTCGACCCCTTGGAGGGGACGACGCTGACCGCCAAAGACATGCCCAACGCGCTGACCGTGATCGCCATGGCGCCGCGCGGCACGCTGCTGCATGCGCCGGATGTGTATATGGAGAAGCTGGCGATCGGGCCGGGGTTCAAGACGGGGACGGTGACGCTGGCGATGACGCCTTCGGAGCGGGTGAACGCGCTGGCGGCGGCCAAGGGCTGCTCGACGACCGATATCACGGTGTGCGTGCTGGAGCGCCCGCGCCACGAGGAGATGATCGCCGAATTGCGCGCCACGGGGGCGGCGATCCGGCTGATCACCGATGGCGATGTGGCGGGTGTGATGCATTGCGCCGAGCCCGAGGTGACGGGGATCGACATGTATATGGGATCGGGGGGTGCGCCCGAGGGGGTGCTGGCCGCCGCCGCGCTGAAATGCATGGGCGGGCAGTTCTACGGCAAGCTGTTGTTCCGCAACGACGACGAACGCGCCCGCGCCCGCAAGGCGGGGATCACCAACTTTGACCGTGTCTATACCCGCGACGATCTGGTGCGCGGCGACGTGATCTTTGCCGCGACCGGCGTGACCGATGGGTCGCTGCTTGCTGGCATCAAGCGCGAGCCGGGCTGGATCACCACGGAAACCATCCTGATGCGCTCGAAAACCGGATCGGTGCGCCGGATGAGCTATCGCAGCCCTGCCAAGTGACCCCCACCCCGACCCTCCCCCGAGGCGGGGGAGGGAGTGCGGCAGCCTTGCACCGCAGCAGCTGACGCAGGCGTTGCAGGAGGGCTGTCTGCCCTCCTCGCCGCAAGCGGCTCACCTCCCGAGGATATTTGGACGAGTGTGAAAGCAGCGCCGTTTTGGCCTTTCATGCTCGTTCAAATATCCTCGGGGTGAGGCGCGCAGCGCCGAGGGGGTGAAACCCCCTTGCAGCACTTCCGCCCTTGCGACGCGCGCCGCTTTGCGCCATCCCATTGCGCCATGACGGGACGCGCTTTTCTGAATGTCGAAGCCTCGCTGACCGGACGCCGCTGGATCGGCCCGTCCGAGGATGAGGCGCGTCTGGCCGAGGCCATGGCGCAGCAGACGCGCCTTCCGATGGCGCTGTGTCATACGCTGGTCAAGCGCGGGGTAGCACCTGCCGATGCGGCGGCCTATCTGGCGCCCGCGCTGCGCGATCTTTTGCCGGACCCGCTGTCGTTGCGCGATATGGCCAAGGCTGCGGCGCGGTTTCTCGCGGCGCTGAAGGCGCGGCAAAGGGTTGCCGTCTTTGCCGATTACGATGTCGACGGGGGCACTTCGGCTGCTTTGGTGATCCTGTGGCTGCGGGCGATGGGGCATGATGCCACGCTGTATATCCCTGACCGGATCGATGAGGGGTATGGTCCGAACGTGCCTGCGATGCGGGCGCTTGCGGGGACGCATGATCTGGTCATCTGCGTCGATTGCGGCACCCTTTCGCATGAACCGATTGCCGCCGCCGTGGCTGCGGGGGCGGATGTGGTGGTGCTGGACCATCACCTTGGCGCCGACACGCTGCCGCCCGCTTTGGCCGTGGTGAACCCCAACCGGCAGGACGAGGATGGCGCGCTGGGCCATTTATGCGCGGCCTCGGTGGTGTTTTTGATGCTGGTCGAGGCCAACCGGCTGTTGCGGGGCGAGGGCGTGACGGGGCCTGACCTGATGGGGATGCTCGATCTGGTGGCGCTGGCGACGGTGGCGGATGTGGCGCCGTTGGTCGGGGTGAACCGGGCGCTGGTGCGGCAAGGGCTTAAGGTGATGGCGCGGCGCGAGCGCGTGGGGTTGCGGGCGCTGGCCGATATCTCGCGGCTCGACACTGCGCCGACCTGCCATTCGCTGGGGTTTCTACTGGGTCCGCGGGTCAATGCAGGCGGGCGGATCGGGCAGGCGGATCTGGGCGCGCGGCTTTTGTGCTGCGGCGACGAGCACGAGGCCAAGGCGCTGGCCGAGCGGCTGGACGAGTTGAACACCGAGCGCCGCGATATCGAGGCCCGCGTGCGCGAGGAAGCCATGGCGCAGGCCGAAGCGCGGGGCTTTGATGCGCCCTTGGTCTGGGCGGCGGCCGAGGGGTGGCACCCCGGTGTCGTCGGCATCGTCGCGAGCCGCCTGAAAGAGGCGACGAACCGCCCCGCGATTGTCATCGGGTTCGAAGGCGGCATCGGCAAAGGGTCGGGGCGATCGGTTTCCGGTGTCGATCTGGGCGCGTCGATCCACCGGCTGGCCGAGGAGGGGTTGCTGGTCAAGGGCGGCGGGCACCGCATGGCGGCAGGGCTGACCGTGGCGCAAGACAAGGTGGAGGCCGCGATGGCGCGCCTGTCGGAATTGCTTGCCCGTCAGGGTGCGGGGGCAGGCGGGCCTGCGGACCTGAAGCTTGACGGGTTGTTGATGCCTTCCGGCGCAGACCTTGCGCTGGTCGAGCGGTTGGAGGAGGCCGGACCCTTTGGCGCATCGTCGCCCGCGCCGCGCTTTGCCTTTGCCGACATGGCAGTGACTGCGCGTCGCATCGGCGAAAGCCACCTGCGGCTGACGATCAAGGACGGCATGGGCGGGAGCCTTGAAGGGGTGGCCTTCGGGGCGTTCGATACGGCGCTTGGGCCTGCGCTGTTCGAGGGGGGGCATACCCGGTTTCACATTGCCGGGCGGCTGGAGTTGAACACCTGGAACGGCCGGACCAAGGTGCAGTTGCGCGTCGAGGACGCCGCCCGCGCCTGACCTGTGGCGGGCTGCCGTGCCGAGGCAAGCCTTTGGTCCGGTTTCGAAACCCGCGCGTGCTGTCCGGTGCATTTTTCCTCTTGCGAGTCACCCCGCCGCCGATTAGACACCGCCCACCAACCGCGGCCCGTTCGTCTATCGGTTAGGACACCTGGTTTTCAACCAGGTAAGAGGGGTTCGACTCCCCTACGGGCTGCCAAAATTTCTTATGAAATCGTCGGAGACTGACAGCTTGTCTGCAAGGTTCGACGCCGCTGTTGGTCGGGTTGGTCAAACGGGGTGCAGGCAATGTTTGCGGGCTTGGGCATTTTGTTTGTCGCCACTATCGCCCTGTTAGCCCCTGTCACATAGGGTTCGGCGGTCTTGGTGGTGCGGTGTGCGGGGAGGCTTGCGCTCTCGCACAGGGTCGCGCCCGCTTCGGCAAGGCGTTTCGTGCCGGCCTTTCGACGGATCAATCCGTCCGTCACCACCGCAGAAAGCGATAGCCGCGCCATGCGCCGATGACGGAGATTTCAAGCCCATACCACGCCCGATCGACATGGGGGATTTCTGCGCGGTCAGAGGATCTCGCCGCCGTCGATCACCAAGGCGAGGCCGGTGACGAAGGACGATCTGTCGGAGGCGAGGAAGACGATCCCGTCGGCCACTTCTTCGGGCGTGGCCCAACGGCCCATCGGGATGGTGTCGCGCACGTAGCTTTCGAGTTGGCTGCGCCCGCCCATCTGGCGTTCGAAGCCTGCGTTGAAGGGGGTGTCGACGAAGCCGGGGCAAAGCGCGTTGAAACGGATATTCTCGCGCGCGTAGTCGGCGGCCATCTGGCGGACCATGGCGACGGCGGCATGTTTGGTGGTGGCATAGGAGATCATGCCGCGGTCATACTGGCAGCCCGAATTCGAGGCGGTCACGATGACAGAACCGCCCCCCTGCGACCGCATGGCGGGCAGCACGGCGCGGGCAAGCACGAAATGCGCCCTTACGTTCAACTGCCATGCAAGGTCCATCTGGTCGGGTGTCACGTCTTCGAGGCGGCCAGCGATCTGGATGCCGGCGTGCGAGTGCAGAACGTCGATCCGGCCGTGCCGTGCAAGGGTTGCTGCGACACAGGCGGCCATGGCCGCATCGTCGCGCACGTCGAGCGCGAGGGGTTGGGCCTTGCCGCCCGAGGCGAAGATCGCATCACAGGTTGCCTGTGACAGGGCGGGGTCTAGGTCGGTTGCGACCACGGTGGCACCTTCGCGGGCCATGGCGATTGCGCCTGCCCGCCCGATGCCGGAGCCTGCGCCGGTTACCAGCACGATCCTGCCGTCGAGACAGCCTGTCATCGCATCCCCCGCTTCATGTCCGTTCTGCCTTGGTCGAGCGGCGCAACAGAACCTGCGCCATGACGAGCAGCAGGAGAGATGCCCCCATGACCATGGTTCCGATGGCGTTGATTTCCGGCGTCACGCCGCGCCGGATGGAAGAGAAGATGTAGATCGGCAGGGTCGTTTCGGAGCCTGCGACGAAGAAGGCGATGATGAAATCGTCAAAGCTGAAGGTGAAGCTGAGAAGGAAGCCTGCAAGGATCGCCGGGGCGAGCAGGGGGAGCGTCACCTGCCAGAAGGTGGCCAGCGGTCCTGCGCCCAGATCGCCGGACGCTTCGATCAGGGTGCGGTCCAGCGCCTCGATCCGGGCGCGGACAATGACGATGACGAGCGACATGGTGAAAAGGACATGCGCCGCGGTCAGGCTGGCAAAGCCCATCGACAGCCGGTAGCCGGTCAGGGATTCGAGCCACGGGTTGACGGTGTCAAACAGGGTGACGAGCGCGATCAGCGTGGCGATGCCGATGACGATGCCGGGGATCATGATCGCGACATAGACCATCGCATCGAAGAGCACGCGGATGCGTCCGGTCATGCCGGTCAGGGCGAGTGCGGCCATGGTGCCGAAGACCGAGGCCAGCACGGCCGAGACGAAGGCGACCGAGGCCGAGGTTTGCAGCGCATCGACCACGAAGGGGTTTGAGAGAGCCTTGCCATACCATTGCAGGGAAAAGCCCTGCATCTGGCTGGCCGAGCGCCCCGCCGAAAAGCTGAACAGCGCGATGATCCCGATGGGGAGATAGAGGAAGATATAGACGAGCGTGGCGTAGATGCGCATTCCGGCCCCCTACATCAGGCCGACATCGTCGCGTGCCGCCCCGATGCGACGCAAGAACCGCATGTAGAGCGTGACAACGACAAGCATCGTGGCGACCAGTGTCACCGCCATGGCCGAGCCAAAGGCCCAGTTGCGCGATTGCAGGAAAAGATCGACCAGCGCGTTGCCGACGAAGAACACCTTTCCGCCGCCGAGCATCTGCGGGATCAGGTATTCGCCCATCAGCAGGATCAGGACGAGCATCGACCCCGTGGCAATTCCGGGCAGGGACAGCGGCAGGGTGATCTGCATGAAGCGCCGCCATGGCGGGGCGCCAAGATCGGAGGCGGCCTCGAGCAGGCGTTTGTCGAGCTTTTCCAGACTGACGTAGATGGGAAAGACCATCAGCGGAAGGTAGCCGTAGACGATGCCCAAGAGCACGGCGAAGGGTGTGTTGATCAGCCGCAAGTCGCCCAGACCGAGGTCGGCCAGCAGTTGCGGTATGCCGCGCCCGCCCAAGAGGAAGATCCACGCATAGGAGCGGATCAGGATCGAGGTCCAGAACGGCACGATCACGAGGACCAGAAGCACGGTGCGCCATCGGGCGGTGACGCGGACGGCGAGGAAATAGGCCAGCGGATAGGCGATCAGCAGGGCCGCGAGCGTTCCGGCGGGGGCCAGCATGAAGGTGTTCTTGAACGCTGCCCAGCGGCTGCCCAGATTGGCGTATTGGGCAAGGGTGAAGGCGGGGGCGTAACCGCCCGCCGCCGCGCGTTCGCCGAAGGAATAGACGAGGACGACGGCCAAGGGCAGCACCAGAAGCGCCGCATACCAGAGCCCCGCAGGACCCAACAGCAGATAGCGCGTCTTTTGCCGCGTCATGGCCATCGTCCGGTCCGTTCCCGCCTTATGCCGACTTGAACCGTGCCATGACCTCGGCGCGGTTCGGGTCGGTCAGGGTTACCGCCGCGCCGAATTCCTGCGCGTTCAGAAGGTCTGCCGCAGGATAGAGGATCGGGTCGGACAGCACTTCGGGTGGCAAGAGGGCGTTCACGCGGGAATCCGCGACGGGGAAGCCGTGGGCCATCGCCTCGCGCGCGTTGACCTCGGGGGTGATCAGGTAGTTGATCAGGGCGTAGGCGGCTTCGCGGTTCGGCGCGTTTTTCGGGATGGCGTAGTAGTCGGACCAGATCTCGCCGCCATCCTTGCCAAGGGCGAAGTGGATTTCGGGGATGTCGCGGTTCATCTGCTTGCCTTCGCCGGTCCAGCACATGGTCAGCCAAGCATCGCCGTTTCGCATGGCGGGCTGGTAATCGGAGGTGATCGCGAAGAGGTGGGGCTTTACCTCGATCAGCAGCTTTTCGGCATCGGCGAGTTCGGCCGGATCGACCGAATTGAAGGAATGGCCGAAGTATTTCAGCGCGCTGCCGATGGTGGTCAGCTGGTAGTCATGCACCATGGTCCGGCCCGAGAAATCGGTCTTGGTGATGTCGAAGAAGTCCTTCCAGCTGGTGAAGGGCGCCTTTGCCTTGGTGCTGTCCCATGCCATGCCGGTGGTGCCCCAGTTCTTGGGCACGGCATAGAGTTTGCCGCGGACGCTGCCTGCTTCGGCAAAGCGTGCCTCGAATGTCGTGGCGTCGTAATTGGGCAGCTTGGACAGGTCGAGCGGTTCGATCAGGTCGGCTTCGACATAGGTGGTGATGGTATAGTTCGTGGGCACGAACACATCCCAGCCCGAGCCGCCCGCCTGCAACTTGGCCAGCATCTCTTCGTTGGAGCCGAAGACATTGACCTGCACCGCCGCACCGGTTTCGGCGGCGAATGTGTCGAAGTTGGCCGGATCGTGATAGTTCGGCCATGTCGCCAGAACCACCTGATCGCCGATGCCTTGGGCAAAGGCGCGCGACGGGCGCAGGAGCGGCACGCCCATCACGGCCATGGCGGTGCCAAGCCCCGTCACGCCCAGAAAGTGGCGGCGGCTGACCGAGCCTTTCTTGTAACGTAGCAACTCTTCGATAAACTTCTGCCGAGTGATCGGAGCCTTGTCGTCTTGCATGGATCCATTCCCTTGTTGGAGGTGTCAGTCTTGACCGAGGATCAGGCCTTCGCCGTGATCCCACAGAACGTGGACGGTCGTCCCCACGTCGGCACCCGACAGGCTTCTTTCGGCCTGTCTGGGCAAAGTCACCTGCACCTGCCCCAGAAGGGGATGGTGCAGCAGGCATTCGATATGTTCGCCGAGAAACGTCTTGTGCGTGATCTGCGCGGCGATCGCGAGGCCAGAGGCATCTGCGGGCGGGATGGCCGAGAGGCGCAGCGCCTCGGGGCGGATCGAGATGTGGACCTGCTGGCCCGCCGTTACGGCAAAGGGGGCTTGTACCGTCACATCTAGCCCGTCGCCCAGCGATACCTGCGCGTCCTGTCCGGTTTGCGACCGCACCTTTGCGGGCAGGATGTTCGCGCGACCGACGAAACCCGCGACGTAGCGGTTGGCGGGGCGGTCGTAGAGTTCGCGCGGCGTGCCGATCTGGGCGATGCGCCCCTGACCCATGATGCAGATGCGATCGGACATCGACAGTGCTTCCTGCTGGTCATGCGTGACCAGAACGAAAGTGATGCCGAGCGAGCGTTGCAGCGAAAGCAGTTCCATTTGCATCTCGGCGCGGAGTTTGGCGTCGAGGGCTGCCATGGGTTCGTCGAGGAGCAGCATCTTGGGTTCGTTCACGATGGCCCGAGCCAGCGCCACGCGCTGTTGCTGGCCGCCCGACATCTGCCAGATGCGGCGCGGCCCGAATTCGGGCAAGCGGACCGTTTCAAGTGCGCGATCCACGCGGCGCGCGATTTCAGCCGCGGCAAGGCGCGGGCGGCGCTGGCGCAGGCCGTAGCCGACATTTTCGGCCGCTGTCATATGCGGGAACAGGGCGTATTGCTGGAACACCATGTTGACGGGGCGCTGGTGCGCGGGCGAGCCGGACATATCCTGCCCGTCGATCAGGATGCGGCCTTCGGTCGGGGACTCGAGCCCTGCGAGCATGCGTAGCGCGGTCGTCTTGCCGCAGCCGGACGGGCCGAGGAAGGACAGGAACTCGCCCCGCCGGATTTGCAGGTTCAGGCGGTCTGCGGCCAGAACGGTCCCGTAGCGTTTCGTGGTCGCCACGAATTCCGCGATGATCGGGGCTGTCTGCAAGTGCTGGCTTTGGGGCGGGCCCGACATCTGATCCCTGCGGTTGCTGCGCGGTGCTTTCCGTTCCGATTATGCCTGTAGCCTATGAAGGGGGGGAAAGACTGTATATATCCCAAAAGGCATAGAGGACGGCAAAAGGGGGCAAGCGCGGGGGATGGGCTGGCACAAGGCAAGCGCCGGTGTGGTCGACGCGCTGCACGGGCCGGAGTTCGCGCCTGCGCTGATTGCGGCGTTGCGGACGCTTGCGCCGTTCGAACATAGCGTGACCTTTGCCTATCATGGCGATCGGCGGCCTTTGGCGCTGCATGACGAGTTTCCCGACTGGAAGCGCAAGGTGATGGTGGCCGATTATCAGGCCGGGCCCTATCTGCTCGATCCGTTCTACCTGCATGCCACGGTGCAGCCCCTGACCGTGCCGCGTCTGGTGCGTCTGCGCGACCTTGCGCCCGACCGGTTCTATCAGGGCGAGTATTTCCGCAATTACTATGTTCGCACCGAACTGGCCGAAGAGATCGGTTTCATGGTCGATGCGGGGCAGGGCGTGCGCGTGGTGATTTCGGCAATGCGCAGCCTGCGGGTGTTTTCAGCGCGGGAATTCCGCGATCTGGAGGCGGCGCTGCCCTTTGTGGCGGCTGTGGTGCGGCGGAACTGGGGGGATCTGCTGGCGCAGTTTGGCGAGGTGCCGCGCGAGGGGCAAGGGCCGGCGCTGACATCGCTGATCGACCGCGCTTTCCGCAGCGTGGGGCGCAACCTGCTGACCGCGCGCGAGACGGAAGTGGTGGAGTATACGTTGAAAGGCTATTCCGCCGAGGCGACGGGTCAGGCCATGGGCATTACGCCCGGCACGGTGCGTATCCACAAGCGCAACATCTACGCCAAGCTGCAGATCGGGTCGCAGGGCGAGTTGTTCTCGCGGTTCATTTCGACCCTGTCGGCAATAAAATAGCTTCGGGATGCTTGCGGCGGAGCGGGATGATGCGGTCTGGCACGCCACGGCACGGCACGGGCTGCGGCGCATACCGGGACCATCGACACCATCGCGACGAGGCCGGGCCTGTGACAGGACCAGTCGCTTGGAGGGGCGCAGTCTGATGGGCGCAGTCTGGGGGGGCGCAGTCTGGCACCCTTTGGCCCCGAGGTGGCGCCGTGCTTTAGCCGACCGGACGTTCAGAAGGGGTAGCCGACCCAGGCGTCCTGAAGTCTCAGGCGTTTTCCGACCCAGTTCACCAGTGCATCCAGCCGGTTCGTCGCCCCGATGCGGACGCCGTAGTCGCTTAGTCGCCGCAGGTGCAGCGCGCGGACGTCTGCCGGCCATGTCAGCATCCGCCGGACGTAATGGCGCAGGTATGTCCGGCGGAGTTCGCGGAAGCGGTCGGGGGGATAGACGTTCGGCCCGTAGCGGTCCATGTAGATCAGCCATTCGAGGAAGTGCAGTTTCCGCCTCGAAATGACGTCGCGGCTGATGGCGGCGTCGTGTTCGCGGGTGAAACCGAGCGGTTCGGGATCGAAGGCGAAGGCCGCATCCTGCAACACGCGCAGGCACATGTCATTGTCGGCGAGGACCAGCGTTTCGTCGAAGGGGCGGCCCTTGGCGTAGACGAGATCGCGCCGGACGAGCATGTGGGGCCCCATCAGGCTGCCCTGGTATTCGAAATATCTGCGGCAGGCTTCGTGGCCGTCGAGAACGAGCGGTTCTGCGCCCCAGCGCATGTTCTCGATGGTCTCGTTGCGGAACTGGCCGCATCCGACCAAGCCGATTGCAGGATTGCTTTCGCCCAAGGCTGTGGCGCGGGCGATGGTGTCGGGGCGGATGCGGTCATCGGCGCAGAGCAACCTGACCCACCGCGCCTGATGTGGCGCAAGGTCCAGCGCGCGGTTCCAGTTGGCCATCTGCGGCAGCACGACAGCCGCGCGCGAGGTCACGACCGGGACGCGGGCGTTGCGGTAACGGGCGAGGATTTCGGCGGTTTCGTCGGTCGAGGCGTTGTCGCTGACGACGTGGACGAGGTTCGGGTAGGTCTGTGCCTGCACGGAGTCGAGTGCTTCCTTTAGATATTGGGCACCGTTGAGGACCGGTGTGCAGATCGCCACGAGAATATACAAGGCAGACCTCTTCCGGATTAGGTCGGCATAAACTTGCCAGAGACCGGGTGGATGTTGCGCGGGAAACTGCCGTCGGCGGAGATTTGTTCCCTTGGCATGAAGGGCGGTCAGCGGGCCTGCGGGGCGCGTCGGGATCGGGGGATCGTCACCTTGCCGGATGTTTGGTCTACAGACACGCCCAGTTCGGCCAGTTCGTCGTTGAGCTGGGCGATCCCGCGCGACGACAGGGTGCGGAGCGCTGCGGCAAGGGCGGCCGAGGGGGCCACTTCGGGTGTGGCCGCGTAAGCGATCCTTAGCGAATGAAGCGTGTCGACCGGCACAGGCTTTCTCCTACGTTTGGCCGAATTTGCGCGCTTTGATGGATGGTTCCAACCTGTCCTATGGTCTGACCGACCCATTCCGAGACGCACAGGAGGCGGGGGGTGCCTTTGGCTGGGGAAGGCGGCCCCGGGGTCGGGCGGTTGCCCTGTCCTATCGGGATTGATCGGTCTGCCAGTCTTGCAGCGAGCGTTCGGCGAAGGCCCAGTCGCGAAAGGCGCGGGCCTGTTCGAGCAGGGCGGCCGAGCCGAGGGGCCCCCAGAGCAGGTAGTAGCCGGTATCGTCGAGTACGGTAACGTCGGAAAGGCGCGTCAGGCGGTTGGCCTCGATATCGGGGCGGACCATGGCGAGTGGGCAGAGGGCGACGCCCTGACCGGAGAGCGCGGCGGCGCGCAGGAGGTTGAAATCTTCGAAGATCGGGCCTGCGGCGGCAGGGCGGTGGGCGGCGCCCGCGCGGTCGAACCATTCCTGCCAGCCCGTGTGGTCGGTGTCGTGCAGGAGGGGGAGGGAGAGGATCGTTTCGACCGGCGGGGCGGCGGGGTCGATCGTCGCGGCGAGGGCGGGGCTGCAGACGGGGACCGAATGGCCGGGCAGGAAGGGTTCGATCCGCGATCCGGGAAGCGAGACGCTGCCACGCGAGAAGACGAAGGCGAGGTGGACATTGGCAAAGTCGATGTCGCGGCCGTGCATGGCGTAGATGATGCGTATGTCGATGTCGGGCCTTGCTGCGCGGAAGCCGGCGAGGCGGGGGATCAGCCAGCAAATGGCGACCGAAGGGATCGCCGCGATCACGAGGGTTTGCCGTGTGGAGGCATCGCGGGCGCGCTGGCAGGCGGTGGCGATCTGGCCGAAGGAGAGCGAGAGGTTGCGGGCCAGTTCCTCGGCGAAGGGAAGGGGTTTGGGGCGGTTGCCTTCACGCAGGAAGAGGGGGGTGCCGAACCAGTCCTCGAGGTGCTTGATCTGGTGGCTGACGGCGCTTTGCGTGACGAAGAGCTGGTCTGCGGCAGCGGTGAACGAGCCGGTGCGGACGACGGCCTCGAAGGCGCGAAGGGCGTTGAGGGGGAGGAGCACGGGGCGGGCCTTTGTATGAGTTTTTCTAATGTTTTTATGAGAAAGGCTCTTTTGACAAGGGCTTTCGTCTTGATGGATCATGAACGCAGATCAGGACAGGAGTGCGCCCCATGCAACGCGAGAGACTTCAGAACTATGTCGGCAACGGCACGCCCGTTGCGCCCACGTTTTCGGCGACCGAGATGCAGCGGCGTCTGGATGCGATCCGGGGTGTGATGGCCAGGGAAGGCATCGATGCGGCGCTGTTCACCAGCTACCATTGCATCAACTACTACTCGGATTTCATGTTCTGCCAGTTCGGGCGGCGCTACGGGTTTCTGGTGGACCATTCGGTCGCCACGTCGATTTCTGCGGGCATCGACGGCGGGCAGCCGTGGCGGCGGACCTTCGGTGGCAAGAATGTCACCTATACCGACTGGCAAAAGGACAACTATTTCCACGCGATCCGCCAGCTGACCGGCGGCGTCAAGCGGCTGGGGATCGAGTTCGACCACATCACCATCGACACGCTGAACCTGCTCAAGTCCGAATTCCCCGGCGTGGAATTCGTCGACATCGCAGGCCATTCGATGAAGCTGCGGATGATCAAATCGGCCGAGGAAATCGCCCATATCGAAAAGATGACCCGCATCGCCGATATCGGCGGCGGCGCCGTGGTGGAAGCCATCGCGGTCGGCGCCCCCGAGCACGAGGTCGCGCTGCATTCCACCGCCACCATGGTGCGCGAGATCGCCCGCATCTGGCCGCAGGGCGAGCTTTTGGACACCTGGACGTGGTTCCAGTCGGGCATCAACACCGACGGCGCGCATAACCCGGTGACCAGCCGCAAGATCGAGGCGGGCGACATCCTGTCGCTCAACTGCTTCCCGATGGTGGCCGGCTACTATGTGGCGCTGGAGCGCACGCTGTTTGCGGAACACGCGAGTGACGAGCATATCCGGCTGTGGGACTTCAACTGCAAGGTCCATGACAAGGGCAAGGAGCTGCTGGTTCCGGGCAACAAGTGCAGCGATATCGCCAAGGAATTGAACGAGATGTATGCGGCCGAGAACCTGCTGCAATACCGCTCGTTCGGCTATGGCCATTCGTTCGGCGTGCTGTGCCACTACTACGGCCGCGAGGCGGGGCTTGAGCTGCGCGAGGATTGCGACACGGTTCTGGAGCCGGGCATGGTGGTGTCGATGGAGCCGATGATCACCATTCCGGACCACATGGCAGGCGCGGGCGGCTACCGCGAGCATGACATCCTGGTGATCACCGACAAGGGCAACCGCAATATCACCGGCTTCCCCTACGGACCCGAGCACCTGATCGTCAAAGGCAAGCGCAAGGCCGCGCAGTAACACCACCCTTGCCGCAGCGTTCCGGCGCTGCGGCAAGCGTTCGAGGCGCAGAATAAAGCAGACCATCACCTGAGCGTCGGGCGGAATCTTGAAGGTCAAAGCGTCCCCCCCGACCTTGGCGGCCACATCACCGCCCACCTGACCGCTGCACCTTGGCTGGTTCTTGTTCCCTGGTCGAAGGCTTGCGCTGTCTCAGCGTCAATCTCAAACCGGATGAGGCGAAGGGGGCAACGCCAGCGCGGTTCACCCCAAAGTCAGCTGCAAGGTCGGTCGCAGGGATGGTGCAACTGCGCTTTGCCCCTGTCCTGATCGTCGGTCTGTCGGGGTTTGGTTGCTGCCCGTTTGCGGTCACGTTCCGTTGATGGGAACTTTAATTCGGCTTTGCGGTTTCTAAGTCACAGCAGAGGGGCGGGCCCGGAACTCCCGTCCTTTCTATTCACTGTCCCTCGTTCCGCGACTGGCGCCCGGCCCGCAAGGCTCGGGCGTCTTTTTCTTTTGCGGGTGGGGCGCTAGGCTGCGGACGGCTGGATAAGGGGATCTGCGATGGATGGCAGCGACGGGGATGCGGTGATCCGCGATGTGCTGGGGCGGGTGAAGACGATTGCCGTGGTCGGCTGGTCGCCCAAGCCCGAGCGGGCAAGCCACGGGGTGGCGGCGTTTTTGCACCGGCGCGGGTACCGGGTTGTTCCGGTCAACCCCGGACAGGCCGGGCAGGTGGCGCTGGGCGAGGTGGTGCGGGCGTCACTGTCCGAAATCGATGGGCCGGTGGATATGGTCGACATCTTCCGCCGGTCCGAGGAGGCAGGCGCGGTGGTGGACGAGGCGCTGCGCGTGCTGCCGGGGCTGGTGGCGGTCTGGATGCAGCTTGGCGTGGTGGACGAGGCGGCTGCGGCGCGGGCACGGGCGGCGGGGGTGGCGGTGGTGATGGACCGCTGTCCGGCGATAGAGATGGGGAGGTTGGGGTTGTGAGGGGGGGGGCGGCTATTGAAACGATTGACGAGCGACCCATTGCGTATGCTCGCGAGAGAAAGCTTGTTCAGCTTCTAATACAAATTTGGCGAGTTGCTCTTCATTCTTAACTTGTCTTAATGGGCCGAATGTAAGGCCGATTTCGTGTGCGGTTAAAGTATACGATGAGGCTAATTCATTAAATTTCTTGATTTGTGTCCAGCCAACTATAGTTGATGCGGCAAGAATAAACGTGTCGACTGGAATAATGCCGATTTCAAGGTGCGCAATGCGCATGAGGCTTGCAGCGATGGCGAACAAATAAATTATGATTGCTGTTCCTACCCAGAGCGTGCTCCTGTTCTTGTTCTCTTCGGCGCGCTTTGTGTACCATCTAAGCTGTTCATTAACTCGATGCTCCCGATAAAACTTTAATCTTTCCATCCAGTCCGAGGCGCGAATCTCTCCCATTCGAGAGGTAATTTGATCTTCTGCCGCTCTGTCAGCAGGTATCTTGTCGCCAATGGACCTATTGGCATCCAAAATCAGTCGTAAATGCTGCTGAAACTCTTCGCGGGTCTCGGCTTCGTCGTTCTCGTTCCCAAAAGGAGCGGAGCGCATGGCATACCGCCAAGAAGAAGTCTTTATCGATTCCGCAAGAGCCCTCCCCTTGTACCAATCTTGCTCAGGTTTTAACCAGTTGCGCGTAGCAGCGACCATCATGGTAATAAGGAAAATGAGGGCTGAACCTGCATAATACGTTCGGTCTTCATAAGCATTCGCTGAGACGAATGACGCAACTATCAACAAGGCATATTCAAGGATTATGAGTCTAAAATAACGTTGCTGCGATTTATCTGAAAAGTCTCCAGCTGCATGGTAAATTGGGGGGTAGGAAAAACTTTTCACGGTACAAGCCTTCTTATGGCCGACACAATTGATGCGGAATTCCAAGAAACCATTTCATCTGCCGCTGTTTCAACTGCAACTGGCGTACGTTGTTCGCCCCACCTTCGAATGCCCAATATGGGTTTCCCCAGATCCTTAGCGAAATCCATTTCGAACTGGATCCAATCACTATGGTTTACATACATTCCAGAAACAATAACGACGCACTGTACAGGTCTAATTTGGTTCCGTATTGCTTCGGTGAGTTGTGCAGAACTCATCCTCGGGAATGCGTCATCAACAGGTACAGAGTAGTTAGACCATCTAAAATTGGGCGCTTCATTTAGGAAACGCACAGCTCGGTTGTATCTTTCACTGTATGACCAAGCATGGCTGATGAACAGGCGATAATTGTGCAATGCCGGCATCTGCTTTGGCTCACTCTTAAAATTACAACCTTAAGAAGTAGACACTAATTGGGCTTGTAGAGTCAACACTCTTGTTAGGACATCCCCTACCGCCCCGCCTTCTCCGCAATCCCTGATACCCCTTCCCGCCGCTCCAATTCCGCCAGCACCTCGTCGAGCGTCACGTCGCGGGACGTGAGCATGACGAGGAGGTGGTAGAGGACGTCGGCGGCCTCTGCCGTCAGTTTGGTGCGGTCGCCTTTGACGGCTTCGATGATCGCCTCGACGGCTTCCTCGCCGAATTTCTCGGCGCATTTTTCCGGGCCTTTGGACAGGAGTTTGGCGGTCCAGCTGCTGTCGGGGTCGGCGGTCTTGCGGGCTTCTATCGTGGCGGCGAGGCGGTGGAGGGGTGTCATGCGAGCCTCATGGGGATGCCGGCGGCGGCCATGTGGGCCTTTGCCTGTTCAATCGTGAATTCGCCGAAGTGGAAGATCGAGGCGGCAAGGACGGCGGAGGCGCCGCCTTTGGTGACGCCTTGGACGAGGTGGTCGAGGGTGCCGACACCGCCCGATGCGATGACGGGGACCGAGACGGCGTCACTGACCGCGCGGGTGAGGGGCAGGTTGTAGCCGCCCTTGGTGCCGTCACGGTCCATCGAGGTGAGCAGGATCTCGCCCGCGCCTTTGGCGGCGACGGTGCGGGCGAAGTCGATGGCGTCTATGCCGGTGGCTTTGCGCCCCCCGTGGGTGAAGATCTCCCATTTGCCGGGGGATACGGTCTTGGCGTCGATGGCCACGACGATGCATTGCGAGCCGAAGCGGTCGGCGGCGCGGGCCACGACATCGGGGTCGGCCACGGCTGCGGAGTTGAACGAGACCTTGTCGGCCCCCGCCAGAAGCAGGGCGCGTACGTCTTCGGGGGTGCGGACGCCGCCGCCCACGGTGAGCGGCATGAAGCATTGTTCGGCGGTGCGGGTGACGAGGTCGAACATGGTGCCACGGTTTTCGTGGGTAGCGTGGATGTCGAGAAAGCACAGCTCGTCTGCGCCTGCCGCGTCATAGGCGCGGGCGGCTTCGACCGGATCGCCCGCGTCGCGCAGAGAGACGAAGTTCACGCCCTTGACCACGCGGCCATCGGCCACGTCGAGGCAGGGGATGAGGCGGGTTTTGAGCATGGATCACCTGTGGCGGGTTCGGCGCCAGAGGTAACGGATCAGGTCGGAAAGTGCCAGAAGCGAGATGAGCAGGCCGGAGAGGGCCGCGGCGGGCAGGGTGGCGAGGGCGAGCCAGCCCAGCATGGCGGCGGTGTAGAGGGCCGGGCCGATGTCGGTTCCGAAGGCGGGGCAGGGGTGGATGGAGCCTTCGTCGAGTTGGCAGCCGAGGGTTGAGGCGGTGGCGTAGGCGGCGAGCGTCGACAGGACGGGGAGGAGACAGACGGCGATGATCGCGGCGAGGATGATATAGGCGGCGCGTTTCATCGGCGCGGGACGGGGGGCTGGAACATGGGGCACCTTGGACTGTCGGACAGGGGAAAGCTGAACCTGCGGGGGGACGGGCGTCAAGCCCGATGTGGCGGTTGCAAAGCGGTGCGGGACGGGCTTTTCTGGTGCAATGGCAAAGCTGGTTTTACTCCATAAGGCGGGTTCGATCTACGATGACGAGCCGGACCGCGTTTACGACTTTCCGAAAGCCTATCTGAAGGCGGTTCGGGAAGGGGTCGGGGATTGGGCGATCTATTACGAACCCGCCAAGGCGGGGCAGCGGGGGTATTTCGCCGTGGCGCGGATCGGCGAGGTGGTGCCCAAGCCGGATGTGCCCGACCGCTATCTGGCGCGGATCGTGCCGGGCAGTTTCCTGCCCTTTGACCGCGAGGTGCCGCGATTGCTGGACGGGCGCGTGCTGGAGGCGGCCTTGGCCGGGGCGGATGGCAGCCCCAAGAAGGGCGGCGCGGTGCAACTGGCCGTGCGGCGCGTGACCGAGGCCGATTTCGCGCGGATCGTCGGGCTGGGCCTGCCGCAGGATCTGGAGGCCGAGGAGGCGCGGCGGTACGATCCCGCAGTCGAAATTGATGACGGGGCCGGGGTTTTCGAGCGGCCTGTGATCGAGCGGTTGACGAGCAGGCCCTACCGCGACGTGGCATTCCGGCGGAAGGTGCGCGCGGCCTATGACTACCGCTGCGCCATTTCGGGGTTACGGCTGCGCAACGGTGGCGGGCGGCCCGAGGTGCAGGCGGCCCATATCCGCCCCGTCGAGAGACTGGGAAGCGATTCCGTGAGGAACGGGCTGGCGCTTTCGGGCACGCTGCACTGGATGTTCGACCGCGGATTGCTGTCGGTGGCGGATGACATGAGCATCCTCGTGTCTCGCAACAAGGTGCCGCACGAGGTGTCGGACCGGCTGATCGCAGCGGAGGGGAGGTTGCGCCTGCCCGCCGATGCGCGGGACTGGCCACATCCCGAGAACCTGCGCTGGCACCGCGAGAACGTCTTTGGCCAGATGGCATTCGACGAGCCCGCGCCCTGGGGGTGACGTGTCGGTTTTGCGCAAAGCGCCGGGGGGCTTGGCGCCCCCCGGACCCCCTGCGGGATATTCGGGCGCGTGTGAAAGCGGGAGGGACGGTGCGTTTCGGGCGTCTTCGTGGAGCGTGGCTGTAGCAAGAGCAGGGGAGCGCAAGCGGCGGGATTGCGCGGCGGGGGCTGGTGGCCGGAGGCTATCCTTTGGTGGGTTCGGGGATCACGGTGGCGTGCCTTGTCCGATCTTTGCGGGGCGTTCGGCCAAGGGGGCGGGAAGGGGCGTTCTGCTGCGGATTGCGGATGGGGAAGCGTAGCGGGGGGCTTCGCGCCCCCCGGACCCCCTGCGGGATATTTGGGCGAGTGTGAAAGCGGGAGGGACGGTGCGTTTCGGCATTTCAGGGCTGTTGCAGGCGGTGGGGAGCGCTGGCCAAGGGTTTGCGGCTGGGGCTGCTGTCTGGACTTGGGGGAGGTGTCGTGGGTCGTCCGGGGCAAGGTGCGGGCAGTGGCAAGGCTGGCGGGTCGGGGCGGAGGAGGTTGGGACGGGGGAGGTTGGGACGGGGGAGGTTGGGGGAGGTGCCGGGGTGGGGCGGCTGGTGGGCGGTGTGCTTTGGTCTGGTCTTTGGCTGGTCGCGTGGGGCCGGTGGCGGGGGTGCTTGGTTGCGTCAGGCTGTGGCAGTGCAAGTTGGAGGTCGGGTGTGATGGTGGCTGGCTTGGGTCGGATCGTTATCTGTACAAATAAGATCGACGAGATGGCGGCGTTTTAACTGTGCCATTTCGGCTTTTCCGTCAGACGCGGGACCGGTGACCGCATCGTGGAACTGGTGCCTGCCACCTTTGGCGTGACGATACTTTTGCACCCTGCGGCCGTGTCGCAGAGGGAAGGGCAGGTGTTGGTCAAGCTGGTCTTCGATGTCGAGGATGTCGAAGCGTTCTGCGCCAGGGCGAGGGCGGAGGGCTGGAGTTCGGGACCGTCCAGCGCGGTGAAGGGTATGTCTTTGCCAATGCGAAAGACCCGTCTCAGAACCCAATCCAGGTGTCGGGGGCCGGTGTTTTCCCGCGGGTGAGGACGTCGGGGCCGGTCTGGTGAGGGGCGTCGACCTTAGATGTCCAGCGTCTTGATCGCCGCGGCGAGGTCGATTGCGCCGTCGTAGAGGGCGCGGCCTGATATGGCGCCTGCGATGACGCCGGTGGCCTTGAGCGCGATCAGGTCTTGCATACGGCTGACCCCTCCGCTTGCGATGACGGGGATGGTGACGGCGCGGGCGAGGGATTCTGTTGCCTCGATGTTGGGGCCGGCCATTGCGCCGTCGCGGTCGATGTCGGTGTAGATGATTGCGGCGACGCCTGCATCTTCGAAGCTGCGGGCAAGGTCGGTGGCCTGCACGGTGGTCTCATGCGCCCAGCCTTTGGTCGCGACGAACCCCTTGCGGGCGTCGATGCCGACGGCCACCTTGCCGGGGAAGGCGCGGGCGGCTTGGCGCACGAGGGCCGGGTTTTCGACGGCGACGGTGCCGAGGATCACGCGGGCGAGGCCCTTTTCGAGCCACATCGCGATGGTCGCCATATCACGTATGCCGCCGCCGAGCTGGGCGGGGACGGTGACGGCTTTCAGGATCGCCTCGACCGCTGCGGCGTTGACGGGCGCGCCCGCAAAGGCACCGTTCAGGTCGACGAGGTGGAGCCACTGGCAGCCCGCGCTCTGGAACTTTAGTGCCTGTGCCGCCGGATCGTCGCCGAAGACGGTGGCGGCGGACATCTCGCCACGCAACAGGCGCACGCATTGGCCGTCTTTGAGGTCGATCGCGGGATAGAGGATCATGGGCTGCATCCGGCTGGTTGGGATGGGTGCGCTTTGCCATGCGGGCAAAGGGCGGGCAAGGGCGGAACGTGGCGTCAGGCTTGAACGGGGGCGCGGATCGGGGGAAGGTGGCGGTAACGACACGGGAGGTGATGTCATGGTGCGGTTAACCACAGTGGTGCTGGCAGGAATTTTTGCAGCTGGAGCGGCCTTTGCGGCCGATCCGGTCGAAGGGGTGTGGAAGACATCCCCGGATGACAACGGGCATTATGGCCAAATCGAGGTCAAGCCGTGCGGTGCGGCCTTTTGCGGCACGCTGGTGCGGGCCTTTGACCAGACGGGGGCCGAGGTCGAAAGCCCTAACATCGGCAAACAGATCATCTGGGATATGGTGGCCGAGGGTGACGGATTCTACGATGGCGGCATGATCTGGTCGCCGGACCGCGACAAGACTTACAAGTCGAAGATGACGCTGACAGGTGACGGGCTGGCGGTCGAGGGTTGCGTGCTGTTCGTCTGCCGCGATGGCGGGGCCTGGGCAAGGGTGAAGTGAAAAACGCAGGATTCGGGTTGCGGCGGGCGGCGTAGCGACCGAGACAAGGGCAGGCCTGCACAACTCCGGAGAGCCGCCCGATGTCGAAAGCCGATTGGCTGCGCCTGATCGTCCTGTCCCTGCTTTGGGGCGGGTCGTTTCTTTTCGTCAGTATCGCCCTTGCCGGCGGGGTACCGCCGCTGGTGCTTGTCTGGTGCCGTGTCGGATTCGGCGCGGCGGTGCTGGCAGCCGTGCTCATGCTGATGCGGACGGGGTTTCCGCACCGGAACCTTTGGCCTGCGCTTGTCGTGATGGGGCTTTTGAACAATGTCATCCCGTTTACGCTGTTCGCCTTTGCCCAAGGCCAGATCGGGGCGGGTCTGGCGGCCATCCTGAACGCGATGACCCCGCTTTTCACCGTTCTCGTCGGGCATCTGCTGCTGGCCGAAGAGCGGATGACGGGGCCGCGTGTGACAGGTGTGGTGCTTGGCTTTGCGGGCGTGATGGTGATGATGCGGGGCGAGGGGTTCGGCGGCACGGTGCTGGCAAAGCTCGCCTGTCTGGGGGCGGCGCTGTCCTATGCCTTTGCCGGGGTCTGGGGGCGGCGGTTCAAGCGGTCGGGGCTGCCACCGATGGCCGTTGCCTTCGGGCAATGCGCCTCGGCTGCGGTGATCCTCGGGCCGGTGATGCTGGTGGTGGACCGGCCCTGGCTGTTGCCGGTACCGGAGACGGGTGCGGTTGTCGCCATTGCGGGGCTGGTGTTCCTGTCTACCGCGCTGGCGTATCTGTTGTTTTTCGGGCTGCTGGCTTCGGCGGGCGCACTGAACGTGCAGCTTGTGACCTTTCTCATCCCGGTCAGCGCAGTGCTGCTGGGCGTGCTGTTTCTGGGCGAGGTGCTTGAGACAAAGCATCTGGCCGGTGCCGCGCTGATTGCGGCGGGGCTGGTTGCGATCGACGGGCGGTTCTGGCAGCGGTTGCGCGCGGGCGCCCGATAATTTTCGACGAAAATTATCGGGCGGGGCGCGGAAATCTTTCTGCGAAAGATTTCCGTGCGGCGGGGGTGGCGCCAAGAATTTTCTGGGAAAATTCTTGGCGCGGCGGGGCGGTCAGGGGGCCCAGCGCAGGAAGTTCGCGATCAGGCGCAGGCCGGTGGCTTGCGATTTCTCGGGGTGGAACTGGGTGCCGATCACGCTGCCCTGGCCGACGATGGCGGTAACGGGGCCAGCGTAATCCACATGGGCCAGCAGGTGGTCGGGGTCGCTGACCCTGAAATGGTAGGAATGGACGAAATAGGCGTGATCGCCGGTTTCTATTCCTTCGAGCACGGGGTGCGCCTGATCGATCACCAGATCGTTCCAGCCCATATGCGGTACTTTCAGCGCGGGGTCGGCGGGGGTGATACGAACCACCTCGCCCCCGATCCAGTCAAAGCCCCGCGTGTCGTGATATTCGCGCCCCCATGTCGCAAGCATCTGCATGCCCACGCAAATGCCGAGGAAGGGTTTTCCTTGGGCCACGCCTTCCGAAATCGCCTCGAACAGGCCGCCGTAAGCCCCGAGCGCAAGGCGGCAGGCGGGGAAAGCGCCGTCACCGGGCAGCACGATGCGAGTGGCACGGGCGACGTCTTCGGGGTGCGAGGAGACCAGCACTTCGCCCGCGCCGGTTTCGGCTGCCATGCGCTGAAAGGCCTTTTCGGCGGAATGCAGGTTGCCGCTGTCATAATCGACGAGGACGGTGAGGGACATGGCGGCGGCTCCGGTCGGGTAGGGCCAAGGATTTTGACCAAAATCCTTGGCAAATTTCTTTTCGAGAAATTTGGTCAGAGCGCGCCTTTGGTCGAGGGCAGGACGCCTGCCATGCGCGGGTCGGGTTCAGCCGCCTGGCGCAGGGCGCGGGCGACCGATTTGAAGGCGGCTTCCGCGATGTGGTGGCTGTTGATGCCGTGGACCATGTCGACATGGAGCGTGATGCCGCCATGGGTCGCCAAGGCCTGGAAGAATTCGCGCACCAGTTCGGTGTCGAAACTGCCGATCTTCTGGGTGGGGAAGGTCACGTTCCACACAAGGAACGGCCGCCCCGACAGGTCGAGCGCGCAGGCGACCTGTGCGTCGTCCATGGCAAGGTTGAAATGGCCGTAGCGGCGGATGCCCTTCTTGTCGCCCAGCGCGCGGGTCAGGGCTTGTCCGAGCGCGATGCCGCAATCCTCAACCGTGTGGTGGTCGTCGATATGCAGGTCGCCGTCGGCCTTTACGGTAATGTCGATCAGGGAATGGCGGGCCAGTTGGTCGAGCATGTGGTCAAAGAAGCCGACGCCGGTGTGATTGTCGTAAGCGCCCGTGCCGTCGAGGTTGACGGTTACGGCGATCTCGGTCTCGGACGTGCTGCGGTGGATTTCGGCCTGACGCATGGGGCGGCTCCTGTCTGACGGGGGCGTTATAGGCGCGGGGGGGCTGCTTGGGAAGGGGCGGTTGGATTGTTGAATAGGGGGGTCAGACCCTTGGCGCGTGGCCGTGGCGGCGGGGCGACAGAGTGGCGGCGAGGGCGAGAAAAACGCCCGAGACGGTTGCGATCATCCCCGAGGCCGAGACGGTGAACGAAAGGCCCAAGAGCGGCGGGCCGTAGCCTGCGGCCAGTGTGCCGAGGGTCGCTGCGGCGGTGGCGATGCCGAGGGACAAGCGGATTTGCCTGCCCAGATCATCGGTCAGCAGGCGGGCGGTGGCGGGCGGGCAAATCAGCATGGCGATGGTCAGGATCGAGCCGACCGCCGAAAAGGCCGCGACCGCCGCCAGCGCCGTGAGGGCCACCAGACCGGCCGAGATCAGCCGCACCGGCAGGCCGAGGCTGCACGCGAAGCCTTCGTCGAAGGTGGCGATGGCAAGCGGGCGGCTTGCCAGTTTCAGCGCAAGCAGGATCGCCAGCGCGACCAACCCGAGGGCGGGCAGTTCCGGCGGCAGGCCTGCCAGTGCTGCGGGGTCGAGCAGCGAGGCCCAGCCGGTTGCGTCGATCCAGATCAATCCTTCCAGATTGCCGTAAAGCGCGTGTTCCACATCCAGATGCACCGAAGCAGCGCCCGAGAGTTCGAGCATCAGCACCCCTGCGGCGAACATGGCGGTGAAGGTGATGCCCATCGCCGCCCCCGGATCGGTGCCGCCAAGGCGGCGGATCACCTCGATCAGCCCTGCCGACAGCGCAGCGGCACAAAGCGCCCCGGCCAGCAGGATCGGAGGCGCGGCACTCCCCGACAGAAGGAAGGCCGCGACGATGCCGGGCAGGACGACATGGCTCATGGCGTCCCCGAGCATGGCCTGCCGCCGCAGGATCAGGTAATTGCCCGGCCCCGCGCAGGCCAGTGCGGCAAGGATCGCGATGACAAGGGGCGGCAGCGTCAGGGGGACGAATTCAGAGCCGTACATGGCTGGACCTGTGGCGTTGTTCTTGGCGGACATACCCGGGGGCGGGAAAGGGGCTGGCCATCACCGCGCCATCCGGTGGCGCAGGCCGCGGCGCATCAGGCTGCGGGACACGATGCCCCGCTGTGGCGCAAACAGCGCCGAGGCGAGGAAGGCGGCAAAGGCCAGCAGCACGATGACCGGACCGGTCGGCACATCGGGCAGCGAGGCCGAGATCGCGGCCCCTACATAACCGCAGACCGCGCCGATCCCGCCGCCGACCAGCGCGACGAGGCCGGCGCGGTCGGTCCAGTAGCGGGCGGCGGTGGCAGGGGTGATCAAGAGCGCCACGATCAGGATCAGCCCCACCACGCGCAGGCCCAGAAGCACGACCGCCAGCGTCAAGAGCATCAGGAGCGCGTCGAGCAGGCGGGGCGAGAGGCCCATCATGCGGGCATGGCCGGGGTCGAAGGCAGTGATTGTGAGCGGGCGGCGCAGCGCCCAGAGCAGAGCAAGCACGACCGCCCCGCCCGCCGCGATCAGGATCGCATCGGCGCGCAACATGCCTGCGGTCGAGCCGAGCAGGAAGCCTTCCAGCCCCGCAGGGCGGCCAAGCGACAGGTTCTGGATCACGGTCAGGATCACGATCCCCGCCCCGTAGAAGGTGGAAAGCACCGCGCCGATGGCGGTGTCTTCGGGCAGGCGCGTGCGGATCAGGCGTTGCACCGCCCAGAGGCCGAGGGCTGCGGAAACGGCGGCCCCGGCGAGCAGCCCTGCGAGATTGCGCCCCTCGCCCCCCAGTGCGGCCATGACGAGGAAGGCCAGTCCGACGCCCGGCAGGGTTGCATGGGCCATGGCATCCGACACGAGGGCGCGGCGGCGCAGGTTGACGAAGGCCCCCACGCATCCGGCCGCAAAGCCGAGCAGCCCCGCGCCGACCGAAACGAGGGCCGCGTTGTATCCGGCTTGCAGGGTCAGGGCGGTCAGGAACATAGGGCGTTGCCTTTGGGTGCGGCGGCTTGTGGTGCATCACCCCGTGTCGCATCGCCCCGTATCGTATAGTCCAGTGCCGCGCTGCGGGCATGGGGCGCGCTGCCGGTCGGGGGCGGGGTGGTGGTTCGGGCTGCGGGTCGTGCCGGTCGAGCCTTTGCCCCACGCGCCGAGAATGCCGTGGATGCGGCGGGCGGCGCAGAGGGGAGCGCGTAGCCGGGTGGGTTTGTGCGTCCTGCGCGGAGGCAACGGGGCTTTCGGGGGTATGTCATCGGGTCGCGCAGCCCTGTTTGGCGGCCTTGGCGTCCGGACGCAGCGGGCGGGGCGTGCAGGGTGCGGGGGCGCTGGCCTGTGCCGGACGCGCAAGGGGGGCGGTCTTGCCCCCCGGACGAGTTGCAGGATCGCGGCAGAGGGGTGCATCATGCGGGGATCGCGCCGGGAAGGGTGCTGCCGTAAGTGCGGGCCACGATCTCGCGGCGGAAGGTGGTGGCGACCGGGCCTGCGGCGATGACGCTGCGGTTGAGGAGGAGCACATGATCGAAATAGGCGGGCACGGTTGCAAGGTCGTGGTGGACGGCGACGATGCTGCGGCCTTCGTCGCGGAGGGACTTGAGGACCGCGATGATTGCGCTTTCGGTCGCCGCATCGACGCCTGCGAAGGGTTCGTCGAGCAGGTATAGATCGGCCCCTTGGGCAAGGGCGCGGGCGAGGAAGACGCGTTGTTGCTGGCCGCCGGAGAGGGCGCCGATCTGGCGCTGGGCAAAGGGTTCCATGCCGACGCGGGCGAGGCAATCGCGGGCCAGCGCTGTTTCGGCGGTGCCGATGCGCCTGAACAGGCCGGTCTGGCGGAAGCGGCCCATCAGCACGACATCTATAGCGCGGGCGGGGAAATCCCAGTCGACCGAGGCGCGTTGCGGGACATAGGCGATGCGGGGCAAGGCCTTGGCGAGGGGCTGGCCGAACACCCGCACCTCGCCCTGTACGGGCGGGATCAGGCCGAGGGCGGCTTTCAGCAGGGTGGATTTGCCCGCGCCGTTCGGGCCGATGATCGCGGTCATCGCGCCTGTGGCGAAGCGGGCGGTCACGTTCTCGACCGCCGGTGCGCCGCTGTAGGCCACGGTCAGGCCGGTGACGGCGAGGGCGGTTTCGGGCAGGATCGGGGTCGGGTCAACCATGGGGGTCATCCTGCGGCGAAGGGGCGGGGAACAGGCACGGTCTGGCGTGCCGCGCGGGCGTTGTGGCGGGGGCCGGTCCGTGACGGTCGGGGTGCGGGGGCTGCATCAGCCTGCCACCATCAGTTTTCCGGCCATGCCACGGTCGGGCACTGTGCCGCCGAGGGCGCGGGCGATGGTGGTGATGTTGTGGTCGAGCATGCCGAGGTAGGTGCCTTCATAGCTGCCATCGGCGCCCATCGCGTCGGAATAGAGCTCGCCGCCGATGGTGACTTCGTGGCCCTGTGCCGCAGCACCCTCGATCAGGGCGCGGATCGAGCGGTCGGAGACCGAGCTTTCGACAAAGACCGCGCCGATGTTGCGGCTGACGAGCAGGTTGACCAGATCGCCCACGCGGGCAAGGCCGGCTTCGGATTCGGTCGAGATGCCCTGTATGCCCTGCACCTCGAACCCGTAGGCGCGGCCGAAATAGCTGAAGGCATCATGCGCGGTGAAAAGCACGCGCGACGAGGGCGGCACGGTGGAAAGCACCGATTGGCCATAGCTGTCGAGTGCCGCGAGTTCGGCAAGATAGGCCGGCAGGGTGGCCGAGGTGTCGAGACCTGCCGCTGCAAGGGGGGCAGCCATGCCCGCGACCACCTCGGCCCAGAGCGAGGGGACCATCCACACGTGCGGATCGGGGCGGTCGGGATAATCGGGATGGAAGATGAGACGGTCGTGCGGCAGGGTTTCGGCCACGGCGATGACCGTCTTCTTGCGGGCGAGGTCTTCGAGCACCTCGGCAAATTGCGCTTCGAGATGCAGGCCGTGCCACAGGATGATGTCGGCCCGCGACAGGGCGAGGATGTCGCCCCTGGTCGGGCGGTAGGTGTGCGGGTCAATGCCCGGACCCATCAGCGCCTGCGCCTGACCTGCGGTCAACACGCGCGCGGCATCGGCGATCATGCCGGTGGTGGCAATGACCGAAGGCGTCGCGGCGCGGGCCGCCGTGGCCATAAAAGGCGTGGCCATAAGAGACGTGGCCAGAAAAGACGTGGCCAGAAAGGGTGATGCGGCAACGAGGCCGAGGAGACGGCGGCGGGCGAGGGTCGGCGGATCGTCAGGGTCGGACATCGGACACGAGCCTTTCATACTGGCCTTTGGCGGGATGCGCTTTTGCGGCATCGGACCGTATTGTGCGGCCGGAAGGAGGGTGGTGCGAATGGTTCTCAATGTCAAATGGAATGAGAATGGGTCGCAAAACTGTGAGGGTGTGGGGGAGGTGGTGGTGATCGCACAGTCGATGTGTGCGCGGGCCACGCCAAGTCTGCGGGCCAGTTCGCATCGAACCACGACATCACCCGCTGATAGGTCCGCAGGGTGCAGCCGCCACCCGTCCGAAGCGTTGCGAACAGCCGCGCCTGTCCGGCGGCACGCGCCGAAATGGTCGCTTCAGCCCGCTGGACGTGGGCGCAGTAGATCGTGGCAAGGGTGATGATGTCGGCGCTGGTCATGCCTCTTTATGAGCAATTTACACCGACTATGCAATATCATTTTACACTGAAATGGAAACAGACCCTATCCAAATCGTTAACTTGTGCCCGCATGGGGTTTTGGTGCAAATTTACACCGTGATGAGGACCGATCAGATTTATGAGCTATTGGAGGCGCGACGCCTCGAACTGGGGCTGTCGCAGCTTCAGGTCGGTCAGCTTGCGTTCGGTCGTGCCGACAGTTCGGCGATACAGAACCTGAAGCGCGGTTCATCGCCAACATTCGATCGATTGCAGGCGATAGCCAGCGCCCTCGGCTTAGAGCTTTACCTCGGCCCAAAAAGGGTCGACGGCACCGGCTTCAGCGAGGTGCCACCAGTCGCGACAATCAACGCCCCAAGTAAAGGGATTTATCTCCCTTTGCCTTGGCACCCGATGACAAGAAAGCCCGGCGCGACGCCTGTTGCGTTTCATGGTGAATGGCTGGAAACTGCAAAGCTCGATCCGGAGCGTCTCGCCCTGGTCGATCCTGTCCATATCTATCTCGATCGAAAAGACACGCGAGACCTGCTTTTGGTCGTCGATGTCCACTCAAGACGGTCAGCCCAGCCCGAGCCATGGGCGTTCATAGATCATGGTCAAGTTGCCGTCGGCCTCGTCCAGTTTAGCAAAGAAGTGGCACTGCTTCTGCCCTCGACGATTGGTAGCGCGGCTAGAGTAATTTCCGGCAAAGATCAAGACGAGCTGGTGTTTCTGGGCCGCGTCGTTTGGCAATGCTACAGGCAGAAGTGAACGGAACAGTTTTCACCAGTAAGAGGAGTTTGTCGTGTCTAAGAAATCTCTCTCCGCTATTTTCGTATGCGCCCTTCTCGATGGAGGCATGGCGCGGGCCGAAGACATCGACTGCAAGAAGATCGCGTGGCATGCCCAGCTCGTCATGTCGGCTCGACAGATGAACGCGGACATTAACAAGGCCATGGAGATGACGATCAAGCGGGACTGGCCGTTTGGGCGCAGCATGGTGCTGGAAGCATACGAGCTGCCTTTAGCCCCAAAGGATGGCCGGTCAGGCACCGCGGCGTCCGTCGGTTTCGCGAACGAATGGGGCCGCCGTTGCCTCGCTGGCGAGCTGGACTAGCAAAAATCAGTTCCATGTTCGCGGCGCTCCGCCGCTGCCGCCGCGACAGGCAATCCTACATCTTTTCAGGCACTTATGCCGAACATGGAACTGGCGTATGAACTTTACGCACGATTTCCATGTTCCGCCTTCACGCGCAGCTCGGTTTTGCCCGCCAAACGACCGATAAGTCGGCCTTTAAACCCTGTTTTACTTGGCTTTAAAGGCCTCTTTTGGCGCGGCTGGAAAAGCTTCATGCAGCCGCCCGCCCAGCACGCCTCGGCCCCTTATGCAATTTATGCACCCATCGTCTCACACGCCGCGCAAACCCGCCCAACCCCTTGAAGTCACGCGCGTTTTCACACGTTCCCACCCATTACCGCTTATTCCCGCTTACTGCAGATATGTCTGTCAACGCACAATGCGTGTGGCTCGCCACGCAAATCTGCAGTGATTGACAGCCATATTTGCAGCAGAACGTTTCGGAAGCTCACATCGCTTCCCGACTACAGTTTCCGCCTTTGTGCCTGTGCTGGGTGAACAAGCGTGTATGCAGCACTTTCTAAAGCAGTGCTGCGGTATGGTTCAGCCTAACTGCTTTCAGTTTGAAAAGCTCCGCCGGTGCAAGCTGTGTCGAAGCGATTTATCGCAACATGCATCACTCTCAGGCAGTCAACATTCGGCTCGTACAATACGTCAACCGTCAAGCTGAGGAACTGCAGCCGACCAAGGATAGAACCTTCGTCCGTCTCCCGACGGCCGGCCGAATTGCTTGTCCCCATGTCGGCCTCCTAGCCTCAAAGTTAGGGGGCAAAGCGTCTACAAATCCAGGGGCACCTCAGTCGTCGATCTGGTGAACCGGCTCGAGACCGAGACCCGTGGCGGCAGAGGGCTGACCCGCCTACACTCTGTGATCAGTTCCGTCGGCTCAGGCCCTGACTTCGATGTCGCAAGGGGGGGTCAATTCTGGACGCCGATAGGGGGTCGGTCTTGCGTGCCCATTGGCACTGCACAGGGGCGTTGGCCTGCCTGGAGGGCCACTGAACGAGACTTTTCAGGCCACGCCAAATGAGGCCTTCAAGCCAAGGTAAAACGAGGGTTTCGAAGGCGCGGAATGACAAAGGGCGCCCTCGGGCGCCCTTTGGTCGACTGGAGCGGGCGATGAGATTCGAACTCACGACCCTAACCTTGGCAAGGTTATGCTCTACCCCTGAGCTACGCCCGCACTCCGTGAAGCGGGTATTAGTGCGCCTCACGGCGGGGCGCAAGGGGATTTTTCGCGGGATGTCGAGGATGGTTGCGACGGGGTGATGGCCCGCGCAATCCGGATAGGCGGGTGCGGCGGGTCGGCCTTCTGCGGCAGCCCGGTCGAGCGGGGGCTCGATGCCCCCCGAGGGCGGGGCGGTCGGCTGGTCAGCCTTGCGGGGGGAGGCTTCGTGCCATTTTCGCGGCGATGCCGGTCCGGCCCTGTGCGTTCAAGCCGTCGACGGCGCCTTGCAGGTCGCCGGGGGTGCGGTTCTGGCCCAGTTTGGATTTGGCGAGCACGGCTGTCACGGCGATCCGGAAGGCTACGATGTTTTGCAGCATCGTCTCCATGTAATCGGCGGGCGCGTCGGCCATTTTCCAGGCGGCACCGCCGTTGACGCGGCGTTCGTGCAGGCGGGTGAGCAGGCCCACGGCGGCGCGTTTGGCATGGGTGTCGTGCTGGAAGGTGATCGTGCCGTGGATATGGACCGCCTGATAGTTCCATGTCGGCACATGGCGGTGATGCTCGGCCTTGGACGGGTAGGTGTTGGGCGAGATATAGGCATCCTCTGCGCGGAAGATGGCGAGCACGGGATGCCCGTCGGGGACCATGCGGTGCAAGTCGTTGGCAAGGGCTGCGTGGCCGATCAGGCTGCAATCGGGGGCGGCGAGAAGCGGGATATGGTTGGCCAGCAGACCTTGTGACGTGTGCACGACGAGGCAGGCGAGCGGGGCTTCGGTCAGGATCGCCGCGATTTCGGCCTTGTCGGTTTCGTGGAAATGCGGCGGGATGTACATGGCGCGGGTCCGGGTGGCTGTGCGGCGTCGTCGGGCGAGGATGGCAGCGCAGGTAAAGCAGGGCAAGCGGGGCCTGAAATGCGAAACGGCCGCCCGTTGCAGAGGCGGCCGTTCGGCGATCCGGTTGGAGCGGGCGAGGCGATTCGAACGCCCGACCCTAACCTTGGCAAGGTTATGCTCTACCCCTGAGCTACGCCCGCACCGTCCGGATGGGGCGGATGTATAAAAGCCTTGCGCGGGCCGCAAGGGGGGCAAAGCAAAAAAGCGCGGGATTTTGCGTTTGGCGGGGGAAGGGGTTAGGGGAAGGCGAGAACATAAGGAAACGATGATGGATGACGATCGGCTGCGGGCGGTGACGGCTTGCGAGTTTTGCGGGACGGTGGCGGAGTTTGGGGCGGAGTTTGGGGCGGGGCTGGAGGCGGTCGGTGTGCCGCCTGCAGGGGATGTGGCGCTGTGTGCGGCCTGTCGGGGCGATGCGCCGGCGGGCGAGGGCCATTGGCGTTGCCTAGAGGGGGCGGCGTGGTCGGATGTGCCTGCGGTGCAGCTTGCCGTCTGGCGTAAACTGGGGACGCTCGATGCGCCATGGGCTGTCGAGGCGCGGGAAAACATGGTGCTGGAGGGGGCGGTGCTGGGCTGGACCGAGGTCTTGGCAGGCGTGGTCCATCGCGACAGCAACGGGGCGGTTCTCGCGCAGGGCGATACGGTCGTGCTGATCAAGGACCTTGTGGTGAAGGGCGCGAACTTTACCGCCAAACGCGGGACTGCGGTGCGCGGTATCGCCTTGGTTGCCGACAACGCCGCCCAGATCGAAGGGCGGGTCGAGGGGCAGCGGATCGTGATCCTGACGGAATTCGTGAAGAAACGCTGAGGGTAGCGGGTGGCGCGTCTGTCGCCGAAAGGGCGGGACGGACGCGCGGCTTGGACGGGCCGCAATTCCGCAGATGACGGCGTGCTGCGGCGGTCGGGTCAGGCCGCGGTTTCGGCGACCGCTTCGTCGGCTGGTTCGCCCATACGGAACAGGCCGTTGCGGAAGGCCGCGATCAGCAGCGTGGCGCGGCCTGCATCGATGGCGGTGAAATCGGCGGCGCGGTCGAAGGCATCGGTCAGGCCCGGCTGGCGGGTGATATCGTCGATGGTGACGCCGGAAAAGCCCATGGACCAGTCGGCAAAGGCGCGGTCATCGACCGCTGCCGTCAGGATGCGGAGGACGCTGCCGTGACGGGTGTCGGCGGCGATGCGCGAGAAGGTGGCCTCGACCGCGTCGGCGGGGCCTTCCAGCACCTGAAAATACGAGCCTTTGTCATGCAGCAAGAGGCCGGTGATGCCCTTGGCGGCGTTGGCGCTGCGCGAATGGGCAAGGATGCGGTCCAGCATTTCGGGCGTCGCCGGATCGCTGGCTGCGCTGGCATAGACGAGCTGGATAAGATTGCAGGACATTGGCACCCCTGAACGCAGCGCGCTGTTTTTCGCGCCTGCGCACAAGCAGTAACGGCAGGGTCCGCGCGATTTTAGCCGTGCGTCGGGCTGCGGCCATGCGAGGAAAGGCAGGGTGTCATCCCCGCTTTCGCGGAGATGACGGGACGAGGTGGCCCCGCGCAGGCGGGGACCGGGTCATTCCAGTTCGATGAGCAGGTCTTTCGCCTCGATCTGGCTGCCGGGGTGGATGTGGACGGCTTTCACGGTCGCCTCGCGGTCGGCGTGGAGGCCGGTTTCCATCTTCATCGCCTCGATGGTCAGCAAAAGGTCGCCGGCGCGGACCTTTTGGCCGACCGAGACGGCGACCGAGGCGATGGAACCGGGCATGGGCGCGCCGATATGGGCGGGGTTGCCATCGGCGGCTTTGGGTTTCACCGCCGCTTTGGCCTTGATCGCACGGTTGGCGACGCGGATCACGCGGGGTTGGCCGTTGAGTTCGAAGAACACTTTGACGTCGCCGTCTTCGGAGGTCTCGCCCACGGCTTGCAGGCGGATTTCGAGCTGCTTGCCGGGGTCGATTTCGGGGGTGATCTCTTCGCCCGGTTCCATGCCGTAGAAGAAGGTCTTGGTCGGCAGGGCGCGGACGGGGCCGTAAAGCCGGTGGCGGCCCATGTAGTCGAGGAAGACGCGTGGATACATCAGGTAGCCGTTGAGGTCTTCGTCATCCACCGTGTAGCCGCTGAGTTCGGCGGAAAGCTTGGCGCGGGTGTCTTCGATATCGACGGGCGGCAGGGTGGCACCCGGGCGTTCGGTGAGCGGGGTGTCGCCCTTGAGCACCTTTTGCTGGATGCCTGCGGGCCAGCCGCCGTGGGGGTGGCCGAGGTTGCCGCGCAGCATGTCGACGACCGAATCGGGGAAGGCCACGTCCATGTTGGGGTCTTCGACTTCGGCGCGCGTCAGGCCTTGGGCCACCATCATCAGGGCCATGTCGCCCACGACTTTGGACGAGGGCGTGACCTTGACGATATCGCCGAACATCTGGTTGGCATCGGCATAGGCTTGGGCGACTTCGGGCCAGCGGTCTTCGAGGCCGAGCGAGCGGGCTTGCGCCTTGAGGTTGGTGAACTGGCCGCCGGGCATTTCGTGGAGATAGACTTCGGACGCGGGGGCGGGCAGGCCGGATTCGAAGGCCGCGTATTGGCGGCGGACGGCTTCCCAGTAGTTCGAGATGTCGCGGATCGCGGCGATGTCGAGACCGGTGTCGCGGTCGGTGTGGCGCAGGGCTTCGACGATGGAGCCGAGGCAGGGCTGCGAGGTGCCGCCCGAGAAAGCGTCCATCGCGGCGTCTACCGCGTCGACGCCAGCGTCGCAGGCGGCGAGGATGGTGGCGGCCCCTGCGCCCGATGTGTCATGCGTGTGGAAGTGGATCGGCAGGCCGATTTCCTGCTTCAAGGTCTTGACCAGAAGGCGGGCGCCTGCGGGTTTCAGGAGGCCCGCCATATCCTTGAGGCCGAGGACGTGGGCACCTGCGGCTTTGAGTTCTTTCGCGCGGTCGACGTAATATTTCAGGTCATATTTGGCGCGGGCGGGGTCGAGGATGTCGCCGGTGTAGCAGATCGTGCCTTCGCAGACCTTGTTGGCTTCCAGAACTGCATCCATGGCGACGCGCATGTTTTCGACCCAGTTGAGGCTGTCGAACACGCGGAAGACGTCGACGCCGGTTTCGGCCGCCTGTTTGACGAAGAATTTGACCACGTTGTCGGGGTAGTTGGTGTAGCCGACGCCGTTGGAAGCGCGCAGCAGCATCTGCGTCATCACGTTGGGCATATGGGCGCGCAGGTCGCGCAGGCGTTGCCACGGACATTCCTGCAAGAAGCGGTAGGCGACGTCGAAGGTGGCCCCGCCCCAGCATTCGACGCTGAACAGTTGCGGCAAGTTCGCCGCATAGGCGGGGGCGACGCGGATCATGTCGACCGAGCGCATGCGGGTGGCCAGAAGCGACTGGTGACCGTCACGCATCGTGGTGTCGGTCAGCAGCACCTTTTTCTGGGCCTTCATCCAGTCGGCGACGGCTTGGGGGCCTTTTTGTTCCAGAAGGTTGCGGGTGCCGGTGCCGGGCTGTTCGGTCAACAGGCGCGGCGGCTTGGGTTGCCGTGCCTCGGCCGGGGGTTTCGGGCGGCCTGCGGTTTCGGGGTGACCGTTGACCGTGATGTCGGCGATGTAGGTGAGGATTTTCGTGGCGCGGTCGCGGCGCTTTTTGAACACGAAAAGGTCGGGCGTCGTGTCGATGAATTTGGTGGTGTAGGTGTCATCAAGGAAGGTGGGGTGTTTCAGTAGGTTGATGACGAAATCGATGTTGGTCGCAACGCCACGGATGCGGAATTCGCGCAAGGCGCGGTCCATGCGGGCGATGGCCTTTTCGGGCGTTTGCGCGTGGGCGGTGACCTTGACCAGAAGCGAGTCGTAATAGCGGGTGATGACGCCGCCCGCGTAAGCCGTGCCGCCGTCGAGCCGGATGCCGTTGCCGGTGGCCGAGCGGTAGGCGGTGAGGCGGCCGTAATCGGGGATGAAATTGTTGAGCGGGTCTTCGGTCGTCACGCGGCATTGCAGGGCGTGGCCGTTCAGCTTGACGCCTTCCTGGCTGGCGATGCCGGTGGCTTCGGCAAGGGTCTTGCCTTCCTCGATCAGGATTTGCGCCTGCACGATGTCGATGCCGGTGACTTCTTCGGTCACGGTGTGTTCGACCTGCACGCGGGGGTTCACCTCGATGAAGTAGAACTTGCCAGAGTCCATATCCATGAGGAATTCGACGGTGCCCGCACATTCGTAATCGACATGGGCGCAGATGCGGCGGCCCATTTCGCAGACTTCGGCGCGCTGTTCGGGGGTCAGGTAGGGGGCAGGGGCGCGTTCGACGACTTTCTGGTTGCGGCGCTGCACGGTGCAGTCGCGTTCCCAGAGGTGGTAGATGTTGCCGTGCTTGTCGCCCAGTATCTGCACCTCGACGTGGCGGGCGCGGATGATCATCTTTTCAAGGTAGCCCTCGCCGTTGCCAAAGGCGGCTTCGGCTTCGCGGCGGCCTTCGCGGACCTTTGCCTCAAGCTCGTCTTCCGACAGGATCGGGCGCATGCCGCGACCGCCGCCGCCCCATGACGCTTTCAGCATCAGGGGATAGCCGACTTCGGCGGCCTGTTTCTTGATCAGCGCCATGTCGTCGCCCAAAACCTCGGTCGCGGGGATGACGGGGACGCCTGCGGCCATGGCCACGTGGCGGGCGCTGGCTTTGTCGCCCAAGGCGCGCATGGTTTCGGCGCGGGGACCGATGAAGGTGATGCCCGCATTGTCGCAGGCTTCGACGAAATCGGGGTTTTCGGACAAGAGGCCGTAACCGGGGTGGATGGCATCGGCGCCGGCCATCTTGGCGACGCGGATGATTTCGGGGATGGAGAGGTAGGCGCCGACGGGCGAGAGCCCTTCGCCGATGCGGTAGGCTTCGTCTGCCTTGAAGCGGTGGAGCGAGAGTTTGTCTTCCTCGGCGAAGACCGCCACGGTTTTCTTGCCCATCTCGTTTGCGGCCCGCATCACGCGGATGGCGATCTCGCCACGGTTGGCGACGAGGATCTTGCGGAATTCGGGCATGGGCATGTCCTTTGGACCGAGAGGGCAGACTGCGTAAACTTGACGCACTGTAGGGATGCCGCAACGCAGCGCAAGGGGCGGATGCGCTATGATACGAAGGATTTGCGACAGGGCGGGTTTGTGGAAACGGACGGGCGAAGCGGCGGTTGCCGGCCATTGTGGCGGGCGGTTTGCGGGGCGGGCGGGAATCGGGGGTTGCACTTTGCGAACATTAGGGGAACATCGGGCTTTTCCTTTGGGAGCGCCCGCGCTAGGATGGCTCTATGAGCCAATTCGACGAACATGACGCTTTCGAGGCTGCGGCCGTTCCCCCGACGATCCCCCTGTCGCAACGGGCGGTGGCGGCGCGGCCTGCGCCCTATATGGACGACCTGAACCCCGCGCAGCGGGCGGCGGTCGAGGCGTTGGACGGACCCGTGCTGATGCTGGCCGGTGCGGGGACGGGCAAGACCAAGGCGCTGACGTCACGCATCGTGCATCTGATGCGGATGGGGCGGGCGCGGCCGAACGAGATCTTGGCGGTGACTTTTACCAACAAGGCCGCCCGCGAGATGAAGGAGCGGGTGGGGCGCTTGCTGGGCGAAGCGGCCGAGGGGATGCCGTGGATGGGCACCTTTCATTCGCTTTCCGTCAAGATATTGCGTCGGCATGCGGAACTGGCGGGGCTGAAGTCGAACTTTACCATTCTGGATACGGATGACCAGATCCGGTTGCTAAAGCAGTTGATCGTGGCAGCCAACATCGACGAGAAGCGATGGCCCGCGCGGATGCTGGCCGGAATGATCGACGGCTGGAAGAACCGCGCGCTGACGCCCGACCGCGTGCCTGCCGCCGAGGCGGGGGGCTACAACAACCGCGGGACCGAGATTTACGAGCAGTATCAAGAGCGGCTTCGCACGCTGAACGCGGTCGATTTCGGCGATCTGCTGCTGCATGTGGTGACGATCTTCCAGAAGCACGGCGATGTTCTGGCGCAGTATCAGCGCTGGCTGAAATACATTCTGGTGGACGAGTACCAAGACACCAATATCTGCCAGTATCTGTGGCTGCGCCTGCTGGCGCAGGGGCACCGCAACATCTGCTGCGTGGGCGATGACGACCAGTCGATCTATGGCTGGCGGGGGGCCGAGGTCGGCAACATCCTGCGGTTCGAGAAGGATTTTCCCGGCGCGGTGGTGATCAAGCTGGAGCAGAATTACCGCAGCACGCCGCATATTCTGGCCGCCGCTTCGGGGGTGATCGCGGGGAACGCGGGGCGCTTGGGCAAGACGCTGTGGACCGAGGCCGAGGTGGGCGAGAAGGTGCGGCTGATCGGCCATTGGGACGGCGACGAGGAAGCGCGCTGGACCGGTGAGGAGATCGAGGCCTTGCAGCGCGGCACGCGGGGGATGCGGAAATACGGGCCGGAGGATATGGCCATACTGGTGCGGGCCAGCCACCAGATGCGGGCGTTCGAGGACCGGTTTCTGACGATCGGGATGCCGTATCGCGTGATCGGGGGGCCTCGGTTCTATGAGCGGCAGGAAATCCGCGATGCGATGGCCTATTTCCGGCTGGCGGTTTCGCCCGAGGATGATCTGGCCTTTGAACGGGTGGTGAACCTGCCCAAGCGCGGGCTTGGCGACAAAGCGCAGGCCGATATCCAGCGCATGGCGCGGCTGTCGGGGATGAGCTTGCTTGAGGGCGCGCGCGAGTTGGTCGCATCGGGCGGGATCGGCGGCAAGGGCGCGGGGCAGTTGCGCGGCTTTGTCGAGGGGATCGACCGTTGGCACGGGCTGACGTTGCAGACGGTGCCGGTGATTGGCGATGATGATGTGATCGAAGGTGTCGCTGCCTTTGGCACGGCACCCAAGACCATGGACCATGTGCGGCTGGCCGAGACGATCCTGGAAGAATCGGGCTACACGGCCATGTGGCAGAACGACAAGACGCCCGAGGCTCCGGGGCGCCTGGAGAACCTGAAGGAACTGGTCAAGGCGCTGGAACAGTTCGACAATTTGCAGGGGTTTCTGGAACACGTCTCGCTGATCATGGAGAACGAGACGGAAGAGGCGCTGGAAAAGGTGTCGATCATGACGCTGCATGCGGCCAAGGGACTGGAGTTTCCGGTGGTGTTCCTGCCGGGCTGGGAGGACGGGCTGTTCCCGAGCCAGCGCAGCATGGACGAGAGCGGGCTGAAGGGGCTGGAGGAGGAGCGGCGGCTGGCCTATGTGGGGATCACGCGGGCCGAGGAGGTCTGCACGGTGTCTTTTGCGTCGAACCGGCGGGTTTACGGGCAGTGGCAAAGCCAATTGCCCAGTCGCTTCATCGATGAGCTGCCGCCCGCGCATGTCGAGGTGCTGACGCCGCCGGGGTTGTATGGCGGCGGATACGGGGCTGCGGCGACGTTTGGCGCTTCGGCTTTCGACGAGAGGGTGGGCAAGGCGGATGTCTACAACTCGCCCGGCTGGCGGCGGATGCAGGACCGTTCGGCGACCCGCCCCGTGGCCCAGCCGCGCGAGGCGCGGGGGGTGGTGATCGACGCGACCGCTGTTTCGGCCTTTGCCGAAGGGGACCGCGTTTTCCACCAGAAGTTCGGCTATGGTCTGGTGATCGGGATCGAGGGCGACAAGCTGGAGGTCGATTTCAGCAAGGCGGGCGTCAAGCGCGTGGTGGCGGGGTTCGTGGTGGACGCCGACGCTGTGGATGACGTGCCGTTCTGAAGGACCAAAGAAGGGGGGCTTTCCGCCCCCCTCGGCTTCGCCTCACCCCCCGAGGATATTTGGGCCAGCGTGAATGGGATTGCGGTTCACCCTTGCTCAAATACTCAAATCCGCGCCTTGAGGCGGTCGAGGCCGTAGACGAGGAGTCCCGCCAGAAGGCCCCAGAAGGCGGCACCTATGCCGAAGAAAGCGGTGCCCGAGGCGGTGGTGGCCAGCGTGATGGTGGCGGCGAATCGCTGGTCGGGGGTGGCGAAGGCGCCAGTTAGCGCGCCCATCAGCGGGCCGAGCAGGGCGAGGGCTACGAGGGCGGTCATCAGCGCGGGGGGCAGGGCCGTGAGCAGCGCGATGATGACGGGGCCGGTGAGGCCCAGTACCACCCAGACGGCGGCGTAGGCGAGGCCGACCTTCCAGCGTTGGCTGCGGTCGGGGTGGACATCATCGCCCATGCAGATCGCGGCTGTGATGGCGGCCATGTTGACGGTATGGGCGCCGAACAGCGCGGCGAGGGCCGAGATGGCTCCGGTCAGGCCGAGGGCAGAGCGGACGGGGGGAGTGTAGCCTGCGGCGCGCATGGTGGCGAAACCGGGCAGGTTTTGCGAGGCCATGGTGACGAGGTAGAGCGGCAGGCCGAGCCCGATGAGCGCGGGCCAGTGGAAGGCAGGCGCGATCACGACCGGCGCGGGGGGGATAGGCGGCAGCGGGGGCAGCGTGGCGGCGCCCGTGGCGAAGGCCAGCGCGAGGCCGAGGGCGAGGGCGGCCAGCACGGCCATGGCGGGGTTTTTCAGCCGGACCGCGAGGAAGACGGCGATCATCGGGAAGATCAGGGCGGGGGCGCTTTGCGCGGCGCCTGCGCCCTTGAGGCAGAAGGGCAGAAGGACGCCTGCGAGCATTGCGCCTGCGATGCCGTCGGGGATGCGGGCGACCAGCGCGTTGAGCGGCTTTAACGCTCCGGTCGCGGCGATGAGGAGGGCGGCGAGGAGGAAGGCGCCGACACCTTCGGACATGGTGAAGCCCGAGGAGGCGGCGATCAGGGCGGCGCCGGGGGTGCTCCACGCCAGAACGACGGGGACGCGGTGCCATGTGGAGAGGATCGCGGTGCCTGCGGCCTTGGCAAAGCAGACGGCCATGACCCAGCTTGCGGTTGCGGCCGGTGACGCGCCGAGGGCGGCGGCGGCGGCAAGCACGAGGGCGATGGTCGAGCCGTAGCCGACGAGTGCCGCGACAAGGGCTGCGGACAGAAGCGATGCACGCATGACGACCCCTTTGCTTGCAAGCGGGGCGGACTATCGGGGCTGGGCCGCGCAGGCGCAAGCCTTTGGTCCTTCTCCTTGGCGCAAATATCCTCAGGGGGGAGTCGCGGGAACCGCGACGGGGGGCGGAACGCCCCCGCCCGAGCCGGAGCGCGCAGGCGCGCAGGCGAGACAAGGGAATGCGGCGGCACGCCGCGCGATTTGGCAAAGAAAAGGGAAGGGTGCGGCGACGCCAGGGAGGAGGTTGGCAGCGCCGCCTTCACGATCGGCCCCGGGAGGAGGAGGGGCCGCTCGGTCCGTTTGGCCTGCGCTGTGCGCTGGCCTGAGAGGGTCGCGGCGGACGCGGGGAGGAGGTCGCGCCCGCCGCTTTCACGATCAGCCCAGGGAGGAGGAAGGGGCCTTTCGGTTCGGTTTGGCCCTGTGTGCGGGCCGTAAAGGGTCGCGGCGGTTGCAGGGAGGAGGTTGCAGCCGCCGCTTTCACGATCGGCCCCAGGGAGGAGGAGGGGGCCTTTCGGTTCGTCTCCGCCGGGGCATCAGCCTTGGGGCGGTATAAAGTGCGGCGACGTCAGGGAGGAGGAGGACGCCGCCGCTTTTGCTATGGACCCCGGGAGGAGGTGGGGTCGAGCAAAGGCCCTTACTTGCCGTAGGCCGCTTCGCGGGCCACGGTTTCGATGTCATAGCGCGACAGGCCCAGATCGGCGAGTTCGCGGTTGGTCAGGACGTTCAGCTCGCGCACGGTCTGGTTATAGACGGCGCGGCGGGCGATCATCGTTTTGACCTGGGCCAGAAGGCCGGAAAAACGGTCTGCCAGCGTCACGTTGGCGGCACGGGAGGTAAGGTTTACATAAGCCATTTCATCAGCCTCAGTTTGCGGTTCCATTGAACGACGTTCTTGGTTGCGTCGCTGTTCGGGGTAACATGGGGCAAATGCTGCAGTTGCACAATGGAGCACGGCCGCAATGCTGCCATGCAGCAAGTGCATGGCTGGGGCGCATAAAAATGTCATGATTAACAAGGGTATCGCTGAAAATATATGCGTTTGGCGAAGGCTGACTTGCACTTTCCGCCCAAGATGCGGACTTAGGCACGGTAACGTTCACACATCCGACCCCGAGGTGGCCCATGACCCTGACCCGTGACGACATCCTGCGCCAGCTTTCGGGCGTTGCCTTGCCCGGTGGTGGCGATCTTGTGTCGCGCGATCTGATTCGTGCCGTGGGAATCGACGGCGGCACGGTGCGGTTCGTCATCGAGGCTGCGACGCCCGAGGAGGCGCGCGTGCTGGCACCCTATCAGGCCGAGGCCGAGGCGGCGGTCAAGCGTCTGGCCGGGGTCGATGCGGTGCAGGTGGTGCTGACGGCGCATGGTCCGGCGGCAAAGCCCGCCGCGCCCAGTTTGAAGATCGGCCAGCATCCCACGCCGCAGGCGGGCGGGCCGCAAAAGGTTTCGGGTGTGGACCGGATCATCGTGGTGGCCAGCGGCAAGGGCGGGGTGGGCAAATCGACGGTGTCGTCGAACCTTGCGGTGGCTTTGGCGCGGCAGGGGCGGAAGGTGGGGCTGCTGGATGCCGATATATATGGTCCTAGCCAGCCGCGCATGATGGGGGTGAACCGCCGCCCTGCCAGCCCTGATGGCAAGATCATCGAGCCTATCGTCGCGCATGGGGTCACCATGATGTCGATCGGGCTGATGCTGAAAGAGGACGAGGCGGTGATCTGGCGCGGGCCGATGATCATGGGGGCGTTGCAGCAGTTGTTGACGCAGGTGGCCTGGGGCAAGCTTGACGTGCTGATCGTCGATTTGCCGCCGGGGACGGGGGATATCCAGTTGACGCTGTGCCAGCGGACGCAGTTGACGGGGGCGATCGTGGTTTCTACGCCGCAGGATGTGGCGCTGCTCGATGCGCGGAAGGCTTTGGATATGTTCCAGAAGCTGAAGACGCCGGTGCTGGGGCTGGTCGAGAACATGTCGACCTATATCTGCCCCAACTGCGGGCACGAGGCGCATATCTTCGGCCATGGCGGGGTGGCCGAGGAGGCGCGCAAGCTGGACCTGCCGTTCCTTGGGGAATTGCCGCTGTCTCTGGACGTGCGGGTCGCCGGTGATGCCGGAACGCCCATCGCGGCGGGCGAAGGGCCGATGGCTGACGCCTATGCGCGGTTGGCGCACCGGCTGGTTGCGGGCGGGATGGCCTGACCGGGTGGCCCGTAGGGTGGGTGCTTTGCACCCACCTTCGGGGCGGCGATCACGGCGAATCACTTTGACGGGAAAAGGTGGGAAATCCGGGGCGCTGCCCCGGATTTTTGCGTTCCCGGGTCTGGAGTGGCTACCTTTGGCAGGTTTTCCCGGCCTCCAAAGGGATGGGTAAAAGAATATTGGGATAATATGGGATCGAAAGGTCACCTGTCGCAATCACAAGATATTGTGTGCATGGCGGGCTGCGCTTCCATATCTGTGCGGCCACATGGGTCTTGGTTGGTCGGGCGTTGTTTGAGAGGGTGCCTCTCTATTGGTTTGCGGAGGGTTGACCCAAAAATTTCCGTTGCTTCCCACGATTTCCCATGGCATCCCTTGGTCATTCGATGACGGCGTGACAAACAAAGCTGGGGCGGCTTCAAGACCCCGAACAGGCGATAGTCAGGCTCATACAGGCACCCGCTTTCATCGAACCAAAAGAGATCCGGCGCGCGAGCGAGCAGACATCTCCCCCAGGTGGCACGCGTAGCTGGACGCCCAGCGATGGGACAGGCGGCGGATCGAGCAGTGGCAGCAGCTCGGTCCGCCGTTCCCGTTTCTTGCCCCCGTATCGGGGTCAGGACGGGGCGAGAATCTTCACCGCTGCCATGTAGAGGGAACGGACGAGCGATGTCCGAGGCGTTCAGAGGCGAGTTCACCCAAAGGGTGGATGGCAAGGCGCGGGTCTCGATCCCGGCAGCCTTTCGCCGTGTCCTCGAGGCTGGCGATCCCGAAGGCCCCCGCAAGCGCATTGTCATGGTTTACGGCGACACGCGGCGCAAATACACAGAATGTTACACAATGGCGGGCGCGGCTGCGCTGGAGGCGAAGATCAAACTTCTGCCGCTGGGGTCGGACCGCCGCCGCATCCTCGAGCGCAACATGATCACGCTGTCGGTCACGGTCGAGATCGATGACGACGGGCGGATCGTGCTGCCGCCCAAGGTGCGCGAGAAGGTCGGGATCACGCCTGACGATGTGACCAAGGGTGCCGAGGCGGTGTTTGCCGGTGCGCTGGATACGTTCCAGATCTGGAAGTCGGACGTTTACGATGCCGAGATCCTGCGGGCTGCCGAGGAAGATATGGCAAGCCTGCCCGAAGGCGTGGATATCCTGTCGCTGCTGAGCGACGACGCAGGGGTCTGAGCCTTGGCCCCCAGCGATCAGAGTACCGGTCGCGCCCCCCATGTTCCGGTGCTGTTGCGGCCTTTGCTGGCCGCTGTTGCGCCCGTGGCGGGCATCTGGCTGGACGGCACCTTTGGCGCGGGCGGTTATGCGCGGGGCTTGCTGGAGGCCGGGGCCGAACGGGTGATCGGGGTGGACCGTGACCCGTTGGCGTTGCAGATGGCGGCTGCTTGGGCGGGGGAATATGGCGACCGGCTGGCGCTGGTCGCGGGCGAGTTTTCCGCGTTGGACGTGCATGCGGGCGTGCCCTTGGACGGGGTGGTGCTGGACCTTGGCGTGTCGTCGATGCAGCTTGACCAAGCGGAGCGGGGGTTTTCGTTCCAGAAGGACGGGCCGCTCGACATGCGGATGAGCCAGTCGGGCGAGAGTGCCGCCGATCTGGTCAATGGCGCCTCGGAAGAGGTGATCGCCGATATCCTGTATCATTACGGCGAGGAGCGGGCGTCGCGGCGCATCGCGCGGGCGATTGTCGCGCAGCGCGAGGTGGAGCCGATCACCACCACGCTGCGCTTGGCCGAGATCGTGTCGAAATGCCTGCCGCGGCCGAAACCGGGGCAAAGCCATCCGGCAACGCGGAGTTTTCAGGCGATACGGATCGCGGTGAATACGGAATTCGACCAGTTGGCCGAGGGGTTGGCTGCGGCCGAGCGGGCGTTGAAACCCGGCGGGATGCTGGCGGTGGTGACGTTCCATTCGCTGGAGGACCGGATCGTGAAGCGGTACTTGCAGCTTGCCAGCGGGGCCGAGGCCAACACCAACCGCTACGTGCCCGCGCGGGCCGAGGTGACGGCGCGGTTCGAGTTGGTGACGAAAAAGGCCGTGGGGCCGGATGCGGAGGAGCTTGAGGCGAATCCGAGATCGCGCAGTGCCAAGTTGCGGGTGGCGCGGCGGACGTCTGTGCCTGCCGCACGGATCGACGGGGCGGCACTTGGCTTGCCGGAATTCAAGAAGAAAGGACGCCGCTGATGCGCCCTGTGCTTTACGTGCTGAGCTTTGTCGCCGTGATGGGTCTGGCATTCTGGGCATACCGCGAGAATTACGCCACGCAGCACCAGTTGAAGGACATGGCGCGGCTGCAGGACGAGATCGCGTCCTTGCGCGAGGCGCTGGTGTTGCAGCGGGCGGAATGGGCCTATCTGAACCGGCCCGAGCGGCTGCGTGACCTTGCCACGGCGAATTTTGACCGGCTGGGGCTGTTGCCGCTGGAGCCCACGCAATTCGGGGCGGCGGCGGAAGTGACCTATCCGATGACCGCTCCGCTTCCCGAGGTCGGGGCGGACGGACTGCCCGTGATAACCGATCCGGTCGAGGTGTCGGGGCAGGTGTCGGTTAATCCTGACGGCGAGGGCATCGCCACGAAACCGGAGGATAAGGAGTTTCCGTGATCCGCACGCCGCTTCGCCCGCTTGCCCGAATCCTGTCGGCCCGCCAGAAGGGCGAGAACCCCGACAGCATCGAACGAGAAAACCTGCGCCTGCGGCACGAGGCGATCCGCGACAAGAGCCGGATGCGGGCCGAGGGGCGGTTGCTGATTCTCGGGCTCGGGTTTCTGGCGGCCTTTTCGACCATCGGGGCGCGGATGGGGCTTTTGGCCGCGACCGAGCCGATGGAGCCGAGGGCAGCGGCGTTAGGCACCGCGATCACCGCCCAGCGGGCCGATATCACCGATCGCAACGGCCGGATACTGGCGACCAACATGCAGACCTATGCGCTTTACGCGCAGCCCAAGGACATGGTCGATCCGGCCCGCGTGTCCAAGGAATTGGCGGCGATCTTTCCCGAGATCGAGCCTGTCGCACTGGAGCGGCGGTTGACGGACGGACGGTCTTTCCTGTGGATCAGGAAGGTGATGAGCCCCGAGCAGATGCAGAAGGTGCATGAAATCGGCGATCCGGGGCTGTTGTTTGGGCCGCGCGAGATGCGCTTGTATCCCAACGGGACGTTGGCCGCGCATGTGCTGGGCGGCGCGAGTTTCGGGGCCGAGGGCGTGCAATCGGCCGAAGTGATCGGCACGGCGGGGATCGAGAAGGCGCTGGATGTGCGCTTGCGCGACCCCGCGCAGGCGGGCACGCCGTTGCAGCTTTCGATCGATCTGACCTTGCAGGCGGCGATCGAGGAAATCCTCGGGACCGGGATGAACATGCTGAACGCCAAGGGCGCGGCGGCGATCCTGATGGATGTGCATACGGGCGAGATCCTGTCGCTGGCGAGTTTGCCTGCGTTCGATCCGAACGACCGGCCCAATCCGCTGGTAAAGGGGGATGCGGGGGATAGCCCGCTGTTCAACCGTGCGGTGCAGGGGGTTTACGAGCTTGGCTCGACCTTCAAGATTTTTACCGTGGCCAATGCGATGAACCTGGGGCTTGTGACGCCCGAGACGCTGATCGATGCCAATGCGCCGATGCGGGTGGGGCGGTTCCTGATCAAGGAGTTCCGCAATCACAATTACGGACCGCAGCTGTCGGTCGAGCAGGTGATCGTGAAATCGTCGAACGTGGGGACGGCCAATCTGGCGATGATCGTCGGGGCCGAGCGGCAGGCGGCGTTCATGAAGGCCCTGGGGCTGTTCGATCCGACGCCGGTGGAACTGGTCGAGGCGCCGGGGGCCAGGCCCATCGTGCCGAAGAAATGGCCCGAGATCACGGTGATGACGACAAGCTACGGGCATGGCATCGCGGCGAGCCCGATGCATCTGGCGGCGGCCTATGCGACGATTGCCAATGGCGGGGTGAAGGTGACGCCGACGCTGCTGCATGGCGGCGTGCCGCAGAACGGGCCGCGCATCATGAGCGAGCAGGTCGCGCATGATGCGATCCGGATGTTGCGCGGTGTGGTTTCCGAAGGCACCGCCACGCTGGCCGATGTGCCGGGCTATCAGGTGGCGGGCAAGACGGGGACGGCGGAAAAGCCGAACAAGGCGGGCGGTTACGACACGGACAAGGTGGTGAACACCTTTGCCAGCATGTTCCCGGCGGACAACCCGAAATACGTGCTGGTGGTGACGCTGGACGAGCCTGTCGAGACGACGGGGCCGACGCCGCGCCGCACCGCGGGCTGGACGGCGGTTCCTGTCGCAGCCGAGGTGATCCGGCGGGTCGCGCCCTTGCTCGGGATGCGCCCCGTGGTTGAACCTGCCCCCGTGGATGAGCTAACAGCCGTCTCGAACTGAGGGAGACGGGCAATGGCGGGATCGGTCGAGACGGGACGGGGGCGGCTGTCGGCGCTTGGGCTTTCGGGGCGGGGCGGGCGCGATCCGGTTTTGACGGGGATCACGGCGGACAGTCGGGCGGTGCGGGCGGGAATGCTGTTTGCGGCCTTGCCCGGGGTGGCGGCGCATGGCGCGGCTTTCGTGGAGCAGGCTTTGGCGGCTGGGGCGGCGGCGGTGTTGACCGATGCCGAAGGGGCGAAGATTTGCGCCGGTGTCATGGCGGGGTCGGAGGCGGCTTTGGTCGTGGCCGAAGACCCGCGTGCGGCTTTGGCGGGCGCTGCGGCGCTGTGGTTCGGGGCGCAGCCCGAGGTGATGGTTGCGGTGACCGGGACCAACGGCAAGACATCCGTCGCGACCTTTGCGCGGCAGATCTGGATGGCGCTGGGCCATGCTGCCATCAATATCGGCACCACGGGTGTCGAGGGGGCATGGGCCGCGCCGTCGAGCCATACGACGCCGGATGCGATCACGCTGCACCGGATGCTTTCGCAGGCGGCGGTTGCGGGGGTAAGCCATGCGGCGATGGAGGCATCATCCCACGGGTTGGACCAGCGGCGGCTGGACGGGGTGCGGCTGGCGGCTGCGGGGTTCACCAATTTCACGCAGGACCATCTGGATTATCACGGTACGATGGAGGCCTATTTCGCGGCCAAGATGGCGCTGTTTGACCGTGTGTTGCCCGGCGACGGGGTGGCGGTGGTCAATCTGAACGATGCCTACGGCGCGCGGGTGGCCGAAATTGCGCGGGCGCGCGGGTGCCGTGTGCTGACCGTGGGCCATGGTGCGGGCTGTGACCTGCGCTTGCTGGGGCAGCGCTATGATGCGACGGGGCAAGAGGTGCGGTTTTCGTGGGGCGGGCAGCCCTATCAGGTGCGGCTGGGTCTGATCGGGGGGTTTCAGGCCGAGAACGTGGCGCTGGCGGCGGGGCTGGTGATCGGCGCGGGCGAGGATGCGGGGACGGTGTTTCGCGCCTTGCCGGAGCTGACAGGCGTGCGCGGGCGGATGCAACTTGCTGCGACGCGGACGAATGGGGCTGCGGTTTTCGTCGATTACGCGCATACGCCCGATGCGATTGCGACGGCTTTGAAGGCCTTGCGCCCGCATGTGATGGGGCGGCTGGTGGTGGTGTTCGGCGCGGGGGGAGACCGTGACCGGACGAAGCGCCCCTTGATGGGGGCTGCGGCGGCTGAACATGCGGATGTCGTGTTTGTGACGGATGACAACCCGAGATCCGAGGTGCCGGCGGCCATTCGTGCAGAAATATTGCAAGCCTGCCCCGAGGCGACCGAGGTGGGCGACCGCGCCGAGGCGATCTTGCGCGGGGTCGATGCGCTGGGGCCGGGGGATGCCTTGCTGATTGCGGGCAAGGGGCACGAGACGGGGCAGACCATCGGGGGGCAGGTGTTTCCCTTTGACGATGTGGAACAGGCGAGCATTGCGGTTGCCGCGCTCGACGGGGTGATCTGATGGCTCAAGGAAACAAACCCCTTTGGACAAGGGACGAGGCGGTTGCCGCGACGGGCGGCGTCTGTGCTGCCGATTGGGCGGCGGATGGGGTTTCCATCGACACGCGGACGATTGCGGCGGGTGATCTGTTCGTGGCGTTGAAGGACGTGCGCGACGGGCATGATTTCGTGGCGCAGGCGCTGGCCAAGGGGGCGGCTGCCGCTTTGGTGAGCCGTGTGCCCGAGGGCGTGCCTGCGGATGCGCCGCTTTTGGTGGTGCCCGATGTGCTGGCGGCCTTGGAGCGGTTGGGTGTTGCTGCGCGGGCGCGGACACGGGCGCGGGTCGTGGGGGTGACGGGATCGGTCGGCAAAACCTCGACCAAGGAGATGCTGCGGGCAATCTTGGGCGGGCAGGGGCGGGTTCATGCCGCCGAGGCGAGCTATAACAACCATTGGGGCGTGCCGCTGACGCTGGCGCGCATGCCTGCGGATGCCGATTTCGCGGTGATCGAGATCGGGATGAACCATCCCGGCGAGATCGCGCCACTTGCCCGCATGGCGCGGCTGGATGTGGCGATGGTGACGACCGTGGCGCCCGCGCATCTGGAGGCTTTCGAGAGTGTCGAGGGGATCGCGCAGGAGAAGGCGTCGATCATGGACGGGCTGGTTTCGGGCGGCGTGGCCGTGCTGAACGCCGATGTGGCGACAAGCGGCATATTGCGGGCGCGGGCAGATGCGGCGGGGGCGCGTGCGGTGATGTTCGGGGCCGATGCGGGGGCCGACTGGCGCCTGCAATCGGTCACGATCCGTGACGAGGCGACCGTGGTTCAGGCGGTGCGGAACGGTGCGCCGCTGCTGTTCAAGGTGCTGTCGCCGGGGCGGCATTTCGCGGCCAATGCGCTGGGGGCGCTGGCGGTGGCGGAAGCCATGGGCTGTGACGCTGCGATTGCGGCCTGCGATATCGGGCGCTGGTCGCCCCCCACGGGGCGCGGCACGCGCGAGCGGATCGAGATGGACCCGCTGGAGGACCGTGGCTTCGACCTGATCGACGATGCCTTCAACGCCAATCCGGCGAGCATGGCGGCGGCGCTCGATCTGTTGATCGGGGCGGTGCCCGAAAACGGTGTGGGCCGTGTGGCCAAGGGGCGGCGGATCGCCATTTTGGGCGACATGCTGGAACTGGGGCCGACGGAAAGTGCGCTGCATGCGGCGATTGCTGCCCATCCGGGGCTGGAGGCGGTGGACCGTATCCATTGCGTGGGGCCAAGGATGCAGGCGCTGTGGCAGGCGCTGCCACGGGCGCAGCGTGGCGAATGGGCACTGACGGCGACCGAGTTGCTGCCACGGGTGCGCGGGCTGATCGATCCGGGGGATGTGATCCTTGTGAAAGGATCGAAAGGCATAAAGGTCAGCGCAATCGTTGACGCCTTGCGCAAATTGGGGCAGTCGGGCCCGACGAAAGCCGCGACAAAGCACATGGGGACAGAGTGACATGTTTTACTGGCTGACCGCCTTTTCGGACGGGGGCGACGTGTTCAACCTGTTCCGCTACATCACATTCCGCGCGGGGGCTGCTTTCGTCACCGCGCTGGTCTTCGGTTTCGTCTTCGGGCGGCCCTTGATCGACCTTTTGCGCCGCAAGCAGAAGAAGGGTCAGCCGATCCGCGAGGATGGCCCGCAGACGCATTTCGTCAAGGCGGGAACCCCGACGATGGGGGGGCTTCTGATCCTGTCGGCGCTCGTCGTGTCGACCCTGCTCTGGGCGCGGCTGGACAACCCCTATGTCTGGATCGTGCTGCTGGTGACGCTGGCATTCGGACTGATCGGCTTTGCCGATGACTATGCCAAGGTGACCAAGCAGAACACCAAGGGCGTGTCGGGCAAGGTTCGTTTTGGCGCCGGGTTGGCTATCGCGGCGCTGGCGAGTTTTGCGGCGGCGAGTTTCCATCCGGCGGAATTGACCAACCAGTTGGCGCTGCCGTTCTTCAAGGATGCGCTGATCAACCTTGGCATCCTGTTCGTGCCCTTTGGCATGATCGTGATCGTGGGGGCGGCCAATGCGGTGAACCTGACGGACGGTCTGGACGGGCTGGCGATCATGCCCGTGATGATCGCGGCGGGGACGTTGGGGGTGATTTCCTATGTGGTGGGCAACTACAATTTCACCGAATATCTGGGCGTGCATTTCGTGCCCGGTACGGGGGAGTTGCTGATCTTTGCCGCGGCCCTGTTCGGCGGGGGCTTGGGGTTCTTGTGGTATAACGCGCCGCCTGCTGCCGTGTTTATGGGGGATACCGGGTCGCTGGCGTTGGGCGGGGCACTGGGGGCGATTGCGGTCTGCACCAAGCACGAGATCGTGCTGGCCATCGTGGGCGGGCTGTTCGTGGTCGAGGCGCTGTCGGTCATCATACAGGTGCTTTACTTCAAGCGCACGGGGCGGCGGGTGTTCCTGATGGCGCCGATCCACCACCACTTTGAAAAGAAGGGCTGGGCCGAGCCGCAGATCGTGATCCGGTTCTGGATCATCTCGCTCATTCTGGCGCTGGCAGGCTTGGCAACGCTGAAGGTGCGCTGAGGCGCGCGGGGAAGGTTTCGGGGCCGGACTGCCGGAGGGCGGTCCGGCTTCGTGTTTGAGGGGATGGGAAAGCCATGACGATGGAAGCGCTGATCGCGGCCTGGGGGCTGCCTGCGCTGACGCTGGGGTCGCTGTTCGAGGGCGACGCTGTGGCCTTTATCGGCGGGCTGATGGCGCATCGCGGGCTGATTTCGGCCGTGGGCGCCTGGGCTGCGGTGACGGTGGGGGCAATGGGAGTGGACAACGTGCTGTTCCATCTGGGGCGCCATTCGGGGCGGGTGCCTTTGGTGGCGCGGCTTTTGCGCAACCCGGTCGCGGTGCGGGTGACGGCTGCGGCTGCGGCGCATCCGGTGAAGATCATCCTCGGGTTCCGCTTCGTCTGGGGGACACGGACCTTTACGCCGCCGGTGCTGGGCGCGGCGGGGGTGAACGGGCTTTTGTTCCTTGCGCTGGACGCGGTTTCGGTGTCGCTTTGGGCGGCGCTTTACGTCGGCCTCGGCTTCGGGTTGGGGTTGACGGTCGAGCGGCTTTGGGGCGCGCTGAGCTGGGGGCAGCATGTGGCGCTGTCGGTCGGGGCGGGCGTGCTGCTGGCGGGCGGGCTTTACGCGCTGTGGCGGCGGCGGGCGCGGTAGCGGAATTTTGCAGAAAAATTCCGCGCAAATTTCTTGAGGAAGAAATTTGGGTTGCGCCTGTGCCAAATGGCGCAAGGAACGGTCCGGCGGGTGGTCGCGTCTGGTATGTGCCAAAGGAATGACGCACTGACGCGGCCTTTGCATCCGACCGTGCTGGTGACGGGTGGCAGCCGTGGCATCGGTCTTGCGATCTGCATCGCATGAGCCGTTCGTGAGTGAGTGATCATCCGCGCGCGATGTCGAGGGTTCACCATGGCTTGGGCCATGACGCTGGACAACGGCTTGGGGGATCGTTTCCCGAAGGAAGTTTTTCACGGCGGAATAGAGCGACCCAGACGCGTCGGGACAGGCGGACTACAAGAACTTTCTAGTTTCTGCGCGGCGCGGCGTCCGAGAGTTTTTCAGACACCGCTTTTGACGCCAAGGTGATCGGTGCATGACATCTCTGGCGGAGCGAAAGCTGCTTACCATCGGTCATTTTCTGTCCGGCACGCTCTGGTCGCGGATCGATGCGGCAAAGCTGCGACTTCCCAAATCGCGCAGGATCGAAGTCTTGCGCCAGGGGTTTTAGGTGTTTACTCCCGCAGTTTGAGGGTGCCTGAGGTGCGCTTGGGCCGGAATGAACGAGCGTGGCGTCTTGCCGGGGCCAGTGAATTTTCTGCGAAAATTCAGGCCCAAGGGTTTGGCTGCGGGATTTGGCGGCTGTCGGGGAGGGTATCGGGAATGGTCTGGTCGGGAGAGTTCGGAACATGACGCGGCCTTTGCATCCGACGGCGCTGGTGACGGGTGGCAACCGTGGCATAGGGCTTGCGATCTGCAAGGCGCTGGTGGCGCGGGGGTGCCGTGTCACGCTTGGCGCGCGGGACGAGGAGCGCGGGCGCAGGGCGGCGGCCGAGGCGGGTTGTGCCTATGCGCGGCTGGATCTTGCTGACCCCGATACATGCTTTGACGCCGTAGTGCAGGCAGGCGGGTTCGACATTCTGGTCAACAATGCGGGGGTTCTGAACGAGGTGTCGCTTTTGTCGCCGAAGTCGGATTTTGCGGAAGCCATGGAGGTGATGGTGCAGGCGCCGCTCGATCTGATCCGGCTGAACCTGCCGCATTGGCGCGAGACGGGTTGGGGCCGGATCGTCAACCTGTCGTCGGGGCTGGGTGCCCATGCCGAGGGGTTGGGGGGCCGGGCGCTTACGGGGTGGCCAAGGCGGCGCTGAACGCGCTGACGCGGGCGCTGCCGCGCGATCTGCCCAAGGGGGTGAAGGTGAACGCCTGTTGTCCGGGCTGGGTTGCCACGCGGATGGGCGGGGCGGGTGCGCCTTTGACGGTGGAGGAAGGTGCGGATACGCCGGTGTGGCTGGCGCTGCTGCCCGAGGACGGGCCGACGGGCGGGTTCTTCCGCCAGCGCCAGCCGATTGGCTGGTAGGGGCGGATGGTTGGGGCTATTCGGGCGGGGCGGGATCGCCTATCCGCTTGGTCAGGGTTTCGGGGGGCTGCGGGATGATACCGGTTCGGGGATATGCGGGGGCGAAGGTGGCGGTGCTGGGTTTGGGCCGGTCGGGTCTGGCCACGGCGCGGGCGCTGGTTGCGGGCGGGGCCGAGGCGTTGCTTTGGGATGACAGCCCCGAGGCGCGGGCAGCGGCCGAGGCCGAGGGTTTTGTGCTGACCGATCTGGGCCGCGCCGGCGCGCTGGAGGGCGTGGTGGTGCTGGTCACGTCTCCGGGTATTCCGCATCTTTACCCCGCGCCGCATCGCATCATCAGGGCGGCGATGGAGGCGGGCGTGCCGGTCGACAATGACATCGGGTTGTTCTTCCGCAGTTTCGCCGCCGAGGATTGGGACGGGTTCGACGTGACGCCGCGTGTCATCGCGGTGACGGGGTCGAACGGGAAATCGACCACCACCGCGCTGATCGCGCATATTCTGGCCGAGGCGGGGCGACCCGTGCAAATGGCGGGCAATATCGGGCGCGGGGTTCTCGACATCGATCCTGCGGTGGATGGCGAGGTGGTGGTGCTGGAGTTGTCGTCCTATCAGACGGAACTCGCGCGGGCGCTGACGCCGGATGTGGCGGTGTTCACCAACCTGTCGCCCGACCACCTTGATCGCCACAACGGGATGGGCGGCTATTTCGCGGCCAAGCGGCGGCTTTTTGCCGAGGGCGGGCCGGACCGTGCGGTGATCGGGGTCGACGAGGTGGAGGGCGTGTTTCTGGCGGGGCAGCTTGCCGAGGGGGCTGCGGATGACCGCGTGATCCGCATCTCGTCGGGGCAGAAGCTGGACGGGTTCGGCTGGTCGGTCTTTGCGCGCAAGGGGTTTCTGGCGGAATGGCGCAAGGGGCGGCAGGTGGCGTCGATCGACCTGCGCGAGGTGGCGGGCCTGCCGGGCGCGCATAACCACCAGAATGCCTGTGCCGCCTATGCCGCTTGCCGGACGCTGGGTTTGGCCCCGCGCGAGATCGAGGCGGGTTTGCGCAGTTTTGCAGGGCTGCCGCACCGGAGCCAGCTGGTGGGCGAACGTGGCGGGGTGCGGTTCGTGAACGACAGCAAGGCGACGAACGTGGATTCGGCGGCCAAGGCCTTGCAGGCATTTGCGCGCATCCGCTGGATTGCGGGGGGTATGGGCAAGGAGGGCGGGATCGCGGCCTTGCAGCCCTTGCTCGGGTCGGTGGCGAAGGCCTATCTGATCGGTCATTCGGCGCGGGATTTCGCGCTGCAACTGGGCGACACGCCGTACGAGATTTGCGAGACGATGGCGCGGGCGGTCGAGCGGGCGGCCGCCGAGGCCGAGGCGGGGGATGTGGTGCTGCTGGCCCCTGCCGCGGCGAGTTTCGACCAGTATCCGAATTTCGAAAAGCGCGGCGAGGATTTCACCGCGCGGGTTCAGGCCCTAGCTATCGCGTGACCGTGGCTGGCGCCGGGGAGGGTTTTCCACCCTCCCCGGACCCCTCCCGAGGATATTTGAGCGAGTGTGAAAGAGACACCGGGTTGTCAGCCGTGACGGGTGCGTCGGGCTGACTGCGTTCTTTCCATTCACGCTGGCCCAAATATCCTCGGGGGAGGGGGAGGGGTCGGGGGAGGGGCAGAAGGGCCCCTCCCCGGGGCGGGCGTGATCGCAGCGGCGGGGCCTATGCGCTTGTCAGAGGGCGCGCCAGCCGATGTCGCGGCGGCAGAAGCCTTGGGGCCAGTCGAGGGCGTCGACCATGGCATAGGCGCGGGCGCGGGCCTCGGCCAGGGTCGTGCCACGGGCGGTGACGTTCAGCACGCGGCCGCCGTTGGCGGTTAGGGTGCCGTTGGTGGTGGTGGTTCCGGCGTGGAACACCATCTGCGACGAGGTTTCGGGCAGGGCGTCGATGCCCTTGATGGGGGTGCCTTTTTCGTAGGCGGCGGGGTAGCCCTTTGCTGCCATGACCACGGTCAGGGCGTGGTCGTCGGCCCATGTGACCTGCGCCTGATCGAGGCGGGTTTCGGCACAGGCGAGCAGAAGGTCGAGCGCCTGTGCGCCGAGGCGCATCATGAGCACCTGCGTTTCGGGGTCGCCGAAGCGGGCGTTGTATTCGACAAGGCGGCCCTGGCCATTTTCGATCATCAGGCCGGCGTAGAGCACGCCTTGGTAGGGCGTGCCGCGGCGGGCCATTTCGCGGATGGTGGGCAGGACGATTTCACGCATGGCGCGGTCGGCGATTTCGTCGGTCAGCACGGGGGCGGGCGAATAGGCGCCCATGCCGCCGGTGTTGGGGCCGGTGTCGCCATCGCCCACGCGCTTGTGGTCTTGGGCCGTGCCGATGGGCAGGGCGTTCACGCCGTCGGTGAGGATGAAGAACGAGGCTTCCTCGCCGGTCATGAATTCCTCGATCACCACCTCGGCGCCTGCCGCGCCGAATTCGCCGCCGAACATGTCGTCGATGGCGGCGAGGGCTTCGTCAAGGGTCATGGCGACGATGACGCCTTTGCCTGCGGCGAGGCCATCGGCTTTCACCACGATGGGGGCGCCCATGGCGTGCACATAGGCGCGGGCGGGTTCTGCGGCGGTGAAGCGGGCATAGGCGGCGGTGGGGGCGGCGCAGGCGTCGCAGATTTCCTTGGTGAAGGCTTTGGAGGCTTCGAGTTTGGCGGCTGCTGCCGAGGGGCCGAAGGTGAGGATGCCTGCGGCGCGGGTGGCATCGGCCACGCCTGCGGCCAGCGGGGCTTCGGGGCCTATGATGACGAAGTCGATGGCGTTTTCTTCGCAGAAGGCGACGACCGTGCTGCCAGACAGGATGTCTATGTCGGCGGTTTCTGCAAGCCGGGCGATGCCCGCATTGCCGGGGGCCACGATCAGGCGGTCGGTTTTCGGGTTTTGCTTGACGGCCCATGCGAGGGCATGTTCGCGGCCGCCTGCGCCGAGGATGAGGATGTTCATGGGCCGGTGTCCCCCTTTGGTTGCCGTTCGGCTATAGGGGCGGAACAGGGGGGCGTGCAAGCGGGGCGGGCACAGGGAGCGAAATCTGACGCAGATTTCGCGGCGATTTCTGACGCAGAAATCGGGGGCGCGCCTGTCGGGGCGGGCGCGGAATTTGCGTCAAATTCCGGCGCGGTTTCTTTGTGAGAAACCGCTTTGCGGTTTTCCTTTGGCGTCGGGCGGCTTACCATCGATGGGCACCACGGAGAGCACGATGGACCTGTTCGAAGACGCAGCCCCTGCGCCGCAAGGCAACCAGCCGGAATACACCGTGTCGGAACTGTCCGGCGCGGTGAAGCGGGTGATCGAGGGCGAGTTCGGGCTTGTCCGCGTGCGGGGCGAGGTGGGGCGGGTGTCGCGTCCGGCCTCGGGGCATCTGTATTTCGACCTCAAGGATGATCGCAGCGTCATTGCGGCGATCAGCTGGAAGGGGCAGGTCGCCAAGATGCAGGTGCGCCCCGAAGAGGGGATGGAAGTGATCGCCACGGGGCGGATGACCACCTTTCCGGGGCAGTCGAAATACCAGTTGATCGTCGAGGATGTGGCCCCTGCGGGGGCGGGTGCCTTGATGGCGATGCTGGAAAAGCGCCGTGCGGCGTTGGCTGCGGAAGGGTTGTTCGATGCGGGGCGCAAGCAGGCGATTCCGTTTTTGCCGGAGGTGATCGGGGTTGTCACCTCGCCTTCGGGGGCGGTGATACGGGACATCTTGCACCGCGTGCGCGACCGTTTTCCGCGCCATGTGCTGATATGGCCGGTGGCAGTGCAGGGGCAGGCTTGTGCCGCCGAGGTGGCGGCGGCCATTCGCGGGTTCAACGCGATCGAGCCGGGCGGGACTGTGCCGCGGCCCGATGTGATCATCGTGGCGCGGGGGGGCGGGTCGCTGGAAGACCTGTGGGGGTTCAACGAGGAGATCGTGGTTCGGGCGGCAGCAGAGAGCCGGATTCCGCTGATCTCGGCGGTGGGGCACGAGACGGATACGACGCTGATCGATTACGCATCCGACAGGCGGGCGCCCACCCCCACGGCGGCTGCCGAAATGGCGGTGCCGGTGCGGCTGGAGTTGCTGGCGGCGGTCGACGGCTTAGGCGCGCGGTCGGTTCGGGCGGTCGTGGCCGGCGTTGGCGCGCGGGGGCAGCGGTTGCGCGATATGGGCCGCGCCTTGCCACGGCTGGAGGCATTGACGGGTGGTGCGGCGCAGCGGCTGGACCTGTGGGCGGGCAAGCTGGGGGCGGCGCTGGGCATGGCTGCGGCCAAGAAGCGGCAGGTGTTCGGGGCGCGGGCGGGGCTGGTGCGGCCCGAGTTGCTGCTGGGGCTTGTGGCGCATCGACGGCGCGATGTGGCCGAGCGGGCGCGGGGGCTGGATATCGCTTTCGAGCGGCGGCGCGAGCGGGTGGGGGTGCGGGTCGAGGCGCTGGCGGCGCGGCTGGTTCCGGCGCTAGAGCGGCTGTTGGGCGATGCCGAGCGGGACGTGGTGCGCGGGCGCGAGAAGCTGGCAGGGCTTGAGGGGCGGCTGGAAGGCGCTGCGGCGCAGCGGTTCGTGCAGCTTGGCCAGCGGCTTGACGCGCTGGACCGCACGCGGGCGACGCTGGGCTATGCCGAGACGCTGAAGCGCGGTTTTGCCGTGGTGCGGGGCGACGGGGCTGTCGTTACGACAAAGGCGGGTGCCGAGAGGGCTGGCGTGCTGGAGATAGAATTTGCCGACGGGCGCATCGTGGCGGGCGGGCGCAAGCCGAAGAAGGGCGAAAGCGGGAACGGGCAAGGGTCGCTGTTCTGAGCTTTTCTTGGGGATAATTATCAGACGCCGACGTCGGGGCCTTTGCATTGCAAGGGGTCTGCGCTTTGGCTGACCTCGGACAATTTGGTGCCTGCGGGGTCTTCGACCAGTTCGGCGCGCAGGCCTGCGCTTTCCCTGAAAAAGCGCCAGCATTGCGGGACTGGATCGTTGTCGTAGACGAAGCAGATGTTGCCCGCATCCTCGAACCAGATGCCGTATTGGCAATCGGTCTTGTCGAAGGCCCAGATCACCTGACGGTTTTCCAGATACTGTTCGGCTCCCCAGAGGGTGGACCCCATGGCGTAGGACAGGGTCTTGCCGGTGGCGTAGGCTTCGAATTCGGCCGCGGTCATGGGGGTTTCTGCGGGGGCGGCGATGCCCGGGACCGAAATGAGCGCAAGCCCGAGCGAGAGGGTGAGGAACAGGGCAGATCGGGGGGGCAGGGTCATGGAAAGCCTCGGACTATCGGGGGAGGGTGGCAGAGGCGGGCGCTAAAGGCCAGTCATCCGGAAAGGCCAGTCGTCCGGAAAGGCCAGTCATCCGGAAAGGCCAGTCATCCGGAAAGACCAGTCATCCGGCTGGGGGCAGGCGCGAGAGGTGGCGGGACAGTTCTGGAGCCATGAGGCGGCGCCAGAGCGGCGGGACCAGAGCGATCAGCGCGGCGAGAGGGAGCGGCCATGGCAGGCGGGGGGCCGTATCGGGCAAGCGCAAGCCGGGATAGGGGCGCTGCGGGTTGGTGTGGTGATCGGAATGGCGCGGTGCGTTCAAGAGGAGCGCCGATGTTGCCCAATGCGCCGAGTTCCACGAATGGGCGGGGCCGACGGGTTCGGGCTTGCCGTCGGGCAGGATGCGGCGGGTCAGGCCGTAGTGCTGGACATAGTCGGACAGGTGGATTTGCAGTTGCGCGTGGCAGGCGAGAAGCACCCACAGGGCTGCGCCCATGGGGCCTGCGACCAGTGCGGCAGCGGTCAGCGTTGCGGCAGAGAGGGCGGTGTAGACGGCGTAGGGATGGATGCGGCGGGAGCGGGCGGATTCGGCGGCGAAGCCCGCGCGGTAGCCTTGCCAGCTTGCGCGCAAGAGAAAGCGCCAGAAGCCTTCGCCCCTGCGGGCGGTGGCGGGGTCGTCGGGGGTGGCGACGAAGCGGTGATGGATCAGGCGATGGCTGCTTGCGTGGTGGCCCACGAGGAGGGCGGAGTAGACCGCGACGCCCAGCCAGTAGAGGCGGCGGTCGGTGCGGTGGATCAGCTCGTGCGCGGCGGGGTGGGCGATCTGGCCGAGCCAGAGGCCGGTTGCGATGAGGAGCGCTGCTTTATGTGCGGGGCCGGTGGAGGGGCTGGTGGCGCCGTGGATCGCGGCGAGCGGCAGGGCAAAGGCTGTGAGCGCGAGGAGGACGAGGAGACCGTTTCCGGCGGGGAATTCCGCGCCCTGCGGATCGGCGGCACGGGCGAGGAGGTGGTCGAGGGCGATCGGCAGCAGGAAGAGAGTAACAAGCGCTATGGCGGGCCACGGGCCTGCAAGCGCCGCGCCTGTGGCGATCAGGGCTGCGGGCAGCAGCGAGGCGGCTGCAAAGGCGGAAAGGGGGATCGGGCGCGCTGTCATGACCGGGGCAGGATAGCAGGGCTGTTGCGGGCGGTCGACGGGGGTTTCGCGGGTGCCAGTGCCAGTGCCGGTGCCAGTGCCGGTGCCAGTGCCGGTGCCAGTGCCAGTGCCGGTGCGGGTGCGGGGGTGGGGGGCTTGCGGGACGAGAGAGTGGCCGCCATGGGGCGCGGTGGGGTTCGAAGGTCAACAGGGGGCACGAGGCGGTCGGGATTGGCGCAGCCGTGCGGGGAGCGCGTGGACGGTAGCGGGTTGGCGCGGTGGCCGGTTGTTGGCGGACCTGTGCGGGCGCAAGACATCATTCGCGGTCGGCGCGGGCAAAGGTGCAGGATTGGTGGCCGTTTGCGGTGGGAGCTATCGCCGGAAAAGCCCCTCTGGCGGACCCGAGCAAGGAACGCGGCATGTTTCGCGGCCGGTGCGCGGGGGCGGGTGTGGCGGCCCGTGTTGCTGCGGGCCGGCCTGCGAGGTTTGGTGGGCTTGGTGGTCGGGTCTGGTAAACTTCAGAGCGACACACGCGGGGCGGGGGCCGTAAAGGCGTCCATCAGCATACGCAGGATGCCGTAGCGCCAGCGGTGGCCGGTGGTGGCGACCCGGCTTTGGTAAAAGAGCGTCAACTCGTTGCCTTGCACCATCACTGTGGAATGGCCGTTTTCGCCGGGTTCGGTCGGGTCCATCACGGGGCCGAGGCTGCGGTAGGGGCCTTGGATGCTGTCGGCGATAGCGAAGAACACGCGCTGGCGGCTGCCGCGGGGGCCACTTGGCAGGAAGCAGGTGGCATTCAGAAGCACCTTGCCGTCGTCGAGTTGCACGAGCTGCGGGCCTTCGAGCCCCCATTCGTAATCGGGGTGATGGCGCGGGTTGTGGTGGGGGATGTCCTCGTGGTCGAGGATCTTGCCCAGACGCTCCCACGGGCCGAACCATGTGCCGCCGGTCGAACGTGCAAGGTAGACATCGGGCTGCGGCACGCGCTGGAAATCGGGCATGGCGGAGTAGACGATGTATTTTTGGCCCTGCACCTCGGCGGGGTGGGGGTCGTAGATGCCGTGTTCGGCGGTGCCGGTGATCGCCGCAAAGCAGGTGGTGGCATGGGTCCAGCCGTAGCCGTCATGGCTGGTGAGGTGTTCGACCTTGCCGCCCGGTTTCATGAACTCGGTCTGGATGAACATGTGGAACAGACCATCCGCAAACACCACGCCGGGGGCTGCGACGCCCGATCCGGTGAGCGGCAGGTCGATCAGGGGGGCCTGGGTCCACGGGCCTTCGAGCGCGGGGGCGGTGGCGTGGTAGACCTGCCACGTCTCGGAGGTGACGGTGCCGCCCGAGCCATACATATGCCAGACGCAGCCATCGAAGACGGGGCAGGGGTCTTTCACGTCGTCCAGACCTGTCGGCTGGAACATCGGGAACTGGTTCGAGGCGATGGAAAGTTTCATGGTTCTACTGCCCGTGGGTTGTTGGCCGCGACCCCGTGTGTTCGGAGCCGTGAAGCGTCTTGGGCAGCTTCTTCACATATAGTACGGTCTGGCCGCAATTGCTACTTTTGGTTGTAATATCCCCATCCGTTACCAATTAAATCAACGTCTTGCGAGGCGAGCCGCAGCGGTCAGGAAGGGGGGGCAAAGCGGGGCGGTCAGTCTTGCAAAAGCGCGTCGAGGCGGCTGTAGGCGCGGTCCAGCGTCGCGGCGAGCGAACCGTTCAGGGCGGCGTCGCGGGTGGTGCGGTCGGCAAAGCGGAGCGAGAGCGTAAGGCGGGTGCCATGCGCCTCGGCTTCGATTTCGAGGGTGATCTGGACCGGACGCGGGGCGATGCCCGCGAAGATGCCGGTATCAAGGCGGGCTTCGAGGCGGATGCGGGTTTCGGCGAGGTCGACGAACTGGCCCGAGGCGACGCTGCGGGGGCCTTCGGGAAAACGGGCCTCGATGTCGAAGCGGCCACCGGGACGGGGGTCGACATGGCCGACAGACAGGGACAGGTCGGGGGTGCCGAGCCAGCGGGGCAGGATGTCGGGGTCGATATGCGCGCGCAACAGACGCTGGCCGGGACTGGCGAATCCCATCGTGACGGTCACGCTGCGGTCGCCCGTTTTGGCGAGGTGGAAAGGGCTGGGATCGGGGTCCATCGAGGTCTTTCGGCTTAGGGACCGGCGCCCTGCGGCGCGGGGCAGAAAGGGCGCGAAGGGGCGGCGGGTTCCTGCCTGTCCGTTGCGGTGGAAGGTCCGGTTTATACTGGCACGAACGGGGAAATCCGGTTAGAGTTCCGCTCAAGCCCGGTCGATAAGCGGGCAATGGCAGAGCAAGGCGACAGGCGGATACACCCATGACCGAGATGGTTTATGGCTCGATGCCCTCACGGGTGAGCGAGCCTGTTCTTCCCCGTTGGTGGCGGACGATCGACAAATGGTCGATGAGTTGCGTCATGGTGCTGTTCGGGATCGGGCTGCTTCTGGGGCTTGCGGCTTCGGTGCCCTTGGCCACGAGGAACGGGCTGGACCCGTTCTATTACGTGCAGCGGCAGGCGTTTTTCGGCGGGCTGGGGATCGTCGCGATGCTGGGCGTGTCGATGATGTCGCCCTATACGGTGCGGCGTGTCGGCGTGGTCGGTTTCGTGCTGGCGATGGTGGCCCTGTGCCTGTTGCCGGTCTTTGGTACCGATTTCGGCAAGGGCGCCGTGCGCTGGTTCTCGTTCGGCTTTGCGTCCTTCCAGCCGTCGGAATTCCTGAAGCCGGGGTTCATCGTGGTCTGCGCCTGGATGATGGCGGCGAGCTTCGATCTGAACGGGCCGCCCGGAAAGCTGGTGTCGTTCCTGTTGTCCTTTGCTGTGGTGATGATTCTGGCGATGCAGCCCGATTTCGGTCAGGCGGCGCTGGTGCTGTTCGGCTGGGGGGTGATGTATTTCGTGGCTGGTGCGCCGATGATGCTGATTGCGGGGATCATCGGGATCGTGACCGTGGGCGGTTTTCTGGCCTATGAGAGTTCCGAGCATTTTGCCCGCCGGATCGACGGGTTCATGACGCCCGACATCGACCCGCGCACGCAGCTTGGCTATGCGACGAACGCCATTCAGGAAGGCGGGTTCTTCGGGGTCGGCGTGGGCGAGGGGCAGGTGAAGTGGTCGCTGCCGGACGCGCATACCGATTTCATCATCGCGGTGGCAGCCGAGGAATACGGGCTGATTCTGGTGCTGGTCATCATCGCGCTTTACACCACTGTGGTGGTGCGCTCGCTGTTTCGGCTGATGAAGGAGCGTGATCCGTTCATCCGGCTGGCGGGGACGGGGCTGGCCTGTATCTTTGGCGTGCAGGCGATGATCAACATGGGGGTGGCGGTGCGGCTGCTGCCATCGAAGGGGATGACCTTGCCCTTTGTCAGCTATGGCGGGTCGTCGGTGATCGCCGCCGGAATCACGGCGGGGGCACTGCTGGCGATGACGCGGGCGCGTCCGCAGGGGACCATGGGCGACATCTTCCAGCGGCGGGGGCGCTGATGGCTGCGCCGCTGCTCTTGATCGCGGCAGGTGGCACGGGGGGGCATATGTTCCCCGCGCAGGCGCTGGCCGAGGTGATGGTGCGCAAGGGCTGGCGGGTGAAGCTGTCGACCGACGCGCGCGGTGCGCGTTATGCGGGGGGATTTCCGCATGTGGTGAAGGTCGAGCAGGTGAGTTCGGCCACCTTCGCGCGGGGCGGGGCGCTGGCCAAGGTGTTGGTGCCGCTGCGGATTGCGGGCGGCGTGCTGGCGGCGGTGGCAGGGATGCTGCGCGACCGGCCTGCGGTGGTGGTGGGGTTCGGCGGCTATCCGACGATTCCGGCGCTGGGGGCGGCGTGGCTGCTGCGTCGGCCGCGGATGATCCATGAACAAAACGGCGTGCTGGGCCGCGTCAACCGGCTTTTCGCGCCGCGTGTGGACAAGGTGGCTTGCGGCACCTGGCCCACCGCGTTGCCCGACGGGGTGACGGGCTATCACACGGGAAACCCCGTGCGGGGCGCGGTGTTGGAACGGTCGGGGGCGGGGTATATTCCGCCCGGAGATTACCCGATGAGCGTGGTGGTGATCGGCGGAAGCCAAGGCGCGCGTATCCTGTCGGATGTGGTGCCTGCGGCGATGGCCGCGCTGCCCGAAGGGCTGCGGCTGCGGTTGCGCGTGGCGCAGCAGGCGCGGGACGAGGATATGGCGCGGGTGGTTGCGGCCTATGACGCGGCGGGGATGCTGGCCGAGGTCAAGCCGTTCTTTGCCGACATCCCCAAACGGCTGGCCGAGGCGCAGCTTGTCATTTCACGCTCGGGCGCGTCTTCGGTGGCCGATATATCGGTGATCGGGCGGCCGTCGATCCTGATCCCCTTTGCGGCGGCGACGGGGGACCATCAGACCGCGAATGCGCGCGGGCTGGTCGATGCGGGGGCGGCGGTGCTGATCCCGGAAAAGGCGCTTGACGCTGCCAGCCTTGCCGCGCAATTGGAGGCGGTGTTGACGCAAAGCGATGCCGCCATGACCATGGCGCGGCATGCTCTGGGGCAGGCGCGGCCCGATGCGACAGAGCGTCTGGTGGCGCTGGTCGAGGAACTGGCAAAGGAAAAGACGGCATGAATGCTGCGACGAAACTGCCCGGAGAGTTGGGGCCGATCCATTTCGTGGGGATCGGCGGGATCGGCATGTCGGGGATCGCCGAAGTGCTGATGACGCTGGGCTATAGCGTGCAGGGGTCGGATGCCAAGGCATCCAGGATCACCGACCGGCTGGTGTCGCTGGGTGCGACGGTGTTCGAGGGGCAGAGCGCCGCGAACATCGGGGACGCGGCGGTGGTGGTGATTTCCAGCGCCATCAAGAAGGGCAATCCGGAACTGGAAGAGGCGCGGCGGCGCAAGCTGCCGGTGGTGCGGCGGGCCGAGATGCTGGCCGAGTTGATGCGGCTGAAATCGAACATCGCCATTGCCGGAACCCATGGCAAGACGACGACGACGACGATGGTGGCGACGCTGCTCGACAAGGGCGGGTTCGACCCTACGGTGATCAACGGGGGCGTGATCCACGCCTACGGATCGAACGCGCGGGCGGGGGCTGGCGAGTGGATGGTGGTCGAGGCGGATGAGTCGGACGGGTCGTTCAACCGTCTGCCCGCGACGATTGCCATCGTGACCAATATCGACCCCGAGCATATGGAGCATTGGGGAACCTTTGACGCGCTGCGGAAGGGGTTCTTCGATTTCGTGTCGAACATCCCGTTCTACGGGCTGGCGGTGTGCTGCACCGACCACGCGGAAGTGCAGGCGCTGGTGGGGCGGGTGACCGACCGGCGGTTCGTGACCTTCGGTTTCAACGCGCAGGCCGATGTGCGGGCGGTCAACCTGCGCTTCGAGGGTGGCAAGGCGCATTTCGACGTGGCCTTGCAGGGCGAAGGTGACGGCGCGGTGATCGAGGGTTGCGTGCTGCCGATGCCGGGGGATCACAATGTGTCGAACGCCTTGGCGGCGGTTGCAGTGGCGCGGCATCTGGGCATGAAGAAAGACGAAATCCGCGAGGCCTTGGCAGGCTTTGCCGGCGTGAACCGGCGGTTTACCAAGGTGGCCGAGGTGAACGGTGTCACCATCATCGACGATTACGGCCATCATCCGGTGGAAATCGCCGCCGTGCTGAAGGCGGCGCGGCAGGCGATTGCGGGCAAGCCGGGGGCGCGTGTGATCGCGGTGCACCAGCCGCACCGCTTCACGCGGCTGTCGAGCCTGTTCGAGGATTTCTGCACCTGCTTCAACGAGGCCGATGTGGTCGGCATCGCCGATATCTATGCCGCGGGGGAGGACCCCATCGCGGGTGCCAGCCGCGACGATCTGGTTGCGGGGCTGATCGCCCATGGTCACCGCCACGCCCGTGCCGTGCAGGACGAGGCCGATCTTGCACGTCTGGTGCGCGAGCAGGCGCGGCCGGGGGATATGGTCGTCTGTCTGGGGGCAGGATCGATCAGCGCCTGGGCCAATGCGCTGCCTGCAAAGCTGATGGGGGCTGCGGCGTGACGGAACCGGAATTTTTCGACGAAAAATTCCGGGGCCGGGGACGGCGAATTTTCGGCGAAAATTCGGCGGCCGGCGCGGTGGGAAGAGGATTTTTTGTGGAAAAATCCTCGGGCCGTGGGGTGGGCGCATGAACTGGGCGCTGGTGGCGGCTTTCGGGTGGCTGATCGTGGCCAATGTGATGGCCATGCTGCCGACGCGGGATCAGCACTGGACTGCAGCCTATGTGCTGATTGCGGCGGGTATCCCGATCCTCGGCTGGGTGACATGGGCCAACGGGCCGGTCTGGGGGATTGCGATCTTGCTTATGGGATGCAGTGTGCTGCGCTGGCCGCTCGTGTTCCTGTTCCGCTGGCTGCGACGCAAGGCGGCGGGAACGCCATGAGTCGCGATCTGCCCATGCTGCGCGGCACGCTTACCCCGCATCGCCCGCTGGCCGAGTTGACATGGCTGCGCGTGGGCGGGCCTGCCGATCTGTTTTTCCAGCCTGCGGACGAGGCCGATCTGGTGGCGTTTCTGACGGCGCTCGATCCGGCCGAGACGGTGTTTCCAATGGGGGTCGGGTCGAACCTGATCGTGCGGGACGGCGGGATACGGGCTGTCGTGATCCGCTTGGGGCGTGGGTTCAACGGGATTTCGGCGCAAGACGGGCTTGTGGTGGCCGGGGCTGCGGCACTGGATGCCCATGTGGCGCGGCGGGCGGCAGAGGCTGGGTTGGACCTGACCTTTCTTCGCACGATACCGGGCAGTATCGGCGGCGCGGTTCGGATGAACGCGGGCTGCTACGGCAGCTATGTGGCCGATCATCTGGTATCGGTGCGGGCGGTGACGCGGGCGGGCGACGTGGTGACGCTTCCGGCGGCGGATTTGCGGCTGGCTTACCGCCAATCGCATCTGCCCGAGGGTTGGGTGATTGTCGACGCGACCTTTCGGGCCGAGGCGGGCGATCCGGCAAAGCTCGAGGCGAAGATGGCCGAGCAGATCGCCAAACGCGATGCGAGCCAGCCGACCAAGGAGCGGTCGGCGGGGTCGACGTTCCGCAATCCGGTGGGTCATTCCTCGACCGGAAAAGCCGATGACAGGCACGACTTGAAGGCGTGGAAGGTCATAGACGAGGCCGGAATGCGCGGGGCGAGCCGTGGCGGGGCGCAGATGTCGCCGATGCATTCCAATTTCCTCATCAACACCGGAGGGGCGACTGCCGCCGATCTGGAAGGATTGGGGGAAGATGTGCGAAAAAGGGTTTTCCAAGCGAGCGGGATCACGCTAGAGTGGGAAATTATGCGCGTCGGTGAACCGGCGGCAAAATAACTACAAAAACGGGCAGCAGACCCGGTTTGAGGCGGAACATGGCGGGCGGTTCGGGCAGAAGCGTCCCCCTCGTGGCGGTGTTGATGGGGGGCCTTCCGCAGAGCGGGAGGTGTCTCTTGTCACAGGGCGGGCTTGTGCCCGTGCGTTGACCGAGGCGGGATATGACGTTGTCGAGGTCGATTGCGGCCCCGATCTTCCTGCACGCTTGACCGAAATCGCGCCCGACATCTGCTTCAACGCGCTGCATGGTCGCTGGGGCGAGGATGGCTGCGTGCAGGGCATTCTTGAATGGATGCGGATTCCCTATACCCATTCCGGCGTGCTGGCGTCTTCGCTTGCGATGGACAAGAGCCGGGCCAAGGACGTGTATCGCGCCGCCGGTCTGCCTGTGGTGGACAGCGTGATCGCCACGCGCGAGGCCGTCGAGGCGGGGCATGTGTTGCCGCTGCCCTATGTGGTCAAGCCCAACAACGAAGGCTCGTCGGTGGGTGTCTATATCGTGCGCGCGGGCGGCAATGCGCCGCGCCTTTCCGCCGAGATGCCCGCGAGCGTGATGGTCGAGACCTATGCGCCGGGGCGCGAGTTGACGGTTTCGGTGATGGGCGACCGCGCTTTGTGCGTCACCGATATCGTGACCGATGGCTGGTACGATTATGACGCGAAATACAAGGCCGGTGGCAGCCGCCATGTGGTGCCTGCAGCCCTGCCAGACGAGATAACCGCCGCCTGTCTGGACTATGCCTTGCGGGCGCATCGGGCGCTGGGGTGCCGGGGGCTAAGCCGGACCGATCTGCGCTGGGACGAGGCGCGGGGGCTGGACGGGCTGGTGCTTCTGGAGACGAACACGCAGCCGGGGATGACGCCGACCTCGCTTTCGCCGGAACAGGCGGGGCATCTGGGTATCAGCTTTCCCGAGCTCTGCCGCTGGATCGTGGAGGATGCATCGTGCAATCGGTAGGCAGGCAGGGCGCGCTGGGCAGGCAGGGGGCGCTGGGCGGCCATCGCGTCTATCAGCGCGGCCTGCGGCGCGATCCGGCGCCGTCGCGCTGGCAATACCGGATGCAGCGGCTGTGGCTGACGCCGCTGTTCCGCGTGCTGTTCCGCGTTGGTCTGCCGCTTCTGGTGATCGGCGGGGTGACGGCGGTCTATGTGGCGAACGATGCGCGTCGGGCGGCGCTGGTGCAGGGCTATGCCGATCTGAAGGAAAAGTTCCAGAACCGGCCCGAGTTCATGGTCGGCCTGATTTCGGTTGAAGGCGCTTCGCCCGAACTGGCCGAGGCGATCCGCGGTCGGGCCGGGTTGACTCTGCCTGCGTCTTCCTTCGACCTCGACCTCGATCTGGCGCGGCAGCGGATCGAGGATCTGGACGCGGTGGCCTCGGCCGAGTTGCGGGTGCGGTCTGGCGGGGTGCTGCAGATGCTGATCACCGAGCGGATGCCGGTGATGGTGTGGCGCACCGGCGAGCGGATCGAGATGCTGGACGAGACGGGGCACCGCGTGGCGAGCCTGTCGTCGCGCACCGACCGCGCCGATTTGCCGCTGGTGGCGGGTGACGGGGCCGATCTGGTGGCGGGCGAGGCTTTGGAGATTTTCGCGGCGGCGCAACCGATATTGCCGCGGGTGCGCGGGCTGGTGCGGATGGGCGAGCGGCGGTGGGATCTGGTTCTGGACCGGAACCAGAAGATCATGCTGCCCGAACACAATGCCGTTTCGGCGCTGGAGCGGTTGATCGCGCTGGATCGGGCCGAGGATTTGCTGGCGCGTGATCTGTTGACGGTGGATTTGAGAAACGAAGAACGACCCGTGCTGCGGCTTGCTCCGAACGCCATGAACGAACGCCGCAAAGCACAGGGCATCGATGTGAGCGAGGGCAACAACCTATGACCGACCTTTACCAATCGCAAAGAGCGATGCGCCATATGCGCCGGGCCGCGATGCAGCGGGGTGTCATCGCCATTCTGGACGTGGGCACCAGCAAGATCGCCTGCCTGATCCTGCGCTTCGACGGGCCCGAGCGCCTGCGCGAGGCTGACGGGGTGGGGCCGATGGCGGGGCAGTCTTCGTTCCGCGTCATCGGGGCCGCGACGACGCGGTCGCGTGGGGTGAAGTTCGGTGAAATCGCCCAGATGAACGAGACCGAGCGGGCGATCCGCACCGCCGTGCAGGCGGCGCAGAAGATGGCCAATGTGCGGGTCGATCATGTGATCGCGAGCTTCAGCGGCGCCGAGCCGCGCAGCTATGGCCTTGCGGGCGAGTGGGAATTGCAGGATTCGGTCGTGACCGAGCAGGATGTGGCCCGCGCTCTGGCATCGTGTGACGTGCCCGATATCGGCGTGGGGCGCGAGGTGTTGCACGCGCATCCGGTGAACTTTGCGCTGGACCATCGCACGGGGCTGGGTGATCCGCGCGGGCAGATCGGCAACCGGCTGGCCTGCGACATGCATCTTTTGTCGGTCGACGGGTCGGTGGTGCAGAACCTGCTGTACTGCATCAAGCGCTGTGATCTGGAACTGGCGGGGATTGCGTCATCGGCTTACGTGTCGGGCGTGTCATCACTGGTGGAAGACGAGCAAGAGTTGGGGGCCGCCTGCATCGACATGGGCGGCGGGACCACGGGCATTTCGATCTTCATGAAAAAGCACATGATCTATGCGGATTCGGTTCGCATGGGCGGGGATCATGTCACCTCGGACATCTCGAAGGGGTTGCAGATTCCGCTGGCGGTGGCCGAGAAGATCAAGACGAAGCATGGCGGCGTCTATGCCACCGGCATGGATGACCGCGAGATGATCGAGACCGGCGGCGAGAGCGGCGATTGGGAAAAGGACCGTCGCCAGATCAGCCGGACCGAGTTGATCGGGATCATGCGGCCGCGGGTCGAGGAGATTCTGGAAGAGGCGCGGTCGCGTCTGGATGCGGCGGGCTTTGACAGCCTGCCGAGCCAGTCGATCGTGCTGACGGGCGGGGCGAGCCAGATTCCGGGGCTTGACGGGTTGGCCGCGCGTATTCTTGGGCAGCAGGTCCGGTTGGGCCGTCCGCTGCGTGTTCAGGGCCTGCCGCAAGCCGCGACGGGTGCCGCTTTTGCCAGTGCCGTGGGCCTTTGCCTGTTTGCCGCGCATCCTCAGGACGAATGGTGGGATTTCGAAATACCTTCGGAGCGATACCCTGCACGTTCGATAAAGCGGGCCTTCAAATGGTTCAAAGATAACTGGTAACCGCTATATCCTGCCAAAACGGCAAAATACCGCTGATCGACGCGCTTATCGGCCCATATTTTGTGGGCTGGTGACGTTTTTTACGTGACCTCTGACCTCCTTTGTGGATAGAATCGTGGATAAATTCGGATTCCTGCGCCCGGGACCGGCGCGAAAGCAAGCCGATCAGCAAAAGACGGCACAACGAACAGCAGCAGGCGGAGTGGCTATGACCCTGAACCTTTCGATGACCTCGCAGCGCGAAGAGCTGAAGCCGCGTATCACCGTCTTCGGTGTTGGCGGCGCGGGCGGCAATGCTGTCAACAACATGATCGACAAGCAGCTTGAGGGGGTCGAGTTCGTCGTGGCGAACACCGACGCGCAGGCCTTGCAGCAGTCGAAGGCGCATTCGCGGATCCAGATGGGTCTGAAGGTCACGGAAGGCTTGGGCGCAGGGGCGCGTCCGGCGGTTGGCGCTGCGGCGGCGGAAGAGACGATCGAGGAGATCGTCGATCATCTGGCCGGCGCGCATATGTGTTTCATCACCGCTGGCATGGGGGGCGGCACGGGCACGGGGGCAGCACCCATCATCGCGCAGGCGGCGCGTGAGCTGGGTGTGCTGACCGTTGGCGTGGTCACCAAGCCGTTCCAGTTCGAGGGCGGCAAGCGGATGAAGCAGGCCGAGGAGGGCATCGAGGCCCTGCAAAAGGTCGTCGATACGCTGATCATCATTCCCAACCAGAACCTTTTCCGGCTGGCCAACGAGCGCACGACTTTCACCGAAGCCTTCGCGATGGCCGACGACGTGCTGTATCAGGGTGTCAAGGGCGTGACCGACCTGATGGTGCGCCCCGGCCTGATCAACCTCGACTTTGCCGACGTGCGCGCGGTGATGGACGAGATGGGCAAGGCGATGATGGGCACGGGCGAGGCTTCGGGAGAAGACCGCGCGGTGCAGGCGGCTGAAAAGGCGATTGCCAACCCGCTGCTGGACGAGATCAGCCTGAACGGCGCGCGCGGCGTGCTGATCAACATCACCGGCGGCTATGACCTGACGCTGTTCGAGTTGGACGAGGCCGCGAATATCATCCGCGAAAAGGTCGATCCCGATGCGAATATCATCGTGGGGTCAACGCTGGATACCAGCATGGAAGGGGCTATCCGCGTGTCGGTCGTGGCGACCGGTATCGATGTGAGCCAGTCCAACCGTGCGTCCGATCCGGTGGCGCGGCGTCCGATGTCGGCGCCGTTGCAGCCTGCGCCGCAGACAGCCCCGCAGACTGGGCCGTTGACGGTGCAGGTGGTGCAGCCCGCCTATCAGCCCGCACCGCCGCCGGCCTATAAGCAGCCGGTGCAGCAGCCCGCAGCGCAGGCCTATGCGCCGCAGCCGCAGCAGGCCCAGCCGCAGCAAGACCGGTCGCTGTTCGACGCACCGCCCGCCTATGAGGCGGAAGCGGATGACGGCTACGAGGTTCCGGCGCCGGCTTACCGCCCGCAGCCTGCGGCGCGCCCGACCGCGCAGATGGACCTTTCGGCCGCCGAGTTCGTGGCACCGCGCCCGCCGGGAACGCCCTCGCCCGAGGCATTGCAGCGGTTGCAGACGGCTGTGAGCAAAGCTCCGGCAGGCCAGACCCCGCGCGGGATGGCGGCACCGCAGCGCGCCGCCGCTCCGGCACCGAAACCGGCCGAACAGCGCCCGCGCTTTGGCATCGGGTCGCTGATCAACCGCATGGCGGGGGGAACGGGCGAGTCGCAGGCCGCAGCCCGCCACCAGCCGCCGGTCACGTCCTATGACGACGAGCCGGAACTGAACGCGGATCAGGAGAAGATCGAGATTCCGGCATTCTTGCGGCGCCAGGCGAATTGACGGGCCGCAACGCACTGTAACAATCGGGGAAAACCGGGCCTGTTGGTCCGGTTTTTTCTTTTATAAATCAGTGGGTTTCGTGATGTTTCACGCTGTCACGAAGTGTCATAAAAGGTGAGTTGAGTTTGCACGTGCAGCATCTTACCTAAGTTCAGACGCGGGATGAACCCGCGCTTCGCTTGTCAGGAAACCCTTGGCGGCGGAATTGATCGAACCGGGGGCGACCTTTGCAAAACACTCTGCACTCCGCTGCGACCTTTGTGGGTCTGGGCCTGCATGGCGGCGCCGAGGTTCGGATGGTGGTCAAGCCTGCGGATGTGGGTCACGGCATCGTCTTTCTGCGGACCGACCTGAATGAGCGGATTGTTGCCCGTTGGGATGCCGTTGTGCCGTCGCGTCTGTGCACGCTGGTGGCCAATGCAGCGGGCGCTTCGGTTTCGACCATCGAACATATCATGGCCGCTTTGGCCGGCTGCGCCGTGCATAACGCGCTGATCGAGATCGACGGGCCGGAAGTGCCGATCCTTGACGGGTCGGCGGCACCTTTTGTTGCAGGTTTGCTGGCGGCCGGGATCGTCGGACAGGGTGCGCCTTCGCGGGCGATCCGCGTCTTGAAGCGGGTGGAAGTGCGCGAGGGCGAGGCCATCGCGCGGCTTGAGCCTGCGGAAATGCTGGAGATGGATTTCAGCATCGAATTCGCCGAAGCGGCCATCGGACGGCAGGAAAAGAGCCTGAACCTTGCCAATGGCGCTTTCGTGCGTGAACTGTCGGACAGCCGCACCTTTTGCCGTCAGTCAGATGTCGACGCGATGCGGGCCAACGGGCTGGCGCTGGGCGGGACGCTGGAAAATGCGGTGGTGTTCGAAGGCGACCGCGTGCTGAGCCCCGGGGGCTTGCGCTATGCCGATGAACCCGTGCGCCACAAGATGCTGGATGCGGTGGGCGATCTGTTCCTTGCCGGTGCGCCGATTCTGGGGCGCTACACAGGCGTGCGGGCGGGCCATGCGCTGACCAACAGGTTGCTGCGGGCCTTGTTTGCCGATCCGACAGCCTATTGCTTTGTCGAGGTCGGAGCGCAAACCGGGCGCAAGCTGCCCGGCGTGGGTGTGATCGCGGCGGACCTGCCCGCGCATTGAGTGCGCGGGGGAGCGAAAGCCGTTTTGCGCCCCGGAATTTTCTGTGCTAGGACGACGCTTAAGCATGCATCGGCGGCTGTTCGGCCGGATGTTGAAAATGTCGTGGGGTAGGCGGAAGATGGCAGGGGTGAAGTCGGGCGCGCGGTTCCTAGGCATGGCGCTCGTGGCCGCATCGCTGGCAGGATGTGCCGGTTTTGGTGGCAGCAACGAGAAGCCGCTGGAATCCTATACCGCCGAGGAAATCTACAAGCAGGGCGAGCTGAAGCTGGAAACCGAGCGCAAGCCGGATGAGGGCATCAGGTATTTCCAAGAGGTCGAGCGGCTTTATCCCTATTCGGAATATGCCAAGCGTGCCTTGATCATGCAGGCCTTCGGCTATCACAAGGGCAAGAAATACGAAGAGGCGCGGGCGGCTTCGCAGCGTTTCCTCGATTTGTATCCCGGTGACGAGGATGCGCCCTATGCGCTGTATCTGATGGCGCTGTCGTTCTATGACCAGATCGACGAGGTCGGGCGTGACCAGGGCGTCACCTTCCAGGCGCTGACCGGCATGCGCGATGTGATCGAGACCTATCCCGACAGCGATTATGCGCGGTCGGCGATGCTGAAGTTCGATCTTGCCTTCGACCATCTGGCGGCGAAGGAAATGGAGATCGGGCGCTATTACCTGAAGCGTGGCAATTACACGGCGGCGATCAACCGCTTCCGGACCGTGGTGCAGGATTACCAGACCACCAGCCACACCGCCGAGGCATTGCACCGGCTGACCGAATCCTATCTGGCGCTTGGCTTTACCGACGAGGCGCAGACTTCGGCGGCGATCCTTGGTTTCAACTATCAATCCAGCCCGTTCTACGATGACAGTTTCCGCCTGCTGAAAGGCAAGGGGCTGGCACCCGAGGCCAAGGGTGATGGTTGGCTGGCGCGGATCTATCGGCAGATGTTGCGCGGCGACTGGATTTGACGCGGCCGGGGCGCTGACGGGGGCGGGCTTTTGCTGCGATCGCTTGAAATCCGCGATGTTTTGATCATCGACCGGCTGGACCTCGAGTTCCGGTCGGGGCTGAATGTGTTGACCGGCGAGACAGGGGCGGGCAAGTCGATCTTGCTGGATGCTTTGGGTTTCGTTCTGGGCTGGCGGGGGCGTGCCGAGCTGGTGCGGGCCGGTGCCGAGCAGGGCGTGGTCACGGCGGTGTTCGACCTGCCTGACGGTCATGCTGCGCGCGCCGTGCTGGCCGAGGCGGGGATCGAGGCCGGGGACGAGCTGATCATGCGGCGGGTCAATACGGTGGACGGGCGCAAGACCGCCTGGGTCAACGACCGCCGCGTGTCGGGCGAGGTGTTGCGCGACCTGTCGGATACGCTGGTGGAATTGCACGGGCAGCAGGATGACCGCGGGCTGTTGAACCCGCGCGGACACCGTGTGCTGCTTGATACCTTTGCCGGGATCGATCTGGCCCCCGTGCGGGCGGCATGGCGGGCGCAATCGGCGGCGCGGGCGCGGTTGGCCGAGGCCGAGGCGGCGCTGGTCGCGGCGCGCAAGGAAGAGGATTTCCTGCGCCATGCGGTGGCCGAATTGGACAAGCTGGACCCCGAACCCGGCGAGGAAGCCACGCTTGATGCCCGCCGCCGGATGATGCAGGGGGCCGAGAAGATACGGTCGGACGTGGCGCGTGCCTATCAGGCGATGTCGGAACAGGCCGCCGAGGGCATGATGCGCGACGCGTTGCGCTGGCTCGAGGGGGCGGCGGATAAGGCCGATGGGGCGCTCGAGGGGGCCTTGGCGTCGCTGAACCGCGCGCTGATCGAGTTGGGCGAGGCGCAGGCTGGCGTCGAGGGGGCGCTGGCGGCGCTGGATTTCAACCCGTCCGAGTTGGAGGCGATCGAGGAGCGGCTGTTCGCCATTCGGGCGCTGGCGCGCAAACATGGTGTCTTGGCCGACGATCTGGGCCGCTTTGCCGGAGACTTGCGCGGGCGGCTGGCGGCGCTGGACAGTGGCGAGGCCGGAATTGCAGGGCTGGCCAAGGCGGTGGTGCAGGCAGAAGCCGCCTATGCCGAGGAGGCGGGCTGGATCACGCGGGCGCGTGGCGCCGCGTCGGCGCGGCTGGACCTTGCGATGGCGGCGGAACTGGCACCTCTCAAGATGGAGCGGGCGGTGTTCGTGACCGGGGTCACGCCGGCCGATGCCGGGCCGGACGGTGTGGACGCGGTGACATTCACCGTGGCGACCAATCCGGGGGCTCCGGCGGGGGCCTTGAACAAGATCGCCTCGGGCGGGGAATTGTCGCGGTTTCTGCTGGCGCTGAAGGTTTGCCTGACGGGGAATACGCCGGGGCTGACGATGATCTTTGACGAAATCGACCGTGGTGTGGGCGGGGCGACCGCCGATGCGGTGGGACGGCGGTTGAAGGCGCTGGCCGAAGGAAGCCAAGTGCTGGTCGTGACGCATTCGCCGCAGGTGGCGGCTTTGGGCGGGGCGCATTGGCGGGTGGAAAAGCGGGTGGTCGATGACATGACGCTGTCCACCGTGCTGGCGCTGTCGGAGGGCGAGCGGGTCGAAGAGATCGCGCGGATGCTGGCGGGCGACACGATCACCCAAGCGGCGCGCGAGGCGGCACGGGCGCTTTTGTCGACCTGAGGGCGTGCCGGTTCGGGGCAAGATTTTTCTGCGAAAAATCTGGCGCTTGTGCTTGCTTGCGTTGCGCGGGCGGCTGGCGGTGCTGTGAGTATTTGCGCAAGGGTGACAGCGCAGGTGTTTCAGGACTGGCGGGATTTTTCGCAGAAAAATCGGGGTGGGGGCGAAAAATGCGGCGTTGACCGTTGCGCTGGGTGCATAGCGGGTTCCACCGGTGCAGGGCTGGAATGCTGCGGTGCAGCAATCTATCTTCGGGACGTAACCGAAGGAGAAGCACCATGTTCGAACAAGTGAAGACCGTGTTCCGGTCGTTCCGTTTCCCGACCGTCGCCGAGCGCGAGTTGGCCTATCTGAACGAGGCGGTGAGCCGCTATGACCTTGAAATGCGCGAGCGGGCGATCGACGCGGGGCTGTTTCGCCGCCGCTGAGTCTTTCAGGTGAGCGCCGTGATGTGGCAGGTGAGCGCCTGCCAGCCATCGGGGCGCATGATGATGCAAGCCGACAGAAGCAGCGCGCAGCGCGGCAGGTCGGTGCCGTCGGGGCCGGTGGCGCCTGCAAGGACGTAGCGCTGCGACAAAAGCGCGGCTCCGGGGCCTACGGGACGCAGTTTGGCGCGGCCTGACACGAGGCGGGCGCTGCGGAAGGTGCCTTCGAATTCCGCCATGAAGGCGAGGCGGGCTGCTTCGCGCCCATCGCAATGCTGGCCGGTGGCGGTGACCACCTCGGCATCGTCGGAAAGCAGCCGCACGAGGCTGTCGGCGTCTTGCGTGGAAAATGCGGTGGCGAAGGCGCGGGTATAGCTGTCGGCGTTCATGCCACCGGATGTGCCACGGCGGCGAGGGCGGGGGCAAGGTCTCCGTAGCCGGTGAGCCGCCGTTCGTAGGCAAGACCCAGCCTGTCGGCGCATTCCCGCGCTTTTACATCAAGGGCGGGGTCGTCAAGTTGGGCCTGATACACGAGTTTCGTGTAATTGCCGAAATACATGTCGCGCAGTTCGGGGTGCCGGTCGAGGCCCATGGGACGCCAGACGAAGGCATCGAACTGCCGCACGAGGAAATCGGTCAGGTAGAAGGCGGTGAATTCGGTTTCGGATTTTGCGGCGAAGGCGGCGTTGCCTTCGAAGAAGGAATAGCAATGCGGGCCAGCGACCATTTCGACGCCGAGTTCGGCGCATTTGGCTTGCAAAAGGCCCCCCGTGCCGCAATCGGCGTAGACCACGAAGAAGCGGTCATAGGCGGCGCGATGGGCCGCTATGGCGGACTCAACCGCGGCGGGAATGCGGTCGGGCCAAAGGTGCAGGTTGGCGGGCAGGCATTGCAGGTCGAGGTGGTCCCAGCCGTTCGCGCGTTTCAGCGCGAGAATTTCATGGGCGAGGGCACCGCAGGCGATCAGCAGGATTTTCCCCCGGTCTGCCGAGGGGGCGGTGACGGTAAGGCCCTGTTCGGTCAGCGTGGCGTCGTCGAGGGGGGGCGCGGTCAGCGCCACTGGCGTGCGCCGACGATCAGGGTGCCGGCCAATGCGGCGAAGCCGAGGGCTGCAAGTGGCAGATCGGCCCAGACGGCGAGGCCGAGGGTGAGGCCCGCAGCGAGGATGACGAAGGCGATCAGCGACAGGAAATGGGTAAGCGGCATGGCGTTTCCTTTCCCTTTACAATCTGGCGCGGATGGGGAGCGAATCCAAGGGGTGTGCAAGAAAAAGCCCCGCAAGCCGATGGGCTGCGGGGCTTTTTGCCGAAGGTGTGATCAGGCGCCGAGCTGGTTGTGCTTGCGCGCTACGAATTGCTTGGCGGTTTCCACCGCAACCGCTGCATCGCGGCAATAGGCGTCTGCGCCGATGGCGCGGCCGAATTCCTCGTTCAACGGTGCGCCGCCGACGAGGACGATGTAGTCGTCGCGCAGGCCCTTTTCCTTCATCGTGTCGATCACGACTTTCATATAGGGCATGGTCGTTGTCAGCAGGGCAGACATGCCGAGGATGTCGGGCTTTTCGGATTCGAGCGCCTCGAGGTATTTTTCGACCGAGTTGTTGATGCCGAGGTCGAGCACTTCGAAGCCCGCGCCTTCCATCATCATCGCGACGAGGTTCTTGCCGATGTCGTGGATGTCGCCCTTGACCGTGCCGATCACCATCTTGCCCATGCGCGGCGCGCCGGTTTCGACCAGAAGCGGTTTGAGGATGAACATGCCCGATTTCATCGCGTTTGCGGCAAGCAGCACTTCGGGGACGAAGAGGATGCCATCGCGGAAGTCTGCACCGACGATGGTCATGCCCGCGACGAGGGCCTTGGTCAGGACATCGTAGGGGGTCCAGCCGCGGGCGATCAGGATGTTGACCGCTTCTTCGATCTCTTCCTTGAGCCCGTCGTAAAGGTCGTCATGCATTTGCAGAACGAGTTCGTCATCGGACAGTTCGGACAGGATGATTTCGTCTTCGTCGGCCATCGGTCGGCACTCCCACAAGGGTTTCGTCACTGGTGCATGGGCGATAAGCGGCATGTGCACTTTTCGTTTAGCGACATGCCCCGGATGAAAGCCGACAGCAAGGGGTCGGTTGTGGAAAGACGGTGGTACTTGTTCATGGTATGTTCTATATTTGCCGCATGGAAGAGGAAAAGCGAAGGGCGCTGATGCCGGGCCAGCGGGTGCGGGCGCGGGGTGTGGGCAGCAATGCCACGGGCCGGTTCGAGCCGAGGGCGGTCGAGGCGGCGGCAGACGGCTGGGACATGGCCGAAGAAGAGCGGCTGGTGGCGACCGAGGTTCGAGTGGAGCGGGCACGGTCGGCGCTGAGTTTCAACAAGAGCCCGGACATTCCGTTTGACCGGTCGATCAACCCCTATCGGGGGTGCGAGCATGGCTGCGTCTATTGCTTCGCGCGGCCGAGCCATGCGTTTTTGAACCTGTCGCCTGCGCTGGATTTCGAGACACGGCTGATTGCGCGGCCGGGAATCGGGGCGGTGCTGGAGCGCGAGTTGCGAAAGCCCGGCTATCGGGTCGGGACGGTGGCGATCGGCACCAATACCGACCCCTACCAGCCCTGCGAGGCGGAGCACCGCGTGATGCGCGAGGTGGTCGAGGTGCTGGCGGCCTTTGACCATCCGCTGGCGATCACGACGAAGGGGACGCTGATCGAGCGCGATCTGGACCTGCTGGCGCCGATGGCGGCCAAGGGGCTGTTGCGTGTGGGGATTTCGGTGACGACGCTGGATGCGGGGCTGTCGCGCAGCATGGAGCCGAGGGCGGCTGCGCCTGCGCGGCGGCTCGAGGTGATCCGGCGGTTGACGGCGGCGGGGGTGACGGTTCGGGTGATGGTGGCGCCTGTGGTGCCGGGGCTGACGGATCACGAGATGGAGCCGATACTGGCGGCGGCGGCCGAGGCGGGGGCAAAGGGGGCGAGCTGGATCATGCTGCGGCTGCCGCTGGAAGTGGCCGGGCTGTGGCGCGACTGGCTGGAGGCGCATCAACCCCTGCGGGCGGCCAAGGTGATGGCGCGGGTGCGCGAGGCGCGAGGTGGAAAGGATTACGATGCCGAATGGGGCAAGCGGATGCGGGGCGAGGGGGTGTTTGCCGAGCTGATCGGGCAGCGCTTCAAGCTGGCGGTGGCGCGCTATGGGTTGGCGCAGGATCTGCCTGCGTTGCGCTGCGATCTGTTTGCCGCCCCGCCGAGGGCGGGGGACCAGTTGGCGCTGTTTTGAAAAGCGGAATTTCGCGAAAATTCCGCGCCGAATTCTGGCGCAGAATTCGGGTTTACCACGGCGGGCACCGGAATTTGCGTCAAATTCCGGCGCGAAGTCTGTGTCAGACTTCGGCTTAGCCGCGGCGGCCGCGGCGTTCGCGTTTGGGGTCGCCCGAGGTGTCGCCCGTGCCGTCGGAGGCCGAGGAGAAGCCGCCGAGTGCCGCGCTGATCGTATCGAGCGACGGGCGCGGGCCGGGGGGCGTTTCTTCCAGTGCGCGGCGCATGGATTTGAGGTGTTCGGGCATGGTGCCGCAGCAGCCGCCGATGATGCGTACGCCAGCGTCGCGGGCGAGCACGGCGTATTGGCCCATCAACTCGGGTGTGCCGTCATAATGGATGTGGCCGTCGTGGTATTTCGGGATGCCCGCATTGCCCTTGGCGATCAGCGGGCGGTCGGTTCCGGTCGAGGCAAAGCCAAGGACCGTACGCATCAGGTCGGACGCGCCGACGCCGCAATTGGCGCCAAAGGCGAGCGGCGGGTTCGGGAGTTTCTCGACCATCTCGGCCATGGCGGCCGAGGTCACGCCCATCATGGTGCGGCCTGCGGTGTCAAAGCTCATGGTGCCGCACCACGGCATGCCGGACAGGCGGCAGGCTTCGGCGGCGGCCTTGTATTCTTCGGGGGCCGAGATGGTTTCGACCCAGATGACGTCGACGCCGCCTTCCTTCATGCCTTCGATCTGCTCGTGGAAGATTTCGACGGCAAGCGCGTGGGTCATGGTGCCCATGGGTTCGAAGATGTCACCCGTTGGGCCGACCGAGCCTGCCACGACGACGGGGCGGCCTGCTGCATCGGCTATCTCGCGGCCAAGCGCCACGCCGGTGCGGTTGAGTTCGCGCACGCGGCCCTGCAGGCTGTGCAGTTTCAGGCGCGAGGCGTTGCCGCCGAAGGTGTTGGTCAGGAAGATGTCGGACCCTGCCTCGACCGCGCCGCGGTAGAGTGTACGGATGTTGTCGGGCTGTTCCACGTTCCACATCTCGGGCGGTTCGCCCGAGGAGAGGCCCATGTTGAACAGGTTTGTTCCTGTGGCCCCGTCGGCCATGAGCCAGTCGCGGGTGGCAAGCAGTTTGGACAGGGCGTCAGACATCAGGGCACCTTGGTTGGAAAAAAGGTCACCCCTTCCTCTGCCATGACGCGGGGGCGGTGGCAAATTCATAATCTGCATCTTCATCATGAAGCGGGGACTCGGATGGGTCATCCGTAGGTTGCAGCCTGTCGGGGTGGTGGATGGCGCGGGAGAGCTCGAATCCTGCGAGGGCGAGTGTGGCGAGGTTCGCGGCGCAGATGTAGCGAGGTTCCCATTTTGGTGCGAAGCCTTGCTTGAAGCGGGCAAGCCCCGCCGCGCGGGGTGTGGCGAGGCGCGCGAGGCGGGCTGGCAGGGCGGGGACAGCGGCGAGGGACAGGCGGGGTATGCCCTGTGCTGCGGCGTCGTGGATTGCCGTGGCGACAAGGGCTTGCATGGTGCCATCAGGCAGGGTTTCGCCGTGTCGCATGAGGTCGAGCGTCCATTCCGCGGGGGCGGTATGAAAACTGGCGAAGGCCACGGGGGTTTCGCCCTGCCATGCGACGTAGAGCCTTTGCCGCGCAAGATGGGCGGGGCAGAAGCGCCCCATGGAAAAGCCGCGTTCACCGCCGTGCAGGCTGGCCCATTCGCGGTTAAGGCGGGCGAGGGCGGGGCAGTGCGGATCGTGCCCGCGCGTGACGGTGATGCCCGCCGCCGTCGCCTTGCGGAGCTTCCGGCGCAGCGTGGCGAGGGCCGGTTTGGCAAGATCGAAGCCGCGCGGGGAAATGACAGCCTCGGCCGCGATGCGAAGGGGGCGCAGACCGTGGCGGCGCGCAGTCGCGGCAAGGCGGGCATCGGCCTTGTACAATGCGGGCAGGCGGTTTTCGGCGCGGGCGGCTGCGGTCAGGGCGGACAGGGTTGCGGGGTCCGGCGGGCCGGGGAAGGGGTTAAGCATCGCGGCGAGGATGTGGGGCGTGCGGCCTGCGAGGCAGGATTGCGGACCGAGGCGCAGCAAGCATGTGTCGCCCTGCCGGTGAAGTGCGGTTTCGGCGCGCGGCGCAAGCTGCGGCGAATGGGGCTGTCCGGGCGGCTGCGGCGTTGCGTTGCGCGGGGCGAAGACGGCCCAGAGCGCGCCTGCCACTGCGGGCAGGGCGTAAAACACCGCCCGCCACGCGAGAACCGCGACCATGAGGGGACCGTCCGGAACCTGTGGCAAAAGGAAAAGCACCGTCATCTCGAAGGCGCCGACACCTGCGGGCGCGCCCGAGGCGAGGCCCGCGCCGAGCGCAAGCAGGACCACGGGCAGTAGCGTGGTGAACGGCGGCTGATGGGGGGCGGGGAACAGCGCCCAGAGCGCAAGGCCGAGGGCGACGAGGTCGATCGTGGCCCAGAACAGGAAGGCGAGCATCGTTACCGCGTTGGGCCAATGGCGGCGGAGCGGCAGCCATGTCGGGCGCAAGGCACCGAGCAGGAGGGAAAGGCATGCGACCGCCAGCACGGCATGGGCGAGTGGCGCGTAGGGGGTGGTCTGCATGGTGGACAGAACCAGTGCGGCGAGGGTGGCGAGCGAGGCCAGGAAGCCGACGGTCATTGCCAGTGACAGGCGCGTGGCCTGCCAGAGCGTCAGGCCGGGCAGCAGCCGCCAGCGGATCAGGGCGCCTGTCACGGGGCCGAAGCCTGCGGTCTGGCTGACCGCGCCAGCAGCCATGCCGGCCCGAAAGGCGTTCAGGCCGGTCATTCCGGTGCCGAGATGGCGGTGCAGCACACGTTCCTGACCGCCGACCGCAAGGAAGCCGACCGCGACCGCAGCGAGCGAAAGCGCCCATTGCAAGGCCGATACGTCATAGACCGCGTCCCTGATCGCTGCGGGGTCGAGATGGTCCAGCCGCGAGACGACCAGCCAGACGAGGCAGGCAGCGACGGTCAGGCTGAGGGCAGGCTTTGCCAGTTGTAGCGCCTGCCGCCGGTACGATTTCGCCATATGTCCCCGCACCTGCACAAGCACCTCACCCGTGCCGACTGTCGCAGTACGAGTTTACTGTCCGATTAACGGCAACGGCGCGCCGTGATTTAGCTGTCGGAGGAAGCGGCAGACGGGGAGGCAGACGGGGAGGCAGACGGGGAGGCAGACGGGGAGGGGCCCGAGCAGGTGCGGTCGAGCGCAAGGCGGCCCATGCGAAAGGGGCAGCCGATGGCTGCCCCTGTGCGACCCGGCAAGGGCGCGTCTGTCGCGGTCAGAGTTCCTGCATCAGTTGCGATTTTGCGACCGGCAGCAGTTCTGCCATCTTGGCGCGTACGGTATCTGCGCTTGCCAGCGCGCCGAGGTCGGCGGCGACCTTGCGGACCACGTCCTCTATGCCTGCCTCCTCGAAATCGGCCGAGACGACCGACATCGCATAGGCTGCGGCATCGTCGCCGGATTTGCCGAGCAGGCCCGCAGCCCAGAGGCCGACGAGCTTGTTGCGCCGCGCCTCGGCACGGAACTGCATGTCGGCGTCATGGGCGAATTTGGATTCGAAGGCGTTTTCGCGGTCGTCGAACGTGGTCATGAGGAGGCCCCTGGGTGATCGTTCCTGTCGGCTTGACATATGCCCCTGCCGGACCTGCGCTGCAAGGGGGGCCGCGTTGCCGCTGCGCTGCGGTTCAAGCGCGGCATGCACTGCTGCACGGACGGGGGCCAGAACGGGACAGGAAGGGCGGCGGACCTGCGCCTTGCCAGTTTGCCCTGTCGCGGCTATAGCGCAGGGAAGCAGGCGGGGGACCCTTGGGGTTGCCCCGTTGCTGCATTTGGCGGGGTTGGAATGGCACGGCGCAAGAAGGTTTACGAGGGCAAGGCGAAAATCCTGTACGAAGGCCCCGAGCCGGGCACCTTGATCCAGTATTTCAAGGACGATTCCGCGCCGACCGCCGCAGTGCCTGCCCCCGCCGCCGTGGAAGGCAAGGGCGTGCTGAACAACCGCCTGTCGGAGTTCTTCATGGCCGGGCTGAATTCGGTCGGCGTGCCGACGCATTTCATCCGTCGCCTGAACATGCGCGAGCAGCTGGTCCGGATGGCCGAGATCATTCCGGTCGAGGTGGTGGTGCGGAACTTTGCCGCAGGCGACATCTCGACCCGTCTGGGCATTCCCGAGGGCACGCCGCTGCCCCGCCCGATCGTGGAATACTACTACAAGGACGAACGTCTGGGCACTCCGCTGGTGTCGGAAGAGCACGTGATCGCGTTCAACTGGGCATCGCAGCAAGACCTTGACGACATGGTCGCGCTGGCCCTGCGGGTGAACGATTTCCTGTCGGGTGTGATGATGGGCGTGGGCATCCGGCTGGCCGATTTCCGGCTGGAGGTGGGTCGCGTCTGGGAGGGCGATTACATGCGCCTGATCGTGGCCGACGAGATCAGCCCGGATTCGTGCAGGCTCTGGGACATGCGTGGCCTTCAGGACGGGCAGGACCGCGAGGGCACGCCGCGAGAGCCGGGGCCTTTGGCGGATGTCTATACCGAACTGGCGCGGCGGTTGGGTGTGATGCCGTCGAATGTGACCCATACGACAAAGCCGACACTGATCAACTGAGGGGCGCGGGGGGTGCGCGGTGAACGCGCACCCTACGGGGTTCATCGGGGCGGAATGCTATCGGGGGTGAGGCGCTTGCGCCGAGGGGGCCGAGGCCCCCTTTGCTTTGGCGGCTCGGGCCTTGCCCATGGGGGCGAGGTTCGGTAAGGCACGGGAAAGCTGAACTGTTCGGGGGTTTCGTCATGAAAGCGCGTGTGACCGTCATGTTGAAGACTGGCGTTCTGGACCCTCAGGGCGAGGCGGTGCGCCATGCGCTGGGCACGCTGGGGTTTGCCGGTGTGACCGGGGTGCGGCAGGGCAAGGTGATCGAGCTCGATCTGGCCCAGACCGATGCGGCGGCGGCCGAGACCGAGGTCAAGGCGATGTGCGAGAAGCTGCTCGCCAATACGGTGATCGAGAGCTACCGCGTCGAGATCCTCTGAACCGGGCGCCGGCTTGGGGGGCATCGAGCCCCCGCGCGCCGGCTTTGGCGCGGGTTTGGCGGTTGCGGTTTTTCTGGCAAGGTTGGGGCGGATGCCGGGGCGGGAGCCTTCGGCGAGGATATTTGGGCGAGCGTGAATGGGCAGGGCGGGCTTTGGCCTGCCTTTTTCGTATTTGGCGACAGGGGCGGTCGCTGGCGGGCGAGAGCTGGCGGGTCTGGCGGTCTTTGCTTTTGGAAAAACGGGGGGTGTCATGCGTGCAGCGGTGTTGCGGGCGTATCGCGAGGATCTGGCCATAGAGACGGTGGCCGATCCGGTCTGCGAGGCGGATGGGGTCGTGGTGCGGGTGCTGGCCTGCGGCGTGTGCCGCAGCGACTGGCACGGCTGGGTGGGCGAGCATCCCCGCGTGAAGCCGGGGGCGATTCCGGGGCATGAATATTGCGGCGAGGTGGTCGAGGTCGGACCGCTTGCCCGTTGGTCGGTGGGCGACAGGATCATAGCACCGTTCATTCTGGCCTGCGGCGCCTGCCCTGACTGCCAGTCGGGCAATTCCAACATCTGCAAGACGCAGCGGGTGCCGGGGTTCGGCGAGCCGGGGGCCTATGCCGAATACATCAGCGTGCCGCATGCGCATAATCTGGCGCGGCTGCCCGACGGGATGACGCCGGTGCTGGCGGCGGGGCTGGGGTGTCGGGTCACGACGGCCTGGCATGCGCTGACGGGGCGGGCCGCAATACAGGCGGGCGAGTGGCTGGCGGTGCACGGGACCGGCGGGATCGGGCTATCGGCGCTGCTGTTGGGGCGGGCATTGGGCGCGCGGGTCGTCGTTGTCGATGTGGTGCCCGAAAAGCTGGCCCATGCCGTGGCGCTGGGGGCCGAAGCGGCGTTTGATGCGCGCGAGGGCGATGTTGCGGCGAGAATCGTCGAGGCGACGGGCGGCGGGGCGCATGTGTCGATCGAGGCGCTAGGCATCGAGGCGACGGCCAATGCGTCGATCGAATGTCTGCGCGCCTTGGGGCGGCATGTGCAGGTGGGCCTGCCGGTGGGCCATACCGCGCGGATGGAGATCAACATGAACGCGGTCTATATCAAGCAGCTGGCGCTTTATGGCACGCGTGGGATGCCTGCGTGGAAGTATCCGCGCCTGCTGGACATGATCACGCGGGGGGCGGTCGATATGTCGCCCCTGATCGCCCGTACGGTGCCCCTGTCGGGGGCGTCGCACGAACTGCGGGCCTTTGACGGGCCGATGCCACCCGGTGTGGCGGTGATCGACGATCTGACGCGGTGAAGCGGCCGCTTTCGCGGTTTTGTCGGGTTGACTTCATTTTGCGGGGGCCGTAGGAGATCCGCACCAGAAAGTGCCGCTGTAGCTCAGCTGGTAGAGCACGTCATTCGTAATGCTGTGCGCACTTCCAAAAATAATCAAAAAGCCCCATATTTTATTGGATAATGCGCAAAAATTTGTTGTATAACGAAAACTATACAACAGAGTGTAAGTGAAAGTATGCTCTAGCCAACACGCCAGCCAGCAAGGTGCAGTCATGGCTCATCGCACGGTGCCCATTCCCGAGACTGTTGAGAAGGTCAAAGGCTATGGAACGCTGACCATTTTCCAGATGGAGGCGTCACCCTATTGGTATGCGCGGTTCTTCGAGGATGGCAAAATCCGCAAGAAGAGCACCAAGAAAATCCACAAAGTCGAGGCTATCGCAGAGGCCAAAAAGTTCTTTGGTGAACTTCAGGGACTGAAGTTCGGCGAAGCGCCGGGCAGCAAGAAGCACACCTTTGCCTACGTCGCCCGAAGCCACTTCGAAGAGACCAAGGCACGCCAGCAGCGGGACGAAATTTCCCGAAGCAAACTGAACTTCGACGAGGTGCGGCTTGAGAAGGACATCCTGCCTGCGCTTGGCAAGCAGCTGGCGGAAGACGTCGACTACATGGCGATAAGCCGTTACCTCAACAAGCTGTCAGCGCCGCCGCGCAACCTCAGTTCCGCCTCGCTGAAAATCCATCTGTCGCACATCAAGACGATCCTGAAACATGCCCAGCAACTGCGGGTGATTGCGCACCTGCCTGCGTTCCCTAAGCTGAGCACAGTGGACAGTCCTCGGGCTTGGTTCACAGCGCATGAATACAACGTGCTGCACAACACGGCCAAAGCCAACATCGGCAGGACGTTCCCGCAGGTGGCCACCACAGGTGAGCAGCTGCGCAACATCACGCTGACGGCAGAGCTTTACGATCTGATCATCTTCATGGTGAACACGTTCATCCGCCCGACGGACATCCGTGTGCTGAAACACAAGGACATCACCATCAAGAAAGGCGATAGCCCCTACCTGCGCCTCGCGCACGGGAAGACCAAGGGCCACAGCGACCCGATGGTGTCCATGCCCGCAGCGGTAAAGGTCTACGAGCGTCTGTTGGCACGGCAGAAGGAAGAGGGCTTTGGACGGCCCGACGACTATGTGTTCCAGCCCGAATTCAACGAAGAGCGCCAGCGCAGCTATGCCCTGCGCAGCCTGCATCGCCAGTTCGACCAACTGTTGATCCTCACCAAGCTCAAGACCAACAACCAGAACAAGCCGCGCAGCCTTTACAGCCTTCGGCACACCTCGATCATGCTGCGCTTGGTCAACGGGGATGGCATCGACTCACTCGTGCTTGCCCGCAACGCCCGCACGTCAGTCGAGATGATCGACCGCTTCTACGCTCGCCCGCTGACCGGCGAGATGAAGGTCGACATGCTACACAGCAGAAAGAAAAAGAAAAAAGTGGTGGAAGAGGGCTACGATGACGTGGGCTGACCTAGCCGAAATTTCCGCCGAAGCCTGCGTCTAGGGTCTAGAATTCGGCGTCAGCATGTAGTAGTTCCCCTGCAACGCCGCATTAGCTCAGCTGGTAGAGCACCTCATTCGTAATGAGGGGGCCGGGGGTTCGAATCCCTCATGCGGCACCATCTTCCACACATTTGATCATGCTTATGACGTTCTCGAAACGCCACAACTTTTCGAAAACTCCGCCGATTACGATCCGAACAGATGCTCCGAACGGCCTTCGTTACGCTGTTGTTCAGAACGCTTACGACTGTGGGCCAAGTTATAGTGCGATACGCTCCGTGGTCTGCCGGGTATTGCTCGACGCACCCGACCCTAATAGCTGGACAGAAATCCCGAACATTCGTGATGAGGTTCTTCAGCATATTAGGTTCTGCGATTGGTTTAAGGTGTATGATGTTGCAGAAGCCTTGCTCTCGTACATTGAGACGACCCAAGGCTACGCAAGCGCGGTTCAGTACTCAAATTCTATGAATGATTTCTTCATCGGTGCTGGAATTGGATGGCAGTTCGCGCCGAACGAAGGAATTGTATATCGTGGTGATGAGACCTTTGATGTCGCTACGGCTGAGGCTGCGAAGGCTCTTTCCGTTACCGGTCGGAAAAACGCTGCAAACGAGATCGAGGAAGCCATCAGAGATATTTCACGTCGTCCTGATCCCGACATCACTGGAGCGGTTACGCACTCAATGGCGGCGGTGGAGTGTGTCGCTCAAGACATTCTAGGTAGTAAGCAGACACTCGGCCAGATGGTCGGAGCTTTGAACCTGCCGAAGCCGTTAGATGAGGCTGTCAGCAAACTATATGGTTTTGCCTCACAGCACGGTCGACACGTTAGTGAGCAGAGCAGGCCCGCGCCTGAAGATGCCGAATTGCTCGTGCAAATCTCATGCGCAATCTGCACGTACCTCGCAAAGCGGGCTTCGCCCAACTGACCCTTATTGCAATATCTGCGGGCTTCGTCATGGGGCTTACAGAAAGCAACTGTGGCTCAGCTACGACTGAAATCAAGAGTCACGAATAGATTGCCGAGCTCTTGTCGCTTTGGTTCGACAGTACGAACAACACTAACTCCTTCAGGCTGCTGTAACTGCACCATGGGAGGAATTTCCAAGTCTTTGCGGGGCTGTGGATCGATGGAGAGTTTAGACAGAGGCTTCAACTGAATGTCATGCATGGTCTGTCTCCAGAGGGTTTAGTGACGCCGAATAGAAATGTTTTCGGGCCACCCATTTGAAGTTTTCGTGCTTGGTTATGGTAGCTATGTCGATACTGCCGCCGACTGAATTACTGCCGGGTAAGAAACGAACAAACTGTTTAGTTGTTTCGGCCAAGAAGCGGGCAAGTTCGACCGCATCGACAGTTGGCATTGCGGGATGAGCTAATTCAGCTTGAGTGTAACGACCGATTTCAGCGATAGCTTGCGGTAAGTTTTCTGCTGGAACACCGCCCGCTACCAAGGCCTGTCCTAAGCCTTGACCGTAACCTAGTATCAGACGGTTGATGGCTTCAGGTGCGCCTCCCCAGCCAAGACTTGACGGAACATCTTTGGGTGCGTCACAGATCGGATCCCCGCAAACACCATGGTCGATCTGGAACCTCCACACTTCTCCAAGGTCTTCGCCCGACGAGTAACCTCCGATCCAGTATTGGAAGGTACCCGACGGCGCCGGGTTCAGTTTCTGGAAGCGATCCTCAAAAAAGTACTTCCTTGCGTTGGCTACAACCTGCTCGATCGAGTAGTTGTGCGGGTCTATGTAGTAAGCACCGCCCTGCTGCCCCAGTAACGCTCTGAAATCCTTGGTGATAGTCGATATGGATGAGGGGCCGAAGTTGCCTATGCCAGCAGTCATTGCCGCGATGGGTAAGCCCTTGCGAAGATTGAATACCTTGTTGGCGTGGTCATACGTATTGATGGTTATGGGCCTACCGTCGGTCAAGACCGTTTGCAGGGACGAAGTACTATCCGCTGCGAACACAATGCAGTCTTGGACTTTGACGGAAACACAAATCGTCATGCTTTGGTCCCTTAGGCACCTTGACTTGAATCAGAAAAATGCACCTGCCTCAACAAGTTAAATGAATTCGTTTTCAGTGGTTTGCGAGAAGCGCACAGAGGCCAACAGCCTTCTTGGGCGAATCAAATGGAATGTTCGCTCTTCGTTCGCGCAGAGGTGCCCATTGGCTTCGGCCACTTCTGAGTGTCTGCGTGAGCCGTACGACAATGATGCCGTTCACAGATAGGGTTTGCGTAACGCTGCTTTCTGCATCAAAGCACCGCTGCATGTTAATGCGAGATAAGCGTTACATCAAACTTTATAACCGGCATTTGATCATTGGTGCCGCTTGCAAGTTGGGAAAACTTAAATCTCAACCATTTCAATCGCTTTGCGAAGCTTCGCTTCGCCAGCGTCGATGTAAACCATCGTTGTTTGAAGTGACCTGTGGCGAACGAGGAGTTGGATCACGCGAGGATTGATGCCCTTTTCGGCCATTGAGGTAACGAACTGGCGTCGCCCAGAATGACTGCTGGCACCCGTGATGCCCGCAGCTTCGTACAGCACCGCAAACAGGTTCACGATGGTCTGCGCTGAGAAGCCGCCGCCCTTGCCGCTGAAGATCAGTGCCGCGTCAGGCTTGCCACAGTGCTTGGGGTAACGCTCAGCGTATCGTTTCAGCGCAGCTGCCAGCTTCTTGTTCACCAGCACCGTGCTGCCCTCGCCGCCCTTGGTCTGCTCAGCCTGCAAGTAGAAGCTGTCGCGCACAGTTCCGTTGGCTTCATAAACGTTCCCAACGTGTAGACCCGCGATCTCGCAGGCCCTCAATCCTGCATAGAAGCTCAGCGCGACCACAGTGTGATTTCGCACTGCGTGACGCTTGCTGTCGATCACAGCAGCAAGACGCTTGAACTCCTGTGCGTTTAACAGCTTGGCCTGTTTCATGTCAAAAGCCCCCGTAATGTGTGGTTTTGTGAAATGCAGTTTAAAGTCGCATATATCGCAGAGCTACCAAAGAGAATTGGTGCAGCAAGTCATTGATCTCTATTGGGTTAAATGCGGAATATTATAGATTGTGTATTGTATAACATTCTGCGGGATGTCGTGATTTTGACGCTGGCCTCTCTGCGCGGTCAGATTTTTGAAGCGGCAGTTGCAAGAAGTTTCACGAGACGATCAGAAGGGTACAAACGTCGTATCCTTTTGTCTCGCGGGCACTGTGTGCTGATTATCCATCCAGCTTCGACTAGCTGCCGTAACAAGTCGCTCACTCGCGCCTCACTGTAGCCTAGTTCGAGGTACAGCTCTTTGACAGACGCTGGCTCTTCTGCGGCCCTAGCTGAAACCAAGTATATGATTTCACAGGAAACAGGTGAGCTTGGAAATGGCATGTGCAGGCGCTCCCAGCGCCTTATCGTCAGCAGCTTCTGTGCGATGTTCGCAGACTGCACCCATGCCCCCATTTGCAGGTGCACAGTTTTTTCATTCTGCAAAATGAGCAATCAGAATTGGCTCTAACAGTTAGGGCTAATTTCGTTAGGCCAGTGATGTCTTTTTTGCTAGTGCGCAGGCTTGGACGGCCATCAATGGCAAGAAAGGGTATAGTGGAAATGCGTCTGCTCGGTAAAATCTTCGTTGGCTTTCTTGTGCTCGCCTTTTTAGGTATGCTCTTTGATGACACGCCATCTTTAAACAATCGCCTTGCCGAAGCGATTATAACGGGCAAGGCAACTGATGCGCAGTGGGAAGAATATAACAAGGTTCTCAATCACGAAGCTGAGCTTTGTGTTATTGTAGCTGCAAATGAGAGAGCCAAGTCAGGTGCTTGGAACCCAGACGGCATTGCGATTGACTACACTTCTGCTTATGCGGCTGGTGACTACGTCACGTCGAAGAACAGAAACGCAAACCCATCATACTCAGGATCAGTTGCAATTTCAGGAACGAATGCATTTGGCGCCACTGTAAAGTCAAGAGTTGACGGCTTTGGTACGATGCGGCTTGAAAAAGATGGATCAAATTACGATATTAGGTGCCGTTAATACCAGATGATTAAAGATCACGAAACAACGATTTTTGATCCAATCTGGTAGGAATTAAGTTTCGCTGACTGCAAGCTCTGCTTCTATGGGAGGCATTGCATGCAGTCAGCACAAAAGATCAGAGAACTTAACGACACAGCGCGGCAGACATTTACGGGGTGTCGTGTTATGGTCACTCGTGGTGTTGCTGCGTTGGACTGTGTTGATGCGGTTATAGCGGCAGTGCGCAGCTACAGCACGTTCAACGCTGACAACGATCCATACGGCGAGCATGACTTTGGCAGCTTCGCTGTTGCTGGCGAGCGGCTGTTTTGGAAGTTCGACTATTATGACAGCGACATGCAGATGGCATCGCTTGATCCAGCAGACGACACCATAACGGTGCGTGTGCTGACGATCATGCTGGCCGAGGAATACTAACCCTACCCGTTCGCCAAGTCGTATCGGGCGCGAAGGTCTGTATCGGCAATCCGTGTATGGCTTGCCTGCAAACCCTTGACCGTTGCGTTCTCCCGCACAGCGTCTTCGGGCACGAGCAGATAACTCCACGGCTTGTCGGATACCGTCTTGCCGTGAAATTCCGTCGCGATGAATGCCCACAGGCTTGCAGCATCACCTTTGCGCTTGACCAGCACGTCGTTCATTTCGCTTTGCCGCTTGGTTTCGATGATCAGCTTGTCGGTTTCCGTTTCGACAACGAAGTCAGGCTGATACGGCAGTCCGTCTGCATCGTAGACCTTGAACTGGTTGGGACCGGGCTTCATCCACAGCTGCACGGTATCATCATGCTCTAGCAGCACGGCCATCTTGCGTTCAGTGTCGGAGTCGAACTTGGCCATTTGGTAGCAGCATTTCTTGAAGCCACCGAAGATAAACCGCTTGATCTCGCTCAGTCGTTCCGGCGCTTGGCGGAAGTCGCGCACTGTGGCTTGGCTCGACCCGTCAAACGTCTGCGGCTTCAGATTTTCGAAGGCAGCTGTCACTGTGACACGGTAATTCGCTTGGTCGCGCCACATGTTGGCCTTCATCTGTGCGAACATTGCCTCGGCCATTTGCTTGGCATGGCCCTGCAGCACTGTGCGCAGCTGCTCCTCGTCAGGATATTTGGCCCGGAAGTGTGCGACCACCTGTCCTGCCAAGTCATAGAGCGTTGCCGCATGAGCATCGTAGTCAATTTCGGGGAAGTCGATCAGCTTGGTGACGAGGTAATCCTCCAAGCGTTCAGGGCGTTCACCGCCTGCTTCGCCCGATATGGTCCGCTTGGTTTCTGTCCGCAGAACTTGGATCATCAGTTCTTTGGACAGCGGCTGGTAGTTCCATGACTGAAGCGCCAGCGTGAACGGCTTAAAGCCGAACGACACCTGCTGCTTGGGCGTGATGGTCAGCGTGGGGATCGCGATGGTCCGCTGCACAAACTGCTTGCAGACCTCTTCGGTCACTGCTGTCGCCTGTTCGATGGTCATGGTCGAGAACAAACCTTGATCGAACTTCTGCGCCGCCACCGCAGCGCTTGCAATCCGTGCGATGACCTTGGGGTCCTGCAAGTCCTTGATGGACGACACTTCCTTGCTGATCTGCGGCAGCACTACTGACAGGACCGTCCGTGCAATGTTCAGCTCTTCCGGCTTGCTATATTTAAAGGCTGGCGCAGGGGGCGCTGCAAAGCCGGGGGTCGGCTGTGTTGCTGTTCCGGCTTGTGCAGCTGCTACTGGCGAAACAGCGCCTTCCTGCGGTGCTGCTGCAGGCGCTGCAGGTGGCGGCGCAAGCATCTGCTCGATCACAGAGGGTGCGGGCACGACGACAGGCTTTGCGGCAGGCACGTCACCGCCATCGCCGATCAGCACTGCCTTCAGCTTGCGGGTGACGCCGTTCTCTTCCTTGGCCTTGCTGATCAGCTCGTCAAAGCGTTCGTGGGCAATAACCGTCAGGGTATCCACGACCTCAACACCCGTCCGCTTGCCATAAGGCAAGCGCAAGCCGCGACCCAGCGTCTGTTCGGTCAGGATGTCGGATGCCGAAGCTCGCAGCGGGACGATGGTAAAGAGGTTTGAGACGTCCCATCCCTCTTTCAGCTTGTTCACGTGGATGACGATATCCGTATCGCCATCCTTCTCGATGTTCAGCAGGCGTTGGGCATTCTCGTCGCTTTCCTCGCCCGTTAGCTTGGAGTGGATTTCCGCCACGCGGCCTTTGTAGTTCCCGCCAAAAAAGCCGTCGCTTTCGATGAATTCCCGCACCTGCCGTGCATGGGTTGTGTCCTGCGTCACAACCAGCATGAAGGGCCGAACGACCTTCTCGTCGTGCTGCCGAGCATAGGTTTCCAGCGCGACCCGCACGTGCTCGTGGTAGCTGACCCCGTCTTCCAACTTCATCCGCTGCAGCGTTTCTGCATCGACCGATTTTGGGTCAAAGTTTGCCCGTGTGCCGACCGCAGGCTCTTTCACATAGCCGTCTTCCATCGCGTCGGGCAGCTCGTAGCGATAGACGACATTGCGGAAGTCTTGGCTCTTTGACCCGACCGTCTTGGGAGTGGCGGTGACTTCTAGGCCCAGGATCGGCTTCAGTTCGGCAATCGCCTTCGCACCAGCAGACCCACGATAGCGGTGCGCCTCGTCCATGAGCAGCACAAGGTCATCCAGCCCCGACAGATAGGCGAAATAGCTGTCGCCGATGTATTCCTGCAGCCGCTTGATGCGGGGGGAGTTGCCGCCCCTCACCTCGGAATTGATCTTCGAGATGTTGAAGATGTTGATGATCGCCCCTTCGCGCCCGAAGAGGTCAGTGCCGCGCACACCGCGCCCTTCCTCATAGTTCTCGGCGTTCACGATCAGGGGGGCGTTGTGGGCAAACGCTTCAATCCCACGGAACACATATTTCGGGCTGGTGGGCTGAAAGTCGGCCAACAGCTTTTCGTAGATGGTTAGGTTCGGGGCCAGCACAAAGAAATTCCGGCTTTTGCCGATCATGTAGAGATAGCTGATGAAGGCCCCCATCAGCCGCGTCTTGCCCACCCCTGTTGCGAGCGCGAAGCAGATGCTGGGGAAGTCGCGTTCGAAGTCGTCAAAGGTCGCGTCGCTCAGCTTTTGATCGCCGTAGACTTGGCGCACGGCAGCACGGGCGGCGGCAACATCTGTGTCCTTGGACGGGGAAATCAGATCAACGATGTCATCCAGCCTGCGCAGCGCCTCGGCTTGTGGCTTGCGCAGGGACAGACGTTGGGTGATCTGTGTGACGGCACGCTTGGGATCAACGGGCTGCATGATCACTCCCCATCATCGAACAGATCACCATCAGCGCCAGCCTTGGTCTTCTTTGCGGCAGGCGCTTCGTCCTCTTCCTCATCGGCCATCATCGGCAGGGCGCTGATCTTCAGCGAATAGTCGTCCTTACCCCATTCGCAGCGATCCAGCACAGCGCCGGGGATTTTGCGCAAGGTCAGGTTAGGCAGGCTTTCGCCCTTTGCTTCATAGGCCGTGCAGCAGATCAGCAGACTGCGGTTTTCGCCCACCTCGTCCGAGATAGCCCGCAGTTGCTCAAAGGTCAGACTGCTGGTTGTGACATAGATGAACGAGGTTTCCGACGATGACCCGTGCATCCAGTAATGTTCGGTCGACGGGGCATAGGCATAGTTGAAATGCTTGCACATCGCCTCGGCCAGCATGGCAGGGTTGTATTCCTTGCGGATCACCCAATTGCCCCATGCGTCCTTTTCCAGCAGCGAGGGCGCAAGGCGACAGAAGCGATAGCCGCCGCCGCCCTTCCAGCCTGCAGCCTCGGTCACGCCGCCCTTGTCTGTGCCGTCGATCACCTTCTGCATGCGCGGCACGATATGAGTTTTTGCGTGTTCGCCCAGTTCAACCATGATCCAGCGGCGGCCCATCTTGTGGGCCACTGCGCCAGTGGTGCCGGAACCTGCGAAGCTGTCGAGAACGAGTTCGCCGGGGTTGGTGGCGATTTCCAGAATACGGGCAAGCAAGAGTTCAGGCTTGGGCGTCGCGAAGGGGTTCTTGGAGAGTGCTTTCTGCTCATTCATCGACACTTGAGTGCTGCCAACCTCATCACTTGGCCAAATGCTGCGTGGCACGACAAGTCCGGCATCAGACAAGAACATCTTCATCCGTGGGATGCGAGAGTTCCCGTCCTTTCCCCAATATAACCTCTTATCTGCTTCATTAGCGTTATGAGTTTCTACGCCATAGCGCCACGTCAAGCCATCAGGCGGAAAAATGTCTTCACCAGTGTTTGGTTGCTTAATCGCATAGTAAAGGTTTGGCCGTTCATTTCTGTTCTTGTTGCCTGTGTAGGTAACAGAGTTCCACGGGCCTCGGGAGTCATTGTCCGGGTTCTTGTAAAACGTATTCTGCTTTTCTGTCCGGGACAGCCTGTTCAATTTCCAGTCCGCTAGCGATTTTGCAAAAACTAGGATATTGTCGTGATCGGTCGAGAAATACTTTGCATCATTGGCTGGCGAAGTCCTCTTCGCCCAGATCACATTACTAACAAAATTACCTCTACCAAAAACTTCATCACAAATGATTTTCAGATAGTGGGCTTCGTTGTCGTCAATTGTTATCCAAATCGAACCATCATCCGACAGCAGGTTACGCAGTATTTCCAGCCGATCCCGCATCATTCCCAACCAAAGGGAATGCTCCAAGCCGTCATCATAATGCTCGAAGGCCGAGCCCGTATTATAAGGAGGATCAATGAAGATGCACTTTACCTTGCCCCGAACCGCAGGGTCAGTCTCCAACGCCTTTAGCGCCAACAAGTTATCCCCGTGGATCAGCAGGTTCTCAAAGCTATCCCCCTCGCGCCGCGCCTTGGCATGATAGGAAAACTCCGGCTCTTCGATGAGGATGCGTGGTTCCAGCCGGGGGCGGATGTCTTTGCCGATCCAAGTGAGTTCGAGTTTGGTCTTTGCGGCCATCAGACAAGGCTCCAGCGGATCGTGAACAGGTCGTTCATTTCGGGGGTAAGGGACAGTTTTTCGGCGATTTCGTCGAGCATGGCTTCTCGTTCGGCATCAATCTCTCGCAGCCGTGTGTAAAGCTGGTGTTGCAGGTCATCAACCTTGGCTTGCAGGGTCTTGGCCTCGCGCTGCAACTCTAGCTTGGCTTGCAGGTTCGATGTGGCACGGGCCAGCTTTTTCTTCTCGTTGGCGTCCTTGGTCAGCGCCTTGATCTGTTGATCATAGGACACCTTGGCATCATCGCGCCAAGCGTCGAGCCGTTCTTCCTCTTCATTCAGAAACTCGCCCAGCCGTTCCTGCGCCTTGCCGACAATCTCGACCTGCCGCTCTTCCAGCACCGCCGACAGGGTTCCTGCCTGTCCCGCAACTTCAACGCCGCCAAGTTCCGTCGCCGGAATTTGCAGCATGCGTTCGGCCACTTCAGGATGCAGGGCGGTGCCGTCATCCGTGATCGCCGCACAAACGATTTCGTCATAGGTTCGCGCCGGGGTGTGCAGCGTCAGGCGGGCGACACGCATCCACCCAGACTGCCCCCGCAACGGGCGCACACTAGACAGATTGCCCTCATAAGCATCGTAGGTGAACTGCAGATGGGCAGGGCCAACAGCGCGGTCTTTGGCTTGCCGCAACAGTTGGTCAGCCAGTCCTTGATCGCCGATGCGGAAAAACCGCCAGCCCTTTTCGTCAGCCTCGGGCCATTCGGTGGACCAAGTTTCGCCAGCATGATCAAACCGCTGCACGTGGTTCATATGAAACTCAGCCTGCGGCAGTTCTGCGCGAACGAGACCCAGCAGCGCCCGCTTGAAGTCACCGATGGCAGAGTTGACCGCTTCCTTACGGCCCAGCAGGCGTTCAATGACCTTATCGTCCATCTCGGCCAGCAGCTTGTTGCGGGCGTCCTTCTTGGCCTCGTCAATCTCGACGCTGAATTCCGACTGCAACTGATCGAAGGCGGCATTGATTTCGTCGTTGGTGCGGCAGCTTTGCACGATGTCGAGGATGCGGCGTTCGATATCAACCCCGCTCTCAATCGCGCCCAGCACTTCATCGGATGAGCCAAACACGCCGTCGAACAGCTTGAACTTCTCTTCGAGCAGCTGGTGGATACGGGCTTCGGCTTGGTTTTTGCGGTTCAGGAAGTTGATGACGGTCACGTCGATCTTCTGCCCGTAGCGATGGCAGCGTCCAATCCGCTGTTCGACCCGCTGCGGGTTCCACGGCAGGTCATAGTTGATCAGCAGCGAGCAGAACTGAAGGTTGATGCCCTCAGCACCGGACTCTGTCGCGATGAGAATTTCACGGTCATTGCGGAAGGCATCCACAATGGCTGCCTTCATGTCAGCGGTCTTTGACCCCGACACGACATCGGTGCCGCGATGCTTTTCTAGCCATGCCTTGTAGATCGCGTTGCTGTCCTTGTCAGAGTTCGATCCGTTCAGGATCACCGTCTGCCCACGGAAGCCGCTGCCTTCAAGCATGTCGCGCAGATAGGCTTGGGTGCGAACGGACTCCGTGAAGATCACCGCCTTGCGCTGTCCACCCTTGCCCGTGATTTCCGCAAGCACCCCCGGCAAACACTCAAGCAGGGCACGACCCTTGGCATTGTCCGAGATGGAGAGCGCCAAGTCGCGGTAGTAGCGCAACTCGTTGATTTCCGCCTGCAGCTGCTTGGGGTCGATCTTTTCGGCCTCATAGTCGCGGCCATCATCCAGCGCATCAGCCTCGTCGCCCCTGCCAGCTTCACGCCAGTCGTCAGCTTCTTCGGCAAAGCCGTCGATGTCATCCAGCGTGGTCGCGTTGACGATCTGCTTGGCCTCTAGGCGGTGCAGCATCTTTTCCAGTGTCTGCGCGATGGCAAAGGACGACGAGCCAAGGATTTTGCGCAGCATTAGCGTGACGAGGTGGCGACCGTTGTTGCCCATCGCCAGCGTGTCCTGCCGCTGCAGGTAGGTGGACATCAGCTCGTAGAGGTCTGTCTCAAGCTTTTCCGGCGTAAAATCAAAGGTCTTGGGCAGACGGTTGGTATAGTTGATCAAGCCCGCCTTCTGCACCTGCCGCCGCAACGTGCGCTTGCAGATGGGTTCTAACCTGCGGGCCAGCATCGCCTGCGATGCCAGCTCTTCGCGCCCCCCGAATTCGGCTTTGAACGCCTGTTCCGAACCGAAGTACGTCTCGTCAATGATGGTGATGAGGCCAAACAACTCCATCAGGTTGTTCTGCAGGGGTGTGGCTGTCAGTAACAGCTTCTGCCTGCCTGCCAGTGCCTGCTTCAGCACAGATGCACGGGAGGTTTCCGCTGACTTGTAGACGTTGCGCAGCTTGTGGGCTTCGTCAAAGACCACGAGGTCCCAGCTGATTTTTCGCAGTGTGTCCGCAATGCGGGCCGCGAATTCATAGGACAGGATGATGATGCCTTCGCCCCGACCGATAGGACTGGATCGGCCGTCGGCCATGATTTCCTTAAGGCGTTTTGCATCCAAGATGATGGAGGGCAGCGTGAACTTCTCGCGCAACTCCGTGGACCACTGTTTGCGCAAGGATGCAGGCACGATCAGCAGCAGGTTGCGCTGCCGTTCCCACCATCTCTGGCTGAGAACGAGCGCCGCTTCGATTGTTTTGCCAAGGCCAACCTCATCGGCCAGCAGCACGCCTTTAGAAATCGGCGAGCGCAGCGCAAAAAGGGCAGCATCTACTTGGTGGGGGTTCAGGTCAACGCGAGCGGACGACAGCGACTGCGCAAGCGCATCAGCTTCATCAATGCCTTCACAAGTCAGAAAATGCGCAAAATACTTAGAATGATGATGCGTGAAGCCGATTTCACTGGTGCTAGAAGCCTGTTGCAATGATTGTTCGCGCCCTCTGCCCTTGGATTGTTCCAAGGATCATAGTCGTGAACCACAGGCCACGACAAGGCGTGCGGACGGGATACAGGGCCATCTTCAGTAACTGAAGTTGAAGATGGGTAGCTCACCCATCAAAAAAACCCGCCGCATTGCTGCGACGGGGTGACAGTCTTTCTGGTGAAGGTCGACCCGTTACGCGACGTCGAACGGGTCGACCTCATCACGTTCGTCAGGTTCCGTCTGTGCCATCGGGAAGGAGCTCCGCGCCAGATCGTTGAAGATGTGGCTGTGGGCGGCCAGAACATCATGGCTGCCACCAGACTTGAACACTGCCTTGATCGCCCCGATGGCACGATCAAGCTTCAGGGCCAGCTGGGGCGCACCATCGGTCCGTTGCACATCCATCACGCGGTTGGCCATTTTGACGCCATTGCAAAGAGCGGCAATGTTGTGGTGGGCGAGAATGTCATAGCTCAACTTGTCGAAGTAATAACCCGAACCGCCGTTGTGCTGGACGCAGACGTCTTTCAGCTGAAGGCGATCTCCCAGCGGGCTCGGCCACGGCCAGTCAAGGTTAGAAGTGACAGATCCGAACGAGCGCGGTGCAGGCTGTGCCGACAGTTTCAGGGTATCGGCGGTGAAGTTCGGAAGGGTATAGACGTTGCCCATCGCCATCATTTTGAACGGGGACGCAGTATCGTACGTGATGCGGAGGTTGCAGCCGTTCTGGTTCAGCTCGCGCTGCAATGTGGTCAACATACACGCGATAGGCAATTCTGCCGTTCCGAGCATATGAATGTGGCGTTTCTGCTGCAAGTTGCCGTCTTCCAGCATGCGCAGGATCAGGCTGAGGACGTAGTTGAAGTTCTTGCGTTGGGCACCCGCAATTGCCCATCCGCTGCAGAAATCAAAGTGCTTGACCGCATTATACCACGCATACCCTTCGGCAGGCCGCCGTGCCTGCACGACATTAAGCCAGCAGACTTGGCTGTTTTTGCCGCGCTTCTCTTCAAAGTAGCGCAAGTGATCCAACGTCGTATCGAGGCACTGCTTGAAGGACTTGTAGGCATAGCCGGGCTTGCCCACAGGGCCCACAGGCACATCGAGGGTCATGGCGAAGTCAGCGTGATCCTGCATCCAGCCCAGGATCATTGCACGATGCTTGTAGCCATCAATGCCGGCGGTCTGCTGGGCAATGGCGTAACCGCCAGAATCGCAGATCAGGGAGGTAGCAGCGCGGTCGCGTTCGGTGATGATGCAGCGTTTCTTCTGGCGAAATGCTTGCCCTGCACTCGACATCACATAGCCGATGCGGAACAGATCGTGCTGGGGTGACAGGAAGTTCAGGTCACCCACATTCAACCCGCCCGGCATCGCCCGGTCATAGTTGTCTTCGTAAACGTTGATCGCGTAGCTGGGCGAAACGCTCACGATGTACAGGGCTTCATCGGTGGGCGACGGGTCGCTTGCGAGGATTTTCGGACCGAGGATTTGGGGTTTCGCATCAGCATGCGGAACAATGGCATTGGCCATGATGGTCTCCATTAAGATGTAGGGGGTTTGTCAGTTTCCGCAGGGGCGACGGTTGCCGCCCCTGCGTTCGGCGCCTTAGGAGGTCGTGACCGCGTTTTTGCGGACGGTCACTTTCTTGTTTGCGTTACGGATATGGCCGACCACGTCGAAGTGCTTTTCGGTGGACAGGCCGTTTACCGCGAGATGGCCGATACGCTTGTTGTTAAGGCGGCCATCGTCCTTGCACAGCGGCTGGAAGATCGCGAAGTAGCCGACATTGTCACGGAAGCGCACCGCAAGCAGGCCGGTCGGATCGATTTGCAGCATGAAGCTGTCGGTGTTCTGGGCGACCAGAACTTTCAGAAGTGCGTACACGTCCTGCGGGCGAAGGGTCACAGCAAAGGGTTCTGCAATAAGGGACGACACCGAAACCGTGACGGTGGGAATGCCCTCAATCACCAGCGACAGATTTCCACCCTCAAAGCTCAAGGTCATGCACTTGACCGTCTTGTTCGGCGTGGGAGCGGAGCCCCACTTGGCGGCACCTTCTGCATAGAGCAGCTTCATCTGTTCTGCGGATTTCGCGCGATTGGGGCAGTGATTTCGCGCGATCGCGGGCGCTTGTTTCACGGCATCGCGGGCAGCCATTTCGCGGTCGCGGGCAGGCTGATCGACGGCTTCATGGAGTCAGGCCTGATGGCCGAGGTCAAGGGGTTTCGTGACTTTTCGGCGCATGCTTTCGCCTGAGAGCTGAAGGCGATGAGCGTTGTGGACGAGGCGGTCCAGGATGGCGTCAGCCAGGGTGGGATCTCCAATGGCTTCATGCCAGTGCTCAACCGGGAGTTGGCTCGTGACGATGGTAGAACCACGGCCGTGGCGATCTTCGAGGATTTCCAGCAGATCGCGTCGCTCCGATGGGGCGAGGATGGCCAGACCCCAGTCATCGAGGATCAGCACGTCCAGTTTGGCGATGGCTTTGAGCATGCGGGCGTGACGCCCGTCTCCTCTGGCCAGGGCGAGGGCCTCGAAGAGGCGCGGGACGCGGTGGTAGACGACGCTGCGTCCGTCACGGCAGGCTTTGTGACCGAGGGCACAGGCGATCCAACTTTTGCCGAGGCCGGTCTGGCCGGTGATCAGCAGGTTCTCATGCCGAAGGGTCCACCCCCCGTCGATCAGATGCGCCATGACGGCGCGGTCGAGGCCACGCGGTGTGCGCAGGTCGAGATCCTCGACGCTGGCGGTCTGCCGGAGGGCCGCGAACTTCAGGCGGGCGGTCAGGCGTTTGGTGTCGCGCTCGGCGGCCTCGCGATCGACCAGAAGGCCGAGACGCTCCTCGAAGCCGAGTGCTTCATAGGTGGGGCCGGCACGGCGCTGCTCATCCAGCGCGCGTGCCATTCCGGCCAGGCCGAGCGCGGTGAGGCGCTCGGAAGTGGGGTGGGTCAACATCAGTCTTCTCCTTCTCAGTGGTAATAACCCTGCCCACGGATATTGGCGTGGTGCAGGGGGCGGTCTTCGGGTCGGTCCTCAAGGAAGGCCCGGTCGAGCCCGTTCTTCAGGATCGACCTGATCGAGGCGACAGATCGGGTCTGGATGGTCAGGCCGCGCCGACAGGCGGCATCCAGGCGCGTGGCGTCGTAGCTTTTGGCCAGGGCCAGAACCCCGAGACAGGTTCGAAAGCCCTGCTCGGGATGTGGCCTGGCGGTCATGACCGCCTCGCAAAAGGCGGTGACCGACGGTCCCAGCTTGGCGGCCTGCGCCAGCATCCGGGCCGGGGTCCATTCGGCGTGCCGCCGATGGGCCGAGGGCATATGATCGGGCAGCGTCACATGGCTGCGGCGTCCGGGGCAGCGGAGGTGGCTGGCAACCCTCTGACCTTTATGGAAGATCTCCACGATGTCGCCACTGATGCGAACATCCACCTCTTCCCGGATCAGGCCGAAGGGCACGGAATACCAGGAACTGTCCACCTCGACATGATAGTCCAACGCCACTCGGGCGCGTTTCCATCGCGCGAAGGTATAAGCGGCCTGCGGCAACGGCTGGAGATGCGGCCGATCGAGCGTCGCGAAGAGATCGGCCCGGCTGGCGCCGTAGCCGCGCATGACCCGCATGTTCAACTCATCCAACAACTGCCGGATCGCGGCATTCAGCTCCGCCAGAGAGAAGAAGCGCCGGTTGCGCAGCCGCGCCAGGATCCAGCGTTGCGCCACCTGCACCGCAACCTCGACTTTTGCCTTGTCGCGGGGCTTGCGAGGCCGGGCTGGCAGGATCGCCGTGCCATAATGCTCCGCCATCTCGGCATAGGTCCGGTTCAGTCCGGGATCGTAGCGGTCCGGCTTCAGCACGGCCGACTTCAGGTTGTCGGGCACGACCACCTTGGGCACGCCACCCAAGAAGGTGAACAGCCTCACATGGGCACCGATCCAGTCTTCAAGGCCCTCCGAGGCGACCGCTTCGGCATAGGTGTAGTTCGATGCGCCCATCGCGGCGACGAACAGCTTCATGGGCTGCACTTCACCGCTTGCCGGGTCTATGACGTCGATCGTGTCGCCGGCAAAGTCGACGAAGACCTTCTCGCCGCCAACATGGGTCTGCCGCATCGTCGGGCGAACCCGCCCTTTCCAGGCGTCGAAATGGGTGCAGAACCATGTGTAGCCAAAGCCTGCCGGATGGGCCGCACGGTATTCTTCCCACAGCAGCATCCGGGTCACCCCGGGACGGCGCAGCTCTCGGTCGATGCTGATCCAATCCGGAAACGGCCGCTCGGGGGCGGGCACGGTTGGCGCTGCGGGAAACAGCAAAAGCTCCAGCCCGTCATCGTCGAGACCCTGTGGCAAAGGCCAGGTCAGACCCGCCTGCCGCGCCCGGTGCAGGTAAGTTCCAACGCTTGTCTTGCTCAGCCCCAGAGAGGCGGCAACCTGCCGCTCGCTCAGGCCCTGGCCAAACTTCAATCGTAAAACATCGCGTATCCGCCGCATGTTCAGTCGTCCCGTCGGCATCCTGCCCCCCTCTCTTCAAGGAGCGCAGCTCTATCCTCTCTTTGCCGACCAGGCCTGCCCGCGATGACGCGAAATCGCTGCCCGCGATCGCGTGAAATAGCTGCCCGTCATCGCGCGAAACGGGTGCCCGCCATCATCTGAAATCAGTGCCCGCCATCACGCGAAACACGCAATCTGTTCCTTGCGGACGATCAAAGTTGCCTTCACCTTGGTTGCGAAGTCGGGTTCCACGTCCAGCGTCTTGTGCTGCGAGTTAGTGACATTCGACCACGTCATCAGGCGCTGGTGCTCGGGGACTTCATTATTGTCCAACATCCATTGCGGGTTTCCCTCCGGATGGGACAGAGGCGTCACATCAAGCGAGCTGAAGTAGCGAAGCAACGGGTCGTTCAACGTGTTCTTGACGTCCAGATGGGCTTCCTGCAGGAGCGAGAAGCAGCCGGAAATCGGACGCAACGTCAGGATCGAGGCGTGCGGCGTTGCGTGGATAACGGGGGCAACATCAGTCCCCTTTGCGGACACAACAAGCTGCGTCACGCCTTTTTCGTCGGGGCGCATCGACAACTTGCGGACGACCGCCTTATTGCCCTTTTCGTAGGATGCATTGCCTTTTGCAACGGTGCCGCCCACCAGTTCACCCAAGTTAAACACGCGGTTCAAGAAGTTGATGCCGGGGTTCGCGATATCGGCTGCGCTGACTTGGTGGCGTTCGACGAACTTCTGGACATCCTTGCCATCAGCTTCCGCTTCGCCAACAACGGTGACATTCGAGCCGTCGGAATGCGCAAGCAGCAACACAAAGCCCTTGTGAGCATGTGCGGGCTGAAGTGCGATCTGCGTTGCATCAACCACGTTCGCCGCCGCCGCTGCCGCATCAGCGATAAGCTGCGCCCCCAGCTTCTTCTTCACTTCCTCCGACAAGCGCGGTTTCTTTTCCAACTGCGGTTTAGTGTAGGCCGCAATCGCCGATTCAAATCCACCGAGTTTGACCAGATAGTCCACAGCGACCTCGTGGGTCACATCTGCTTTGCCCTTGAAATGCCCGTGCAGCACCGAAAGCACCGTGGCGTAGCGCGAGATCAGCGAAGCCTCCGAAGGCTTTTCGAAGCAGAAAACGAACTTGACGATTTCGGTGAAGGGGTTTGCACCCGGCTTCGCCTCGACCAGAAGCTTGCGCATCGACTTCCATTCTGCGGGGGACGGCCTGCATCCGCCTCATACTTCGCTTTATGCGCCGCAATCTGTTTCGCATGGACTTCATCGTAGGCGACTTCGTTTGCGAGGTCCGATGCGGGCAGCTTGTTATTCTTGTACTGATCGGCTTTGCGCATGCGTTCGTCGATCTCGCCATTGTCCGACTTGATCAGCTTGTTGCGGGCCTCAACCGCGCCCGCATACCATTTTGCAGCGTCAGCCGACTGGGTGCGAAGCCAGAAACGGAAACAGTAAACAGCCGCTTGGATCGCGCTGTCCTTGGCATTGCGCATGGAGGACTGGGCGTTGGTCACCAGATCGCCAAGTTCTTGTTCAAGCGCCTTCTTCGACGCCTTAGCGGTGCCACCGACGATTGCGTTGGAAGCAGCCATCTGGACCGCCATATCAACAGCGGCGTTCGCGCTGTGCGCAGTTTTCGAAGAAGTGCGGCGTTTGGTGGGGGTCTTTGCAGTGGTCTCTTTCGAAGCGACAGTAGCAATGGCCTGTTCCATCGAAGCATCAGCCACATTCGAACCTTTCTTGCGGCGCGACTTCGACGCTGCAATCACGTCAGTAACGGCCTGCACAGGTGCGGCCTTGGTCGTCTTTGCAGAGGTCGTCTTGGAACCGTGGGAAAGCTCGGAGTTTGCCGAGGTAGCGGTGGGATCAATAGGCTGAGCCATGATGTGTGCCTTTTGGTTGGGTTGCCGGTGCTTTGCGCATCGGTGCCCCTCACATAGAAAGTGAACACTTAAAGCGAAATTTGATAGAAGAATGTGTTTGTTAAGTGTTAACTAATTTTCCTTGTCGGTGCTTTGGGGGATCGAAAAATGACGGAACGCCTCGGGGATCGCACAGGCCCCCGCTACGAGAGACCAGTCGGCCCAAAGTTCTGGGTTCGTAAGGCTGCCGTATATCGGCTGTGGTTTGACTATCTGGCCATCAGCCCAAGCTACGAAGCGGTAAGGAGGGAGGTACTCGGCATCGCTGGGGCCTGCCCGCCATTTGCGCTGCCAAATGATGCAGACAGCGTTCGCGCAGTCTACAAGCAGCTGGGCGATGTGCAGAGAAGCACATTTAGCAGCTGGTTCAATGATCGCACTGTCGAGTACTTCGGTCGCCCGGGGGAGAAGCCAGAGGTTCGGAAGCTCGGTGTGATTGGTGATGGCATCCGTGATCTGCAACACTTCAGAATAGCTGAAAGGAATATTCGCCAGATGATGCAGGATGCGGGTGGTAATCCTGCTCGGCTCGTCGCCCTGCCGATTGAACTCAGTCGCACGGAAATCCTGAAACAAGTCGATAGCTTGCTCAAGCGAGAGAAGCCCACGAAGGAGTGGGAACAGACCGTACATACTCCGATGTACCCGCTCGTCGGTGATCGTCATCGCGTCGCCTCACTGCGACGCTTCCTTGATATTGCCAAGCTGCGTGCTGTCTTTTTAGATGATCCAGCATGGAAAATCGGACTGAGGTTTGGTCTCGGTGCCAATCATGCAGCTGTCTTCGGTCCGATTGAGGCTGCGCGACCTACAGCGGCTAACGAGGGACCCCGTGTGTCGCTGAACGTGATCGTCACGCGAATGCTGACGAAAGCGCGGTACATTGCGGAAAACGCGGCCCGTGGTCGCTTTCCACTGCACAATAAGCTGGATACCGCACTGCCGTTGGACTTCGAATGGATCGCTACGTCATCCAAAGAGCGCGACGCATGGATGACCGCGGAAGAAAAGAGGATTGAACAGCTTGATGCCTACTGGCGAGTGTTGCCGATCAATTTTCTTTCAAGGCAATGGCTTAATTTTGAACTTCAGCACAGTGATGCGATGGGGTACTGTGATCTTTAGTTACTGAAGATCAATGAACAGTAAATGGGAGAAAACGCATGGCTGGGTTGATTGGCTCTCTCAGTGATCAGATCTATCCTTAAAAGATAGTATATGAGCCAGCTGCTTCGCAGCCGTCTGCTGACGGCAGTAACATTTCGCACTTTCGTGCTCATGTTACTTTGTCAGCGTTGATCTAATTTTGATTTCTTTGAAAGATAAGCGAAGCTTATCTTGATTGCATTCGCTAGATCTAACGCCACACGACGACATATCATTGTCATCGTGTGGCTGATTGCTTTCGCTGAGTCTATTAGCCGGTTCGTCTATTCACAACCCAGCTGCTGCTGGGAAAGGGGCTGTTACGATTGCCTCCCTTTTACGCTAAGTGCCTGCTCATCTCTGCCAGTGACTTACGAACTTCCACTACCACTGGCTGTCATCGATGTGGGGTTACCGTCGTCATACCCCAAGTGCTATTTTCATAGCTTCTACCGTTTTTTGCTTATCGCGCTGATACCCAGGAGGTTTTATTTTTTTTAGAACGGAACCACATAGGTGGACCCCTCGCTTTGTGAGTGAGTATCAGCCGTGCTACCGCCCACAAGCATCCGTCCTATCCTGAACGTGAGCTGCCCACTTCAACCGTCTGGGCCCGACTATCGGTAGTGATATGCGCTTTTCGCGCTCGTAGTTTATTTATGCCGATTGATCGGTCTGCGTGTATTAATTTTGAGGTAATCTAAATTTTCTTTGACCCATGCGATGATCTCATCATCGCTAAAGCTGCGGCATGAACTTGCTGCGCCAAAGGTGCCCTGTCGTGTTGTCCTTGCTCGTTTGGTCTTCTGCGCGGCGGTCTTGTCAATGCGTTTCTGTTCTTCTGATTTATTGCTCATTATGCTCCTTTTCTGTATAAATACATTACACAATACATTATGTGGCCGTGTTTATTTATTTCCAAATTGAAAGGTGAAGAATTGAAAATAACAGAATTAGAGAAAGCAATGATCAAGATGGGTTTGATCGAAAGCAGTGTCGATCTCAGCATTGAATGGTTTGGCAGAGAAAAGAGCTATGTTCGTGGACTGAAAAGCGGTGGCAGAGAACCCAGCGCGACTGTGTTGGCACGCTGCGCTGCCAAGCTGCGGATGACGGCACGTCGCCTTGAACGCAGCAAGCGTCCAGAGGCGGCAGCGTTGTTGCCCAAGATCACGCGACTGGCGGACCTTTGCACTGCCCACCTGTTCAGGATCGAGAACATACGTCTGCCGTCAAAGGTGGAAGAGCTGGCGACTGGAAAGCCCAATGATCCTTTCGCGGCAAGAAAGGCCAACATCACAGCGCAGCAGAAACAGCTGACCTTGAAGAAGAAGCAGATCGCAGCGCAGCAGGCACAGCAGAAGAACAATGCAGCACAGGCTGCGCTGAGCAAGGCACGCAGCAAGCCTTAGTGGCGTCAACGAAGGTCTAGCAGCGTCATACAGGCGGTGGACGGGTCAGTGCCGCTAGTCATGGTGCGACCCAAGCCAAGCAGCACTCTGCAACGCTCGTTGACCTGCCCGACGTTTGCCCTGTTGAAGGAATATCAAATCGACACTAGCGTTCATGAGGGTCCGCTAGGGAGTTGTAGATGGCATACTTTTACAGGTTGCTCTTGTCGGCAGTTGTTACGCTGGCACCACTTCACTGTGCCGCCTCGGAAACTGGCACGATCATGCAGCCCACCCCTAAAGCTGCATTCTGTAATGCGATGACGTTGCAATACCCGGGTGCGTTGCCTGAGTACCTCGACATCAATCAAGATTACGCCAAAGCTTACCAAAGCAGAGCAGATGATTACTATCATAACTACGCAATATATCTAACGAGCCTTACCTCACGTGCGTTGCTTTCAAAGGAGCAACGCAACCGCTTGATCGCCGAGTTGGTGAAGGTCGCCACTGAAAAGCCTATTAAGTGGCCACCTCAGAATGACCCACCCGTTTTTTATGAAATGCTGGTTCTCATGCCATACACAGTTGCGTATGCACATTCACGATCGTTCATGGACGATGACCAAAAATCACGTGTGGAGAAATGGATCAGGTCGCGCATTAAGCTACTGTCCAAAGGTGAAGAGAAGCGAACAAACAACCGAGCCTATCACTTTGGCGCAGTTCTTGCAGCATATGGTTATGCTTCAGGAGATGAGTCTTATACAAAGCGAGCACTGGCAGTTTACAAAAACGCGATAAAGAAGCAGCGTGATGATGGGTCTCTGAAAGAAGATAGTGAGCGAGGCGGATCAGCTCTGCATTACACGAACCAAGCTATAGGCAATTTGGTCGCGATGGCTGAAATATTGCAGAGCAGTGGCATTGACGCCTACGGTTATGAAGTCAATGGAAAGTCTCTGCATACCGCAGTCAAGTTCCTACTGGATGCGAGGAGAGATCCTTCATTGATTGTTGATTATGCAAAAGATAACCCAAAGTTCAGCGTCTTTCAATTTCCCGGCAGCTCACCTGAAAATCAGGATATGGGCTGGAAGAAATTTGATACGATTTCATGGGGATATTTTTATATGGCAAGATTTCCAGAACATGCCAACACGAAGCGTTTGCTGTCGATCTCGCCGTTTCTCCGCAGCGGACAAGTGGGTAACCCCGATATAGCTGTTGGCAACGCTAGGTGTTACTTGGGGCGCTAACAGTATTCCTGAGCAGGAAAGTGTGGAGTTGCGGGCATCAGCGAAGGTCTAGCAGCGCCGTACAGGCTGGACCCGGGCCAGCGCCGCTAATCAGGGTGCGGCACTAACTAAGTGGAGCCGCTACAACATCGTTACAATATCTAGATTCAACGAAGAAGTGTCCCTAGAAACGCTATCTTTCTTTGTCTGTCTGGATCTTTAATAAACGGGCTAAACTCTGCCTGCTTAAGGCTTTCCATTAATGATCGCGGAGCGCTCTGGTGAGTACGCAGAAACTGGGCGTACCTATCGTCTAGCCGGGAGCGCGAGAAGTTTGATCGAAGCAATGCCTCCTCTAAGCGCTGACTATGATCGCGACACCCAATCACCGCATGCAAAACTGTCCGTCCATTGGTGTCAACACTGTACGGATCAGCTCCATAATCGAGCAATATAGCTATCTGCTCTGACCATTTACAAATATGAAGTGTATTTCCACTAAATGGGCTTTGATCACGGCCCTGCCCATAAGAAATACTTGGGTTCGCTCCATTTCTCAAAAGTAAATTCAATTTTCTTGCTTGAAAGTCCCCATCAGATTGCTGGATCGCATTTCCCCGCAAGTTCCAATCGTGGATAACAGCATCGAGCATGGTCGCCTTGCGGAAGTTATGTTCAATACTGTCGTTGATCTGCAGACCACCTTCAATTAGTCTGTTTAGGCATCTTTCTAAAAGACGATCATCTTTCAAATAGCTATGAAAATTAGATTTATATTTAAGTGCACCATTCCAACCCGTCGAGGACCAACCCGCCGCAGCGGCACCGCTTCCAGCCGCTAAAGAAGCTCCGCTTTGAAGAAGGGCCACAATGCCCTGTTCGTTGAGGTTCATTGCTGCAAGGCCAAGCGCTGTATTAGAGCTTTCTTCGCCCATGGGCTCGTCAATATTCGGTGTACGCTTTATGGCGAATTCAAGAATCTCAATAAATTCTTGGCTCTTCGCCGCCGCGTGAAGCGTAGTGAAACCAAACACGCCCCGTTGCCATGCATTTTTAGATGCGGCGAATATTATCTTTGCAATCTCAGGCTCACATGTATCACAGTCAAGTGCAAGCAGCAACGGCGTGAGCAGGGATTTATCGTCAAAGAATGCAAGATCATATCCCAACGACACAATGCGCTCAACTTCACGGCAAGCTTCTTGATCGCGCCCCTTCTGACATAAAAAGATAAGAAGCCTTTTCGTGTCGTCCGGCATTTTCTTTTTGGCATTGAACCACATCGCAAGATCCACTCATAGCTAAAAATTGATTACTAAAGGCCATATTCTTCGCAAACAATAAATCAGCAATTCTTATACTGTGAAGAAATGCATGTCGCTGCGGCATTTTTGAGTTCGGAAAAAATTTTAGGGTCAGCGCCAGCCTCAATCTTATGCCAGAGCTCAAGCGCTTGTGGATGCTGATTTAAGGCTGCAACGGCCATCCATAGATAAGCTTCATCGCGCATCTCTTTTTCCTCCATGTCCAGTAGAAGTTCAGACAAAAAGAACTGAGCCCCACGGTGCCCCAATCGCGCAGACTGCTCATAGTACAATCGTGCGCGATCTATGCTCGATCCTTCACCAGAACCATCGTAACCGTTCTTGAACATCCCACCCACTTGGAAGTGAGCATCACCAACTTTTTCACCTTGCCGCGTTTCTAGGAGTGCAATTGCGGCCTTCTCATCGGCACTTACTCCAATACCAAACACAAAGAGCTGTGCCAGTCTGTACTTCGACGCCTCAGAGCCAGCCTTGATTGCTGCCTCGTGAAGCGCAATTGAGCGATCGGTGTCTGCTTGTAGCCCAAGTAGTCCTTTTTCATAGTAATACGCCAAATTACTCAACGCCAACCAACTTCCCTGTGTCGCAGCTGCCTCAGTCCATCGTAGCGCCAGATCAGGATCTTCGAGACCGGACTGTGGAAGTGCGTAAAGCCCGCCAAGAAGTGATTGCGCCTCTGGATTTTGAGCCTCAGCGCAGGGCTTCAGAATATTTTCAGCCTCCACCCATTTGCCTTCATTTATCGCCCTTTCCCCGTCACTCGCGCAGTCTGCAAAAGCAAATGACCCTGAGGTTGACACACCAAAAATTACGTACATCACAAACAAAGACCTTGAAAAACTCATTTTGACCTCATGCTCCCTACTATAAATGCAAGTTCGTTGCTTAGCTCTGCCAAAGTTTTCTTTTCACTGCGAGCCTCCGCATAGATAGTTACATAGTTTCTCTTAACGGGCGCCAGCACCACTCTAGTTTCCGCTTCCGTCTTTTCAATTAACTTCTCAATCACGACGATTTCAAAGGCTGGATCAATGGCGATTATTTTTTCACTTTCGGAGAATTCTCTTGGCGCCTCGCGGACTAAGCTGCCGTAAACTCGTATCTCCAATCCCTCTGCTTCAGATCGCAGTAATATACCATCACCATTATCCGCTTCGATGACGGAATCAAATCGGTCGAAGTAGTCGCAAGGCGCTTTAATAGCAAATTCAAAGCGCGAATTTTCATATGTGCAGGTTTTTTCGCCTGCGCTTACATCATGAATAGAAAATAAAAGAAAACATGCCGCAATGAAAGTTTTTGCGAAGTGCAGTTTTGGCTGCTGCCGGTTTCTGGAATGCCCCATCGCTCTCATCTCTTCGGTAGGAATGATTTTCCGTTGACCACATGCTCGCAGCAGTTGAACCCGATAGGAGACTGCGATGGGCGTTTTGGATAAGATTAAACTGGTGGAGATGTCGCGCAAAATCAAGCCGAACGCGACACAGCAACGGCGAGCCAAGCTGGTCGAACAGCTGCAGGAACAGCTGAAGATGGCCGAGGCCCTGCTGAACGGCACGACACACGAGCGGACCAAGAGCACGTGGGCCAAGGATGCCGAAGGCAATCGTGTGCGAGTGCAGAAGCCAGTCCGTGTTCGTGCTTGGTGGGAAGTCGCTGGTAACGCTGTGCAGTTCGGCTTGCGATACGGCGCTGTGCCGTTGCAGCTGCAACCCGGCAAGAGCGCGGTCGAAGTAGCCAAGCTGGCGGAATTGCCCGCCGTGATCAAGCTGTTGATCGCCGCAGCTGAAGCTGGCGAGATGGATGCTGCTATAGCTGGCATGATGGCTAAGCGTGGTCCGAAGGAAAAGGCCGTCGCTGCCCAGTAGGGCAGCGACTAGCTGCACTGCGAGCTTCTTCAGTTACTGAAGTTGGTGGACGCCAGTGCGGAACAACTTGGCCTACAACCGAACAGCTGTGTTTGCGGCAGAGCGAGTGGTAGTCAAAACTACTTGACTATACTATAATATTATACAATTTGTGTATAAACCATTGTTAAAAAACAAAAAACATATGCTTCGTAATGATGGGGTCGGGAGTTCGAGTCTCTTCAGCGGCACCACTGTCTACTTATCCGATAGAGCCGATTTTGATAACTTACCCTTGAGGGGTAAGGGGTTAACCGGCCTTTGGAAGTCGTTTGGCGGCGCTGCGGTCAGGCTGGATCGCCCTGACGCTGGCCTGTGGCGTCGATCCACCATGAACAGAGGCTGGCTTCGCTGCGGATGCGCGTGCTGTCCTGTGGCGGGGCGGGGCGCAAGGTCCGGTGGCAGGGGATGCCCGCGATTTCCAGCGTGCCCGTGGCCGTATGGCCGAGGCGGGCCGAGATGACCTTGTCCACCAGATAGGCCGACAGTTCTTCGGGGCGGGCGCAGGCGGGGTCGGAGATGATTTCGGCGAGGCGCTGGCGTTTGGCGGCATCGGCGGCGAGCAGGCGGGCGACTTCGGCGCGGAAGGCGGGTTCGGTGGCGATATAGGCATCGAGCGCGGGGAGAGTTTTGGCGGGCGGTTTCTTCAGCTTCAGATGGCCGCCATCGTGCAGGATCCGCAGGATGCGCGCGCCGACGGGCGAGGTGAGTTGCACATGGGCATCGTGAAAGGCGAGTTCGCGGTCTTCGTCTGTCAGGCGCAGGGTGGCGGGGCGGCCTTCGAGCACGGCGCGGCGCAGGGCGGCGAGGGCCGGGGTTCGGTGCACGTTGGGGATCATGTCGATGACCGACAGGGCCGGTTTCATCAGGGTACGGATGTCCCAAAGCATGATGCTGGCCCTTTCTGCGGTGAAAGGACGGGCTAGCATGGCGGAGCGGCGGTGGCCACGGCGTTCCGCGCGATGTGCGCGGTGCCGTGACTGGCAGGTCAGGCCTTGATTCGGGTGCCTTTGGGGTCGTGGAGCGGGGCGAGGTGAAGACGTGCCGGGATGCGGGTGGAGGCGACCTCGAGTTCGTAGGTGGCATCGGTCAGGTATTCGTCGGTCACGCCGTCCGCGTTGCGGACGTAGCCGAGGCCGATGGGTTTACCCAAGGTGTGACCAAAGCCGCCCGACGACAGCCAGCCAGCGCGGGTGCCGTTGCGGTAGATGGTCTCGCGGCCGAGGAGAATCACTTCGGGGTCATCGACGGTGAAGGTGGCGAGGCGTTTCTTCACTCCGTTTGCCAGTTGCTTTTCCAGCGCGGCGCGGCCGATGAAATCGGTAGGGGTTTTCAGCTTGCAGGCCCATGTCAGGCCTGCCTCGACGGGGGTGTGGTCGGGGCCGATGTCGGCACCCCATGCGCGATAGGCTTTTTCCAGACGCAGGGTTTCGATGGCGCGGTAGCCTGCATTTTGCAGCCCGTGGGGGGCGCCTGCCTGCATCAGGGCTTCATAGACGGTGACGGCGCAGTCGGTGGGCAGGTGCAGTTCCCAGCCGAGTTCGCCGACATAGGTGACGCGCAGCGCGAGGACGGGGCAGCTTGCGACCGAGATGGGTTTGGCGGTGCCGAAGGGGAAGGCGGCGTTGGTCAGGTCGGCATCGGTGAGCGATTGCAGGATGGTGCGGGCGTTGGGGCCCATGAGCGACAGGACCGAAGAGGCGGAGGTGACATCGACCAGTTGGCAGTTTGCGCTTTCGGGGATGTTGCGGGCGATCCAGTCGAAATCATGGGTGGCAAAGCCGGTGCCGGTGACGATGTAGAATTCGTCTTGGGACAGGCGGGCGATGGTGACATCGGCCTCGATCCCGCCGCGGGGGTTGAGGAGTTGGGTGTAGGTCAGCGTTCCGGGGGCGCGGTCTACGTTGCCTGCGGCGATGTGGTTGAGGGTTTTCGCGGCGTCAGGGCCTTTGAGGGTGAATTTGGCGAAAGAGGTCTGGTCGATCAGCACGGCCTGTTCGCGCGCGGCGCGGTGTTCGCGCGCGACGGCGTCAAACCAGCCGGGGCGGTTGTAGCTGTAGCGGTCGACTGGTTGTTCGCCAGCTGCGAGGTCGGCGAACCAGTTGGGGCGTTCCCAGCCGAGTTTTTCGCCAAAGCAGGCCCCTGCCTGTTGCAGGTGGGCGTAGAGCGGCGAGCGGCGGGTGGGGCGGGCGGAACGGTGTTCTTCGGACGGCCAGGCGATGGTGTAGTGTTTGCCATAGGCTTCCAGCGTGCGGGCGCGAACCCAATCGGTCGAGCGGTGCACCGCTCCGAAGCGGCGGATGTCGACGGGCCAGAGATCATAGGGCGCTTCGCCCTTGGCGGCCCATTCGGCCAGCGCCATGCCTGCGCCGCCGCCTGATGCGATGCCGAAAGCGTTGAAGCCTGCGCCTACGTAGAAATTCCGCAACTCGGGCGCTTCGCCCAAGATGAAGTTGCCATCGGGGGTAAAGCTTTCGGGGCCGTTGATCAGTTGCTTGACGCCTGCGGTGGCCAGCGCGGGGACGCGGGCGAGGGCATTTTCCATGAATTGCGAATAATGGTCGTAATCGGAGTTGAGGAGTTCGAAGTGGAAACCTTCGGGGATGCCGCTTTGCGCCCATGGTTTGGGGTTAGGTTCGTATCCGCCCCAGACGAGGCCGCCCACGTCTTCCTTCCAATAGGTGAGTCGGTCGGGGTCGCGCAGGGTGGGCAGATCGGGGGTGACGCCTTCGATGCGTTCGGTGACCATGTATTGGTGTTCGACCGAGATCAGGGGCACGTTGACGCCGACGGTGGCGGCAAGGGTGCGGGTCCATTGGCCCGCGCAACAGATGACCTTTTCACATTCGATGGTGCCATGCGGCGTTTCCACGCCACGGATGCGGCCGTTTTCGACGATGATGCGGGTGACGGGGGTGTCTTCGTATATCTGCACGCCGGACATGCGGGCGCCCTTGGCCAGCGACTGGGTGATGTCGGAAGGGTTGGCTTGGCCATCGGTCGGCAGGTAGGCGGCGCCGACGAGATCGTCGATGGTCATCAGGGGCCAGAGGTCTTGGGCCTCGCGCGGGGTCAGCAGGTGCATTTCGAGGCCGAAGCTGTGGGCGGTGGTGGCTTGGCGCTTCACTTCCGTCCAGCGTTCGGCGTTGCAGGCGAGGCGGAGGCCGCCGTTCATCTTCCACCCCGTCTGCAGGCCGGTTTCCTGTTCGAGTTTCTTGTACAGCTCGACCGAGTAGCCAAGGAGCTGGGTGATGTTGGCCGAGGTGCGGAGTTGCCCGACAAGCCCTGCGGCGTGGAAGGTGGTGCCGGAGGTGAGCTTTTTGCGTTCCAGAAGCACGGTGTCGGTCCAGCCGAGTTTGCCCAAGTGGTAGGCGGTCGAGCAGCCGATGATGCCGCCACCGATGATGACGGCGCGGGCAGTGGTGGGCAGGGTCATTGTGTATCCTCGAAGGCTGCAAGGGCGGTGCGGTAGGTTTCCAGATTGGTTGCCGTATAGGCGGCGTAGTCGAAGGCGAGGTCGGAGTGGATTTCCTGCACCATGGACCACATCGCCTCGCGCAATGCACTGGCGGCTTTCATGGCGCGGTAGCTGCGCCAGAGCGGGGCATCGGGCGGGCGTTGGTAGTAGGTGTTCAGGGCGTGGGCTTCCTGCTCGGGGGAAAGACCGTTGTTGGCGGCAATGCCGCCGAGGTCGAACAGGGGCGAGTTGAAACCGGCATAATCCCAGTCGATCAGCCAGAGGCGGGTGCCATCGTCGAGGAAATTGGCGGGCAAGAGGTCGTTGTGGCCGAAGATCAGGTCGACGGGTCCGGTTGCGGCCTCAAGTCGGTTGGTGTCGTGCAAGAGTGCGGGAAGGAGCGGGGCGTGGTGCGAGGCGGCGTCGCGCAGGGTGGCGGCGTAGTCGCGCAGGACGTGGAAGACCCAGAAGACAAGGGTGGGGCCGCGCAGGAAGCGGGGGATGTCGCGGTGGGCGCGGGCGACGAGGGACAGGGCGGCGTCGAGCGTGGCGGGGTGCTGGAAATCGGCAGCCGAAAGGGTGCGGCCGTGGATGAAGTCGATCACCAAGGCGCCGGGTTCGTGGTAGAGGACGGCGGGCGAGATGCCTGCGGCATGGGCGGCGCGGCTGGCGGCGAGTTCGTTGAAGCGCAGGATCTGGTGGACGGGGATGTCGTCGCCGATGCGGACGACGACGCGCTTTTCGGCGTCTTGCACGACGAAGTTCACGTTGGTGATGCCGCCGCCGAGGGGTTCGGCGTGAATCGTGCCGCGCCAGATCGGCAGGCTATGGACCTTGTCCAGCGGTGTCATGGTTCGCCCACCCGTTTGGCCCCCCTTTTGCGCGCAGGCTGTGGGCTGCGCCTTGCGCTGTCAAAGGGAATTTTGGACGGGTTGTGTCAGGGCGTGGTGCGGTGCCAGAGCTGGTCGTAGACAGAGCGGATGCCTGCGACCTCGGTTTCGATGCCGAACAGCGTGGTGGCGCGGTGGCGGGCGTTGGCGGCAAATGCGGCGTGGCGTGCGGGATCGGCGAGAAGCGCCACGGCGGCATCGGCTGCGGCGGTCCAGTCTTCTTGCGCGACGATGTGGCCGGCGGGTCTGGTGCTTTCCGGTGCGAGGAATTCGGCGAAATGGCCTGCGGTCGAGGCGATGACGGGCGCGCCTGTGGCCATGGCTTCCAGCGGGGTGACGCCGTAGCCTTCGTAGCGGGGCACGGCCACGAGGAGCGCCGCGCCTTGAAGGATTCGGGGCATCCGGTCGGCGGCGATTTCACCCGGGAACAGGATGCGGGCGGAGAGGCCCGCTGCGGCGACTTCGGACTTGAGCCGGTCGAGGAAAGCGGAGTCGGCGGGTTTGGCCATGCCGATCACCACGGCGGTCGCGCCGGGAAGCTGCGGCAGGGCGCGGATCATGGCGCGGACGAACAGGTCGGTGCCCTTTTCGGGGCGGATGCGGCCGACCGTGACGATGCCGTAAGCGCCGCCGAAACCTGTCGCTTGCCATGCGGCTGCGCGGTCCGGGGCGGGGGCAAAGCGGGCGGTGTCGATGCCATGGGGCACCACGGCGCGGACATGGGGCACGAAGCCTGCCGCCGCTTGGGTCGTTGCGATCACCGCGTCCATCCGGCCGATGAGCCAGCGCGGCCAAGCCGAATGGCGGCGTTGTGCGGCTGATGTGAAGACGATGCGGATGGGCAGGCGCAGGATGTCGCGGGCAAAGAGTGCTGCCTGCATTTCGGAATTGCGGCGGACGTGCCAGATCGAAAACGGCAAGCCTGCAGGCGAAAGGCGCGACAACGCCAACGCCTGCCGCAACGTCATCGGCGCCGGGCAGGCGGGCAGCGGTTTGCCGACGAGTGCGGCGTCAAGGTTGCGCGCCTGTTCGCCGAGCACTGCGGCGGCTGTCGCCGACACTCCGGTAAAGCGCGGGTTGAAGTTGGTGACGTAGAGGGCGGGCATCGGGCACGGGTCCAAGGGGTGCCCCCATAGGCAGGGACACATGCGGCGCTGTCAATCACCTGGCGTTCTTGTGACCCGCCCGAGGCGCGGTTATATCTGGCGGCGATTTGCAGCGCGGCCCCGGCCCCGTCCTGCACCCCAAGGATCGTGATGCCCTATCTGCAAACCCTGATCTACTGGATTACCGACCGCCTGATCCGGGGCGCGATCCGTCTGTTGCTGGTCTTGCCGTTCGACAGGCGGCGGCGGGTGGCGGGGTGGCTGATGTCGCGCATCGTCTCGCCACTGGGGGGGTATGACGACCGGATCCGCGAAAACCTTGCGCTGATCTTTCCCGACCTGCCGCAGGCCGAGGTGCGCCGTCTGGTCAGGCGGGTGCCGGAAAATCTGGGGCAGTCGACGATCGAGCTTTATTCGGCGCAGGATTTCCTTGACCGTATCCGCGCCGAACCCCTGACCGGTGCAGGGGTCGAGGCTTTGGCCGAGGCGCACCGGACGGGGCGCCCGGTGATGCTGGTGACGGGGCATATCGGCAATTACGATGCGATCCGCGCGGCGCTGATCACGCGGGGTTACCGTGTCGGCGGGCTGTACCGGCCGATGGGGAACCCGTTTTTCAACACACATTACGTCGCGGCGATTTCGGCCATCGGCAAGCCTTTGTTCCCGCGCGGCCGCAAGGGGCTGTCCGACATGGTGCGCTTCTTGCGGTCGGGGGGGATGCTCGGGGTGGTACTCGACCAGTATATGGGCGACGGCGCACCGCTGACATTCATGGGACGCGAGGCGTTGACGGCGCTGTCATCGGCCGAATTGGCGCTGCGCTACGATGCGCTGGTGGTGCCGACCTATGGCATAAGGCGCGAGGATGGCGGGTTCGACCTGATCGTCGAGGCCCCGATCCCGCATGGTACGCCGGAAGCGATGACGCAGGCGTTGAACGACAGCCTTGAAGGGCAGGTCAGGGCGCATATGGACCAGTGGCTCTGGACGCATCGGCGCTGGAAGGTGTCACGCCGGAAAGGGCTGAAAAGATAAGCGCTGCGACGCGGTCCGTCGCATCGCCTTCGGCTGAAAGCGTGCTTGTGGCGGCACGTGTCAGGGCATCGCGGGCGGTCGGATCTTGCAGGGTCAGGACGGTTTCGGCAAGGGTTTCGGCCGTGATGCAGAGTGCTGCGCCATTCTGGTCGAGACGCGCATAGAGGTCGGCGAAATTGCCCACCATCGGGCCGTGCAGGATGGCCGATCCGTGCAGGGCGGGTTCATAGGCGTTGTGACCGCCGACAGGAACCAGCGATCCGCCGATGAACGAGACGGGGCAAAGGTCGAACCACAGGCCCAACTCGCCCAAGGTGTCGGCAAGGTAGATGCCGGTCGCGGGGGACTCGCCCTTGGTGCGTTGCGCGACGCTATGGCCTGCGGCTTGCAGTGCGGCGCGGATCGCGCTCGCGCGGTCGGGATGACGCGGGGCGAGGATCAAAAGCGCATCGGGCAGGGCATCGGAGATTTTGCGGTGGGCGGCGGCGACGATGTCCTCCTCGCCGGGATGGGTCGATGCGGCGAGCCAGAGCGGGCGGCCTACGGTTGCCGCGCGCAAGCGGGCAAGTTCGGCGGGGTCGACCGGCAGCCGGTCTGCGCCGCGTTTGAGCGAGCCTGTGACGGTGACGGTGGAAGGGTCGGCTCCGAGGCGCAGCAATTTGTCAGCGGCGGCGTGGTCAGGGGCGGCCAAGGCGCTGAACCGCCGCAGCAGGGCGCGCGACAGGCCACGAAGCCGCGACCAGCGGGCCAACGAGGCATCGGAGATGCGGGCATTGACCAGCAACAGCGGAATGGCGCGGCGGTGGGTCTGATAGATGAGACGCGGCCAGAACTCGCTTTCCACCATCACCGCGACATCGGGCCGCCAATGGCGCAGAAAGCGGCCAACCGGACCGGGCAGGTCGAGCGGCAGGAATTGCACCGTGACGCCGGGCGGAACGCGCGCCGTCATCAGCCGGGCCGAGGTGACGGTGGTGCAGGTAAGCAGCACATGGGCGCGGGTGGTCAGGGCAGCGAGCAGCGGCAGGACGGAAAGCCCCTCGCCCACGCTGACGGCATGCAGCCAGACCAGCGGGCCAGCGGGACGGGGGACATTGGTTTGCCCCAGTTTCTCGCGCCAGCGGTCGGGGTCTTCCTTGCCTGCCGCAAGGCGGCGGCGCAGCAGCGGGGCTGCGAAGGGCGACAACAGGGCCGTCAGGCAAAGATAGGCCCCGAGGAGGGGTGACGCGGGCGGACTGGGCGGATCGGTGAAGGGTACGGATGCCATGCGTCCAGTTACACCCCGCCCGTGCCGGACGCCAAGGCCGATTGTACAGCCGATATTGCCGGACGCGTCACGGGACGGGCAAGAGCGAAGGGCTTTTTGCCATTTTCTGTCGTCAAATATCCTCGGGGGTTGGCCGGAACGGCCATAAGGGGGCAGACAGCCCCCTTCCTTCGCCGAGCGCCCTGCGCGAGAGATGGCTTGCGCGGGCGTCTTTGCCCGCGCTCCGTTTGGTCACATCACGGCACCGATCTGCCACGGCACGAATTCCGCGCCGCCAAAGCCGAGCGCTTCGGAAAAGCTTTTCTCGCCTGACGCGACGGCGATGATGCGGTCGAGGATTTCCTCGCCCTTCTTCTCGATGCTGATGCCTGCGGTCAGGATGTCGCCGCAGTTGATGTCCATATCTTCAGACATGCGGGCATACATTTCCGAATTGGTCGCCAGTTTGATGCAGGGGCTGGGTTTGTAGCCCGACACCGAGCCGCGCCCTGTCGTGAAGACGATCATGGTCGCGCCGCTCGCGATCTGGCCGGTGACCGAGCAGGGGTCGTAGCCGGGGCTGTCCATATAGACGAAACCGGGCGTGGTGATGGGTTCTGCGAATTTGTAGACGCCCGACAAGGGGGCGGTGCCGCCCTTGGCGACCGCGCCGAGCGATTTCTCGAGGATGGTGGTCAGCCCGCCCTTCTTGTTGCCGGGGCTGGGGTTGTTGTCCATCTCGCCCTTGTTGCGGGCGGTGTAATCCTCCCACCAGCGGATGCGGTCGAGCAGTTTCTCGCCCACCTCGGCGCTGGTGGCGCGGCGGGTGAGCAGGTGTTCGGCGCCATAGATTTCGGGGGTTTCCGACAGGATCGTGGTGCCGCCCATGCGGACCAGCAGGTCTGAGGCATGACCCAAAGCGGGGTTGGCGGTGATGCCGGAATAGCCGTCGGACCCGCCGCATTGCAGGCCGACGACCAGTTTCGACACGGGCGCGGGGGCGCGGGGGGTCTTGCTTGCCACCTCGGCCATCTCGCGCAGGACCTCCATCGCTTTCGCGATGGTGGCGCGGGTGCCGCCGGTCTGCTGGATGGTCATGTAGCGGAAGTTGCCGTCGGGGCGCAGGCGGCCTTGGCCCACCAGATCGGGAACCTGCATCACCTCGCAGCCAAGGCCCACCAGAAGAATTCCGCCGAAATTGGCGTTGCGGGCGTAACCTTTCAGCGTGCGCATCAGGGTATCATAGCCTTCGTCCACGCCCGACATGCCGCAGCCCGTGGAGTGCACGATGGGAACGATGCCGTCCATATTGGCCATGGAATTCAGGTAGGGGTCTTTTTCGGCGGCTTCGGCGATGAAGCGGGCGACCGAACCCGAGCAGTTCACGCTGGTCAGGATGCCGATGTAGTTGCGGGTTCCCACCTGACCATCGGCGCGGTGATAGCCCATGAAGCTGCGGGGTGGCAGGGGCGGCAGGGGCGTGCATTCCGCGCCGATGGCGTAATCGTCGGTATGGGGTGCCATGCCGAGATTGTGGCTGTGGATATGGTCGCCCGCAGCGATGGGGCTTGTGGCCTGCCCGATGATCTGGCCATAGCGCAGCACGTTTTCGCCCTGCGCGATGGCGCGGGTGGCGATCTTGTGGCCGCGCGGGACGGGAGCGGAAAGGGTTGCGCCTTCGGCTGGGGAGCCTGCGGGAAGATCGGCCAGTGCGATCACCAAATTGTCCGACCCGTGCAGACGGATCACCTTTGCCTCTGGAGCAGCCATCGACCTATATCCTTTGCCTTGCGCCCGCTTGCTTGACAGCGCGGCGATCATGCCTAACATGTTAGCATGTTACAGGCGCAGGAACCCACTTCACAAGGCCCTTCCGACGCGGGCGCGTCGCGGCTGAAGCCGCTCGAGGCCTTTGCGGGGTCGCTGGGGCAAAAAGTCTATCAGACGCTGCGCGAGGCGATCCTGTCGCTTGCCTATCGTCCGGGCGAGATATTGCGCAAGCCCGAGATCTGCGAGGCTTTGGGCGTGTCGCGCAGTCCGGTGGCGGATGCTGTGGCGCGGCTTGCGGCGGAAGGGCTGGTCGATGTGGTGCCGCAGGCGGGCACCTTCGTCGCGCGGTTTTCGATGGAGGAGATCCGCGAGGGCGCGTTCCTGCGCGAGGCGATCGAGGTTGCGGCGATCGAGCGGCTGGCCGAGACGATCACCGAAGAACAGCTTACCCAGTTGCGCCGCAATCTGACGGTGCAGGCGGCGCTGGTGGCCGATGGCGATGTGCCGGGGTTTTACCAGATGGATGCGGCGATGCATGAATTGCTGCTGTCGTTCACCGGCTTTCGCAAGCTGGCGCAGGTGTCGGAGACCGCATGGCTGCATGTGAACCGCGCGCGGCAGTTGATCTTGCCGGTGGCGGGGAGGATCGGGGCCACGGTCGAGGAGCACCGCGCGATCCTTGCCGCCCTCGAGGCGCATGATGCTGCGGCCGCGCGCGAGGCTGTGCGCTTGCATCTGCGGCAGTTGATCCGCTATCTCGAACCGCTCGAGCGTGACCGGCCCGAGTTGTTCGCGCCGGATTGACCAAAGCTGAAAGGCCGCCCCGTGATGACTTTACCGAACCGCCCGCGCTATGCCGCGCGTCTGAATGCCTTCAAGCGCGGCAAGGAAGGTGTGGCGGGCATGATCGCCCGCGCGGGCGAGGTGGGCGGGCTGTCGGCGGCGGACCTGAACTTTCCCGACCATTTCGAGGCGCATCGGGCGGCCGAGCTGTCCGACATGCTGGCGGCGCAGGGCATGGCGCTGAACGGGCTTGCCATGCGCTACTATACCGAGGCAGGATTCAAGCTGGGCGCGTTCACGCACCCCGACCGCGATGTGCGGCGGGCGGCGGTCGATGTGACCAAGCGCGGGATGGATGCGCTGGCGGCGATGGGCGGCACGGTCATGACGCTGTGGCTGGGGCAGGACGGGTTCGATTACAGTTTTCAGGCCGATTACGCGCGCATGTGGGACGATACGCTGGAAGCTCTGGCCGAGGTTTGCGATCACAATACGGGTCTGGATGTGTCGGTGGAGTACAAGCCGAACGAACCCCGCGCCCATGCGCTGATGCCGGATATGGCGACGACGCTGCTCGCCTTGCGCGATCTGGGGCGCAAAAATGCGGGCGTGACGCTGGATTTCGCGCATGTGCTTTATGCCGGAGAGATGCCGGCAAAGGCCGCGATGCTGGCGGCGCGCTACAGCCGTATCTTGGGCGTGCATCTGAACGATGGCTACGGCAAGCGTGACGACGGGCTTATGGCGGGTACGGTGCATCCGGTGCAGACGGTGGAATTGTTCGTGGCGCTGGAAAAGATCGGCTATGACGGCGTGATCTATTTCGACACCTTCCCCGACCACGGCGGGCTGGACCCGGTGCTGGAGGCGCGCGAGAACATCCGCCTGACCGAACGGCTGCGGACCATAGCCTCGGGGCTGGCCGGTCGCGCCGATCTGGAGGCAGCCATTGCACGGCAGGACGCCGCCGCGTCGACCCGCATCATCGCCGGAGCGATTTACGGCGCTTGAGCCGCTGACCAAACGGAGCGGGCGTTCCGCCCGCACGCGTTCAGCGCCTTGGCAGGCGCGCGTTCAGGGGGCTTTCCGCCCCCCTCGCCGCCAAGGCGGCTCACCCCCCGAGGATATTTGAGCGAGTGTGAAAGCAGGGGGCGGCTTTGGCTTTCATGCTCGCTCAAATATCCTCGGGGGGGAGGGGCGCGGAACGCGGCCCGTGGGGGGGCGGAAAGCCCCCCTTCCTTGGGCGAGGGGTCAGAGGCCGTAGAAGGAGGCTGCGGTTCCGCCGAAGATGAGGGCGCGGTCGACCTCGGTCAGGGTGGCAGTCAGGGTTCGGGCGGCGCCGTGCCAGTCGGCGTATTCGCCGCGCAGGCGGCATACCGGCCAGTCGGAGCCCCACATCGTGCGTTCGGGGCCGAAACTGGCGAAGATGTGGTCGGTGTAGGGTTTGAGGTCGGCAGGGGTCCAGTCGGGGTTGGCCTCGGTGATCAGGGCCGAGAATTTTACGCAAGCCGCTGTTTCATCGGCGAGGCGGGACATGCCGTCGGACCAAAAGCGCAGGTGGTCGGGGGAATTGTCGCGGATTTGCGGTTTCATGCAATGGTCTATGACGGTCTGCATGTCGGGGTAGCGGTTCAGAAGCGTGCGGAAATGCGCGAGGTGGCGGGGAAAGCCCAAGGCATCGAAGCGTAGGCCAAGGTCGGTTATCGCACGGAAGGCCCATTGCACATCGTCGCGCAGCATCCAGGCGTCGTCGGGTATGTCCTGGATCATCGGGCGGACGCCCTTGAATTTCGGGTGGTTCGCGAGGCGCTTCAGATGGGCGAGGTCGGCGGGGTTTTCGAAGTCGATCCAGCCGACGACGCCGAGGACCCACGGCGTCGCATCGGCTATGCCGAGCATGTATTCGGTCTCGTACACCGTGGGGGCGGCCTGCACGAGGATTGTGCCGTCGATCCCTGCCGCTGCCAGTTGCGGGGCGAGGTCGGCGGGGGCGTAGGGGCGCGACAGTGTCGGGTCATCCTTCGGCATCCAGCCGTAATCGCCCCTGTGGGGGTGCCAGAAATGCTGGTGGGCGTCGATTTTCATTGCGGGTCTACCGGAGCGTTGGCGGGCAGAAGGCCTGCCTGTTTCATATCTGCCCAGAGGGCAGGGGGGATTTGGGCTGTGCTGGCGGCGAGGTTTGCTGTGACCTCGGCCACGGTCTGGCCGCCGGGGATGACCGAGACTACGGCCGGATGGGCGGCGCAGAAGCGGAAGGCGGCATCGACGAGGCGGGTGCCGTGCTTGATGCAGAGCGATTGTAACTCGGCTGTGCGGTTCATGGCCCAGTCGGGGGCGTCTTCGTAGCGGTATTTGGCGGTCGGGATCGGGCCGGTAGCAAGGATTCCGGAGTTGTAGGGGCCGCCGATGACGACGCCGATGCCGCGTTCGTGGGCGGGGTTCATGAAGCCGTCGAGGGCTTCGCTGCGGAGAAGCGAGTATTCGCCGGCGAGCAGGAAGATGTCGAAATCACCGCGATCCATCATCCAGCGGCACGGCTGCCATTCGTTCACGCCTGCGCCGAAGGCCTTGATCGTGCCGTCGTCGCGCAATTTGACAAGGGCACGATAGGCGCCGGACATGAATTCGGCCAGTCTTGCATCGAGGGCGTTTTGGCTGCCGTGGGTGAAGATGTCGAGGTCATGGGCATAGAGGATGTCGATGCGGTCGATCCCGAGGCGTTCGAGCGAGAATTCGACCGAGCGGAAGGTGGCGTCGTAGCCGTAGTCGAAAACCTCGGTCCGGGAGGGTACGTCGAACCATTTGCCGAAACCGTCGCGTTTGTCGGGGGTCGTGGCGCGAAACAGGCGGCCGATTTTCGAGGAAATGACGTAGGCATCACGGGGTTTGCCGCGCAGGAAGCGGTTGAGGCGGGTTTCCGACAGGCCGAGGCCGTAGAGGGGGGCGGTGTCGTAGTAGCGCACGCCTGCGTCCCATGCGGATTGCAGCACGGCTTGGGCGTCATCGTCGGATATGGCGCGGAAGAGGTTGCCGATGGGGGCCGCGCCGAAGCCGAGGGTGGTGAAGGTCAGGCCACCGTTTCCGAGCCTGTCCCAATGTCGTGTCTGCATCTGTGCCTCCGCCAAGTTGCTGACATGCTAGTATGAAGGGCCTTGCGGTCCAATAGGTTTTGGCTAGCGTGGGGGCGATCTTCGGGAGGAATGGAATGAACCGGTTCGAGCGTGTCTTCGGCGCAGGCAGGAAGCCTGTGATTGCCATGGTGCATCTGGGGGCGCTGCCCGGCACGCCGTTGCATGATGCGGGGCGCGGGGTCGAGGGGATCATCGCGGATGCGCGGGCGGACCTGACGGCTTTGCAGGCGGCAGGGGTCGATGCGGTGATGTTCGGCAACGAGAACGACCGGCCCTATGAGTTGAAGGTGGACACGGCCAGCACGGCGACGATGGCCTATGTGGTCGGGCGCCTGCGGGACGAGATCACGGTGCCGTTTGGCGTGAACGTGCTGTGGGACCCGATGGCGTCGATTGCCTTGGCGGCGGCGACGGGGGCGGCCTTCCTGCGCGAGATCTTCACCGGCACCTATGCCAGCGACATGGGCGTCTGGGCACCGGATGCGGGGGCGGCGCAGCGCTACCAGCACCGGTTGGGCAATACGGATTGCGCTTTGCTCTACAACGTTTCGGCCGAGTTTGCGGGGTCGCTCGACCCCCGTTCCCTGCCCGACAGGGCGCGGTCGGCGGTGTTTTCCAGCATCCCCGATGCGGTGCTGGTGTCGGGCGCGATCACCGGCGAGGCGGCGGAGATGCGCGATCTGGAAGGCGTGAAGCGGGTGTTGCCGAAGGTGCCGGTGCTTGCCAACACCGGCGTGAAGCACGCGACCATCGCCGATGTGTTGCGCGTGGCGGACGGGTGTATCGTGGGGTCGGCGTTGAAGGTCGGCGGTGACACCTGGGCAGCGGTCGATGCAGAACGCGCCCGCGATTTCATGGACAAGGCGCGGGCGGCGCGGGGCTATTGAGGGCGGTCGGGGTAGGGCCAATTTTCTTTGTGGGAAAATTGTGCTTGATCGAATGTGGTGAGGGCTGCTGATGGAATTGCGTGATCTGATCCGGGATTACATGCTGGTCCCAGGTCTTGCGGGGCATGAGGACCGGATCCGTGCGCGGATCGCGGCGGACCTCGACCTGCTGGGGCTGGCGCACCGGACGGACCGTTTGGGCAACCTGTCCGCCACCATCGAGGGTGATCCGGCGGCACCTGCGGTGCTGGTCTTTACGCATATGGACCAGTTGGGGTTCATCGTGCGCAAGGTCGAGTCGTCGGGGCTGATAAGGCTTGAACGGTTGGGCGGGGTGCCCGAGCGGGCGCTGGCGTCGCAGGCGGTGCTGGTGTGCACGCGCAAGGGTGATCTGGCGGGGGTGATCGCCAACAAGAGCCATCACGCGACCACTCCGGACGAGAAATACCGCGTGCTGCCCTATGCCGAATTGTATGTGGACTGCGGCTTTGCATCCAAGGACGAGGCGCAGGCGGCGGGGGTGCGGATCGGGGATGCGGTGGTCTACCGGCCGCAGGTTATCGACCTTGCGGGGGGGCGGATTGCCGGCACCTCGGTCGATGATCGCGCCGGATGCGCGGCGCTGGTGATGCTGGCCGAGCGGTTGATCGGGCGCAGCGCGGGGCCGACGGTGCATCTGGTCTGGTCGGTGCAAGAGGAGTTCAACCTGCGCGGCGTCTTGCCAGCGGCGGCGGCGGCCAAGCCCGATATCGCGTTCCAGATCGATTTGCTGCTGGCCTGCGACACGCCCGATATGGCGGGGCGGGGCGAGGTGACGCTGGGTGGCGGGCCGGGGATTTCGCTTTATTCTTTCCACGGGCGGGGCACGCTGAACGGGGTGATTCCGCATCCGGTTCTGGTCGGGCTGTTCGAGGATGTGGCCGAGGCGGAAGGCCTGCCCTTGCAGCGGTCGGCCCATACAGGGGCGCTGACCGACCTGTCCTATATCCAGTTCATGGGGGAGGAGGGGGTGGCCTGCCTCGATGTCGGGTTTCCGATGCGCTATACGCATTCGTCGCTGGAAGTGTGCGATCCGGCTGATGTGGCGGGGATGGTGGAGCTGCTCGATGCCGCGATAGCGCGGATCGGGCCGGAGATGCGGTTGATCCGATGAGCTATACGCTGGGGGTGGATATCGGCACCTTCGAGACGAAGGGGGTGCTGGTCGATGCGGGCGGCGGGATTGTGGCCACCGCGACGCGCGCGCACAAGATGCTGGTGCCGAGGCCGGGGTGGGCCGAACACCGCGCCGACGAGGATTGGTGGGGCGATTTCGTTTTCGTCACGCGCGCCCTGCTGGCGCAATCGGGGATCGACCCCAAGGCGATAGCGGCGGTCGCGGCAAGTGCGATCGGGCCTTGCATGCTGCCGGTCGATGCGGCGGGCGCGCCGCTGATGAACGGGGTGCTTTACGGGGTCGATACGCGCGCCTTGGCCGAGGTGGCCGAGCTGACCGACCGGATCGGCGAGGCGCGGATCATGCAGGTCTGCGGCAATGCGCTGACGTCGCAATCGGTGGGGCCGAAGATCTTGTGGCTGGCGCGGACCCATCCCGAACTGTTCGCGCGGACGGCGAAGGTTCTGACCTCGACCAGTTACGTGACATGGAAGCTGACGGGCGAGCATGTGATCGACCATTACACGGCGGCGAATTTCTCGCCTTTGTATGATGTGAACAAGCTGGCATGGACCGATGCCTTGGCAGGCGACATCATCGATCTGGCCCGTTTGCCGCGTCTGGCTTGGTCGACCGATATCGCGGGCAGCGTGACGGCGGCGGCGGCGGCTGAAACGGGGCTGGCGGTGGGCACTCCGGTCACGGTGGGCACCATCGATGCGGCGGCAGAGGCGGTCAGCGTGGGCGTGCAATCGCCCGGCGAGATGATGATGATGTATGGGTCGACCATCTTCATCATCCAGGTGACCTCGGATCCCGTGCGCGATGCGCGGCTGTGGTATGCGCCGTGGTTGTTTCCGGGGATGCATGCGTCAATGGCCGGTCTTGCGACGAGCGGGACGCTGACGCACTGGTTCCGCGACCAGCTGGCACGGGATGCGGATTTCGCGGCGCTGGCGGCCGAGGCCGAGGCCAGCCCCAAGGGGGCGAAGGGTCTGTTGTGTCTGCCCTATTTCAGCGGCGAGCGGACGCCCATTTATGACCCGATGGCGCGGGGGGCTTTCTTTGGCCTGAACCTGACGCATACGCGGGGGGATATGTTCCGTGCGGCCATCGAAGGGGTGGCTGCGGGCACGGCGCATGTGCTGGAGACCTATGCCGAGGTCGGGGCTTCGCCCCGCCGCGTGCTTGCGGTGGGCGGCGGGGTGAAGAACGCGGTCTGGATGCAGGCGACATCGGACCTTTCCGGCGAGGCGCAGATCGTCTGCGAAAAGACCGTGGGGGCGAGTTACGGCGATGCCTTTCTTGCCGCCGTGGCGGTTGGGCATGCGATTGCCGAGGAGATCACGGAATGGAACCCCGTGGCGCGGGTGGTTTCTCCCGAGCCGGTCGAGGCCTACAAGCGGCAATATCCGCTGTTCAAGGCGCTGTATCTCGCGACCAAGGACATCGCGCATGACCTGGGGGCGGGCGATGCGGTTTGACAGGATGCGACCCCACCAGATCGCCGAAGCGGTGGCGGCGAACACTCCGGTCGTGCTTCCCATCGGGGTGATGGAATATCACGGCGAACACCTTCCGGCGGGTGTGGATTTGCTTGCAGTGACCGAGACCTTGGCGCGGTTGGGCGATGATGTGGTGGTACTGCCGCCCTTTGCCTATGGCGCGGCGAGTTTTGCCGTGGCGGGACCGGGGTCGGGGACGTCGCATGTGGGCGCTTCGGTGATCCAGCCGATGGCCGAGGCGCTGTTTGGCGCCTTGCTCGCCACGGGGTTTCGCAACATCCACGGGGTGATCCACCACCAGACCGAAGGCTTCGATCAGGGGATGCCGACCGACCTTGCCTTTCGTCTGGCGGGGCGCAATGCGGTGATGAAATGGCTTGAGGCCGAGCGCGGCCTTGGCTGGTGGGGCGACCGCAGGATGCAGGGCTATTATGCGGCGCAGGCAGCGGGGGCGGACCCGTTCAACTGGATTCGCATCCACCCGTTGTTTCCGAAGAACGACGTGCTGCCCTTTGACCATGCAGGCGAGGGCGAGACGGCGCTGATGCTGGCGCTGGCACCCGAGACGGTGGCGATGGAGCGGGCGCTGGAGGGCGGGCACTGGTACACCGAGACGGCAGTTTCGGCGACGGCCGAACTGGGCGAGGCGGGCGTGGCCGTGGCGCTGGCGCATCTGCGGCATGTGTTGGGATTGGGGTGAGCCCGAAGATTTTTCTGCGAAAAATCTTGCAGGCGATCCTTCTGCGAAGGATCTTTTGCGCGGGGACCCTTCGCAGAAGATTTTAGGCAGTGCGTTCCGACAGCGGCGGAAGGTCGATCACGCCCTTTTTCAGGATGAAGCAGCCGTAAGGGCCGCTGTCGGCGGTGCGGATAATGGCGAAGGCGCGTTTCGCCTCGGCGTAGAAGGCGAAGCGTTCGAGGGCGCGCATCGGGACGGGGCGGTCTTCAGCCGCGTCGATGGTTGCCTGCATGCGGGCAAAGACCGGCACTTGGGCGTAGGGGTCGCCTACCACCTGCATGCGTGCGACAGGGGCATCGACAAAAGTGTCGAGCGGCATCAGCGACAGGATCGCGGCGGTGGCGGTAGGGATGTCGCAGCCTGACATATCGACCAGTTTGCCGTAAGTGGTTTGCGCAGCGATGGTCGCGGCGGGGTGGTTCACGTCACAGATCACCAGATCGTCACCATGGCCCATCTGCATGAGGATATGGACGATTTCGGCAGACAGTCGCTGGTCGATGCCCTTTAGCATGAGGGTGTGTCCGGGTCCGCCGCCCAACGAATTTTCTGCGAAAATTCAGGGCCTGCGGTCAGTTTCGGAGCGCAGATTTTTCGCAGGAAAATCGTCATTTCACCGCACCTGCCGCCATGCCCTTGATGATGTAGCGTTCCAGCACGACGCCGATCACGATCAGCGGCAGGATCGCTGCGAAGGAGAGGGCGGCCATGCTCCACCACGAAATGCCTTGGCTGCCGGTCTGGCTTGCGACCATCACGGGAAGGGTGTTGGCGTAGGTCGAGGTCAGCAGGGCGGCAAAGAAGTATTCGTTCCATGTCAGCACCAGCGACAGGATGAAGGCCGCGACCATGCCGGGCAGGGCGATGGGCAGGATGATGGTGGCGAAGGCGCCCCAGATCGACAGGCCGTCGACAAGGGCGGCCTCTTCCAACTCGGTCGGGATAGAGCCGAACTGGTCGCGCATGATCCAGATGACGATCGGCAGCACCGAGAGGGTGTAGAGCAGGATCAGGCCCACGCGGGTGTCGAGCAGGGCCAATTCCTTGTAGAGGACGAGGAAGGGCAGGGCGAGCACCACGGGCGGCAGGATCAGTTGGCTCAGGAAGAAGAACGAGATGTCGGCGTTCTTCATCCACAGGAATTTGTAGCTGAAGCGCGACAGGCCATAGGCCGCAAGGCTGCCCAAGGCGACGGCAAGGGCCGAAGAGGTGAGCGAGATGATGGCCGAATTCCAGAACCGCTTCATGAATTCGGCGCGCACGGTGCTTTCCGCCCCGATGGTGTCGGGCGACAGGCCGAGGGATTTCCAGCCGATCCATTTCGGGGTGAAATCCACGAAGGGGATCAGGTTTCCCTTCATCACGTTGGGGGCCATCTTGAAGCTGGTGGTGATGGTCCAGTAGATCGGGAACAGACAAATTATGGCCCAGAGGATCAGCACGCCATAGATCGCGATGCGGCTGGTCCACCATTTCGCGCGGTGGTTCAGGTCGGTCGAGGTGTCGCGGAAGATCTGGGTGCTGGCGGTCATGTGCGGGGCCTTGCGAAACGGTCGGCGAGTTTCATCAGGATGGTCATCGCGATGATGATGACGACGAGGTAGACCATCGCAAGCAAGGTGCCGTAGCCCACGTTCGAGCGGTCACGGTATTCGCGGAAGATGAAGCTGGTGACGGTATCGGTCGCCCCGCCGGGGCCGCCGGAGGTGACGTTGATCACCACATCGGCCAGTTTCAGCTTGAAGATGATGCGGATCAGGATCGCGGTGATCGAGACAGGCAGCATCAGGGGGAAGGTGACCTCCCAGAAATTGCGCCAGCCGTTGGCGCCGTCGACCTTGGCCGCCTCGTTCAGCTCTTTCGGAATGGCCTGCAATCCGGCGAGGATCATGATCATCATGAAGGGGATGTAGGTCCAGGCGTCCATCGCCATGATCGTCAGGCGGGCGATTTCGGGGGTGCCGAAGAACGAGGGCGTGTCCCAGCCGAGGAAGCGACCAAGGCGGGCGAGGGGGCCGTAGCGGGCCTCGAGCATGGATTTGCCGATCATCCACGACACGGCGACGGGTGACAGCATCAGGGGCAAAAGGAAGGCCACGCGAAAGAATTTGCGGGCGCGGATTTCGGCGTTCAGCAGCAGGGCGAGGCCGAAGGCGATGGCATATTCGACGATGATCGCGGCGGTGTAGAGCACCATGTTCCACATGGCGTTCCAGTAGAACGGGTCGGCCCACATCTGGCGGATGTTATCGAACCCGTTGAACTGCCGCCCGTCGGGGCTGGAAAGGTTCCAGCTGGAAAACGCGATCAGAAGGCCGAACAGGAGCGGAAAGACGGTGAGCGAGACGACGAACAGGGCGGCGGGCAGCACGAAGAGGGTGCGCTTGCCCTGCTCGCCCCGGATCAGCACCTGCGCCCAGCACAGCGCCGTGGCCCAGAGGCAAAAGGCGTAGAGCGTGGGCCGCCACGTGGTGAAGCCCCAGTCGCCATGCCCCGTGGCCTGCAAGGTTTGCAGGGTGGCGGTCAGCGCCATGATGGCGGCTGACCCCCAGATGATGCCATGCCCGAACGCCTTGCGGCGCGGCGAGATGTCGTCGTTCGTGACGACGTGGAGGAGATCACCGTTGCTCATACTAGCATGTTAGCGGTGGGGTGGGGGTGTGGCAAGGGGTGGGGTGTTTACAGTTCTGGCGCGCTTCCTCCCAAGTTCGATTTAAAATCGTTCAGTTCGGCCTCAACTTTGCCTATTTCTTCTTCTTTTGCGGCGTTATTAATCGTCAACGACTTAACGTAAAGTTCCGTGTCGAACGCAAGCATCGAGAATGAACTTAGTGCGGGCGTATCGGCCATACCACCCTCACCAACTGTTATTATCGTACCGCATCCCTGTGTGAGCCAGTTGGCCGTGCCTTCTAAGTGCTTTAGGCTGTAAGGATCAATGCTAAACATGACATCGCCATTTCCTCCAAAGATTGGCTTACCCCATATACAGGCCTTGTTAGCTTTCAATTCATTGTTGGCAGTCCAAGAATAGTTGGCTTGGTTGGCAGTCCCAGCTCGACCGTAGCCGTTGATTTGATCGAGGGTTACAGTGCCAAACTTTTTGAACGTTTGCTCCCAAAACTCTTTACGCCCAATTGTTCTATCGTCTGCGGAAACTCTACGATTCATTCCATAGATGAGGCGACTCTCAGGGTCGGGCAGGAAAAACAGATAAAGTGCGTCTTCTACAGCGCCTTTGGTCGTAACATTAACCTTCATTACGTGATCGAATAGAGGAAAACTTACAGACACACGCTCTCTGCCCAAAGTTGCGTCATAATTCACTATCGGTTCACCGAAACCGAAGTTTCCGCCAGCGAAGCGCGGATCACTGCCGATGTGTTGCAAGGCTTCGTCAAGACTCATTCCAATTCGGAAGCCTAGAAAGTCTATCAGAGGCGTCGCCGCGAAGTCAGTAGCACCTTTTGAGATGCCGGACCATTCAATGGTACGAGATGTATTAACATCTGCGAAACTGACATCAGCAAGCGCCAAGAACGAACAAGACAGTATCAAACCTTTCATCATCACTCGTTACCCTTTCACGCTTAACGACAGACGAATAATTTACAACGAACTCCGGTTGTCAACAAAAAACCCGCCGCGATCTCTCGCGGCGGGTGCTTTCATCCTGCCCAGTCAGAACCGGATCACAGCCCCAGACTTGCCTTGTACAGCTTGATCTGGTTGTCGCGGCCGATTTCGTCGGTGATTTTCTCCCATGCGGCAGCGATGGCGTCTGCCGTTTCCTGGGCCGATTTGTACTGGCCCGAGTAGCCCTTGGCCAGTTCGTCCTCGGCGACCGAGTAGTACTGGAAGATGCCCGGGATACGCGGTTCGACGGCGGCGTTGGGGTGGTTGTAGCTGTCGGCGTTCGAGCCGAGGTAATCCTCGACGAAAGCGCGGTCGTAGCCTGCGGCTTCCCATTCGTCATACTGGAAGTGCGAGTTCCGGTAGGGCTGGAAGCCCGACGGATAGGCCGACATCCACAGCGACAGGTCTTTGCCGCCCAGATGGGCTGCGGCGGACCATGCGGCCTTGCGCTTTTTCTCGTCGCCCGAGACGCGGTTGGTGACATAGACGCCCCAGCCGAGGAAGGCCATGTTGGGCGCTTCGTTATAGGTCTCTTCCCAAGCGGCGGTCTGGCTGTTGTAAACCTTGTCCGAGCCGGGGTTGATGCCAAAGCCCACCACATCGCCCACGACCGAGGTGTCGGAGGTGCGGGCGTTCGAGCCGATGTCGCCCCACCACATCAGCATCGAACCGGTGCCGGCGAGGAATTGCGAGAAGCCGGTGGTGCCGGGGTCGGCGTTGATCTGGTCGGCGGGGTAGGCGTTGGCCGCGATCAGGTCCATCACGTCCTGGATCGCCTGCACGAAGGCAGGGTTGTTGACGCGGGGCTTCATGGTTTCGGGGTCGAACAGCCATGCCGGATCGTTCGGATGCTTGGCATAGGCGGCCGCGCGGTTTTCGAGGAAGTAGAAGCCGAAGCCGCCCCAGCCCTTGAGCGGGTCGAGGTAGCCCACGGCGGGCTGGCCGGTCAGCGGGTCGGTCTGGCCGATGACGGCCTTGGACACGGCGTTGATCTCTTGCCAGGTTTTCGGAACGGCAGCGCCGCCGATCGCGCCCTCGCCGAAGTAGTCGGTGCGGTAGGCGAAGGTGTGGCAGTCGCCGTCGATCGAGATGCGGTAGGTCTTGCCGTCCCAGGTGCCGACGGGGGCCTTAAGGTAGTTCACATAGTCGTCCATCTCGATCTGGGTTTTGACCCAGTCGGGCATTTCGTCCAAGAGGCCCTTGCTGGCGGTGTCGCCTTCGAGCGGGGCACCCATGGCGAGGATGTCGAAATCGACGGTGCCGGTGGCGATGCTTTGCTGCAGGCGCGGGTTGTAATCGGCCTGTGCGAGGTCGATCCAGTTGATTTTCGCGCCGGTATAGGTTTCCCAGCCCTTGAGCAGGCCGCGGAACAGGATGTTGTGCAGCCCGTTGTTGTTGATGCCGAAGAAGGTCAGCTCGACGCCGGCGAATTCACCCTCGGCCACGTTGGCCTTGGTGGCGCCGAGGGTCATTTCACCGACCTTCTGCCAATCGGCATCGGTGGGCGAGCCAGCGCCGACGCCCGGAATTTTCAGGATTTCGGCGCGGACATTGCCGTGGCTTTCGGCGAATGCCGGACGGGCCAGCGGGCCCATCGCGGTGACGGCGCCAAGTGCTGTGGCACCCTGCAGCATGCGGCGGCGGCTCATCTTCGAGCGCATCGCGTTGTAGAGATCGACTTTCACGGTAACGTCCTCCCCTTGTGCCGCGTGTTCCCCTTTGGGCGGCGGCTTATCCTTCGGTTGCTTTCGCGAGATGCCATGCGCCCCGTCGGGTCACGTCATGGTGCGAAGGGCCTCCCAACCCCGCGTCACGGCAGTCCTCGGGTGGAGCTTGGCAAGCGGTTCGTCCCCTGTCAAGAATTCTAACATGTTAGTATGATTAGTGCGTGGACAGGTCCGCCCGCCTTCGCTACCTAATCAGGGCTGGACGACCGGGAAGGGTGCGAGGATGGCCGAAGTCACGATCCGCGAGTTGAAGAAGACGTATGGCGGGCTACAGGTCATCCACGGATTGGATCTGGATATTCCGGATGGGGAATTCGTGGTGCTGGTCGGGCCTTCCGGCTGTGGCAAGTCCACCCTGCTGCGAATGATCGCTGGGCTGGAAGAGGTGTCGTCGGGGCGGATCAGCATCGGCGACCGGCTGGTGAACAACCTGCCGCCGTCGGAACGCGACATCGCGATGGTGTTCCAGAACTATGCGCTTTACCCGCACAAGACGGTGGCGGCCAATATGGGCTTTGCGCTGAAGATGCGCGGGATGGACAAGGCCGAGATCGACACGCGGGTGAAGCGGGCGGCCGAGGTGCTGGGGCTGACGCCCTATCTCGACCGCTATCCCCGCGCGCTTTCGGGCGGGCAGCGGCAGCGCGTGGCCATGGGGCGGGCCATTGTGCGTGATCCGCAGGTGTTCCTGTTCGACGAGCCTCTGTCGAACCTCGACGCCAAGTTGCGCGTGCAGATGCGGGCGGAAATCCGCGAGTTGCACCAGCGGTTGAAGACCACGACCGTCTACGTCACGCATGACCAGATCGAAGCCATGACCATGGCCGACAAGATCGTGGTGATGCAGGGCGGGCGGGTCGAACAGGTCGGTGCGCCGCTGGAACTGTATGACCGTCCGGCGAACACCTTTGTGGCGGCCTTCATCGGGTCGCCTTCGATGAACATGATCGCAGGCGTGGTGCAGGGCGGTGTGGTCAAGGCGGGCGGGGCGTCCTTGCCTTTGCCGAACGGCATGCAGGTGGCCGAAGGGCGCGAGGTGATCTACGGGATCCGGCCGGAAAATCTGGGGCTGGCGCAGGCGGGCTTGCAAGGCACGGTCGCGGTGGTCGAACCCACGGGGTCCGAGACGCATGTGGTGATCCGTATCGACGGGGGCGAATTGACGGCGGTGTTCCGCGACCGTGTCAGTCTGCGCCCCGGGGATGCGGTGACCTTGGCGCCGGTCGATGCGGCGGGGGTGCATCTGTTCGACAAGGCCAGCGGGATGCGGTTCTGACCGGCTTGACCGTTCCGGTGGGGCGCGGCAGGGTGCTGATGATTTCGGGGAGGAAGACATGCTGAAGGGTATCGACAACCGGCTGAACGCCGAGGTGTTGTCTTGTTTGCGGGCGATGGGGCACGGCGATGTGCTGATCCTGTGCGACACCAATTTTCCCGCCGACAGCGTGGCGCGGGACACGCAGCTTGGCTATCTGCTGCGGATGGAGAACCTGACGGCGGCCGAGGCGGCGAATGCGGTGCTGTCGGTCCTGCCTCTGGACACGTTCGTCGATGATTTCGCAGGGCGGATGGAGATCGTGGGCGATCCGGTCACGGTGCCGCCGGTGCAGGCCGAGGTGCAGGCCGAGATCGACGCCGCCGAAGGCAAGCCGCGCCCGATGATCGGGATCGAGCGCTTCGCGTTCTACGACATGGCGCGTCAGGCCTATGCCGTGATCCAGACTGGAGAGCGCCGGTTCTATGGCTGCTTCATGCTCCGCAAGGGCGTGATCCCGCCCGGGGAGTGAGGCCATGAACGTCAAACCAAAGATCGTCGTTCTGGGGATATTCGTGGCCGATACTGCCTATCGCGCCGAGCGTCAGCCACGGATGGGGGAAACCATCCTTGGCACGTCCTTTGTGCTGGGGCCGGGTGGGAAAGGGTCGAACCAGTCGGTTGCCGCCGCGATGGCGGGGGGGGATGTGACGATCATCTCGCGCCTTGGACGGGATGCTTTCGCCGATATCGCGCGGGCGACATGGGCGCGTGCGGGGGTTGTTCCTTCCGTCACGGAAGACCCCGACAGCTATACGGGGGCGGCCTATATCTTTATCGAGAACGCCACGGGCAACAATGCGATCATCGTCGCGGCGGGGGCTGCGGGGCGGATTTCGGTGGCGGATGTCGAAGAACGGGCAGCACTGATCGGCGGCGCTTCGGTGTTCATCACGCAGTTGGAGCAACCGATCCCTTCGGCCAAGCGCGCGCTTGAAATTGCGCGGGCGGGTGGGGCGAAGACGATCCTGAACCCCGCGCCTGCGGCGACTTTGGGCGACGATATCCTTGCGCTGTGCGATTATGTGACCCCCAACGAATCCGAGGCCGAGGGGCTGACCGGCCTGCCGGTGACGACCGTGGCCGAGGCGGAAAAGGCGGCGGATGCGCTGCTCGACCGTGGCGTGGGGGCGGTGATCATAACGCTGGGCGAAAAGGGCGCGCTTTACCGCGACCGCACGCGGTCGGTGCATGTGCCGGTGATCGGTGCGGGGCCGGTGGTCGAAACGACCGGCGCGGGCGATGCGTTCAATGGCGGTTTTGCGGTTGCCTTGGGCGAGGGGCGCGATGTGGTGGACGCCGTGCGCTTCGGCTGCGCCACGGCGGGCATCAGCGTGACCCGTGCGGGCACTGCGCCCGCGATGCCCTCGCGCGACGAGATCGAGGCGCTGCTCGCACGCTCCTGATTTCATGCTGGCATAAATATCCGCAGGGGGTTCGGGGGGCGGCAGCCCTCCGATCAGAATTTTCGCAGAAAATTCGTCCTTTCCGGCAGCCCCGAATTTTCTGCGAAAATTCCCGCCCTGCATCGGGCGTTGACACGGGGCCTGCCATGGCGTTCACCATCCAGCCATGACCGAGCCGCAACTTATCATATTCGACTGCGACGGCGTGCTGATCGACAGCGAGGTGATCAGCGCGCGGCAGTTGATCGCCGAGTTGAAAGGCCATGGCGTCGAGATGGACATGGCTTTCGTCAGCCGCCATTTCCTTGGCCGGTCCTACCCCGTGGTGCTGAAAGAGGTGCGCGACCGTTGGGGCGTGGCCTTGCCAGAGAGGTTCGAGGCCGATTACCGCGCGCGGCTGCTTGCGGCCTTTGAACGCGACTTGCGGCGGATGGAGGGTGTGGTCGAAACGATCGGCGCCTTGCGTCTGCCCTATTGCCTTGCCACGTCGTCCAGTCCGGAACGGATGCGGCGCAGTCTCGAGATTACCGACCTGACCGCGCTGTTCGAAGGGGTGGCCTTTACCGCTTCGGAAGTAGCGCGTGGCAAACCTGCGCCCGACCTGTTCCTGCATGCGGCGGCGAAAATGGGTGTGCCGCCTGCGGCTTGCGTGGTGATCGAGGATTCGCTGAACGGGGTGCGTGCGGGCTTGGCGGCGGGGATGCGGGTCTGGCGGTTCGTGGGGGGCAGCCACATGGCAGGTCTTGATCTGACGCCGCCGGCCGACGCCCTGCCGGAAGCGAGTTTCGACAGTTTCGCCGCGATGCGTGCCGCGCATCCGGCGGTGTTCCGCCCCGTCTTCGAGGTGTCGTGATGTCCTTGCCTGAAACCGAACCCAGCCAGTCGGATGATGCCGCCCGCGCGGGGTGGCTTTATTACGTGGCGGGCATGACGCAAGACCAGATCGCCCGCGAGTTGGGGGTCAGCCGCCAACGGGCGCAGCGGTTGGTCAGCCGCGCGATGGCGGAAGGGTTGATCCATGTGCGGCTGGAGCATCCGATTGCGGCCTGCCTTAAGCTGGAGCAGGCGCTGACCGAACGGTTTTCGTTGACGCGTTGCCGTGTTGCGCCCGCGCTGGGCGCGGGACATGATGCGGTACAGGGGATCGCGCCTGCCGCTGCGGCCGAGTTGGAGCGGTTCTTGCGAATGCCCGAGCCTTTGGTGATCGCGCTTGGCACAGGCCGCGCAATGCGGGGCATGGTCGATGCCATGGCGGCGCTCGAGGCGCCGCAGCATAGGCTGGTATCGCTGATCGGGAATATCGCGCCGGACGGGTCGGCTTCGTTTTTCGATGTCATCATGCGGATCGCAGACAAGGTGCGCGCGCCGCATTACCCGATGCCGGTGCCGGTGATTTCGGAAACGCCCGAGGAAAACGCGACGTTCCAGTCTTTGCGTCCCGTGCGGCAGGTGCGCGAACTGGCCAAGGCGGCGGATGTGACATTCGTCGGTGTCGGTCAGATGAGCGACGATGCCCCGCTTCTGGCCGACGGTTTCGTGCGGCCTGACGAGCTTTCCGAAATGCAGCGGCAGGGTGCGGTCGGCGAGGTTGCGGGCTGGGTCTTCGACCGCGAAGGTCGCTATCTGGAGCTTGGCACCAACAGCAGGGTCGGGGGCGTGCGAATCGTGGCGGGGCAAAGCCGTCCGGTCATCGGGGTGGCGGCGGGGCCGTCGAAGGCGCCTGCGATCCGGGCGGCGCTGGTTGCCCGTATCCTGAACGGGCTGGTCACCGACGAGGCGACCGCGCGGGCTGTTCTGGCGCAGGGCTAGGCCCGCACCGGATTTCGGTAAATACCTGACAGGCAAGGGGAACCGTCCGGCTTTGGCTTTCGTTCGCGCGATGCCCATGTTTTCGGCAGGGTTCGCGGCTGTCTGCCGAAGGGGGGTGCAAGTTTCGCTTGACGAAACAGGCCCTGATATGGGTAATTGCTCAATAGGCGATGAAATGCTCAGTCGCTTGTTAGGGAGGACTACCCATGAAAATGACTTACCGTGCCCTTTTGGGCGCGTCGGTCGCGGCTTGCCTTTCGGGCGCTGCAATGGCCGAGACGACGATCACCGTGGCGACCGTCAACAACGGCGACATGGTGCGTATGCAAGGCCTGATGGACGACTTTTACGCCAAGCACCCCGACATCAAGGTCGAGTGGGTGACGCTGGAAGAGAACATCCTGCGCCAGAACGTGACGACCGATATCGCGACCGGCGGTGGCCAGTATGACGTGATCACCATCGGCACCTACGAGGTTCCGATCTGGGGCAAGCAGGGCTGGCTGGAAAGCCTGAACGACCTGCCCGCCGATTATGACGTCGATGACCTGCTGCCCGCGATCCGCGGCGGCCTGACGGTCGACGGAAAGCTGTATGCTTCGCCCTTCTATGGTGAATCGTCCTTTGTGAACTATCGCAAGGATCTGGCCGAGAAGGCCGGGATCACCATTCCGGATGCGCCGACCTGGGACGACATCAAGGCCGCTGCTGCCGCGATGACCGACAAGGACGCGGGCATCTACGGCATCTGCCTGCGCGGCAAGGCGGGCTGGGGCGAGAACATGGCCTTCCTGACGACCATGGCCAACAGCTATGGCGCGCGCTGGTTCGACGAAAACTGGGTGCCCCAGTTCGACCAGCCGGAGTGGAAAGCTGTCATGACCGACTATGTCGACATGCTGACCAAATACGGCCCGCCCGGCGCTTCGAACAACGGTTACAACGAGAACCTGACGCTGTCGCTGCAGGGCAAATGCGCCATGCGGATGGACGCTACGGTTTCGGCCGGTTCGCTGACCGATCCGGCGCAGTCCGAGTTCGCCGACAAGGTGGGCTTTGCGCTGGCACCTGACGCAGGCCTTGGCAAGCGGGCCAACTGGCTTTGGGCTTGGTCGCTGGCCGTTCCGGCGTCGTCGGACGCCAAGGACGCTGCCAAGACCTTCATCAACTGGGCGACCAACAAGGACTACATCGCGCTCGTGGCTTCGAAAGAAGGCTGGCGCAATGCACCTCCGGGCACGCGCACGTCGCTTTATGCCAATCCGGAATATGCGGCGCTGCCGTTCGCCAAGATGACCATCGACTCGATCAACGCGGCTGACCCGACCAAACCGACCGTCAAGCCGGTGCCTTATGTCGGTGTGCAGTTCGTGGCGATCCCCGAGTTCGCTGGCCTTGCGACGAGCGTGGGTGAAATCTTCTCGGCAGCCCTGGCTGGCCAGAAGACCGTGGACGAGGCGCTTGCCGAAGCCCAGACGCTGGCCGTTTCGGAAATGACCGACGCCGGTTACATCAAGTAAGAACAGCTTCCGGGCCGTCGCTCACGGCCCGGGACACCCCGGCTTGCGGACCTGTGCTTTTGGTCCGCAAGCCCTTGCTTTCGATGACCGCGCTTTGATCGACCCTGTTGCAGACACCCGCTTTCACCCCCGTGCTGCAGCTTTTATCCGCGTCGTTCTGACGGCATCCTTTTCCGCGCCATCTGACCTCGGAGACCTAGTTCCATGTCCACACATTCCAGCCGGATCGCTGCCCGTATCATGGTGGCGCCCTCGGTCGCCTTGTTGCTGCTCTGGATGGTCGTGCCGCTGGTCATGACGCTTTACTATTCTTTCCGCCTGTATCGCCTGCTGTCGCCGGATCGCACGGGCTGGGCTGGCATGCGCAACTATACGTGGTTCTTCCAGTCGCCCGATTTCTGGCTGGCGATGGGGAACACCTTGGCGCTGGTCGGCGGAGTGTTGGTGATCACGGTGGTGCTGGGTACGCTGATCGCTTTGCTGATAGACCAGCCGGTCTGGGGGCAGGGGGTCTTGCGTATCCTTGTGATCGCGCCCTTTTTCGTGATGCCGCCAGTCGCCGCGTCGATTCTGGAAAACCTGTTCATGCATCCGCAGAACGGGCTTTTTGCCGCCGTGTCGATGGCGCTGGGATACGAGCCGATCCTCTATCTGCAGGATTATCCGATGTGGTCGGTGATTGCGATCGTGTCGTGGGAATGGCTGCCCTTTGCCACGCTGATCCTGCTGACCGCGCTGCAATCGCTGTCGTCGGAACAGATCGAGGCCGCCGAGATGGACGGGGCTTCGGCCTTTGGACGGTTCCGCTATATCATTCTGCCGCATATGATGCGGGCGATCACGGTTGTGATCCTGATCCAGACGATCTTTCTTTTGGGGATATTCGGGGAAATCTACACCACCACCCAAGGCGGGCCCGGATCGGCGTCGACGACGCTGCCTTACATGATCTTCAAGCAGGCGATCGTGGCCAAGGATATCGGTCGCGCCGCAGCGGGGGGGATCATCGCAGTCATCCTCGCCAATATTGTCGCGTTCTTCCTGATGCGCGGCATCGGCAAGCATCTTGACACGTAAGGGATAGACCATGGCTCGCGCGACATCGACCCGCCGTAAACTGCTGACCACGCTGGCAGCCTGGAGCGTGGCGCTGGTGATCTTTTTCCCCGTGCTGTGGATGATCTTGACCAGTTTCAAGACGGAAGTGTCTGCCGTTGCCACTCCGCCGGAATTGCTGGGGGCGGATTGGACGCTGGAGAATTATGCCGAGGTCTGGCAGCGGTCGGACTATCCGCGGTTCTTCTGGAATTCGGTGGTGATTTCCATCGGCTCGACGCTGCTGGGGTTGGCGATTGCCATTCCTGCGGCGTGGTCGATGGCTTTCGTGCCGGGGCGCAAGACCAAAGACCTTTTGATGTGGATGCTGTCGACCAAGATGATGCCTGCGGTCGGCGTGCTTATCCCGATGTATCTGCTGTTCCAGCGACTGGGGCTTTTCGACACCAAGATCGGGCTGGTGCTGGCCCTGATGCTGATGAACCTGCCGATCATCGTCTGGATGCTTTACACCTATTTCAAGGAAATCCCTGCCGAAATCCTTGAAGCGGCGCGGATGGACGGGGCGGGTTTGTGGAACGAGATCCTTTATGTGCTGACGCCGATGGCGCTGCCGGGGATCGCGTCGACCATGCTGCTTAACGTGATCCTTGCGTGGAACGAGGCGTTCTGGACCATCACGCTGACCACCACCAAGGCGGCGCCGCTTTCGGCATTCATTGCCAGTTTCTCGGCGCCGCAGGGGCTGTTTTACGCGAAACTGAGTGCGGCAAGCACGATGGCGATCGCGCCGATCCTGATTTTGGGCTGGTTCAGCCAGAAACAACTCGTCCGTGGCCTGACATTCGGCGCGGTGAAGTGAGGGCGACATGGGCAAGATAACACTGAAACAGGTAAACAAGTCGTTCGGCGAGGTCGCGGTCATTCCGGGGATCGATTTGGTGGTCGAGGATGGCGAGTTCGTGGTTTTCGTCGGGCCTTCGGGCTGCGGAAAATCCACCTTGCTGCGGCTGATCGCGGGGCTGGAGGATACCACGAGCGGGGTGATCGAGATCGACGGCAAGGATGCGACCGCCCTGCCGCCCGCCAAGCGGGGGTTGGCGATGGTGTTCCAGTCTTACGCTTTGTATCCGCATATGTCGGTCAAGAAGAACATCGGCTTTCCGCTGAAAATGGCGGGGATGGATGCGGTGGAAGCCGAGAAGCGCATTGCCAATGCGGCGCGTATCCTGAACCTGACGAGCTATCTTGATAGGCGCCCGGGCCAGTTGTCGGGCGGGCAGCGCCAACGTGTGGCGATTGGGCGGGCGATCGTGCGCGAGCCTGCGGCGTTCCTGTTCGACGAGCCTTTGTCGAACCTCGATGCGGCGTTGCGGGTGTCGATGCGGCAAGAGATCACTGAACTGCATCAGGCGCTGAAGACCACGATGATCTACGTGACGCATGATCAGGTGGAAGCCATGACCATGGCTGATAAGATCGTTGTGCTGAACGCGGGGCGGATCGAACAGGTGGGCAGCCCGTTGGAGTTGTATCATCGCCCCGCCAACACCTTTGTGGCTGGCTTTATCGGCAGCCCGAAGATGAACCTGATCGGCGGCGAGGAAGCCGAAAAGGTCGGCGTGGCGACCATCGGCATCAGGCCCGAACATATCGACGTGCGGGCGGACGGACCTTGGCAAGGGGTGGTGGGCTTGGCCGAACACCTCGGGTCGGACACGTTCCTGAAGGTCGAGGTCGAGGGGGTCGGCACATTGACCGTGCGGGCCACGGGCGAGGTGCGGTTGCGCCACGGCGACCGCGTGGGGCTGGCCCCGCAGATGGACAAAGTGCACCGCTTCGGTGCGGACGGAAAGGCGATTGCATGAGACTGGCAGGTAAGACGGCGCTGATCACGGGTGCCGCACGCGGCATCGGGTTCGAATTCGCGCGAGCCTATATCGCCGAGGGTGCGACGGTCACCTTGGCGGATATCAACGCGGGTGCGCTGGAGCGGGCGGTGGCCGAGTTGGGGCCGAAGGCCCATGCGGTGCAGATGGATGTGACATCGCAGGACAGCATTGATGCGGGGTTTGCGGCGGCCATTGGCAAGATGGGGCGCTTGGACATTCTTGTGAACAACGCGGCGCTGTTTTCGGCGGCTCCGATAGCCGAGATCAGCCGCGCCGATTACGACAAGCTGTTCGCCGTGAACGTGGCGGGCACGCTGTTCTGCCTGCAAGCGGCGGCACGGCATATGATCGCACGCGGCGAGGGCGGCAAGATCATCAACATGGCGTCGCAGGCGGGGCGGCGGGGTGAATCGCTGGTCGCGGTCTACTGCGCGACCAAGGCTGCGGTGATCTCGCTGACGCAAAGTGCGGGGCTGAACCTGATCAAGCATGGCATCAACGTGAACGCGATTGCGCCCGGTGTGGTGGACGGCGAGCATTGGGACGGGGTGGATGCGTTCTTTGCCAAATATGAGGGCAAGGCACCGGGCCAGAAGAAGCGCGAGGTCGGGGCGGCGGTGCCCTTTGGCCGGATGGGCACGGCGGCGGACCTGACGGGGATGGCGATTTTCCTTGCGACGGGCGAGGCGGATTACGTGGTGGCGCAGACCTTCGGCGTCGATGGCGGGAACTGGCTGGCCTGATCATGCAGAGGTTGGCGGGGCAGAGGTTGGCGGGGCAGCGGTTGGCGGGCAAGCGGGCCTTGGTGACGGGGGGCGCACGGGGCATCGGCCTTGCGATGGCGCGGGCCTTTCGGGCCGAGGGTGCGCGGGTCGTGGTGGCTGACCGGTCGGTCGCGGGCTTTGCCGAGGCAGGCGTGGCTGCGGTGGCGATGGATGTGTCGCATCAGGACGGGATCGATGCGGGGGTCGCGGCGGCGCTGGGCATCCTTAACGGGATCGATGTGCTGGTGAACAATGCGGGGGTCTATGATCTGGCCCCGATCGTCGATGTGACGCGGGAAAGTTACGACCGGCTGTTCGCGGTGAATGTGGCGGGCACGTTGTTCACGATGCAGGCGGTGGCGCGGGTGATGATCGCGCAAGGCTCTGGCGGGCGGATCATCAACCTTGCCAGTCAGGCGGGGCGGCGGGGTGAGCCTTTGGGTTCGGTCTATTGCGCGACCAAGGCTGCGGTGATCAGCCTGACGCAAAGTGCGGGCCTGAACCTGATCGGGCACGGCATCACCGTGAACGCAATCGCGCCCGGAGTGATCGAGAGCGACATGTGGGACCACGTGGACGCTTTGTTCGCCAAGGCCGAGGGGCTGGAGATCGGCGAAAAGAAGCGGCAGGTCGCGGCGGGCGTGCCCTTTGGCCGGTTCGGCACGGGCGACGAGGTGGCGGCCATGGCGGTTTTCCTCGCCTCGGACGCTGCGGCATATGTGGTGGGCCAGACCTACGGGGTCGATGGCGGCAACTGGATGGCATGAGGGAGCGGAAATGGATCTGGGATTGAAGGGCAAGGTGGCCGTGATCACCGGCGGGTCGGTCGGGATCGGGCTTGGCGTGGCCAAGGCCTTTGCCGCCGAGGGGGCCGATGTGGTGATCGCGGCGCGTGACGGGGCGCGGGCCGAGGAGGAAGCCGCAGGCATCCGCGCCGCGCATGGCGTGCGGGCGCTGGCGGTGGCTGCCGATGTGGCCACGGCTGCGGGCTGTGCCGCGCTGGTTTCGGCCGTGCAGGGCTTTGGCGGCTGCGACATTCTGGTGAACAATGCGGGCACCGGGTCGAACGAGACGATCCTCGAGGCCGATGACGACAAGTGGCTGGAGTATTGGAACCTGCATGTGATGGCCGCGGTGCGGCTGGCGCGCGGGTTGGTTCCGATGATGAAGACGCGTGGCGGCGGGGCGATCCTGAACAACGCCTCGATCTGCGCGGTACAGCCCCTGTGGTACGAGCCGATCTACAACGTGACCAAGGCGGCGTTGCTGATGCTGTCGAAGACCATGTCGACCGAGTTCATCAAGGACAATATCCGCGTGAACACGGTGAACCCCGGCCTGATTTTGACGCCCGACTGGGTCAAGACCGCCAAGCAGCTTTCCGCCCCCACGGGCGGCGACTGGGAGGGGTATCTGCAATCGGTGGCCGATGAACATGCGCCGATCAAGCGGTTCGGCACGGTCGAGGAACTGGCCGATTTCTTCGTTTTCCTCTGCTCGCCCCGTGCGAGCTATTGCACCGGCGCCACGTTCCACGTGGACGGCGGGATGCTCAAATCCGTCTGAAGGCCCAAAGACCATGACCCAACCTGTCGCCATGCCCGCCTATGACCGCACCAAGCTGAAACCCGGTATCGTGCATATCGGTCTGGGCAATTTCCACCGCGCCCATATGGCGGTTTACCTCGACGATCTGTTTGCCAAGGGGCTGGCGATGGACTGGGCCATACTGGGCGCGGGGGTGCGGGCAGGCGACGCGCGGATGCGCGAGGCGCTGATGGCGCAGGACTGTCTTTCGACGGTGATCGAGCTTGACCCTTCGGGCCATGTGGCGCGGCGGGTGGGGTCGATGGTCGGGTTCATCGAGGTGCAGCCTGACAATGCGGCGCTGATCGCGGCGATGGCCGATCCGGCGATACGGATCGTGTCGCTGACGGTGACGGAAGGCGGCTATTACGTCGATCCGGCAACGGGGGCTTTCGACCCCGCGCATCCCGATATCGTGGCGGACGGGGCGAACCCTTTGCGGCCTGCGACGGCCTTTGGTGCGATCCTTGCCGCGCTGCGCCTCCGGCGCGCGGCGGGCATGGTGCCGTTCACCGTAATGTCTTGCGACAACCTGCCCGGCAACGGGCATGTCACGCAGGCGGCGGTGGTCGGGCTGGCGCGGCTGTACGATGCGGCCTTTGCCGATTGGGTTCAGGCCAATGTGGCCTTCCCCAACGGCATGGTGGACCGGATCACCCCCGCGACCGGCCCGCGCGAACGGGCGATGGCGGCGAAGTTCGGGCTTGGCGACGATCCGGTGCCGGTGACCTGCGAGCCGTTCCGGCAATGGGTGCTGGAGGACAATTTTCCCGCAGGCCGTCCGCCGCTGGAGGCGGTGGGGGTGACGTTTACGCCCCATGTCCATGCCTTCGAGGCGATGAAGATCCGCATCCTGAACGGGGGCCATGCGATCATCGCCTATCCGGGCGGGCTGATGGGGATCGAATACGTGCACGAGGCGATGGCCGAACCGCTGATCGCGGGTTTCCTCGACAAGGTCGAGCGCGACGAGATCATTCCCATCGTGCCGCCGGTGCCGGGGACGGATCTGGGCGATTACTACACGCTGATCCGGTCGCGGTTTTCCAACCCCGAAGTGGCCGATACCGAGCGGCGGCTGTGTCTGGACGGGTCGAACCGGCAGCCGAAGTTCATCATCCCGTCGATTGCCGACTCTCTGGCGGCGGCGAAGGTGCCGCGGGGGTTGATCCTCGAGTCTGCGCTGTGGTGCCATTACTGTGCTGGCGTGGCCGATGACGGGTCGGTGATCGAACCGAACGATCCGAACTGGGACCGCTTGCAGGCGGTGGCGCGGGCTGCGGCGCAGGATCCGGCGGTGTGGCTGGGGATGGAGGATATCTATGGCGCGGTCGGGCGCGATGCGGCAGTGATCGCGTGCTTTGCAGGTTTCCTGCGCGATCTGGGTGCGCGGGGCACGCGGGCGGTGCTGGCCGATTACCTGCAGGGGTAACGGTTGCCTCGACGGCGCCCTGCGCCTAGCCTCGGGCCACCTTGGACGGGTGGCCCTTTGCATGTGCGTCACCCAAGGCGGGAGGGGTTCGCATGGGTTTGGCCGATCTGACAGCGGTCGAGGTGGCGGGACTGGTGGCGTCCCGGCAGGTCTCGGCGCGCGAGGTGGCCTTGGCCGCGCTAAAGCGGGTCGAGGCGGTGAATGGCCGGTTGAACGCCATCGTGGCGCGTTGTGACGACGAGGCGTTGGCTGCGGCGGATGCGGTGGATGCTGCCTTGGCGCGGGGCGGTGATGCCGGGCCGATGGCGGGGGTTCCGGTCACGGTCAAGGTCAACATCGACCAGAAGGGCCATGCGACGACGAACGGGCTGCGGCTGCAGGCGGGGCTGGTGGCCGAGAGCGACAGCCCGGTGGTGGCATCCTTGCGGCGGGCGGGGGCGGTGATCGTGGGGCGGACGAACACACCTGCGTTTTCGCTGCGCTGGTTTACCCGAAATTCACTGCACGGGGCCACGCTGAACCCGCGCGCGGCGGGGATCACTCCGGGCGGGTCGTCGGGCGGGGCGGGGGCGGCGGTGGCGTCGGGCATGGGGGCCTTGGCGCATGGCACCGATATCGCGGGGTCGATCCGCTATCCGGCCTATGCCTGCGGGGTGCATGGATTGCGGCCTTCTCTGGGGCGGGTGCCTGCTTATAACGCCACGGCGCCGGACCGGCTGATCGGCGGGCAGGTGATGGCGGTTTCAGGGCCGCTGGCCCGGTCGGTGGCGGATTTGCGGCTGGGGTTGCAGGTCATGTCGGCGCACGACCCGCGCGACCCTTGGGCGATTGCCGCCCCGCTGGAAGGGCCGCCCGTGGCACGGAAAGTGGCGCTTTGCGTGGCGCCGGACGGGATGGCTGTGCACCCTGCGGTGCGGGCGGCGCTGCTGGCGGCGGCGGGGCGGCTGGTCGAGGCGGGCTACGTGGTGGAAGAGCCGGTGACGCCGCCGTGGCGCGAGGCATGGGAGGTGCAGCTGCGGCTCTGGATGGCCGATATGCGCCACGGCTCGGCTGAGGCCGTAATGCGCGAGGGCGATCCCGATGCGGTGTTCGTCTATGGCTGTCTGGACCGTATCGTGCCGCCGCTGACGGTGGGCGGGGTGATGGAGGCCTTGCAGGCGCGGGCACGGCTGGTGCGGTTGTGGAGATGTTTTCTGGCGGAATGGCCCTTGGTGCTGTGCCCCGTGTCGGGCGAGCCGCCCTTTGCGGACCAGTTGGACGTGCGGTCAGAGGCGGATTTCGCGCGGGTGCTGGACGCGCAACTGCCGCAGATCGCACCACCGCTGATGGCCTTGCCGGGGTTGGTTGTGACGACCGACCTGACGGGTGCAGCGCCCATGGGGGTGCAACTGCTGGCCGATTGGCATCGCGAGGATGTGCTATTGGCGGCCGGCGAGGTTTTGGCGGGCGTGGTGCCTGTCGCCTGACGTCTTGCCTGCCTTGGCCTTGGAGAGGGCTGTCTGCCCTCTCCAAACCTCACCCGAGGATATTTGGGCCAGCATGAAAGCAGCTAGCTTTTTGCCTTTTCACACTCGCCCAAATATCCTCGGGGGGTGAGGCGAAGCCGAGGGGGGCGGAAAGCCCCCCTGCCTTACCAGCGCTGGTGGACGTGGGGGGCGATCAGGCGGTCATAGACATCGCGGGCTGCGGCCATGGTGGCGGCGGGCAGGGGGGCGAGGGCGTCGGCGGCGGCGTTGGCGGTGGATTGTGCGGGCGTGCGGGCGCCGGGGATGACCACGGTGACGGCATCCTGCATCAGGATCCAGCGCAGGGCGAACTGGGCCATCGTGGCGCCCTGGGGGACGAGGGCACGCAGGTCTTCGACCGCTTGCAGCGCCACGTCATAGGGCACGCCCGAGAAGGTTTCGCCCATGTCGAACGCCTCGCCATTGCGGTTGAAGGCGCGGTGATCGTCGGCGGCGAATTGGCTTTCGGCGGTCAGCTTGCCCGTCAGCATGCCTGACGCAAGGGGGACGCGGGCGATGATGGCGACGCCGCGGGCCTTTGCCTCGCGGAAAAACAGGGTTTCGGGGCGCTGGCGGAAGATGTTGTAGATGATCTGGACCGAGGCGCAGCCGAGGTATTCGATGGCTTTGAGCGCTTCTTCCACCTTTTCGACCGAGACGCCCCATTGTGCGATCTTGCCCTTTTGTTTCAGGGCTTCCAGCCCGTCGAAGAGCGCGGGGTGGTAATAGGTTTCGGTCGGCGGGCAGTGGAGTTGCACGAGGTCGAGGCAATCTATGCCGAGGTTGGTCAGGCTGCGGTCGATGAAGGCTTCGATATTGGCGGGGGTGTAGCCTGCGGCCACATGCGGGGTCAGGCGGCGGCCCGCCTTGGTGGCGACGAAGGGTTTGTCTTGCCGCGTTTTCAGCACATCGCGGATGATGCGTTCGGACCGGCCATCGCCGTAGACATCGGCGGTGTCGATGAAGGTCATGCCTGCGTCGAGGGCGGCTTCCAGCGTGGCGCGTGCGTCGGCTTCCGACACGTCGCCCCAGCTTCCGCCGATGGCCCATGCGCCAAAGCCGATGCGGGTGGTGGTGCGGCCGGTCTTGCCGAAGGGGGTGGTGGAAAGGGTCATGGTGCTGTTCCTGTGGCTGGCGGGGAGGGGGGCTTTCCGCCCCCAACGGGTCGCAGGCGACCCTCCCCCCGAGGATATTTTCAGGCAGAAAATGCGGTCAGGTGCGGATGCCCGAGAAGCGGCTTTGCCAGTCGGCGCGTTCTTCGTCGGTGATCTTGCGGAACAGGTTTTCAGGGACCGAGAAGGTGGCACCTGCGGACAGGGCACGCATGGCTTCGGGCACGTCTGTCGGCCATGACCAGTCGGTCGAGCCCATGGCCTGCATCATCGTAGCCGAGGCGTCGGGTATGAAGGGCTGCGAGAGGATCGCGTAGACGCGGATCAGGTTCAGCGCGAGGCGGATCTGCGCCTGTGCCTGTTCGGGGTCGGTCTTGACCACGCTCCACGGGGCGGCGGATTGCAGGTATTCGTTGCCGATGACCCAGATCGCGCGGAGTTCGGCGGCGGCCTTGCGGACTTCCATCTGCTCCATCAGCGCCTCATACTCGCGGATACGTGCGCCGAGGTCGGCGATGAGGGCGGTTTCCTGCGGACCGAAGGTGCCACCTGCCGGGATGGTCGTGCCGAATTTCGAGGTGGCGAATTTGGTAACGCGGGAGACGAGGTTGCCGAGAACATCGGCGAGATCCTTGTTCACCGAGCCTTGGAAGTTTTCCCATGTAAATTCGCTGTCCGAGGATTCGGGGGCGTGGGACAGCAGCCACCAGCGCCAGTAGTCGGCGGGCAGGATCGAGAGCGCCTGATCCATGAACACGCCGCGGCCCTGGCTGGTCGAGAACTGGCCGCCATCGTAGTTCAGGTAGTTGAAGGATTTGAGGTAATCGACCAGCTTCCAAGGCTCGCCCGAGCCGAGGATGGTGGCGGGGAACGAGAGGGTGTGGAAGGGCACGTTGTCCTTGCCCATGAACTGGTAATAGGTCACATCCGCCGCGCCCTTGTCGGTGCGCCACCAACGTTCCCATGCCGCATCGGGCTGGCCATTGGCATCGGCCCATTCGGCGGTGCCTGCGATATATTCGATTGGGGCATCGAACCAGACGTAGAATACCTTGCCCTCCATTCCCGGCCAAGGTTCGTCGCCCTTTTTCACCGGGATGCCCCAGTAGAGGTCACGGGTGATGCCGCGGTCTTGCAACCCGTCACCGTCATTGAGCCACTTTTTGGCGATCGAGGTGGTGAGGATCGGCCAGTCGGTTTTGGAGTCGATCCATGCTTCCAACTTGTCGCGCAGGCTGCGCTGGCGCAGGAAGAGATGCTTGGTTTCACGCACTTCGAGGTTGGTCGAGCCCGAGATCGACGAGCGCGGGTTGATCAGGTCGGTCGGGTCGAGCTGCTTGGTGCATTCCTCGCACTGGTCGCCGCGCGCGCTGGTATTGCCGCAGTTGGGGCAGGTGCCGGTGATGTAGCGGTCGGGCAGGAAGCGGTTGTCGTCGATGGAAAAGACCTGCTTTTCAAGCACTTCCTCGATCAGGCCGTTTTGGGCCAGTTTGCCCGCGAAATGTTGGGTCAGGCGGTGGTTGCGCTGCGATGACGAGCGGCCGAAATGGTCGAAGGACAGGCGGAAGCCTGCGGCGAGGTCTTTTTGCACCTGATGCATCTCGGCGCAGTAGTCTTCGACCGGCTTGCCGGCCTTGGCGGCGGCGAGTTCGGCGGGGGTGCCGTGTTCGTCGGTGGCACAGATGAACATCACCTCGTGGCCGCGGGCGCGCATGAAGCGGGCGAAGAGGTCGGCGGGCAACTGGCTGCCGACAAGGTTGCCGAGGTGCTTGATCCCGTTGATGTAGGGGATGGCGGAAGTGATCAGAATTCGTGCCATGGCAGCGCCTTTCGTCCGGTCCGGCGCGGGTTCTAGCGCGGGGCGCGCGCAAGGGCCAGAGGATAGGGGCGCTGCGGGCGGTTTGCAGGCGGAATTTTTGTAAAATTCCGGTGCGTTTTCTGTGTCAGAAAACGCTTTCCCGATGGCGGGTCAGGGGCGGCCTTTGATCATGCGGGTCAGGGTGCCGTCGCCGTCCATCTCGCGCTTCAGGGCTGCGCCGATGTGGAGTGCAAGGAGAGCCATCAGCAGTTTGGTGGCGACGGCGTGGATTGCGAAGCCCGTGGTTTCCCATGTTTCCGAAACCGGCGCGATGGGCGGGACGACGAAGCGATCAAAGAGCATCACGTCGATGCCGGTGGCGCTGCTGGCGACCCAGCCGGAAAGCGGGATCAGGATCATCAGCGCGTAGATGGTCCAATGCACCGCCCTTGCTGCCCGGGCCTGCCAGCCGCCACCTTGCGGGGCGGGCGGGGGCGAGGCGAGGTGCCAGAGGATGCGGATGGCCATGAGGGCGAAAACGGTCAGGCCGAGCGATTTGTGCAGGGAATAGAGCCAGAGGTTGGCAAGACCGGGTTGCAGGTCGGCGATGCGGAAACCGAGCGAGAGTTGCACGACGATCAAACCCGCGACCGACCAGTGCAGGGCGCGGGTCACAAGGCCGAAGCGGTCGGGGGTGTTGCGGTACAGCATGCGGCCTGTCCCCTGTTCAGTCGGCCCGGGCGATGCGGGCGGTGATCTTCAGGCGAACCTCGTCTCCGACCATGTCGGCCCAGCCTGTGGCGCCATAGTCGGAGCGGTTGACCGTTCCGGTCAAGAGGATGGTGAGGCGCGAAAGATCGCCTGCGTCGTGGCCCTGCTGGCGAAAGATGCTGGCGGCGAGCGTTACGGGGCGGGTGACGCCGCGGATGGTCAGCGCGCCGTCGACCGAGGCGCCATCGCCCGCGCGGCTGACCACGCTGGAGCGGAATGTCATTTCGGGAAATTGTGCGGAATCAAGGACTTTTGGGCCCTTCATCGCCTGTGCGGCAAAAGGGAAAGAGGCGTTGGCGTTGCTGACATCGAGCGCTACGTCAATCACGCTGTTGGCGACCTGCTCGAAATCGAGCACCAGATGGGCGGATTTGACCGGCATTGCGCCGGTGATGTGGTCGGGCCCGAAATCGGTCTCGAATCCGACGGTCGACTGGTCGGCCTGGAGATCGTAGGGCACCGGGGCGGCCTGAGCTGGCAGGGCGAGCAGGATCAGGATGGCGGCGAGACGCATGGCTTCACTTTCCTTGGGATTTCGAAAGTGTAGCACGGCGCAGGGGCTTTGGTTGCGCTATTGCGATCAGGTGATCGCTTCGGACCCTATTTGGACCGTGTGCTGGTTCGACGCGGTGGCGGGCATCAGCGGATGTGGGACGGGGTCCTTGGTGCGGAGGAAGTAGCGCAAGATCACCTCGAGGTAGTTGCGGTAGACGTAACCTTCGTTGCGGCGCAGGTAATGGTCGCGGTTGGCGGCATAGGTTTCGGGCAGGCGGTACCATGGAACCGAAGGGTGCATGTGGTGGACTACATGCAGGTTATTGTTGAGAAATAGCAGGGCGAGGGGGCCACGATCCTCTACTATCACCGTGCGGGCGCGGGCGGCTTCGTGGGCGCGGTGTTCAAGGAAGGTGCGGATTTTCAGGATCGCGTGGCCGAGATAGGCGGCGGCAAGGTAGGCCCACCACGGCATGGCGGTGGCCGAGAGCCAGAGGGCGACGAGGGCGAGGCCTGCAACGTGCAATGCCCATGCGCGGCGGGTGCCGCGGGCGTTGGCCCAAAGCTGGATCGCTTCGTTCTTGAGCCAGAGGATATTGCCGAGGACGGGGCCGATGGTCACGCGACCGAGGAGCGTATTGTTGAGGCGCATCAAGGCTTTGACGGGGGCGGGCAGGGTGGCCCAGACCTGCGGGTCGCAATAGTTCGATTCGGGGTCGTCGTAAGGATCGGTCAGGATCGGGTCATGGTGATGGGCAAGATGGGTGTCGCGGAAGCGTTGGAAAGGGACCGTCAGGTTGAGAGCGGGAAAGGCCAAGGCTTCGTTCAGGCGGGGCGAGCGGAAGGGGTGGCCGTGCAGGATTTCGTGCTGGAGCGAGGAATACTGGGCGATGGCGAGGGCGGTGAGGAGGATCGCGAGCGCCGGAAAGTTGTGGTATATCAGAGACGTAGCGAGCGCCCAGAGGGTGTAGGTTGCGGCCAGCAGGATCAGCGTGGGCCATTCCACGCCTTGGTCTTTGGTGTTCAACTTCGTCCCCAGGTTTGGCCGGTCATTGCACGCTTTCAGCCTGTCTGGAGAGAATAGCACTTGTCCGCTGCGCTCTGAATCCTGAAGATGGGCAACAGAATGTCACGTTTGTTGAGGAAAGTCACCAATGGTGGGGATAATGGACAAGCGGGACCGGGCTGTGATGTTCCGGGCGCGGCTGGCCGAGGCCATGGCCGAGCGGGGGATGAACCGGTCGGAACTGGCGCGGGCGACGGGGGTGGACCGCTCGACCATCTCGCAGCTTCTGGGGGATGGAACGCGGTTGCCCAACGCGCAGCTGGCGGCGGATTGCGCGGCGGCTTTGGGGATCAGCGCCGACTGGCTGCTGGGGCTGGCGGCCCGGCCCGAGCCTTTGGCGGACCTGCTTGCCACGTCGCTGACTGTGACGGAAGCGCCGCGCGCGCTGATCGACGAGACGATCTTTGGCTGGCACCGTGAGGCTGCGGGCTACAAGATACGGCATGTTCCGGCAACTTTGCCCGATATGTTGAAGACGCGGGCGATGGTGGAATGGGAATACCGACCGCAACTGGGGCGCACCGCCGAGCAGGCGCTGGGCGCGTTCGAGGATCGGCTGGCATGGATGCGGGGGGCGCGGTCGGATTACGAGATCGCGCTGCCGCTGCATGAGCTGGAGGCTTTCGCGGGCGGGACGGGCTATTACGAGGGGCTGCCGCTGGCGCTGCGGCGCGAGCAACTGGACCGGCTGATCCTGCTGACCGAGCAGCTTTACCCGTCGCTGCGGCTATACCTGTTCGATGCGCGGCGGGTGTTTTCGGCGCCTGTCACCATCTTCGGCCCGCTTCTGGCGGTGGTTTACCTTGGGCGGCATTATCTTGCTTTTCGCGATTCGGCGCGGGTGGCAAGCATTGCGGCGCATTTCGACTGGCTGGTGAAGGAGGCCGCCTTTTCGGCGCGCGAGGTGCCGGACCATCTGCGGGGGCTGCGGGCGCGTCTGGGGTGAGGGGTGCTATGCACAACCGATGCACAGTTTTTGCGCGCTGCGTTAGGGTTTGATTAGCCGTCCGGCGGGGCCGCGCGTCGGCTGGTGGCGCAGGGGGGCTGTCTGCCCCCACGGCCTGACGGCCTCCCCCCGAGGATATTTGAGCGAGCATGAAAGCGGGGGGTGTTACCAGACCTGCAGGTGGGTGGTGTCGTAGCCGTTGAAGACGAGCACCTGCTTTGCGGCGGCGAGACGGTCGGGGGTGAGGGGGGCGCCCCGGTTCAGGATGAAGCCGAAGCTGCCGTCGGGCGTGCCGATGACGAGGGTGCGCAGATCGGTGTCGGCCCAGAGCACCCACCATGCGCGGTCAAGGGGCGCGGGGGCGTCGCCGGTGGGGGTGAGGCGTCCGGGGCCGGTGATGGCAAGCGGGCTGTTGATGTCGAGTGCCTCGCCGTCGAGGCAGAGGCGGGCGAGGATGGAGAGGCCGGCTGCGGTTTCAATGATGCTGGCCCCGCCGGCGCGGCATTCGGCATCGGGCTGCCGGGCGAAGCTGGCGACCTGTGCCCAGCGGCCCTGGGTCTGGGCGAGGTTCAGGACGGCGTTGGAATAGATCGGGGCGTCGCTGCGGAAGCCGTTGCGCTTGGTTGCGCTGGAGCAGGCGGCAAGGGCAAGGGCCGAGGCGGCGAGGAGGAGGAGGAGGCTGGGGCGCAAGGGAGGGGTCTTTTCTTTGGGGAAGGGGGGTCTTCGGGGAATGGGGGTCTTCGGGGAATGGGGCGGTCAGTCGATGCAAAGGGTCGCTTCGGTTCCGTCGGCTTGCAGGATCGGGTTGCAGCCGAAAAGCGGTTTGACAGGCGCGCAGGTGCGCGAGCGGGCGAGGCAGAGGCCGTCGCAGTCGGTTTCCTTGCGGCAGGATTTGCCTGCGTCGCGGGTGCGCGTCACGCAGGTTCGCAGGGGCGATGTGCCGTTGGCGGACCAGATGCCGCCCTTGGCCAGACAGGCGCTTTGTTCGGGGGAGGGGCGGGGGGTGGTTGCGGCCGGGTCGGGTGTCTGGTCGGGTGTCTGATCTGGAGCGGGTCGGGTGGCCGGTCGGGTGGGGCGCGGTTCGGGGCGGGGTGTCTGGTTCGGGGTGGCGGCGTCGGCTGCCGTGGGAGCAGTCGGTGTGGGTGCCGCTGTGGCAATCGCGCTGGGCGGGGCGGCGAGGGTGGTGACCTCGACGGGGCCGGGAAGGATGGCGGCGGCGGGGGTGTCGCGGGCGGTTTTGCCCGGAAGCGACAGAGTGCAGGCGGCGAGGGTGGCGAGAAGGACGGGGAGAAGGAGCCTGCGCATCTGTCATGCCTTTGGGGTCACGCCTTTGGGGGACCGTGCCACTAGGGCACGATCCGGCGGGGATGCGCAAGCGGCTGGCCGTGGGCGCGGCGGCTTTCAGTAGGGTTGCGGGTGGGCGCGCCATGCGGCGGCGATATCGGCCAGAACCTCGGGCGTGAGGGTGATGTTTGCCGCGCCGATGTTGGTTTCAAGCTGTGCTAGGCTGGTGGCCCCGATGATCGGGATGTTGGGGTAGGGACGGGTGCGGCAAAAGGCGATGGCCATTTGCGCGGGGTCGAGCCCGTGTTTTGCCGCGATGGCAAGGTAGGTTTCGACCGCCGCATGGGCGGAGGCGGTGGCACGACCCGAGAGGTCGGCGTTGAGGGTGCGGCGCGAGCCTGCGGGCGTGGCGTCGCCGCGGTATTTGCCGGTGAGAAGGCCGGTGGCGAGGGGCGAGAAGGCGAGGAGGGGCAGGTTCTCCATCGCGGAAAGCTCGGCCCAGTCGGTCTCGAACTGGCGGCAGAGGAGGGAGTATTCGTTCTGCACGGTGGCCATGCGCGGCAGGTCGTGGAGGGCTGCGAGGTGGAGCCAGCGGGCGGTGCCCCAGACGGATTCGTTCGACAGGCCGATGTGGCGGATCTTGCCGGCGCGGATCAGGTCGGCGGCGGCGGTGAGCACGTCGAGCATGTTTTCGGTGACCTCGCCCGCGTCGCGGCCAGAGGGGTCGAACGCCCAGTTCTGGCGGAAGTGATAGCCGCCGCGGTTGGTCCAGTGCAGTTGGTAGAGGTCGATGTAATCGGTTTGCAGGCGTTGTAGCGAGCCGTCGACGGCTGCACGCAGGGAGGCGCCTGTGATGGGGGCGTTGTCGCGGACGACAGCGCCTTTGCCGGTGATCTTGGTGGCGAGGATCACGCGGTCGCGGCGGTTTTTGGCGAACCATGTGCCGATGATTTCCTCGGTCCGGCCGACGGTTTCGGCGCGGACGGGGTTAACCGGATACATCTCGGCGGTGTCCCAGAAGGTGACGCCGTGATCGAGGGCGAGGGACATCTGGGCGTGGGCTTCGCTTTGGGTGTTCTGGCTGCCCCATGTCATGGTGCCGAGGCAGAGTTCCGAGACCGAAAGACCGGTGGTGCCGAGGGGGATGGTTTTCATGGGGTGCTCCGTTTGTTGGCGCGGAGCGTAGCGGGAGGCGAGGCGGGGGCAAGGGGCAGGATTGAGAACGTAAAGAGAACATGTCAAGATCAAAGCATGTCATTGCCGATTCTGGATCAGTTCGGGCCGAGGGCTTCACGGGGCAGGCAGACGCTTGCGGGCGGGCTGGCGCTGCTGCGCGGGCGGGTGCACGAGATCTGCGGTCCGGCGCGGGTGGTGCTGGCGGCGATGCTGATGGGGCGCTGCGCGGGGCCGGTGTTGTGGATTGCTCCGGCGTGGCAGGGCGAGCGGCTTTATCCCGACGGGTTGGCTGCATTCGCCGATCCGGGGCGGCTGGTGATGGCGCAGGCGCGGCGGGGCGAGGATATGCTTTGGGCGATGGAAGAGGCGCTGCGGTCGGGGGCGGTGCCGCTGGTGGTGGCCGAACTGGCCGAGGTGCCGGGGCTGACGCCGGTGCGGCGGTTGAACCTTGCCGCCGAAAGCGGGGCCGAGGCGGCAGAGGCGCGGCGGGGGATCGCACCCTTGGGGCTGATGCTGACGCCGGGGGCGGGGGGGGCTGCGGGGGTGGAAAGCCGCTGGCGGATGGGGTTTTCGCCCTCGGCCTCGGGGTTGCTGGAGGGGGGCGAGGTCTGGCGGCTGGAGCGCGAGCGGGCGCGGGGCGAGGGGCCTGCGGCGTTTACGCTGAGGCGGGGGGAACGGGGCGAGGTGGAGGTGGCCTGACGGTTCGGGCGCTGCGCGGGGGCGCGAGAAGAATTTTCGGAGAAAATTCTTCGGGGGGCTGTCTGCCCCCCGCGGCCTGCGGCCTTCCCCCGAGAGTATTTCGGCAAAGGTGAAGGCGTGCCGATTGCGGGTTTGGGGAGGGATGGTTTGGGTTGAGGGCTGGAGGGACTGGTGCGGTGCGGTGCGGGGTGGCGGAGCGTAGGGCGGGATCGAAGGCGGTCGGGAGGGGAGGGGTGTTAGGGGTAAGGGGCGACAGGGTGAGGCGTGGAGTTCGGAGCGGTCTTTTGGTGGCGCCGGAGGGGGTGGGAGCGTTGGCGGTTTGGAGCGGGGAGGGGGACGCGCTTTTATGAGGCGCCTTGGCTTCAGGGGGATGTGTCGGGAGCGCGTGTCGTTGGTGGCGGGATCGGGGTGGTCGGGAGGGGCGGGGTGTTTGGGTGAGGGTGGCAGGTCGGGGTGTGGCGTTCGGGGTGTGGAAGTGGGGGGCGGGGCGGTGGTCTGGTGGGCTTTGTGCCGGCTGAGCGCTCTGGTCATCCTGCGCGGGGCGGGCGAGAAGGCGGGATGGGACAGTTGTGGATCATCCTGACCATCGGGGCGGCGGCGTTGCAGACCTTGCGGTTGATGCAGCAGAAGCGGCTGAAGGGGCTGGGGCTTTCGACGGTGGGGGCCTCGTTCGCGCGGTTCCTGTTTGCGGCACCCTTGGCTTTGGCGCTTCTGGCTGTGCTGGTCGCGCTGGGGCATCCGCTGGTGCCGGTGCAGGGCAGTTTCGTCGCTTACGTGCTGGCCGGCGCGGTGGGGCAGATATTCGGCACGCTGTGCACCGTCGCGCTGTTTTCGGAGCGGAGTTTCGCGGTCGGGTCGGCCTTTACCAAATCGGAGACGATACAGGTTGCGGCGTTTTCGGCGCTGATCCTTGGCGAACCGGTTTCGGGGTTGGGGTGGGGGGCGATCCTGCTCGGGACCGTTGGGGTGATGCTGTTGTCGTTTCCGCAAGGTGGCTGGGGCGGGTTCTGGAACCGCGGGGCGGCGCTGGGGCTGGCGGGGGGTGCCTTTTTTGCGCTTTCGGCCATCGGCTATCGCGGGGCGACGCTGGCCGTTGCCTCGCCCGATGCGCTGTTTCGGGCAACCGTGGCGCTGGCGGCTGTGACCTCGTTCCAGACGGTGGCGATGGGGGGCTGGCTGGTCTGGCGCGACCGGGCCGAGCTTGCGCGGGTGGCGCGGGGCTGGCGGGCGACCGCGCCGGTGGGGGCCAACAGCATGGTCGGATCGCTTTTGTGGTTCACCGCATTCGCGCTGATGAACGCGGCCTATGTGCGGTCGCTCGGGCAGGTGGAGTTGATCTTTTCGGTCGCGGCGTCGGTACTGGTCTTTCGCGAGCGGGTGAGTTTGCGCGAGCTGTGCGGGATCGGGCTGCTGGCGCTGGCGGTGGTGGGGATCGTTTCGGTCGCCTAGGGGCGGGTTAGAGACGCCTGAATGTCGGGACGGGGCCGGAATTGTCGAAGAAGGGGGTGCCGAGGTCCGGCGCGCCGTTCAGGGTTGCGGCGACCTCGGCGAGGACGACTTCGGTGATGAAGGGGAGATCGAGGGCGCGGGCTTCGGTCAGGCCGATCCAGTGCAGGTGGCCGAGTTCGTCGGAGGCATCTGTGAAATCGTCGGGGTCGCCGGCGATGCGGGCGGCGTCGATCAGGAAGAAGCGGGCATCGAAGCGGCGTGACCGGCCCGGGGGCGTGATGGCGCGGAAGATGAAGCGCAGAGGCGGTTCGGGGGTTTCGGTCAGGTGGAGGCCGGTTTCTTCGGCCAGTTCGCGCAGGGCGGCGGTGGCGAGGGCGTCGGGTTCGGGGTCGGCGCCGGTGGGGTGGCGCAGCAGGCGTTCGGCGCAGGTGGGCGAGATGAGGCCAGTGCGGGGGGCTGCGCGGTCAGAAGGGTCGACGCCGCCGCCGGGGAAGACGTATTTCGACGGCATGAAGACGGCGGCCGCGCCGCGCTGGCCCATCAGCACGCGCGCACCGCCCGCATCATGGCGCAGCACCACGACCGTGGCCGCGTCGCGGATCGGTTCGGGTTTCGCCTCGGGTTTCAGAATCCGTGCATCCGCTTGGCCCATTGCATCCCCACCATCGCGCCCTTCAATCGGGGCAGAAGGTAGAGCGAGAGCGCGACCGTGCCTATCGAAAAGACGGTGGCAAGCACCAAGGGATCGGGGCGGTAATGGGTGAAGGCCCACAGGATCAGCGGGGCCATCAGGTGGCCGACGATCAGGATCGTCAGATAGGCGGGGCCGTCATCGGCGCGCTGGTGGTGCAATGCCTCGCCGCAGACGGGGCAGCTGTCGCGCACTTTCAGATAGCCGCGCAGCATGGGGCCAGAGCCGCAATTGGGGCAGCGCCGACGCCAGCCGCGCAAAAGGGCGGGCTTGAGCGGGCGTTCTTCGCTGTCATGTGCAGCATGGGCCTGTGCGTGTGGCATCTGCCGTGGTCCTTTGGGGTGGTGCGCGTCGTCATCGTCGGGTGAGGCGTGATACCTAAGCAGTCCGGGACCGGATGCGTAGGGGACAGATCGCCACAGCAAACGGGGTTTATGTGAACGAACGGCGGGGCGGAGGGAAGCGGAAAGATTTTCTGCGCGATTTTTGCGACAGGCGCGACGGAAGCGGGCGGGCGGGGCGTTTGAGGGTCATGAAGGCGGCGGGAGGAACCTGCGCCTGTTGATGGAGAGACAAGATGACCACCACCAAAAAGACGGTTCTTGCGGCCCTGATGCTTTCGGTTCTTGGCGGGGTAAGCCTTGGCGGGGCGGCCTTTGCCCGCGGGGCGGACGGGATGGAGATGGGCGACGGCATGGGGCCGATGGCGATGTTCGACTTTGCCGCCGTCGATGCCGACAAGGACGGCAAGGTGACCGAAGCCGAGTTGCAGGCCTTCCGTGCGGCCGAGGTGGCCGGGATCGATGCCGACAAGGACGGCAAGATCACCGCTGCCGAGTTGAAGGCGATGCATATGGTGCGGCTGGAGGCACGGGCGACCGAGATGGCCGACCGCATGATCGCGCGGCTGGATGCGGACGGGGATGGCACCTTGACGGCGGCGGAACTGGCGGCGCGGCCTGCGCCTGCGGGGATGTTCGGCCGGATCGACGCGGATGGTGACGGGGCGGTGACCGAGGCCGAGATTGCCGCCGCACGCGAGAAGATGATGGCGATGCGGGGCGGTGACGGGGAAGGTGGTCGCCGTGGTGGCGGGCACCATCGCGGCTGGTTCTTTGGCGGCGGCAACTGAGCAAGGCGCGTGCTGCCCGCAGCGCCCTTGGGGGGCTGCGGGTTTTCTTTGCTCGCAAGGGCCGGAACGGCTAAGCCCGATGCAGGATGGATATGCCCCGCGACACGATGGACCGCCTGACGGACGAGGCTTTGCTGGCGCTTTACGCCACGGGCGATGCGGCGGCTGCGCGGGAATTGACCGCGCGGCTGGTACCGCGGGTGCTGGGTTATGCGGCGCGTCTGCTGGGCGACCGGACCGAGGCCGAGGACGTGGCGCAAGAGGCGATGCTGCGGCTGTGGCGGGCGGCTGCGGGCTGGCGGACGGGCGAGGCGCAGGTTTCCACATGGCTTTACCGCGTGGTGACGAACCTGTGCACCGACCGGTTGCGCGCGCGGGGGCGGCGGGGTCCGGTGGGGACGGACGATGTGCCCGAGGTGGCCGACGGGGCGGCGGGCGCCGAGGCGGGGCTGATCGAGGCCGACCGGATGGCGGCGCTGGACGCGGCCCTGGCCGAATTGCCCGAGCGGCAGCGGCAGGCGCTGGTTTTGCGGCATCTCGAGGGGTTGTCGAACCCCGAGATCGCGGCAGTGATGGACATGGGTGTCGAGGCGGTGGAAAGTCTGACCGCCCGTGCCAAGCGGGCCTTGGCCGTCCTGTTGCAGGGGCGGCGCGGGGCTTTGGGATACGGGGAAGGAGTTGGCGATGGCGGATGAACTCGACGATCTTTGGGTCGCGGCGCGGTCGCGGCGGATAGAGCCTTCGGAGGCGCTGATGGCGCGGGTGCTGGCGGACGGGCTGGCCGAACAGCCGCGGCCTGCGCTGGTTGCGCGGCGGCAGCGGCGCGGGCTGTTTGCGCGGCTGGCCGAGGTGTTCGGAGGCTTCGGGGCCTTGGCCGGCATGGGCGGGGCGGCTTTGGCCGGGGTGGCGCTGGGCTTCGTGCAGCCCGCGCAGGTGACGGAGTTTGCCGATGCGGTGCTGGGTGTTCAGGCGGCGTCGGTCGAGTTGATGCCGGATGCGGCCAGCCTGTGGGCGGGGGAGTGAGCGGGATGGATCGGGCTGGTGCGGAAGGGGCGGAGGTGAGGAACGGCAAGGGGGTGCGGATCGCGCTTGCGATTTCGGTGGCGCTGAACCTGTTGGTCATAGGGCTGGTCGCGGGGGCGGTGCTGCGCGACGGCGGGCCACGCGGGCGGATGGGGAACGATCTGGCGCTGGGTCCGTTCACCGAGGCGCTTGCTCCGGCAGACCGCGCAGCCCTGCGGCAGGAGTTCATGCAGCGGATGCCCGAGATGCGCGACGCGCGGCGGCAGATGCGGGCCGATTTCAAGGGTTTGCTTTTGGCGCTGCGGGCCGAGCCTTTCGACGTGGCGGCGGTGCGTGGCCTGATCGCGGGCCAGTCGGAGCGCATGGCAGGGCGGCTGGCGGTCGGGCAGGACCTGCTGGTCGGGCGGATCGAGGCGATGACGCCCGAGGCGCGGGCGGCTTTCGCCGACCGGCTGGAAGAGGGCTTGCGGCGCGGGCCGGAGCGTCGCGGCGCGGGCGGCTGAGGCGGGGATCGGCGAGCGCCGGGAGTGGCGTGACGGGTTATCGGCTGGGCTGTTGGTCGGGTTGGGCGGGCGTTGCGGGGCCGATGTTTCGATGGTGGCGGCCTGTTCCCGGAGCGGGAGGCGGCGTGCCGCTTTTTGCCCGCGGCGCGATGGCGGGTGCGGGCGATGGGACCGCCGATAGACGGCAGGCACTGCGGCGGGGGGCGTGGCAGTCAACACTTTGACTGGATACCCCGCTTGGACCGGAACGGGCTAGCGCGGCGGGGTCAGGCGGCGCGGCGGTCGGTGGCGACGCGGTCGCGGCCTTTCGCCTTGGCGGCGAGAAGGGCGCGGTCGGCGCGGTCGCGCAGCCCCTCGACCGGTTCGGCGCCGGTGCCGATGGCGACGCCGATCGAGACGGTGATGCGAAGCGGCGGGTCGGCGGCTATTCCGATGTCGAGGGTGCGGATGGTTTCGCAGATGCGTTCGGCGACGCCGCGGGCCTGATCGAGGTCGAGGCCGGGCAGGGCGAGAAGGAATTCCTCGCCCCCGATGCGGGCCAGCATGTCGGCGGGGCGCAGGGTGGCCTGTAGGCTGCGGGCCACCGCGACGAGCACGAGATCGCCCGTGCCATGACCGAAGCGGTCGTTCACCTGCTTGAAGCGGTCGCGATCGACGAAGAACAGGGCGAAGGGCCGGCCCTCATGGCGGGCGCGGTTGGCGATCTGGTCAAGTTCACGCTCGGCGTAGCGGCGGTTCCACAGACCCGTCAGATCATCGGTAAGGGCAAGGCGCATCCCGTCGCGCAACGATTGGCGGTGCTGTTCGGCATTGCGGGCGCGGCGCAGGACCGAGGCGAGGCGCAGGGCGATTTCGTCGGTCTGGGCATCGAGGGGCACCACCTCGTCCACGCCCATGTCATAGGCGGTGGCCGCTTGCTTGGCGCCATCGCACAGCAGGATGACGCCGCTGTGCATCGACGAGGGGCGCGAGCGGATTTCCGAGACGAAATGCAGGCCGGTGCCGCTGTCTGCGTCGAGAATGAAGGCCTCGGGCAGGGGGTGGGCGTCGGGGGTGAGGGCGAGCGCCTCTTCGCGGCTGAGGGGGGTGACGGAATGGCCGGTGCGACGGGCGAGGTCGCGCGTGAGGCGCAGGCGCAGGTCGCTGCGGTGGGTGGCGACGGCGACGAGGCCGGGGCGTTCGAAAGGGGCGGGGGGGTCGGCCATGTGCCAGGGCGCGGGGGCAGTGCCAAAGTCGGCGGGGGGGCGGTCTTCGGAGGCGCGGCGCAGCAGGCTGCGGGTGCGGGCCAGCAGCAGTTCGTCGTTCACGGGTTTGACGAGGATATCGTCGGCCCCGGCAGAGAGGCTGGCAAGACGGGCTTCGCGGGTCGGGTTGGCGGTGAGGATGATGACCGGCAGGTCGTGCAGGCGGCGGTCGCGGCGGATGGCGGCGAGCACATCGAGGCCGGACATGTCGGGCAGGTCGAGGTCGAGAAGGACGAGGTCGGGGCGATCGGTGGCCAGAGCGTGAAGTGCCGCCGCGCCGTTCGAGGCCGTGGACGTGGCATAGCAGGCCCCTGCGAGCTTGACGTTCATCACGATGCGGTTCACCGCCGTGTCGTCGACGATCAGTATCCTGCCTGCCATTGCGGCCCCGTCTTGCCTTTTCGTGTCGGCGCCATCTTGGCCCCTTGGGTCGATCTTGGTTCACAGAATCCTACCAAAGGGTTAAGCAAAGGTTTCCGGATTGCAGAAAATTCGCCCTATTCTGCGGCCGGGCGGTGCGGGGCGGCGGAAAGATGTGGATAAGATGCGGCAGGATCAGGCGGAAACGGTAGGGTTGCAGGCGCTGGCGTGGCTTGCGTCGGAGGACGAGCTGTTCGGCAGCTTTCTGGGCGCATCGGGCGCGGGGGCGGGCGATGTGGCCGAGGCTGCGGGAAAGCCCGAGTTTCTGGGGGCGGTGCTTGATTTCGTGATGATGGAGGATGCCTGGGTCATCGCGTTCTGCGATGCGAACGGGCTTGCCTATGGTGTGCCGATGGCGGCGCGGGCGGTCTTGCCGGGGGGGCAGGCGTTTCACTGGACGTAGGGTGGGTGCTGTGCACCCACCTTTGCCGGGGCGGGAGTGGTGGGTGCAGAGCACCCACCCTACGGGACGGGGGCAGGTTTGCGGCGGAGCGCCGGTGTCGGGCGGAGCGCCGTGAGTATTTGGGCAAAGGTGAAACGCAAGGTGGTTGCCTTTGATGCGTGGCGCGGCGAGGATCGGGGCCGGATTGCGCGGGGTGGCTTTTATGATCGACGGCATCATTTTCGACAAGGACGGGACGCTGTTTGATTTCCGTGCCAGTTGGGGCGGTTGGGCGCGGCATCTGCTTGGCGATCTGGGCCGCGACGCGGCCCATGCCCGCGAGATGGGGGCGGCCATTGGCTTCGATGTCGAGAGCGGGGTCTTTGCGCCGGACAGTCCGGTGATTGCGGCGACCGCTGCCGATGTCGCGGCTTGTCTGCTGCCGCATCTGCCCGGGCGCAGCCATGCCGGGGTGATGGACGAGATCAACGCGCGGGCCGCAACCGCCACCATGACGCCTGCAGTGCCGCTGCGGCCGTTGCTTTCCGCATTGAAGGCGCGGGGGTTGCGGGTGGGGCTTGCGACCAATGACACGGAAGCGCCGGCGCGGGCGCATCTGGCGGCGCATGACATCACCGAATTTTTCGATTTCGTCGCCGGATATGATTCGGGCTATGGGCCGAAGCCGGGGCCGGGAATGTGTGCGGCCTTTGCCGCGCGGTTCGGGCTGGACCCTGCGCGGGTGGCGATGGTGGGCGACAGCCGGCATGACCTCGAAGCCGGACGGGCGGCGGGGATGCGGGCGGTGGCGGTGCTGACGGGGATTGCCGAGGTGGCGGAGTTGGCGCCGCATGCCGACGTGGTGCTGGCCGATATCGGCGCGCTTCCTGCTTGGCTGGACGGCGGCGCGGCGGGCTGAGGCTGCGGCTGGCGGGGAGGCGTTGCGGAAAAACGACCCTTTTGCGTCGGCGGCGGAGTGTCGTCTTGCGTCCGCTTTCGCCATGTTGGCGGTCAGGCCCGTGTTTCGGGGCAGCCAGACCGTGGAGAGCGACGATGAACGAAGAGCCGGGACGCAAGCGCCGCGCCGGAGGGCGGGCGGGCAACAAGAGCCGTGCGGGCAGCGCGATCATCGACCAGATGCCGTGGCGGATTCCGGTCAACCCCGACCGTCCGACCGAACCTTTGGATGCCGATGGCGTGCAGCGGATGCACAAGGCGGCGATGCGGATCCTGCGGGAAATCGGGATCGAGTTCCTGAACCCCGATGCGGTGGCTTACCTGAAAAAGGCGGGCTGCAAGGTCGAGGGCACCAACGTCAAGATGGACGAGGACTTTGTGATGGAGATGCTGTCGCATGCTCCGTCGTCGTTCACCATCACGCCGCGCAATCCGGATCGCGAATTGATCATCGGCGGCAAGCATATGGTGTTCGTGAACGTGAGTTCGCCGCCGAACGCCTGGGATCTGGAGCGCGGCAAGCGGTCGGGCGATTTCGAGACCTTCAAGGAATTCATCAAGCTGACGCAGTATTTCAACTGCATCCATATCGCGGGGGGCTATCCGGTCGAGCCGATCGACATCCACCCGTCGGTGCGGCACCTCGATTGCCTTTATGAAAAGCTGACGCTGACGGACAAGGTGGTTCACGCCTATTCGCTGGGCGCCGAGCGGGTCGAGGATGTGATGGAGATGACGCGGATCGCGGGGGGGCTTTCGGAAGAGGAGTTCACCGCAAAGCCGCGCATGTATACCAACATCAACTCGGTTTCGCCGCTGAAGCATGACTATCCGATGCTGGATGGTGCGATGCGGCTGGCCAAGCGCGGCCAGCCCGTGGTGGTGACGCCCTTTACACTGGCCGGTGCGATGGCACCTGTCACCATGGCGGGGGCGGTGGCGCTGTCGCTGGCCGAGGCACTGGCTGCGGTGGCGCTGTTGCAATACATCAATCCGGGCTGTCCGGTTGCGATCGGCACCTTTACCAGCAACGTCGACATGAAGTCGGGCGCGCCCGCCTTTGGCACGCCGGAATACATGCGGGCGACGCAGATGACGGGGCAGTTGGTGCGGTTCTACGGGTTGCCGATGCGGTCTTCGGGCGTCTGCGCGGCCAACGTGCCGGACGGGCAGGCGATGTGGGAGACGTCGAACAGCCTGTGGGCGGCGGTACAGTCGGGGACCAACATGGTCTATCACGCGGCCGGTTGGCTGGAGGGCGGGCTGATCGCGTCGCCCGAAAAGTTCGTGATGGACTGCGAAGTGTTGCAGATGATCCAGCGCTATTTCGAGGAGGCGACTTTCGCCACCACGGATGACGATCTGGCCTTTGACGCGATCAAGGAAGTGGGGGCGGGCGGGCATTACTTTGGCTGCCAGCACACGCAGGACCGCTATTCGACTGCGTTCTATGCGCCCTTTGTCAGCGATTGGCGCAATTTCGAGGCGTGGCAGATCGACGGGGCGGTCTGGACGCCCGAGCGGGCGCACCGGATCTACAAGCATATCCTCGAGGAATTCGTGGCACCCGAAATGAACGACACGCATCAGGAAGAGCTGCGCCGCTTTGTGGCCAAGCGAAAGCAAGAGGGTGGCGCGCCGACCGATTTCTGATCGGTCGACACAGGCGCGCTTCCCCCCGTTCATCCTTGCGGAAAATACTCTGGGGGTCCGGGGGTGAAACCCCCGGCGGTCGGCGGGTAAGCTTTCCTTCAGCCGTTCATGTAGGCCGAGAGATAGTCTGCTTCGGCGGCGGTGAGCGGGCGGGGGCCGATCAAGAGGGCGGCGAGGCGGTTTGCTTCGGCTGTCGCTCGGGAGAGTCCGGTTTCGGCGGCGGTGCGGCGGGTTTCGGCGCGGGCGAGGGCGCTGCGGTATGTGCTGGTCGGTCTGCCGCCGGGGTAGAGGGTGCGAAGCCGGTCTTCGGGCAGGGATTTCAGCGCCTCGTAGTCTGCGGCGTTCGGGGCGTAGCGGGCGAGGGCGGCTTGATAGGCGGCTTCGTCATGGCCGGTTGGGGCGGGGAAGAGTTGGGCCTTTTCCGCCTCGGTCAGCGATTTCAGGCGGGTGTGATCTTCGGCAAAGGGGGCGAGGCGGTCGAGGTCGGCCTGAAGGGCGGCGCGGTCGATGGTGGGACCGTCTGCCGGGAAGGCGCGGGCGCGGGCCTGCGGCCCCATCGCTTGCAGGCGGGCGAGGTCTGCGGCGGCCGCGTCGCGGGTGGCGCGGGCGCGGTCGAGCCGCAGGAGCGCTTCGGCATAGGGGGCAAGCCGGTTCAGGTCGCGGCCGATGACGCGGGTGGTTCGCGGGGGGGCGGGGATGTCTGCGCCGTCACCGGAGGTGGAGGTTACGGGTTCGGGTTGGGGGACAGGTTCGGGTCGGGGGGGCGGCGAGGTGGGGGTACTGCCGGTGCCGTTGCCGCCGTCGGTGCCGTTGCCGGTGTTCCCGCCAGAGCCAGTGCCGCCGGAACTGCTGCCGTTTCCGTTGCCGCTGGAACCAGAGCCGCCGTTGCCGTTGCTGCCAGGGCCAGAGCCAGAGCCAGAGCCAGAGCCAGAGCCAGAGCCAGAGCCAGAGCCAGAGCCGGAACCGCTGCCGCTGCCGCCTGAGCCGCCGTTTTCGTTTCCGGCATTGCCGCTGCCGGTGGTGCCGTCGACTGCCCCGCCGACTGCCCCGCCGACTGCCCCGCCGACTGCCCCGCCGACTGCTCCGCCGAGGTCGCCGCCTGATCCGGTGTCGGTTTCTCCGTCGGACCCGCTGTCGGATTGGTCATCGCTTGCGCTGTCTTTGTTGCCGCCATTGCCGTTGCCCTGGTCGCCCTTGTCGTTCTTTGCCTCGGCGGCGGTGGGGAAGGCTGCGAGGGTGGCGGGGACGAGGGTGGCCACGGGGAGCGCGAGGCTGCCGAGGAGGAGGGCAAGGCGGGACAGGCGGGGCATGGGTGGCATCCTTGTTCAGGGGGCGCGAGGGGGATCGGCCATCTGGCGAGGAACGCATGCGGGCGGGGGATGTTCCCGAAATGTCGGGGGTGTATGGGGCCGCTGCGTCTGGTTTCGCTAGCGATTTCAGGCATTTGCCAGACGTGGCGGGGGTGGCTGGCCGTTTGTGGCCGGATCAGGCGAGGTCGAGCGTGACGGGGAAGTGGTCGGAGGCGGCGAGCAGGGCTGCCGCGAGGGCGGGGTTCGCCACCACTGCGGGGTCGTTCAGCGGGTGCCAGATGCGCCAGTGCGGGGCGGGGGTGCAGAGGTCGGGCGAGAGCATGATGAAATCGAGGAGCGCCTCGAACCACTGGTTCTGGTCGGGCAGGAAGAAGCGGGCGGTGGTGGGGGCGAGGCCGACGCGCTGGGCAAGTTCCATCCTCGCGTGGGGGTCGCAGAGGCGGCGTTCGGGGGGAGGGTGGTGCCGATCACCACCTCGACGCCCGAGCGGCCAAAGAGTTTTTCGTATTCGTCGAGGCCCGGCCCGTCGTTGAGGTCGCCCATGACGATGACGCTGTCGCCCGTGGCGAGATGGGCATCGACGCGTTGGCGCAGCCAGATGCACTCGGCCAGTTGTTTGCGGCGGTTGTCGATCGAGATGCGAAGGAACTCGGCTGGCGTGCGGTGGCCGTGGGCGGCTTTCGATTTCAGATGGACGCCGATCAGGCGCAGGGTGCGGTCGGGGGTGGCGAGAGCGATTTCGAGCGGTGGTTTGGAGAAGCGGATCTGTTCCGAGGTGCCATCGGCGTCGAGGTCGTAGCGGAAGGTGCCATCGAAGCGCGGGGCGTCATGCGCGCCGAAGGGGGTGGTGGGTTTGCCCATCGGGTCGTGGCGGGCGGTCAGGCGGTCGGGATCGTAGAGGAAGGAGATTTCCTGTTCGGTTTCGGACGGAAAGCCTGTGAGCGCCTTGCGGGCACGAAGGCCCGCGCTGGCGGCGAAGGTTTCAAGGGCACGGGTGGATTTGCGGCGCGATCCGGTGTCGGGGGCCTCGATGACCATGATGCCATCGGCGTCGAGGGCTTTGAACACGGCGCGCAGGGCGGCAAGCTGGCTGGCGCGGGAGATGCCGTAGCGGCCTGACGGTTCGGCATCGTCTTGCGGGTGGCCTGCATCGTCAAAGAGGGAGTTGAACCATTCGACGTTATAGGTGGCCAGACGCAAGGGGGGCCGCAATGGCGACATCAGGCGGCGCGGCGGTTGGAGATTTCTTCCCATGCCGCGTTGATGTCGATCAGGCGGCGTTCGGCGAGTTTGACCGCCTCGGCCGGGACGCCGCGGGCGATCATGCGGTCGGGGTGACTTTCGCGCACGAGAGCTTTCCACGCGGTGCGGATTTCTGCGAGCGTGGCATCGGGCGGCACGCCGAGCACGTCGAAGGGGTCGCGGGGCGCACCCTCGATGAAGCGGGCGCGGATGGCGGAAAAGCAGCGGTCATCGAGGCCGAAGATGCGGGCGACCTCGTGCAGGAATTCTTCTTCGCGGGGGTGCCATGTGCCGTCGGCCAGCGCGATGTGGAAGAGGCCCTCCAAAAGGTCGCGCAGGGTGTCGCGGTTTTCGGTGCCGAACATCGCGGCGATCTTGCGGGCGTAGGCATCGAAACCGGCCACGTCCTGGCGGGCAAGATTGAAGACGCGGGCGGCGTTTTGTTCTTCGGCCTCGTCTATGGTGAAGATGCGCCGGAATGCGGCGACTTCGGCGCGGGTCACCTGGCCGTCGGCCTTGGCCATTTTCGCGCCAAGGGCGATGACGGCGATGGTGAAGCCGACGGAATGGTCGGGGGTGTCGGGGGTGGTGCCGCGCAGCCTGTCGAACACCGCCGAAAGCGGTTCGCCTGCGGTCAGGGCGGAAAGGGCGTCGGCGATACGGGTCCAGAGTGACATGGCGCCATGTTAGACCGCGCGGGCGGGCTTGTCAGGACAGGAATTTCTGCATGAGCACAAGGTCCATGTAACGGCCGAATTTATAGCCCACCTGTTGCAGACGGGCGACTTCGGCAAAGCCCATGCGCGTGTGAAAGGCGAGGCCTGCGGGGTTTTCGGCGCTGACGCCGGCGAAAAGGCTGTGGGCGCCGGCGGTGCGGGCGCGGGATTCGAGGCTTTGCATCAGGGCGCGGCCGGTGCCTTGGCCTATGGCTGCAGGGGCGAGGATGATGGTGTGTTCCATCGTGCGGGCGTAGCCTATGCCGCCGCGGAACTGGCTGAAGCTGGCGAATCCGAGGAGGGTTTCGCCATTGGTGGCTATGAGGAAGGCGTGGCCTTCGGTCTGGCGGGTGACGATGGTTTGCGCGATTTCGGCGGGGGATTTCTCGGCCGAGTTGAAGGTGGCGGCGGTGTCGCGGATCACCGGGTTCCAGATCGCGGCGATGGCTGCGGAATCGGCGGGGGTGGCGTCGCGGATCATGGAAACGATCGGGTGCCGTGGGGCGTGGTGAAGGTGGCTTGCATGGCTGTCACGGGGCCGGTGGTGAAGAGGATGCGCGGGTCGCTCAGGCGGGGGGACAACATGTCGGTCAGGGTTGCGGCGTCGGGGTGGGTGATTTCAAGGCGGATCAGGCGGGCATTGCTTTCGGGCAGGCGGTGGGTGGGGTGAAGGCCGCCTTGCCAGTGGATGAGGGCGGGAAAAGCCCCGTCATAGGGGAGTTTGCCGTTGGCAGGGATCGCCATGTCCCAGCGGAAATCGGCACGTTCGAGCGCCGTGGGCGTGCCGATGCCTGCGGGAGAGGCGGCGATTTCGGCGGCGAGGTCATCGCAGGCGGCGACCCAGTTGGTCAGGCGGGGCGGGCCGGTGAAGGCGTCGAGGTCGAACCAGCGGGGGTGGGAGGGGGCGGGCAGAGACGGATCGGGGGCGATGACTTCGAGGTAGATGTCGCCAAGGCCCAAGAGGCGGTTGTGGGTGGCCATAAGGGCATGTTGTCCGCCCCCTGCGAGCGGCAGGCCGAGGGCGGATTGGACCGACTCGACCCCTTCGCCGAGGGTGGTGGCGGAAATGGCGATGTGGTCGAAGGTCAGCATCACTTGGGTGCTACGATCTTGGTGATGGCTTTCAGTGCATTGGCGAGCGAGGAAAAGCGGGCTTGGGCAACTTCGCCGAAGAGGTCTGCGCCGCGCGGGGTGAGGGCGAGTTCGAGCGTCTTCTTTTTGGGTTGCCAGGACAGGGTGCCTGCTTCTGACGGGTCGGCGGCCGAGAACATCGCGCCAAAGCGCATGGCTTTGCCCAAGACTTCGGCATCGCGGATCTGGTCTTCGGTCAGCAGGCGGAACAAGGGTTCGAGCCGCGATCCGGCGCGGCTGTTCTTGTAGCGGTGCAAGAGTGACAGGCCAAGGAAGACGCGGCCGGTGTGGTCGAGGCCGCCAAGGTTGGCGCGGGTGGCGTTGTCGAAGCAGACCTCGGCCCGGTAATCGGGGTGGGCACGCCATGTGGTGTCGTGGAGCAGGCAGGCGGCCTTTATCAGGCGGTGGCGTTCTTCATCCGCGCCCTTGAACAGCGGCAGCAGGAATTCGTAAAGCTTCTTGCCGAAACCGGGGGTGCGGGCCGAGGTCAGTTCAGCCATGCGGGCAGCTTCGATCAGCGGGTCGCGGCGGCGCAGGCGGTCGGGCATCTGTTCGTAAAGCAGGCCTTCGCGGATGCCATAGGCGGAAATGTCGATTTCCGAGGGTTTCAGGATGCGGATGAGTTCGCGCAACACCTCGCAGGCGAGGGGGACAAGTTCCATCCGTTCGGTCGAAGTGCCGGTGCGGGCGCGCAGGATGGCAAGATCGGAGGTTGCGATCCAGTCGAGCGTGTCGAGCAGCGATTGCGGGGTCATGCGGTATTCGTGCAGGACGGTGAGCGGGTAGTTGCGGCGATCCATGTCGAGGCGGGCGATGACGCGCCACGAGCCGCCGACGAGGTAGATGCGCTCGCCGCTGGATTTGACGGTGGATTGCGCGGTGTTGAGCACGCGTTCGATCAGTTTCTGGCGCTTTTTCGCGTCGCCATCGACCTGTTGCAGGCGGAAGGGGCCAAGCGGCGTCGAGACGCGCTTGCCCACCTTGCCGTCGCCTATGCAAGCGAGTTCCATCGAGTTGCCGCCGATGTCGCAGACGATGCCTTGCGCTTCGGGCCAGCCGAGAAGGACCCCTTGGGCGGACAGCCGCGCTTCTTCGTCTCCGTCGATCACCCAGAGCTTCAGGCCGGTTTCGCGCAGGACTTCGGCCTGGAAATCGGGGCCGTCGGATGCTTCGCGGGTGGCGGCGGTGGCGACCACGGTAAGGGGCGTGCTGCCCATGCCTTCGGCCAGAAGGGCGAAGCGTTTGAGCGCGGCGAGGGCGCGGATGCGGCCTTCGGGGTTGAGCTTTCCGGTTTCATGCAGGCCCTTGCCCAAGCCGCACATGATCTTTTCGTTGTAGAAATAGGCCGGGCTGCGGGCGGCGCCGTCGAACACCACCATGCGGACCGAGTTCGACCCGACATCGACCACCCCCACGCGGCTGAGGGCACGGGCCGAGGGGTCGTCGAACAGCGGTCGGCCGAACGGGCCAAAATCGTCCTCACTGCCAAGGTCGGCGAGGGCGGTCGTTTCGGTCATTCGTAACTGTCCTTAAATTTTGTGCAGGTTGGCGCGTCTGGGGGGCAGGGTCAAGGATTCGGGGCCAAGGCCGGGATTGCTGCCGGGCGTGGGGCCAAATTCCCTGGCAGGGAATCTGAGAAATTTCTTTGTGAGAAATTTTGCCCCGTGCTAGCGGTCGGATCCGTCTTCTCGCAGTTGTGCCAGCTTGGGCACGTCTTTCGCGCCTGCCGTGCCGCGACCCGACAGCGACGGGTTTTCCATGAAGAAGCGGTGGCAGGTGAACAGCGTGCCATCCTTGGCCTTGAGTTCGCGTTTGTAGCTGCCATCGGGGTGGAGCACCCAGCTTTGCGCCTCATCTGCGAGGTTGGCGGCCATGATCTGGCCTTCGATCTGGGCTTTGACGGTGGGGTTGTGGATTTCGACCAGCGTTTCGACGCGGCGGGTGAGGTTGCGGCCCATCCAGTCGGCGGACGACAGGAACACGCGGGCGGATTTCGAGGGCAGGCCGTGGCCGTTGCCGAAACACATGATGCGGCTGTGTTCGAGAAAGCGCCCCACGATGGATTTGACGCGGATGTTTTCCGAAAGGCCGCGCACGCCGGGGCGCACACCGCAGATGCCGCGGATGACAAGGCTGATCTTCACGCCAGCCTTTGATGCGGCATAGAGGGCGTCGATCACCTCGGGGTCGATCAGGCTGTTCATCTTGGCCCAGATTTCGCCGGGGCGTCCCGCGCGGGCATGGGCGGCTTCGGCCGCGATGAGTTCCAGAAGGCGGGGTTTGAGCGTGATCGGCGAGATGGCGAGGTTTTCCAGCCCTTCCGGTTGCACGTAGCCCGAGAGGTAGTTGAACACCTTGGTCGCGTCGCGGCCAAGGGCGGCGTCGCAGGTGAAGAACGACAGATCGGTGTAGATGCGGGCGGTGATCGGGTGGTAATTGCCGGTGCCGTAATGGGTGTAGGTTACGAGATGGTCGCCCTCGCGCCGCACCACGGTGCTGATCTTGGCGTGGGTCTTGTACTGGATGAAGCCGTAAACCACATGCGCGCCCGAGCGTTCGAGGCGGCGGGACTGGCGGATGTTGGCGGCCTCGTCGAAGCGGGCCTTGAGCTCCACCAGCGCCGTGACGGATTTGCCTGCCTCGGCGGCTTCGCAGAGCGCCGAGACGATGGGGCTGTCCCACGAGGTGCGGTAGAGCGTCTGTTTGATCGCCAGCACGTTGGGGTCGCGCGCGGCCTGTTCGAGAAAGTTGATGACGAGATCGAAGGTCTCGTAGGGGTGGTGCAGCAGGATGTCTTTCTGGCGGATGGCGGCGAACAGGTCGCCATCGTGGTCTTGCACCCGTTCGGGGACGCGCGGGGTGAATTTCGGCCACAAGAGATCGGGGCGCGACGAGAGGACCAGTTCCTTGAGGTCGGCGATGCCGAGAAGGCCGCGCACCTCGACCACCATGTCCTCGGTCACGGCAAGTTCGTCCATGATCAGGGCGCGGAGTTCCGCCGGAGCACCTGCCGAGAGTTTGAGGCGGATCACCTCGCCCCTGCGGCGGCGTTTCAGGGCGGTCTCAAACTCGCGCACGAGGTCTTCGGCTTCATCTTCGACCTCGAGGTCGCTGTCGCGCAACACGCGGAAGATGCAGTGGCCGCGGTCGGTGTAGCCGGGAAAGAGCATGTCGAGGTGGAGCAGCAGGAGTTCTTCCAGCGGCAGGTAGCGGTTTTCGCCGGGTTTGGACGGCAGGGGGACGAAGCGGTCGATCTGCTGGGGGATGGGCAGCAGGGCCTTGAGCGTGCGGTGGTCGGTTTCGCGTTCAAGCTCCAAGGCCAGCGAGAAGCCGGTGTTGGGGATGAAGGGGAAGGGGTGCGCGGGGTCGATGGCGAGGGGCGAGAGGACCGGAAACACATTGTTGAGGAAGTGGTCGGCAAGGTGTTTGTGGTCGCGTGCGGTCAGTTTCGAGCGGGTCACGAGGGTGATGCCCTGCGCTTCCATCTCGCGCTTCAGGCGGTTGAAGACGGATTGCTGGGTGAGCATGAGTTTGCGTGCGTCGTCATGGATCAGCGCCAGCTGTTCATCGGGGCGGCGGCCGTCTTCGGACAGGGTCGCGTTGGCGCGGCGTTGCAAGGCGCGCAGGCCCGCGACGCGGACGGTGTAGAATTCGTCGAGGTTGGTGGCCGAGATCGACAGGAAGCGCAGGCGTTCGAGAAGCGGGACATCGGGGTTCGATGCCTCGTCCAGCACACGCCAGTTGAAGGCGAGCCACGAGAGTTCGCGGTTGAAGAAACGGCGCGGGCCGCTGCGTTCCGCCTCGGGCAGGGTGACGGGGGCGGGGAAGGGCGCTTTGAGGAAATCGGACTGGGTCATGGGGGCGGGATACCGGCGGGATGCGACGCTTTCGTGACATGTGACGCGAGGGGCGCGGCGGTGTCCAGTGGGGACGGGCTGCGGGGGGGCTGATGGGGGGCTTTTGCCATGGCTTGGTGGGGGCGTTTGGCGTGGTGCGCGGGAAGGGGGCTTTCTGCCCCCCTCGGGCCGTGTCGGCCCTCAGCCCCCGAGGATATTTGGCCGAGGATATTTGGCCGAGTGTGAATGGGCGGTTGGGGGCGGCGCGTGGGGGCTGTCATCCCCTTTCGGGCCAGGGTGGTTGGCGGGCGTAGGCCCCCCGTTCGGGTTGGAGGGGCGGGAGTCGTGGGTCAGGCTGAGGGTTTTCGGCGGGCGGTGACGCGGCGGATGAGGGCGCGGGCTTCTGGGGGCGGACTTCCGGGGGCGGACTTCGGGGGGGGGGCGGAGGTTGTTCGCGGCGGGTATAGGCGGTGCCGTCTGCGGTGCGCCCCAGAAGGCCGAGGCCCACCATGGCGCGCCGGAGGAGGGCTGCGTCGCGGAAGCTGTGGAGGGTGTTCAGGCGGGCGCTGAGCGCCCGTTCATGCAGCGCCGGGCCTGAGGGCAGCTGTGCCCGGAGGGTCCAGAGGCAGAGGATTTGCTGGCCCCGGCGGGCGGGCCAGTCGCGCATGACGCCGGTGTCGTCAAAATGGCGCAGGCGCGTTCGACGAGGGTCAGGTCGCAGGGCGGTTCGGGTCTGTCGAAGCGTTGCTGCGCCACGGTTGCGGCGCGCAGGTGCTGGAAGTTGCGAAACCCTGCGGCGCGGGCGAGCATGTTGATCAACTCGACATGGCCGGGGGTGGCATTGCGGGCAAGCTGGCCTGCGAGGTGGCGGACAAAGGCCGAAAGGTCGGCAGTGGCAAGCGGGATGGTCTGGCGCGACATGGCATCGATCCTGTTGGGCCGCATGTGTCAGGGTCGCTCTTCTTGACGCGGCACGAGAATGGGTCCGGTGCGATGCGCTTAGGGGCAGGTTTAGCCTTCCCATGCGGGATAGCGACGTCTCGGGAACTGCCGACCGGTTTTCACGGTAGCCGACAGCGCGGCATTGGCAAGCGGGGTCTTTCCGGGAGCGCACGGACCAACGAATTTTCTGCGAAAATTCAGGTCCGTGCTTCGGGGGCGTGGCGCAGAGGGCGCGGGCAGGGCGTGTCGGGCTTGCGTGATCATGGTCAGGGGGATTCGGATTCTTGGCGGATATGCGCGGGTGGGTCCGCGCGCAGGGAGGAGGCGTGCGGTGTCGATCCCTTGCAAGAGGTGGCGCGTCGTTTGGTCTGTGGTGGTCTGATGGCCGAAGACTGCGCGGGGGAGCGGGGCATGTCGTCGGGGGGGGCCGCTGATTTTTCGCAGAAAAATCGTTGCGGCGGGATTTTTCGCAGAAAAATCCGGTCTGCGGATCAGTCGTCGGTCCCCAGGATGCTGGCCGCAAGTTGTCGGGTGACGGGGCGGGCGTGGGCCAGGGATACGGCGTCGAGGGTGGCGACCAGCAGGCGGGCGGTGGCGAGCGAGCGTTCCATGCGTTGCACGAGATAGGGGATCAGGTTGGGCGGCACCACGATCTGGCGGTCGGAGAACAGTTTGACCAGCACGGCGGAGAGCAGCGCGTCGTCGGGCGCGTCGAGGCGGGTGAGCGGGGCCGCTTGCAGGCGGCTTGCGAGGTCGGGGAGGCGCAGGCCCCAGTCGCGGGGCGGGGTGGTCGCGGTCACGAGCAGCGCGCCGCTTCGGGTGACGATGTTGTGCAGATGGAAGAAGGCGGCTTCGGCCTCGGGGTCGCCTGCGGCGCCTTCGGCGTCTTCGACGCAGACCGATCCGTGCCCGGCCAGTTCGGGGATGTCGGCGGTGGCGAGCGCCGCGCCTCGTACAAGTGCCGCCCCTGTCGCCTGCATCCACAGGTGGGCGAGGTGCGTCTTGCCGCTGCCTTGCGGGCCGACGAGCAGCATCTTGGCGCCGGGCCAGCCCTGCCATGCGTCAAGCGCCGCGAGGGCGGTGGTGTTGGTGGGCGACACGAAGAAATCCTCGCGCCGGAAGGTTTCGGACACGGGGAGGTCAAAGGCGAGTTGGCGGGTCACTCTTGGATGTCGTCCTGCGGCAGGGGGGCGGCGGAGGCGGGGCTTGCGGCAGCGCCGGGGCCGTGGACGATTCCGGGGCGTCCTGCCTGACCGTGGTAAAGCAGGCTGGCCTGATACTGCGAAAGGCCGAAGCGGGTGAGCACGCCGATGGAGGCCGCGACCGGAACGGCGACCAGCATGCCGACGAAGCCGAAGAGCGCGCCGAAGGCCGAGAGCGCGAACAAAAGCCAGACGGGATGCAGGCCCACGGAATTGCCGACGAGTTTGGGGGTGAGGATATTGCCTTCGATGAACTGGCCGACGGCGAAGATCGCGGCGATGATGCCGATCGAGACCCAATCGCCCCAGAACTGGAACAGTGCGAGCCCGATGGCGAGCGTGCCGCCGACGAGGGAGCCGACGTAAGGTATGAAGGTGATCGCCCCCGCGATGGCGCCGACGATCAGGCCGAATTGCAGCCCCGCGACCATCAGCGCAATCGAATAGAAGCTGCCCAGAAGCAGGCAGACCGACAGTTGCCCGCGCACGAAGCCTGCCAGCACGGCGTTGATTTCGGCCCCCATGCGGCGGATCACGGGGGCGTGGTCGCGCGGCAGGAGCGCATCGACGCGGGCGACCATGTGGTCCCAGTCGAGCAGCATGTAGAAGGCCACGACCGGCACGACGACGATGAAGATCACCGCCGAGACGATGCTCATGGCCGAGGTGAGCAGGGTTTCGGCCAGTTGGCCGCCCTTGGCCTGGATGCTTTGGCCGATCTGGGCGAGGGTCTGGCGGATGGTCGAGGTGCTGTCGTTCAGCTCGGGGAAGCGTTCGGTCAGGAAGGCTTGCAGGCGGGTGGCGATTTCGGGGGCGGCGTTGATCAGGCCGGTGAGCTGTTCGACGAGGGTGGGGATGACGGCAAGGACCAGCAGCACGACGATCAGCAGGGCCACGAGCGAGATCGTGACCGTGGCGCCCACGCGGCTGAGGCCTGCGCGTTGCAGCCGGTCGGCCACGGGGTCGAGGAAATAGGCGATGGCGCCGCCGACGAGGAAGGGCAAAAGCACGTCGCCCAGAACATAGAGCAGGAGCAGGAACACCGCTGCGGCGATGCTCCATGTCACAAGCTGTTGCCGCACGGGCAGGGCCATTCTCGCGCCTTTCGGTGTAATACGGGCATCATATCACCATCGGACGCGCCGGGTGCAAGGGTGAAGCGGTGCGGTCCTTGCGCGGCCCGGGTTCCGCCCCTGTCCGCCCGCCGGGGCGCTGCCCCGGACCCCGGAGTATTTGGGCAAGGGTGAAGGGGCAAGGTGAAGCGGGCGGCGTGTCAGGCTTTGCGGGCGCGGATGACGGCTGTGGCGCAAAGGCGGTCGTGGCGCAGGGCGCCTTTCCAGCGCAGGGGGAAGAAATCATACCAGAACCAGACGAGGGCGAGGCCGGTCAGGGCGAGGGTGGCAATCATGCCGAGGGTAGCTGCGAGCGGGCGGTCCATCAGGGCGAACAGGGTTTCGGGTGCGAGGATCGTGGCCGGCAGGGCGAGCACGGCCGCGATGAGCAGGGGCGCAAGGCGGAGTGTTTCGCGCCGGAGGCCTGCGGGGCCAGCGACGCGCAGACCAGTGACGCGCAGGCCGAGGAGCCATTTGCCGGGGCTGGCGCGGCCCTTGCGGTGCAAGTGGCCCGAGATCAGGGCGAGGAGGACGAGGCAGAGGAAGGTTTGCGGCTGGAGCGTGGGCTGGAAGCGGCCGGTGGTGGGGTCGATGAAATAGCTGACGGATTTGCGCGAGGAGGTGTTTTCCGTTTGCACCGCATCGAAGATGAGGAATGCCGAGTGCAGGTCGGGCGCGCCGACGCTGAGTGCCGTGCAGAACCCGCTGGCCGCGATGCGCTGCGGTGCGAGGCCGGAGGCTGCGATGGTCGCCTTGGTGCACATGGTCTTTACCGGAGCGAAAGGCAGGCTGCCGGGATGGACCCAAGCGGGCAGGGGCAGGGCCACGAGAAGCGCGAAGGACAGGGCCGAGGCGAGGGTGAGATCGACGAGAAAGGCGAAGATCCTGCGCCAGAACAGACGGGGCGGAAGGGGGGGAGGAGAAGGCGGGGGCAGGGCGGTGGTCGGGCTCGACATGGGGTGTACGCGTCCGGTCGGAAACAACTTTGTGTTGTGATCGTGTTTGCGGGGGGGACGAGTCAAGGACTGGTCGTGCAGCGGAAGCTGGCGGCGGATGTGCGACCCGTCTGTCGCCCTGACCGTTGCGCGGGCGGTTGGTTGTCGCTAGGAACGCAGGTACCGAAATTCACGAGGCCCATCCCATGCGTCTGACCCGTTACTTCCTGCCCGTTCTGAAGGAAAACCCTGCCGAGGCGCAGATCGTGTCGCATCGCTACATGCTGCGGGCGGGGATGATCAAGCAGCAGGCGGCGGGGATCTATTCGTGGCTGCCGCTGGGCTTGCGCGTGCTGCGGCGGATCGAGACCATCGTGAACGAGGAGCAGGAGCGGGCGGGGCATATCCCGCTCTTGATGCCGACCTTGCAGCCGGCCGACCTGTGGCGGGAAAGCGGGCGCTATGACGATTACGGGCAGGAGATGCTGCGCATCACCGACCGGCAGAAGCGCGAGTTGCTTTACGGGCCGACCAACGAGGAGATGGTGACGGACATTTTCCGCAGTCATGTGAACAGCTACAAGGATTTGCCGCTGACGCTGTACCATATCCAGTGGAAGTTCCGCGACGAGATGCGGCCGCGCTTTGGCGTGATGCGGGGGCGCGAGTTCCTGATGAAGGATGGCTACAACTTCGACATCGACAAGGAGGCGGCGCTGCATGCCTATAACCGCCATATGGTCAGCTATCTGCGCACCTATGAGCGGATGGGGCTGACCGCCATTCCGATGCGGGCGGCGTCTGGCCCGATCGGCGGGGATAACACGCACGAATTCCTTGTGCTGGCGCAGACCGGCGAGTCGGAGGTGTTTTACGATGACCGCGTGACGGCGCTGAAGCTGGGGGCGCGCGAGATCGACTATGACGACCGCGCGGCGGTGGCCGATGTGTGCCGCGAGTTCACCACGCTTTATGCCCGCACCGACGAGACGCATGACGGGGCCGTGTTCGAGGCGGTGCCCGAGGCGCATCGCAAGGTGGGGCGCGGCATCGAGGTGGGGCAGATCTTTTACTTCGGGACCAAGTATTCCGAGGCGATGGGGGCGCTGGTCGTCAACGACAAGGGCGAGCGGGTGCCGGTCGAGATGGGGTCGCACGGGATCGGCGTGTCGCGTCTGCTGGGGGCCATCATCGAGGCGAGCCATGACGACAAGGGGATCATCTGGCCCGAGGGGGTCACGCCGTTCCCTGTGGGGATCGTGAACCTCAAGCAGGGCGACGCGGCGGCGGATGCGGCCTGCGAGGGGCTTTACAAGGCGTTGGCGGCCAAGGGGCTGGAGGCGCTTTACGATGACCGTGACGAGCGGGCGGGGGCGAAGTTCGCGACGATGGACCTGATCGGACTGCCGTGGCGCATCACGGTCGGGCCGCGCGGATTGGCGAACGGAGTGGTCGAGGTGACCAGCCGCCGGACGGGCGAAAGCGTCGAGATGACGCCGGATGCGGCGGTGGCGCGGATCGCCGAGATTTACGCGGGCGTCTGAGGGTTTTGCGGACCGGGAGGGTGCGGGAGGGCTTTTGCCCTCCCGTTTCTTTTTCAGGGGGTGGGATGGCGTTGCGGACGGAAGGTGAGTGTCTGTCGTCTCGCCCGCCGAGGATTAGAGGTGGCATCCCGTCGGATGGGCGAAAGCGAGAGGATGCCGTCGGGCGCGGCGGTCGAGCGGATTGCGGCGCGTCAAGCCTGTGTTCGGGCGGGCGAAGGCTTTTGCCGGAGTTTGGACCGGGGCAGTGTTTTGCCACGCATTTTTACTACCGCGATGTCGCGTGATGGTTTTTGGCGGGGTGCAGCGCGGTGCCGTACGGGCGGCGGAGGCACTGCCCATCGCGCGGGCTGATACAGATCAATGACGTAGGGCGTCCGGTCTGCGAAGGTTCCTTGGGCCTGCGAGCGGCCCTTCGCAGGAGAAACCGGATGGAATATCGCGTCACGGCCCGAAGGATCGACGGGCACGGGAGTGTCGTCATGGCCAAGGAGGCCGAAGTGGTGCTGGACACCGATCCGGCGGGACGGCGGGACGCGATGAATCCGGTTGAACTGCTGTTGTCTGCGCTTGCGGCCTGTATGTTGAAGGGTATCGAGCGGATGATCCCGATGTTGAAAATGCAGATCGACGGGGCCGAGGTCAGCCTGATGGCGGTTAGGCAGGATGCGCCGCCAAAGCTGGTCTCGATCAGCTACGAGATCGTGGTCGACAGCCCCGAGACCGAGCAGCGGCTTAACCTGTTGCACCGGAATGTGCTGAAATACGGTACGATTTCCAACACCCTGTCGCTTGCCGTGCCGATCGAGGGGGTCTTGCGGCGAAGCGGGGCTTCGCTTTCGTGACCGCGCGCGCGGCGTCCGTGCCTTGACGGGGTCGGGGGTTGCAAGCAGGGTGCGGGCGGAATTGGAACGGGTGGACCGATGGCTTCGACGCGGCCTTTTGCGGCTTTCGAGTGGATGATCGCCTGGCGCTATCTGCGGGCGCGGCGGGCCGAGGGCGGTGTTTCGGTGATGACGTGGATTTCGCTGGTCGGGATCACGCTGGCGGTGTTTGCGCTGATCGCCACGCTGGCGGTGCGGGCGGGGTTTCGGGCCGAGTTCGTCAGCACCATCCTTGGCGCCAACGCGCATGTGACGGTCTATTCGGCAGGGCGGGTCGATGCGGATGGCCGTCTGGTCAAGGGGTTTGACGATTACGATGCGCGGGCTGTGGCTGTGGCTGCGGTCGAGGGCGTGGTGCGGGCGGCGCCCTTGGTCAAAGGGCAGGTGATGGTCACCGCTGGCGAAGGGGCGACCGGGGCCGAGGTTTACGGGATACGGCCCGACGATCTGGCGGCGATCCCACGGGTGGGCATCGGGGCGGATGCAGAGGGGGATATTTCCTATTTCCCTGAAGGCATCGCCATCGGGTCGGGCATCGCGCGGGAATTGGGCGTGGGCTTGGGCGATCGGTTGCGGCTGGTGGCGCCGACGGGGGTAAAGACCGCGTTTGGCACCAGCCCGCGGGTCAATGCCTATGAGGTGGTCTATATCTTTACCGCCGGTCGCTATGACATCGACCGCACGCGGATTTACATGCCCTTCGACGAGGCGCAGAGCTATTTCAACCGCGAGGGGATGGCCGACGAGATCGACCTGACGGTGGCGCATCCGGAAACGGTGGAGGACATCGCCATGCCTATCATGGTCGCGGCGGGCGAGGGGGCGCTGGTCTGGACGTGGAGGGACAGTGCGGGGTCGTTCCTGCGGGCGCTGGATATCGAGGACAATGTGATGTTCGTGATCTTGTCGATCCTTGTGCTGATCGCCGCGATGAACATCATTTCGGGGCTGATCATGCTGGTGAAGAACAAGGGCCGCGACATCGGCATCTTGCGCACGATGGGGTTGACCGAGGGGGCGGTGCTGCGGGTGTTCTTCATCTGCGGGGCCTCGACCGGGCTGGTGGGGACGGCGATGGGGGTGGTGCTTGGCTGTCTGTTCGCGGTCTATATCGACCCGATATTCTCGGCGGTGAATTATCTGGCGGGGGGCGGGGTCTGGGATCCCTCGATCCGTGGCATCTATGCGCTGCCCGCGAAGTTGCAGGTGCATGATGTGCTTTCGGCGGTGTCGTTGTCGCTGTTCCTTTCCTTCGTCGTCACGCTGTTTCCGGCGCGGCGGGCGGCGCGGATGAACCCGGTAGAGGCGCTGCGCTATGAATGACGCGCTGGTTCTGGAGGGGATCGAAAAGGGCTATAACCGGGGCAAGCCATCGGAGGTGATGGTGCTGCGGGGGGCGTCGCTGAGCGTGGCGCGGGGCGAGGTTGTGGCATTGGTCGCCCCAAGTGGCGCGGGGAAGTCGACGCTTTTGCATATCGCGGGGCTGCTGGATGTGGCGGATGCGGGCCGCGTGGCCCATGCGGGGCGCGAGATGGCGGGGCTGTCTGACGGGGCGCGGACAGCGGCGCGGCGGGCGGATGTGGGGTTCATCTACCAGTTCCACCATCTGCTGCCCGAGTTTTCGGCGCTGGAGAATGTGGTTCTGCCGCAACTGGCCAACGGGGTTGCCAAGCGTGACGCGGTGGCGCGGGCGCAAGGGTTGCTGGGGCGCGTGGGCGTCGGTGCGCGGGCCGGCCACCGGCCTGCGGCGCTGTCGGGGGGCGAGCAGCAGCGCGTGGCGTTTTGCCGAGCGCTGGCGAATGGGCCGAAGCTGTTGCTGGCGGATGAGCCGACGGGGAATTTGGACCCTGCGACATCGGATCAGGTGTTCGGTGCCTTGATGGAATTGGTGCGCGAGACGGGGCTTTCGGCGCTGATTGCCACGCATAACATGGAGTTGGCGGGCAGGATGGACCGCATCGTGCGGCTGGAGGGGGGCCGCGTCGTGGTGTGACGCTTGCGCAGGGGGCGGGCTTCGTGGTTCTGTCGTGGTTAAGGACTGTGAACGGAGACTCCCCATGCAGCGCGCTTTCGTCTTCCCCTTCGGCATGGCGGTTCTGGCGGTGCTGGCCGCCTGCGTGATGCCCAAACGTGAGGCGCAGGTGCCGACGGGGGCTGCCGATTTCGCGGAACATTGCGTGGCCTGCCACGGGGTTTCGGGGCGGGGCGATGGCGAGGCTGCGGCGGGCTTGGCGAAAAAGCCCGCCGATCTGACGACGCTGACCGCACGCAACGGCGGGGTGTTCCCCGGCACGCGGGTGATGGCGCAGATCTGGGGCTATACGGGGCGGGATGAAGGCCGCGTGATGCCCGAGTTCAAGGAATTGCTGGATAGCGAGACGGTGCTGTTTGACGGCGGCGACGGGATCGCCACGCCCACGCCGCTGCGGTTGGTGCAACTGGCGGAATATGTGAAGGGGTTGCAGGCCCGCTAAAGCCCGAGCGCACGGCGCAGGGCGGCATTGGCGCGGGTTTGCCAGCCTTTTCCTTCGGCTTTCAGGGCGGCGAGGATATCACGGTCGAGGTGCAGGGTTACGCGCTGTTTGCGTTCCGCTTCCGGCAGGGGCGGGCGGCCGAGCTTGCCGTGATTTTGCAGGATTTCGACGAGTTCGGGGAAATCGGTCGTTGGCCTTTGACGGGCGAAATCCTCTGCGCTGAGTTCGCGCACTTCGCCATGCTCATCGGTCAGGGGCACGGAGGCTGCGCCAAGCTTTCTGTTCGCGTTCATTCGCCTTCCTCAAGCTGATGACTCGCACCCTGCCGTGGCGGGGTGTCCAAGCCAGAATGTGAAGCCTTGCGCCGATATAGCCCGTGGTGACAATCCGCGCTTCGCCGTAGTCGGTTCGCATGTCGGCCCCATGCGTTGCCGACGACCAGTCGAACCCGTCAAGCGCGGCGAAGTCGAGGCCGTGCTTAGCGAGGTTGGCATGGCGCTTTGGTTCGTCCCAGTCCCACATTTATATGCATACTTTAAGTGTGCAGGCAAGGGGGAGTGTGGGGTGGGGAGGGTTAAGCCGGGGTTAAGAGAGTCCCCGCCCCGGCCTTGACCCGGGGCCTCGTGGCGGACCGGGTGAGGGTGGGCTGGGGAGGTCCCGGGTTAGGCCCGGGGCGGGGTTGGGTAGGGTGCAGTGTGCGCTTGGCAGCAGTGTTGGGGTGGGGTTGTTGGGGCGTCGGACAGTTGGCACGTGTGAAGCGCGCACCCCACACGCACAGCCCTGATCGATGGAATCTCGTCTGCGGTACTGTTGATAACTGCACCAATTCTTTGAGATGCTGCGCCGTCTTGGTGACACAGAGTCTATCCAGACTTTTTGTCTCTTTTTAGAATTGCTATCAAAAACACAATGGGTATTACTATCACTGAAAGTCTCAAGCAGAAGTTAAGGGTGCTACTAAACGTTAAATACGATCCTGTTAGTGCATCTCTCAAAGAATGATCATCCGAAAAGAGATCACTGGCAATCAGTCCCAAAGCAAGTAGAGATCCCGGCGTCAAGGCGCTGATAAGGAGCAAGGATCTCAATTGTGCGCTCTCGAGGATTCTTAGCCGAACCGCAGCAGACATGACGATGTAAAGAGCAAGTGAAGCAAAAACAAACAAAAGCAGTCCATGCGCCAGTTCAAGCCTGCCGGTAGAGCTATTTGCGCCGATATCATTTAGAATTCTTTGTGCGAAATCAGCTTTGACGATGGCATCATCGCTCCTGTGGCCAGATTGCGAAAGTGACGGATTAACTAGATTTGAGAAAATGAAGGAAACAAGGAAAGCTGAAAAACCCACTATTCCAAAGATTAGAACTCTCAGCATTCTTTCTATCATTCTTGGTTATCTCTTCGTTTTTTAAGTCGTTGCAGATTGATTGGATTTCTACATGACGGGATAATCGAAGGTAAAATATTTTCTTGCTATCTTGAGTATCGTGGCGTTGGGTAAATCATTTTTTGGTCGAGCCCAACACTCTTGGGGACGAGTTGACTTTGCGGATGTCCATGGTCTTAAGGTTAAGTTCAATCTTGAGAATGGGATGCATAACCATTCATAATAGTTAGTCTCTGCTCTGGAGTGATCGAAGTTGAAGCGGTCTATACTGCCATCAGAGCCAAGCTGATGCCCCCTCACACATCCAACTCTTCCACAAACTTCGCATTCTCCTGAATATACTGGAACCGCAACTCCGGCTTCTTGCCCATCAACCGCTCCACCAGATCGCCGGTCATGCCCGGTTCGTCCTCGTCGATGGAAACGCGGATGAGTTTGCGGGTGAGGGGGTTCATGGTGGTGTCTTTGAGGTCTTTGGCGTCCATCTCGCCAAGGCCCTTGAAGCGTTGCACGTCGATCTTGCCTTTGCCGCCCAAGCCTTTGGCCAGCCACAGTTCTTTTTCGGCGTCGTCTGCCACATACAGGCGTTTTGCGCCTTGGGTCAGGCGGTAGAGGGGGGGCAGGCGAGGTAGAGGTGGCCTTTGTCGATCAGCGGGCGCATCTGGGTGAAGAAGAAGGTCATCAGGAGGGACGCGATATGGGCGCCGTCGACATCGGCGTCGGTCATGATGATGATCTTGTCGTAGCGCAGATCGTCGACCTTGAACTTGGTGCCCATGCCCACGCCGAGGGCTTCGCAGATGTCGCGGATTTCGCTGTTGTCGTGGAGTTTGTTTGACGCGGCCCCGAGCACGTTGAGGATTTTGCCCTTGAGCGGGAGCAGGGCCTGGGTTTCGCGTTCGCGGGCACCTTTGGCGCTGCCGCCCGCCGAGTCGCCTTCGACGATGAAAAGCTCGGTCCCTTCGCGGGTTTTCGAGGTGCAGTCGGTCAGTTTGCCCGGCAGGCGGAGTTTTTTCGTCGCCGTCTTGCGGGCGGTTTCTTTCTCTTGGCGGCGGCGCAGGCGTTCTTCGGCGCGCAGGATCAGGAAGTCGAGGATCGCGCCTGCGGATTTGGTGTCGTTCGCCAGCCAGTTGTCGAAGTGGTCGCGCACCGCACCCTCGACCCATTTGGCGGCTTCCTCGGTGGCGAGGCGGTCTTTGGTCTGGCCCACGAATTGCGGTTCGCGGATGAAGCACGACACCAGCGCGCAGCCGCCCGCCATGAGGTCTTCGCGGGTGATCAGTTCGGATTTGCGGTTTTTCACCAGATCGCCATAGGCGCGGATGCCGCGCAGGATGGCGGCCCAGAAGCCTGCCTCGTGCGTGCCGCCTTCGGGGGTGGGGACGGTGTTGCAGTAGGACTGGATGAAACCGTCGCGGGCGGGTGTCCAGTTGATCGCCCATTCGACGGAGCCGGGGACGTTGTATTTTTCGGTGAAGCTGACTTTGCCCGCAAAGGGGCGGTCGGCGTAGGTGGTGGTTTTTTGCAAAGAGTCGGCGAGGTAATCGCCTAGGCCGTTCGGGAAGTGGAAGGTGGCCTCAAGCGGGGTTTCGCCATCGTTGACGGCGGTCTTCCAGCGGATTTCGACGCCGGAGAAGAGGTAAGCCTTGGAGCGGACCATCTTGAACAGGCGGGCGGGTTTGAAGGTCTGGCTGCCGAAGATTTCATGGTCGGGGTGGAACAGCACCGTGGTGCCGCGCCGGTTCTGGACGGGGCCGACCTTGGCCACGGGGCCTTGGGGGATGCCGCGCGAGAAGGACTGGACGTAGAGTTCCTTGTTCAGCGCGACCTCGACCCGCATCAGGTCGGACAGGGCGTTGACGACCGAGGCGCCGACGCCGTGGAGGCCGCCTGACGTGGCATAGGCGTTGCCGCCGAATTTGCCGCCTGCGTGGAGGGTGCAGAGGATGACTTCCAACGCGGATTTGCCGGGGAATTTGGGGTGGGGGTCGACGGGGATGCCGCGGCCGTTGTCGCGGACGGTGACGGAATTGTCGGCGTGGAGTTCGACCTCGATCCGGTTGGCGTGGCCTGCGACCGCTTCGTCCATCGAGTTGTCGAGGATTTCGGCCACGAGGTGGTGCAGCGCGCGTTCATCGGTGCCGCCGATATACATGCCGGGGCGTTTGCGGACGGGCTCGAGCCCTTCGAGCACCTCGATCGACGAGGCGTCATAGGTCTGCGTGCCTGCGGAAAGGAGGTCGTCGGCCATGGGATGCTCGATTCTTCTTATGGAGGTCGTGAGCCGCCATTAGACCATCCATGGGGGGGAGGGCGCAAGATGTTGGGGCTAGTCGGCGATTTCATAAGGCAGAAGGCCGCGGCGGTCGGGGTCGACGCGCAGGCGGCGTTCCAAGGGCGGGACCGAACGCTGGTGGCAATCGCTGCGTTCGCAGATGCGGCACGAGATGCCGAAGGGTTCGAACCGGCCCTTGAGGTCGAGACCGTCGGAATAGACGAGGGCGGGGGCGTGCTGCACCTCGCAGCCCAGACCGATGGCGAAGCGTTTGACGGGGGCGTGGAAGGCTCCGCCGGGTTTGGAGACATCGCGGGCGAGGCAGAGGTAGCGCACGCCGTCGGGGGTTTCGGCGAGTTGGCGCAGGAACTGGCCGGGGGTTTCAAAGGCGCGGTGCACGTTCCACAGCGGGCAGGCCCCGCCGAAGCGGGCGAATTGCAGGCGTGTGGCAGAGTGGCGTTTGGTGATGGTGCCCGCTTGGTCGACGCGGACGAAGAAGAAGGGGATGCCCTTGGCACCCGGTCGTTGCAGGGTGGAGAGGCGGTGCGCAACCTGTTCGATGGAGGCGCCGAACAGGTCGGCAAGACGTTCGAGGTCGTGGCGGGTCTCCAAGGCGGCTTGCTGGAAGGCGCGGTAGGGCAGCAGGGCTGCGCCCGCGAAGTAGTTCGCAAGGCCGATCTTGGCGATGTCGCGGGCTTCGGGGGTGGTGAAGCGGGCGAGGTCGAGGGTGGCTTCGATCAGCTCGTTTTGCGTGAGGAGGGCGACTTGGAGGAGCAGTTGGAAGCGCTGGGTCGGGCCTGCGCTGCGGTCTGACAGGGTGAGCGTGCGGGTGGCGGGGTCGTAGTGGCGCAGGTCGGGGTTGCCGGAAAAGGCGAGGGCGATGCCGCGCTTTGCAAGCGCCTCGGTTGCGGTTTTCAGGATGTCTTGGCGGGGGGTTGCGGGGGCAGCGAAATGTTCGGCGGCGCGGTCGATGGCGTCGATGTAATTGTCGCAATAGTGGAAGAAATCGCGCACCTCCTCCCACGGGGAGGCGCGTAAGGAGGCATCGTCGCGGCCCAAGGCTTCGTCGAGGCTGGCGAGGCGTTCGTGGGTCTGGCGGTAGGCGCGGTGCAGGTCGAGGAAGGCGCGGGCAAGGGCGGGTGCGTTCGAGGCTGCAAGCCGCAGGTCGGCGAGGGGCGGGGCGGTTTTGGCGAAGACGGGGTCGGCGAGGGCTTCGCGCATGTCGGACACGAGGCGTTCGCTTTCGCCCACGGTGAGTTCGGTGACGTCGAGGCCGAATTCCTGTGCGAGGGCAAGGACGACAGAGGCCGAGACGGGGCGGTGGTTGTTCTCCATCTGGTTGAGGTAGGGGAGAGACACGCCGAGTTTGTCGGCGAAGATCTTTTGCGTCAGGGCAAGGCGGGCGCGCATCTCGCGCAGTTTGGCGCCGGCGTAGAGTTTCTGGATGGCCATGGCGGTGCCTTTGCAAAGCGGGCTGCGTTGGGTTGCAAAGTTTCGTGGAATGGGCGGGGCGTCAAGGGTGCCGATGGATTGTTGTTTTGGGGCGTAGAACGCGGCGCGAGGGGCGCGCCCGCACTGCGGGGTGGGTGCACGTATACGTGCGCCCGCCCCGTGGGGGCGGTGCGGGCGCGCCCCGTGGCTTTGGGCCACGGGGCAATCCCAGATGTTGCCTTATGCCGAAAGCCCGATCGCCCTTGCCCGCCGCATGACCCAATAGATCGCGAAAAGCGAGGCGGTGGCGCAGGCGAGCATCAGCAGGACGAGGGGCATCTCGTCCGAGCCGGGGCCGAGGAGGGCGCCTGCGAGAGCGGCGATGGCGGCACCACCGCCGATCTGGATCGCGCCGCCGAGGCCCGAGGCGGTGCCTGCAAGTTCGGGGCGGACCGACAGCATTCCTGCGTTGGCGTTCGGCAGCGTCATGCCGTTGCCCGCGCCGACAAAGAGGGTGCAGCCGAAGAAGACGAGGGCCGAGTGGATGCCTGCGAAGGTGAGCACGAGGAGCAGGCCGAGGCCCGCCATGGTAAGGAGCGAGCCGAGCAGGATCATCCGGTTCAGGCCGAGGCGCACGGAATAGCGGCCCGCGACGAAGTTTCCGGCGGCATAGCCGATTGCGGTGATCGCGAAGAGAAGGCCGATGTGCGACGAGGTCAGCCCGAACACCACATTGCCGACATAGGGTGCGCCGCCAAGGTAGGCGTAGAAGGTGCCTGCCGTGAACGACGCGCAGAGCACATAGCCCCAGAAACGCTGCGATTTCAGCAGCGTCGGGTAGCTTCGCATCTGGTCGGCCAGACTGACGCGGCGGATCGTGGCGGTCTCGCCCAGGTCGGCCCATGTGAGGGCGAGGGTGGCCGCACCGAGGATGAGGAGGAGGCCGAAGTTGGCGTGCCAGCCGAAAGCCTCGTCCAGGACACCGCCGACGACGGGGCCGATCATGGGAACGATGGACATGCCCATGGTGACGTAGCCGATCATGCTGGCGGCCTGCGCGTCGGGGACCATGTCGCGCACGACGGCGCGCGACAGGACCATTCCGGCTGCGATGACGGCTTGCGCCATGCGGAAGATCAGGAAGGTGGTCGCGGTCTGGGCCAGAAGGGTGCCTGCGGTGGCGATCAGGAACAGCACCAGCGAGACGAGCAGCACGCGGCGGCGGCCGAAGCGGTCGGAGACGGGGCCGATGATGACTTGCAGCACCGCCGAGAGCGCGAGGTAGAGCGCGACCGAAAGCTGCATGAGCGAGTAGGGCGCGCCGAAATAGGCCGCCATGCCCGGAAGCGACGGCAGGAAGATGTTCATCGCCAGCGCGGAAAGCCCTGCAAGCAGGATCAGCGTGGCGATATGGGGCGGGGTGGTGCGGTCGAGGAAGCGGGACGTTTTCATTTTGCGGATTTAGGGCGCGGAGCGGGGCGTGTCACGTCCATTTGTGGAAAATGAAGAAAGCGCCGAGCGCGATGAAGGCAAAGCCGAGCGCGTGGTTCCAGCCGAGCGGTTCTTTCAGGTAGAGCGTCGAGAAGACGGCGAATACGATCAGGGTGATGACCTCTTGTATCGTTTTCAGTTGCGCCGCGTTGAATACGCCGTAGCCGATGCGGTTGGCGGGGACCATTAGCACATATTCGAAGAAGGCGATGCCCCACGAGACAAGGATCACCCACCAGAGGGCGGCGGATTTGTCCTTGAGATGGCCATACCACGCGAAGGTCATGAAGACGTTCGAGGCAAGCAGAAGGCCGATGGTGGCAAGGGGGGCGGGGATGGCTGGCATGGTGACCTGTCGGGTTTGAAATGCGGTTCTTGTCGTGTTGGCCGGTGGTCTTGCGGAAAGGCCGGGAGGGCTGTCTGCCCTCCCGGACCCACCCGAGGATATTTTCAGACAGAAAATGACGGGGTCGTCGGGGGGCTGTTCTAGTCGCGGGTGGTGGAAAAGGCGAGGAGTTTGCAGATTTGCGTTTCGCGTTGTCGGCTCTGACAAATATTTGCAAATTTGCGAGGTTCCGTTTTGCGGCGCAGCATTGCTTCGCTATGGTCCGCTGAAATCGGGGGGAATCTGGCCATGAAAGATATCTTGCAAGAGCTGGAAGACCGCCGCGCCGTGGCGCGGGCGGGGGGCGGCGAGAAGCGGGTGGCAGCCCAGCACGCCAAGGGCAAGCTGACCGCGCGGGAACGGATCGAATTGCTGCTGGACGAGGGCAGTTTCGAGGAATTCGACATGTTCGTGCAGCATCGTTGCACGGATTTCGGGATGGAGCAGACGAAGACTCCGGGCGATGGCGTGGTGACGGGCTGGGGCACGGTCAACGGGCGCATGGTCTATGTCTTTGCGCAGGATTTCACCGTGCTGGGCGGGTCGGTTTCGGAGACGCATGGCGCGAAGATCTGCAAGATCATGGATATGGCGATCCAGAACGGCGCGCCGGTGATCGGGATCAACGATTCAGGCGGTGCGCGGATTCAGGAAGGGGTCAGCTCGCTTGCGGCTTATGGCGAGGTGTTCCAGCGCAACGTGCTGGCATCTGGCGTGGTGCCGCAGATTTCGCTGATCATGGGGCCTTGTGCCGGCGGGGCGGTTTACAGCCCTGCGATGACGGACTTTATCTTCATGGTGAAGGATTCGTCTTACATGTTCGTCACCGGGCCGGATGTGGTGAAGACCGTCACCAACGAGCAGGTCACGGCGGAAGAACTGGGCGGGGCTGCGACCCATACCAAAAAGTCGTCTGTGGCGGACGGGGCGTTCGAGAATGATGTCGAGGCGCTGGCCGAGACGCGGCGGTTGATCGACTTTCTGCCGCTCAACAACCGCGAGAAGGCGCCGGTGCGGCCGTTCTTTGACGATCCGGCGCGGGTGGAGATGTCGCTTGATACGCTGGTGCCGGACAATCCGAACCAGCCTTACGACATGAAGGAACTGATCCTGAAGATCGCCGACGAGGGCGATTTCTTCGAGATCCAGAAGGATTATGCGGCCAATATCATCACGGGCTTCATAAGGCTCGAGGGGCAGTCGGTCGGTGTTGTCGCCAATCAGCCGATGGTTCTGGCGGGGTGTCTGGATATCGACTCGTCGCGCAAGGCCGCGCGCTTCGTGCGGTTTTGCGATGCGTTCGAGATTCCGATCCTGACGCTGGTCGACGTGCCGGGCTTCCTGCCCGGTGTGACGCAGGAATATGGCGGGGTGATCAAGCACGGGGCGAAGCTTTTGTTTGCCTATGCCGAGGCGACGGTGCCCAAGGTGACGGTGCTGACGCGCAAGACCTATGGCGGGGCTTACGTGGTGATGTCGTCCAAGCATCTGCGCGGCGATTTCAACTATGCGTGGCCGACTGCCGAGGTTGCCGTGATGGGGGCCAAGGGGGCGGTCGAGATCCTGTATCGCAGCGAATTGGGCGACAAGGAGAAGATCGCGGCACGGGTCAAGGATTACGAGGACCGTTTCGCCAACCCCTTTGTCGCGGCGGAAAAAGGCTTTATCGACGAGGTGATCATGCCCCATTCCACCCGCCGCCGAGTGGCGCGGGCTTTCGCCAGCCTGCGGACCAAGAAGCAGGCGAACCCGTGGAAGAAGCACGACAACATTCCGCTGTGATATGATGCAACGCGCGTTCCCTTCCTCGCTGCTGCCTGCCGCGCTTTGCGCGGGGATGGCCTATGGGCAGGAGGGGCCGCAGGTGGTGGACGGCATGGGGGCTGCGGTTCCGGTGCCGAGCGGGCAGGCGGTGACCTTGCAGGATGTGATCTGGAACGTGCCGGGGCCGGACGGGATGACGACGCGGTTCCGCTTTGTGGCGCCCGCGATTGCCGCCGGGGTGGATTTCGACACGGCGGAAGCGGACATGATCCACCTGTGCGAGGCCTTTGCCGTGCCGCGGCTGACCGAGTTCGGGCCGCAGTCCGAGCAGGTGGTGATCTCGCTTTCCGACCGCGCCTTGCCATTCGGAGACTCGGCCCCCGATGCGGTGCAGTTCTTCGAATCCTACCGGATCGAGGACGGAAAATGCCTGTGGGAGATGTTCTGATGCCGTCCCGCTTCGCTTTGTTTTCCGTTGCCGGTCATGGCCTTGCTGATGTAGCTGTGCCACAGGCCATGAACTTGGGCGATCTGGCGTGTCATTTGCGGATCAATTCCGCTAAGGTGCCCTCAGGTCGTACCCAAGCGGCCTATACCTCGCAATGGGGGCGGGCAGCGGGATTTTCCGGTGTCACGACCCTCCAAGAAAATAGGAGTAGAGGATGTCGAAGAGCAAAGTGGTTTTCGCACTGGTCATGGTTGCATTTGTTGCAGGCTGCGCCGCGAAGAAAGAAGAAGTCGTGTATGTTGACGAGGCTGCGGTTTCGACCGAGCCGACCTATACCGGCAAATACAAGTAATCGACTGGGGCGGGCCAAAGGGGGCGCGTGCCCCCGGCCCGCCCTTATTCTGTCTGGCGTCCTGTCCGTAGGCGTTTCGTTTGACGCTGGCGCGCGCTTCATGCATCACGCCACCCTTGGCAGAGCAAGGGGCATGACATGTTGAAGCATCGCGGATTTCCGGGCCGTCTTCCCGGAAGTGATTTCCAATTCGTTATCCGTCGCGCCAACAAGAAGGACGGACCGACCAAGATCGTCCGGCGCGAGCGGTACAAGGACCGCAAGCACGCGGACCGGATGGCCGATCAGGGCTTTCTGGCGGCACTCTGGGCGCATTTCGGCGAAGAGCCGTTCGAGCGCGGCAATCTGGACGCGGGCCGTCTGGGCTGGCTGTTCGGGCGCGAGGTGGTGCCTGCGGAAGACCCGTTCGACCCCGAAAGCTATGAGGCGCTGCTGCGGATCGACGTGAAGCGGGCCGAGGCCGCGTTTCCCGAGGTGTTCTCGCCCGACGCGCCGCCTGTGCAGTTCGACGAAGATTGGGACAACGACGAATGAGCGCGCGCCCCGTCAGCGGTTTTGCGCCCTGCGGCGCGGTTCCCTTTGCGGCGGGGCTTATGGCGTCCGGTGGGCGTTCTTTTGCCGAAATACATGCCAAAGTCTGGCGGGTTTCGTCTTTTCCCTTTCAAGCGCACAGCGATGCGGTAGACTGCGCCTCAATAAAAACCCCAGAGCGGAGCAGTAACCCATGCGTATCCTTCCTTTTGCCCTTCTTTCCGTCACGGCCCTTGGCCTTGCCGCCTGCGCGCCCGGCCAGACCGGCATCCGTTGCGGCACGGGTGATGGTGGTCGTGCGGCCATCGGTGCCGTTACCGGCGCGCTTGCGGCAGATATCCTTGACAAGAACGCCCTTACGGGGGCGGCAATCGGCGCTGGCGCCGGTGCGCTGGCCGACGACGCGGGCGTTTGCTACTGATCTGACCCCTGCCTTCGGGCGGGGTATTCGTAACGTTCAAGGGCCATTCGGGGTGATCCCCCGGATGGCCTTTTCTATTGCCGCCACGGGCTGGCCCGCCGGTAGCCGTTCGTTCAATTCAGCCACGCGGCGGGTGCCGCGCGGGAGTCCGTTCAATATTGCCACGCGGCACGTGCCGCGTGGCGGGGGGGAAAAGCCATGTTCGACAAGATATTGATCGCCAACCGGGGCGAGATCGCCTGCCGTGTCATCAAGACCGCCCGAAAGATGGGGATCAAGACGGTGGCGGTGTATTCGGACGCCGACCGCAACGCCCTGCATGTGAAGATGGCGGACGAGGCGGTGCATATCGGGGCGGCTCCGGCGGCGCAGAGCTATATCGTGATCGACAAGATCATGGCAGCGGTCAAGGCGACGGGCGCGCAAGCGGTGCATCCGGGGTATGGCTTTTTGTCGGAGAACCGCGCCTTTGCGGCGGCTTTGGAGGCGGCGGGGGTCGTGTTCATCGGGCCTCCGTCACCGGCCATCGAGGCGATGGGGGACAAGATCACCTCGAAGAAGATCGCCCAAGAGGCAGGGGTTTCGACGGTGCCCGGTTACATGGGGCTGATCGCGGATGCCGACGAGGCGGTGAAGATTTCGGGGCAGGTCGGATACCCCGTGATGATCAAGGCCAGCGCGGGCGGTGGCGGCAAGGGGATGCGGATCGCGTGGAACGATGCCGAGGCGCGCGAGGGGTTCCAGAGTTCGAAGAACGAGGCGGCTGCGAGTTTCGGGGATGACCGGATCTTCATCGAGAAGTTCGTCACGCAACCGCGCCATATCGAGATTCAGGTGCTGGCCGATAGCCATGGCAACTGCGTCTATCTGCACGAGCGGGAATGCAGCATCCAGCGGCGGAACCAGAAGGTGATCGAAGAGGCGCCGTCGCCTTTCTTGGACGAGGCGACGCGCCGCGCGATGGGCGAGCAGGCTTGTGCCTTGGCCAAGGCCGTGGGCTATACCAGCGCGGGGACGGTCGAGTTCATCGTGGACGGAAACCGCAACTTTTACTTCCTCGAGATGAATACGCGGTTGCAGGTGGAACATCCGGTGACCGAGTTGATCACGGGGGTCGATCTGGTCGAGCAGATGATCCGCGTGGCAGACGGGCAGGCTTTACCCTTTGCGCAGAGTGACTTGAAGATCAACGGTTGGGCGATGGAAAGCCGGCTTTATGCCGAAGACCCGTACCGGAATTTCCTGCCGTCGATTGGCCGGTTGACGCGCTATCGCCCGCCGGTCGAGGGCGTGACCGAGCGGGGCGGGATCGTGCGGAACGATACCGGCGTCTTCGAGGGCGGCGAGATCAGCATGTATTACGACCCGATGATCGCGAAGCTGTGCACATGGGGGGCCACGCGGGGCGAGGCCATCGAGGAGATGCGGCTGGCGCTCGATACGTTCGAGGTCGAGGGGATCGGGCATAACCTGCCCTTCGTAGGTGCGGTGATGGACCATCCGCGCTTTGTGTCGGGCAATATCACGACCGCCTTCATCGCCGAGGAATATCCCGAAGGGTTCCAAGGCGCGACGCTGGACGATGCCACTTTGCGGCGCGTGGCGGCGGCTGTGGCTGCGATGAACCGCGTGGCGGAAATCCGGCGGACCAAGATTTCCGGCACGATGGACAACCACCAGCGGCGGGTGGGCGACGATTGGGTCGTTGCCGTGCAGGGGCAGGCTTTGGCGGTGACGGTCGATGCCGACCGCGACGGGTCGAATGTGCGATTTGCCGACGGGGCGGTGTTGCGGGTGGCGTCGGACTGGACGCCGGGGCAGGCGCTGGCGCGGCTGGTTGTCGATGGTGCGCCGCTTGTCATGAAGGTCGCAAAGATACCGGGCGGGTTCCGCGTGCGGCTGCGCGGGGCGGATCTGAAATGTCATGTGCGAACCCCGCGCCAGCATGAACTGGCCTTGCTGATGCCCGAGAAGTTGCCGCCCGATACGTCACGCTTCCTTTTGTGCCCGATGCCGGGGTTGATCGTGGCGATCAACGTGGCGGAAGGCGACGAGGTTCAGGAAGGGCAGGCCTTGGCCACGGTCGAGGCGATGAAGATGGAGAACATCCTGAAGGCCGAGAAGCGCGGCGTGGTGAAGAAGATCACCGCGTCAGCGGGGGCAAGCCTGCGGGTGGACGATGTGATCATGGAGTTCGAGTGAGGTGGCAGGGCTGCGTGATCCCCTCACCCTGACCCTCTCCCCCAAGGGGAGAGGGAAGCGCGCCTTGCTTGCAGCCTGTCTGCGGGATGAAGGGGGGGCGTTGCTCCCTCTCCCCCTTGGGGAGAGGGTCGGGGTGAGGGGGCGTCAGCCACCTGCGGCGGGGCGTTCGTTCACTTCCTGCCGGCGGAGCGGGAATTTGTCGATGGCGTGCGAAATCTCGCGTACGTCCCAGGGCAGGGGTTTGCGGATTTCGGGCTGCCAGTCCTTGTCCATGAGCACGAGGCTGAAGCCGCGCGGGCGGAGTTTCTGGCGGAGTTCGGTTTTCGCGGCGGGGTCGGTGTCGGTGATGACCACCACGCCACGGTCGGCCAGCGATTTCGGGTCGCGGGCGATCAGCTCCATCTGGCGGGTAAAGTTGGGGTCGTTGGGCGTGTCGGCAAAGATGACCACGGGGCGTTTGACGAACATCAGCTCGGAGATCACGACCTGTGCGGCGGGGACGGGGACGAAGGCGTCCCCGGCCAGCGCGGCGGTGGCGGCGAAGGCTGAAAGAACAAAGGCGTAAAGCGGTTTCATGCGGTGGGTCATGGGGGTGCATATAGTCCCCTTGCCCGCGAAACCCAAGAGAGGCGGGGCGACCCTGCCCAAGATGTGAAGGACGGACAAAGCATGTCGGACAAGATGGCGAAATGGCAGGCGCTGGCGGCCAAGGAGTTGAAGGGGCAAAGCCCCGATGCGCTGGTCTGGGACACGCTGGAAGGCATCGCGGTCAAACCGCTTTACACAGCCGCCGACGTGGCGGGCCTGCCGCAGTTGGACGAGGTTCCCGGCGTGGCGCCGTTCACGCGGGGGGTGCGGGCCACGATGTATGCGGGGCGTCCGTGGACGATCCGGCAATATGCGGGCTTTTCCACCGCCGAGGAGAGCAACGCCTTTTACCGCAAGGCGCTGGCGGCGGGGCAGCAGGGGGTTTCGGTCGCCTTCGATCTGGCGACGCACCGCGGCTATGACAGCGACCATCCGCGCGTGGTGGGCGATGTGGGCAAGGCGGGGGTGGCCATCGACAGCGTTGAGGATATGAAGGTGCTGTTCGACGGCATCCCCTTGGAGAAGATCAGCGTTTCCATGACGATGAACGGGGCGGTCATTCCGATTCTGGCCAATTTCATCGTGACGGGGGAAGAGCAGGGCGTTTCCCGCGCGGCGCTTTCGGGGACGATCCAGAACGATATCCTCAAAGAGTTCATGGTGCGGAACACCTATATCTATCCGCCCGAACCGAGCATGCGGATCATCGCGGATATAATCGAATTTACGGCCAAAGAGATGCCGAAGTTCAATTCGATCTCGATTTCCGGCTATCATATGCAGGAGGCGGGCGCGAACCTTGTGCAGGAACTGGCCTTTACGCTGGCGGACGGGCGCGAATATGTGCGCGCGGCCATCGAGCGCGGCATGGATGTGGATGATTTCGCAGGGCGCTTGTCGTTCTTTTTCGCCATCGGGATGAACTTCTTCATGGAGGCAGCCAAGCTGCGAGCCGCGCGGATGCTGTGGTACCGGATCATGGAAGGCTTCGGTGCCAAGAAGGTCGGCAGTCTGATGCTGCGGACCCATTGCCAGACCAGCGGGGTAAGCTTGCAGGAACAGGACCCCTATAACAACGTGGTCCGCACGGCCTATGAGGCGCTGGCGGCCGTGCTGGGCGGCACTCAATCGCTGCATACCAACGCTTTGGACGAAGCCATTGCTTTGCCTACGGAATTTGCCGCACGCATTGCGCGCAACACGCAGTTGATCTTGCAGGAAGAGACGGGGATCACCAAGGTGATCGATCCCTTGGCGGGGTCTTACTATGTCGAAAGCCTGACCAACGAACTGGCCGAAAAGGCCTGGGCCTTGATGGAAGAGGTCGAGGCGATGGGGGGCATGACCAAGGCGGTGGCGTCCGGCATGCCCAAGCTGCGGATCGAAGAGTCGGCGGCCAAGCGGCAGGCGGCGATTGATCGCGGTGACGAGGTGATCGTGGGGGTCAACAAGTACAAGCTGGATAAGCAGGACCCGATCGACATTCTGGACATCGACAACGTGGCCGTGCGCGAGGCGCAAATCGCGCGGCTGACCGCCACGCGGGCAGCGCGCGATGATGCGCGCGTTGCGGCGGCATTGGCCGAGGTGGAGTTGCGGGCAGGGCACGGGGGGAACCTGCTGGAGGCGGCAGTCGAGGCGGCCCGTGCGCGGGCCACGGTCGGGGAGATTTCTGACGCGATGGAAAAGGTGTTCGGGCGGCATCGGGCCGAGGTCAAGACTTTGGCAGGCGTCTATGGCGCGGCATACGAGGGCGATCAAGGCTTTGCCCAGATCCAGAAGGATGTCGAGAATTTCGCCGAGGAAGAGGGCCGGCGTCCGCGGATGCTGGTCGTCAAGATGGGGCAGGACGGGCATGACCGCGGGGCCAAGGTGATCGCCACGGCCTTCGCCGATATCGGGTTCGACGTGGATGTGGGGCCGCTGTTCCAGACACCCGAGGAAGCCGCGCAGGATGCCATCGACAACGATGTGCATGTGATCGGGATTTCATCGCAGGCCGCAGGGCACAAGACGCTGGCACCCAAGCTGGTGGCCGCACTGCGGGCTGCGGGGGCGGAGGATATCCTCGTGATTTGCGGCGGGGTCATTCCGCAGCAGGATTACCAGTTCCTGTTCGACAACGGGGTGAAGGCGATCTTCGGACCCGGCACGAACATTCCGGAAGCCGCCAAGCACATCATGACGCTGATCCGCGAGACCCGTTCGTAACGCGTCGGGCGTAACGCGACGTTAAGACGAATCGTCCATCCTCGGCCTGTCGGACGGGTCGGGGGTGGGATTTGCACGGGCTATGCAATCGGGCGCTGCACTGTTTCTTGCGGCTTCGGCTGGGAGAGGCCGGCTGGAACGCGGTGGCGCGGCAGGCGGGCGCGCCTGCGGGCGGGTTCGAGGCGTTCGGGCAATATGACGATGCGTTGACCGCGCGGATGCTGGTGGCGGCAGGGGCGCATAGCGGGCTGGACCGCGAGACGCTGCTGGAAGACCTTGGCACATGGCTGGTGTCCGACCCGTGTTGCGAGGCGATCCGGCGGCTGTTGCGCTTTGGCGGGGCGGATTTTGCGGGATTCGTCTTTGCGCTGGAGGATTTGCCCGACAGGGCGCGGCTGGCCGTGCCTGATCTTGTGCTGCCCGACCTGTCGGTCGTGCCGGTCGAAGGCGGCGTGCGGCTGGTGGTGGGCGCGGGGCTGGACGGGTTCGCCGCTGTCGTGGCGGGGCTGGTGCGGGCGATGGCCGATGATTACGGCACGCTGGTGGTGCTGACCGCGCTGCCGGATGCGGTAGAGTTGCGGCTGGTCGAGGCCGATTTCGCGGAAGGACGGCGCTTTGCGCTGGCGGGCTGAGGTGGAGGCGGTCGAGATCGGCGCGCTGCTGGCCCTGATGCCGATGCTGTTGTGGCTTGATGCTGCGGGGCGGATCAGGGCGGCTGGGCCGACGCTGGCGCGGGTGATCGGGCGGGCCGAGAGGCTGTTTGATGCTTTCGCCGTGCAGGTTCCGGTCGGTGCCACGGGGGTCGCGGACCTGCTGGCCGCGCCCCGTCTGCGGCTGCGCGCGGCGGATGGCACGGTGCTGCGCGGGCTGGCGGTGCCCGATGGTGCGGGGGGCGCGCTGGTCAACCTGTCCTTCGGGATCGGCGTGGTCGAGGCGGTGCGCCGCTACCGCCTGACCGAGGCCGATTTCGCGCCGACCGAATTGACGGTCGAGTTGCTCTATCTGGTCGAGGCCAAGGCTGCGGTGACCGACGAGCTGCGCCAGCTCGCGGCACGGATCGAAGGCGCGCGGGTGCGGGCCGAGGCCGAGGCGCAGTCGGACGCGCTGACCGGCATCGGCAACCTGCGGGCGCTGCGCGCGGCGCTGGAGGGGCTGGTTGCGGGCGGGCGGCGTTTCGGGCTGATCCATGTCGATCTCGACCACTTCAAGGCGGTGAACGACACGCTGGGCCATGCGGCGGGCGACCATGTGCTGGCCGAGGCGGCGCGGGTTCTGGCCAGCGAGACGCGGGCGGGCGATACGGTGGCGCGGGTCGGGGGTGACGAATTCGTATTGCTGCTGCCTTCGGTTCCCGATGCGGCGCGGTTGCAGGCGGTGGCCGAGCGGTTGACGGCGCGGATGGCCGAGCCGATCGACTATGGCGGGGCGCAATGCCGTGTTGCCGCATCGCTTGGGCTGGTGCTGTCAGACCGGCATCGCGGGGCGCGGGCCGATGACCTGCTGGCTGCGGCGGATGCGGCGCTTTACGCGGCCAAGCGGGCGGGGCGGGGGCGAGCGGTGCTTGCCGAAGCGCAGGAAGAGGAGGGATGATACGTCCGGAGCGCGGGCTTTCCCGTCTTTGGGATGGCAGGACCTGCCCTGTCGTACGCGCCTATCCGACAGGGGCCAGACCTAGGTCTGGACCGGATTGCCGGATGGGAGCGCGACGAAGGCGACCGGCGGTTGTATCGAAGCGCAGCCAAATCAGGCGCCTTGCCGCAAAGGATTGCCCTTGGGCCCGGTAGGGCCGCCCTGCCTCGGGCCAGACTGACCGGTTCGATCACCTGAAACACCGTCGTCCGTGGCTTTCGCTGCGGGACGCGCAAGACATGCCGTCTTGCGCCCGAAAGGAGCATGTCATGCGTCTGGTCAAGGCGATTGCTGCAACGGCCCTTGCCTTCGTCTGCGCGGCGAGTTCGGCACTGGCGCTGGATGCGACCCGGTCGGGTGGCGGGGCGGCCGGGCTGTTGCCGCTGCGGGCGGTTGTTTCGGCGCCGGGTGGAGCGGCGGACCTGTGCGCCAAGTATTCCTGGGCCTGCGCTGCGGGCACGTCGGCTGCGTCTTTCGGGGCGGATCAGATGGAAATGGCGGTCAGGATCAACCGTGCAGCCAATGCCCGGATCAGGCCGGTGGCGGACCTCGTGCAGTATCATGCGGCCGAAAACTGGGCGATGCCCACGGCACGCGGCGGCGATTGCGAGGATTACGCGCTGTACAAGAAGGCCAAGCTGATCGAGGCCGGAGTGTCGCCCGACCGTCTGCTTTTGGCGACGGTGCTCGACAGAAAAGGCGATTCCCACGCGGTTCTGGTTTTGCGGACCGATACGGCCGATCTGGTGCTTGATAATCTGCGCGGTGCGGTGAAGCCGTGGGACGAGACGGGGTATACGTTCCTGCGGATGCAGGATCCGCGCAATCCGGCACGCTGGGTTGCCACGATGGCGGGCGGCATGCTGCCCGGCGTGTCGAGCTGAGCTGCTTGCCCTAGCGGGCGAGTGCCAGAAGGCCTGTCACGTCGATATGGCGTTCGAGATGGGCGGCGAGGGCGTCGAGTGTCGCCTCGACTGTTTCATCGTGCGAATGGGTCGAGGGGGCGGCACCGAGCGCGGCGAGGAAGGCCGCGCGGAAGCTGTCAGAGGCGAACATGCCGTGCAGGTAGCTGCCCATGACGCGGCCATTGGCCGAGATTGCGCCGTCCGGCGTGCCTGCGATGCTGGCGAAGGGGCGGGCACAATCGGCGCCGGTGGTGCGGCCGATGTGGATTTCGTAACCGTCGATCGTCAGGCCCGAGGGCAGGTGCAGGGCGGTGGTACGGGTCAGGCGCTTGTCGCCGGTCATGGTGGTCTGGACCGACAGGTGCCCGAGGCCGGGGGTCAGGCCTGCGGGGCCTTCAATGCCGTGCGGGTCGTCGACCGACTGGCCGAGCATCTGGTAGCCGCCGCAGATGCCCAGCACGTGGCCGCCGCGCCGCAGGTGCGCCGCGATGTCGATGTCCCAGCCCTGGGCGCGCAGATAGGCCAGATCGGCGCGGGTCGATTTCGAGCCGGGCAGGATGATCAGGTCGGACTGGGGGATGGGTTCGCCTGCGCGGACCATGGCGAGGGTGACGCCCGGTTCCTGTGCGAGGGGGTCGAGGTCGTCGAAATTGGCGATGCGCGAGAAGACGGGGACCGCGATGCGGAAGGCGCCGGTGCCGCTGGTGGCGGGGATGTCGAGCGCATCTTCGGCGGGCAGGCGGTAGGCTTGCGGAAAGAAGGGGACGGTGCCGAAGCCCCGCCATGCGGTGAGGGTTTCGATGAGCCGGTAACCATCGTCGAAAAGCGTTACGTCGCCGCGGAATTTGTTGATGAGGAAACCCGCGATCATGGCGGCATCTTCGGGGTCGAGCACGGCCTTGGTGCCGACGATCTGGGCGATGACGCCGCCGCGGTCGATGTCGCCCACAAGGATGACCGGAGTGTCCGCGGCGCGGGCGAAGCCCATGTTGGCGATGTCTCCGGCGCGCAGGTTCACCTCGGCCGGACTGCCTGCGCCTTCGACGATGATCAGGTCATGGGCGGCTTTCAGGCGGTGGAAGCTGTCGAGGACGGGGGCCATGAGTTGCGGTTTGAGCGCGGCGTAGTCGCGGGCCTTTACCGTGGCGATGCGGCGGCCTTGGACGACCACCTGGCTGCCCGTCTCGGATTCGGGTTTCAGCAGCACGGGGTTCATGTCGGTATGCGGCTCGAGGCCACAGGCGCGGGCTTGCAGGGCTTGCGCGCGCCCGATTTCGCCGCCGTCGACCGTCACGGCGGCATTGTTGGACATGTTCTGCGGCTTGAAGGGCGCGACCGAGAGGCCGCGCAGTTTCGCGGCACGGCAGAGGCCCGCGACGAGGAGCGATTTGCCGACGTTAGAGCCTGCGCCCTGTATCATTATTGCGGGCATGGGGGCACCTTTGGCCATGCACGATTTTTCTGCGAAAAATCTGGTGCGGGTTCTGATGGGGGGGCGCGGCGGAAGCTGCGGGAGCCTTCGGCGAGGATATTTGCCGCGAGCATGAAAGCGGATCGGCACCGCGCCTCGGGCCGCTTGCGCGGGGGAAGCGCGGTGCTTTCACACTCGGCGGTCATCGGGATCCCTCCCTGTACCGCTTGTTCAATCTGGCAGGCGAATCTCAACAAAGGCTTAATTCCGGCTGTCTTGCTGCTTTCATACTCGCACAAATATCCCGGGGGTGCGGGGGGCTGGCCCCCGCTGTTTCGGCTTGGTGCGGGGGGCTGGCCCCCGCTGGCTTGGGGGGGTGCGGGGGGCTGGTCCCCCGCTCGCTTCGGTCAGAACTCCACGCCTGCTTGCGCTTTGATGCCCGACCGGAAGGGGTGTTTGATCAGGGTCATCTCGGTCACGAGGTCTGCGGCTTCGATGAGTTCCTCTTTCGCGTTGCGGCCGGTCAGGACGACATGGGTGAGGGGTGGCTTTTCGTCGCGCAGGAAGCCCACCACTTCGCCCGCGTCGAGGTAGTCGTAGCGCAGGGCGATGTTGATCTCGTCCAGCAGGACGAGGCGGATTTCGGGGTTCAGGATCAGTTCCTTGGCTTTATCCCAGCCTTTGCGGGCCATTTCGATGTCGCGGGCGCGGTCTTGGGTTTCCCAGGTGAAGCCTTCGCCCATGGCGTGGAACTGGCACAGGTGCTGGAAGTGGCCTTCGATCAGGCGGCGTTCGCCGGTGTCCCATGCGCCTTTGATGAATTGCACGACCGCCGATGGCATTTCATGGGCGATGCAGCGCAGGATCATGCCGAAGCCCGAGGAGGATTTGCCTTTGCCTGCACCCGTGTGGACGATGATCAGGCCCTTTTCGCCGGACTTCGTGGCCATGATCTTGTCGCGGGCGGCTTTCTTCTTGGCCATCTTGACGGCGTGGCGGGCGTCGGGGTCGACCGGAGCGGGGGCTGCTGCAGGGTCGATGTCGTTGGCATCGCTCATGGTGACGGTCCTTGTCCTTGACTCTGGCAGGGCATCTGCCAAGAGGGGGCGAGATGCGCTGGTGCCTGTCCTACGGCAGGCGAAAAGGGAATGCGACAGGTTTTGCGACCCGTGAGGGGACAAGACCGAAGCGCAGCCGCCCCCGCGACCGTGACCGGAGAGGTCCGCCCGTGGCCACTGTTCCCGAAAGGGGGCGGGAAGGTGGGTGGAGCGTTGGGGAAACCCTGTATCCGCAAGCCGGGAGACCTGCCAGCGCGATGGATGGAACCGGGCGGACGGGGTGTGCCGCAGCCGACGATTCGTGTCGCGCGTAGTCGCGTGCCGGTTCGTCAGGTCGCCCCGATGCGCCCAAAGCGATGGACGGGTCATGGCTGCGACGTTGCATGTCTGTATCACCTGCAAGGCGGGCGAGCCTGTGCCCGAGGGCGCGGTGGCGCCGGGGGCATTGTTGCATGCCGCGCTGGTGGCGGGGGACGCGCCCGAGGGCGTGCGGATCGTGCCGGTGGAATGTCTGAGCGCCTGTTCGCAGGGCTGTTCGGTGGCTTTGTCGGGGGCTGGCAAGTGGTCTTATGTCTATGGCCGCCTGACGCAAGACGACGCTGCCGATGTGCTGGCGGGTGCTGCCGCCTATGCCGCGACTTCGGACGGGATCGTGCCTTGGCGCGAGCGTCCTGTGATCTTTCGCAAGCAGAGCCTTGCGCGTATTCCGCCTTTGGAGGGCTGAGCCATGACCGATTTGTCGAAAATCCCCGTGACCGTGATCACCGGCTTTCTGGGGGCGGGCAAGACCACGCTGATCCGGCATCTGATGATGAACCCGCAAGGCAAGCGTCTGGCCATTCTGGTCAACGAGTTCGGCACGGTGGGGGTGGATGGCGATATCCTGAAATCCTGCGCCGATGACAATTGCCCGGTCGAGAATATCGTCGAGCTGGCGAATGGCTGCATCTGCTGCACGGTGGCGGATGATTTCATTCCGACGATCGAGGCGCTGATGGCTTTGCCGGTGCGGCCGGACCATATTCTGATCGAGACCTCGGGGCTGGCTTTGCCGAAGCCGCTGTTGAAGGCGTTCGACTGGCCTGCGATCCGGTCGAAGATCACCGTGGACGGGGTGATTACGCTGGCGGATGCCGAGGCGGTGGCGGCGGGGCGGTTCGCACCCGATGAAGCGGCGGTTCAGGCGCAGCGCGAGGCGGATGACAGCATCGACCACGAGACGCCGCTTTCGGAGGTGTTCGAGGACCAGATTTTCTGTGCCGATATCGTGCTGTTGTCCAAGGCCGATCTGGCGGGCGAGGCGGGGGTTGCGGCGGCCCGCGCCGTGATCGAGGCGGAAGCGCCGCGGCGGATGCCGATCATCGCCATGACGGACGGGGTTATCGATCCGCGGGTGATCCTCGGGCTGAATGCGAAGGCAGAGGATGATCTGGCGGCACGGCCCAGCCATCATGACGGGGCGGATGACCACGAGCATGAGGATTTTGACTCGGTCGTGATCGACCTGCCGGAAGTGGATGATCCGGAGGTGCTGGTGGCGGCGATCACGCGTTTGGCGCGCGAGCAGGGCATCTTGCGGGTGAAGGGCTATGTGGCGGTGACCGGCAAGCCGATGCGGATGCTGGTGCAGGCGGTGGGCGAGCGGGTGCGGCACCAGTATGACCGGCCTTGGGGGGCGTCCCCTCGCAAGGGGCAGCTTGTTGTCATTGCCGAGCATGACGACATCGACGAGGCCGCCATTCGCGCCGTGCTGGGGGCCTGATACGCCATGCATGTCGTCTTCCGCGAAAGCCATGGGCTGGAGGAAACGGACACGCCGTTCGACGTGGGGCAAGACCCTGCCGATCTGGTGGTGATGTCGTTTTCCGACAGTGACCTTGGCGCTTTCGCGGCGGGTTGGCATCGGGGGCGTGCGGGGTTGCCGAGTTGCCGTTTGGTCAATCTGGTGGCGCTGCGGCATCCGTTGTCGGTCGATACCTATGTCGAGAAGACGCTGTCGGGGGCGAAGGGGGTTCTGATCAGGTTGATCGGCGGGGAATCCTATTGGGCTTACGGGATCGCTTCGGTTCAGGATCTGTGCAGGCGCAAGGGGATTGCGCTGGCGGTGCTGCCTGCGGACGGGCGGGACGATCCCGCGCTGGATGCGGTCTCGACGCTGCCGGTTTCGACTTTGCGGCGGTTGCAGGCTTTGTGCGATGCGGGCGGGGCAGTGGCCGCGCAGGCGGCGCTGGCGCAACTGGCGCTGGCGGCGGGGTGTTATGCGGGGCCGGTGATCGGGGAAAAGACCGTGCCGGACTGTGGCTGGTATCAACCGGGCGCGGGCGTGGTGAAGGGGCCGGTTCAGGGTGGGCCTGCGGTGGCGGTGGTGTTTTACCGCAGCTATCTGACGGCGGCGGATACGGGGCCGGTCGATGCGCTGTGTGCGGCGCTGGCTGCGCGTGGGTTTGCGGTGTCGGCGCTGTTCGTGCCGTCGTTGAAAGCGGCGGGTGCGGGTGCGTTTCTGGCCGAGGCTTTGGGCGCGTTGCGCCCCGTGGCGGTGGTCAATGCGACCGCGTTTTCGGGCAAGGGGGCGGATGGGGCTTCGCCTTTGGATGGGGCGGGGGTGCCGGTGTTTCAGGTGGCCTTGTCGACGGCGCGGCGGCGCGATTGGGCGGGGTCGGCGCGGGGGCTTTCGCCTGCGGACCTCGCCATGCATGTGGTTTTGCCCGAGGTGGACGGGCGGCTTTTCGCGGGGGTTGTGTCGTTCAAATCACCCGGCAAGCGTGACCCCGATTTGCAGTTTTCGCGTTTTGCGCATCGGGCGGATGCGGGGCGGGTTGCGCTGGTGGCTGACCGCGTGGCGGCTTGGCATCGGTTGGCGGTGACGCAGGCGGCAGAGCGGCGGGTGGGGTTCGTTCTGTCGACCTATCCGGGGCGGCCGGACCAGATTGCCCATGCGGTGGGGCTGGATGCCTTGGCCTCGGTCAGGGGGATGCTTTCGGCGCTGGCGGGTGAGGGCTACGCGGTCGCGCCCGTGGATGATCTGGGCAAGCGGTTGGTGGCCGAGGCGCTGGAGTGGCCTTTGGCCGAGTATCTGGCGGCGCTTGAGGCGGTGCCCCAAGGATTGCGCGATGATCTGGCAGCGGCTTGGGGCGAGGCGGCGGATGATCCGGCCTGTGTGGGCGGAGCGTTCCGCTTTGCTGCCGTGCGGGCGGGGTCGGCGGTTGTGGCCTTGCAGCCAGAGCGGGGCGAGGTCGCGGGGCGCGACGGGGAGTATCACGACCTGAGCCGCACGCCGCGGCATGGCTATGTGGCGTTTTACCTGTGGCTGCGGGCGCAGGGGTTGCACGCGCTGGTGCATGTGGGGGCGCATGGCACGCTGGAGTGGTTGCCGGGGAAATCGGTCGCCTTGTCGGCGGACTGCTGGCCCGAGGTGCTGGTGGGCGCGATGCCGGTGATTTACCCGTTCATCGTGAACGATCCGGGCGAGGCGGCGCAGGCCAAGCGGCGGATCGGGGCGGTGACTTTGGGACATTTGCCACCGCCTTTGGCTTTGGCGAAGGTGCCCGAGGGGTTGTTGCGGCTGGAGCGGCTGCTGGATGAATATTCCACCGCCGATGGCTTGGACCCGTCGCGGCGTGACCGCCTGATCGGGGCGATCAGGGATGAGGCGCGGGCGTCGGGGGTGGAGGATGACCTTGGCCTGCCTGCGGGGGCGAGTGCGGCCGAGGCGATCACGCGGATCGACCGTTTCGTGTGCGACATCAAGGAAAGCCAGTATGGCGATGGCTTGCACATCTATGGCGCGGCGGAGGGTGAATTTGCGGGGCTGAGTGCCGCGCTGGCGGGGCGCTTCGTTCCGGCGGGGCCTGCGGGGTCGCCTTGGCGGGGGCGTGTCGATGTGCTGCCTACGGGGCGGAACCTGTATTCCGTCGATCCGCGCGCGGTGCCTTCGCGCGCCGCGCATGCCCAAGGGGTCAAGCTGGCCGAGGAGTTGTTGCGGCGGCATTTGCAGGACAAGGGGGATTGGCCAAAGGGGTTGATCCTCGATCTGTGGGGGTCGGCGACGATGCGGACGGCGGGCGAGGAAGTCGCCATGGCGCTGCATCTGGCGGGGTTGGCTCCGCGTTGGGACGAGGGGTCGGAGCGGGTTTCGGGCTTCGAGGTGGTGCCCTTGGCGCTGCTGGGGCGGCCACGGATCGACGTGACCTTGCGCGTGTCGGGGCTGTTCCGCGACGTGTTTCCGGGGCTGTCGCAACTGTTCGAGGCGGGGGCTGCGGCCTTGGCCGAGCGGGAGGAGGCGCCGGAGGATAACCCCTATGTGACCCGTTCGGCGCGGGTGTTCGGACCGAAGCCGGGGCTTTACGGGATGGGCATGGCGGCGGCTTTGGAGGATTACTCCGACGCGGGCCGCGTGGCGGCGGGCGAGGCTTGGTTGTCGGCGTCATCTTGGGCGGTGGATGCCAAGGGCGAGGCGCGCGAGGCGCGGGGCGAGCTGGAGGCGCGGGTGCTTGCGGCGGATGCGTTCGCGCATGTGCAGGATATGGTCGAGACGGATATTCTGGTGGCCCCCGATTATGCGGCGCATGAGGGCGGGGTTGCGGCGGCCAAGGCGGCTTTGGGCGGCGAGGCTTTGGCGCTTTATCACATGGACGCCACGCGGGATGCGCCGAGGGCGCGAACGGTTTCGGAGGAGGTGGGGCGCGTGGTGCGGGCGCGGGCGGCGAACCCCGATTGGGCGACGGGCATGATGCGGCACGGGTTTCGCGGGGCTGCGGAAGTGACGGCGACGTTGGATAACCTCGCGGCTTACGCGCATCTGACGCGGGCGGTTCCGGCGCATCTGTTCGATTTGTATCATGAGGCGACCTTGGGTCGGGATGATCTGGTGGCCTTTATGGAACGCGAGAATCCGGATGCCTTGGCGGCATTGCGGGCGCGGTTTGCGGCGTTGCGGGATGCGGGGTTGTGGGTGACGCGGCGCAATTCGATTGCGGCGGCGATGGGGGCCGAGGGATGACTGGGCCGGTTGTCCAAGGGTGGTGTCCGGGGGCGCTGCGGCCGATGCTGTCGGGCGACGGGCTGGTCGTTCGGGTGCGGCTGCATGGCGGGCGGTTGCCGGTGGCGGTGGCCGAGCGGTTGGCGTTTTTGTCGGAAAGGTTCGGGAACGGGCTGATCGACCTGTCGGCGCGGGGGAATCTGCAATTGCGGGGCGTGACCGAGGCGGGGCATGGGGCGCTGGTGGCGGAATTGGCGGCGCTGGGGCTGATCGACGAAAGCCCGCAGGCCGAGGCGATGCGCAATGTGCTGGTGACTCCGTTCTGGAGGGCGGGGGACGGGGCGCAGGAGATCGCTGCGGAGTTGGTGGCGCGGCTGGGCGAGTTTCCGGCGCTGCCGGGAAAGTTCGGTTATGCGGTGGATACGGGGATGGTTCCGGTCTTGCGGGACGCGGCGGCGGATATCAGGATCGAAGGGGCGCAGGACGGCGTCATGGTGCGGGCTGACGGCATGGCAACGGGGGCCGTGGTCGGGCAAGGCGAGGTCGTCGATGCGGTGCTGGAACTGGCACGCTGGTTTGTCGATGCGGGCGGTGTGAGCGGCGGGCGTGGGCGTATGGCGGCGCTGGTTGCGCGGGGGGCTGTGCCGCCCGGGCGGTTCGGGGCGGTGCCGATGCGGGTCGTTCCGCGCTTTGTTCCCAAGATTGCGCGCTATTCGGCGGGGGCTTTGGTGGCCGTTCCCTTTGGCCAGATGGAGGCCGGGATGCTGGACGGGCTTGCAGGGTTCGGCGACCTGCGCCTGACGCCGTGGCGGATGGTGCTGGTCGAGTCGGGCTGGCCGGATGTGCCGGGTGTCATCCTGTATGACGACGATCCGTTGTTGCGCGTGGTGGCCTGCACGGGGGCGCCGCGCTGTTTGCAGGGGCTTGCCGATGTGCGCGGGTTGGCGCGGGGGCTGGCGGCGGCGGTGCCTGCGGGCAAGCGGCTGCATGTGTCGGGCTGCGCCAAGGGCTGCGCGCATCCGGGGGTTGCCGATGTCACGCTGACAGCGACTGCGGCGGGGTTCGATCTGATACGGGGCGGGACGGCGGCGGATGCTGCGGTGGCTGCCTTTACTGCCGATGAATTGCTGGCGCGGCCAGAGATATTGACCGAGAGTTTCGATGCCCCATAGCTACATCACCGATGGCGCGGAAATTTACCTGCGCTCTTTCGCCACGATCCGTGCCGAGGCCGATCTTGCCCGCTTTACCCCCGAGGAGGAGGTGGTGGTGGTGCGGATGATCCATGCGGCGGGGATGGTGGGTCTTGAGGCCCATGTCGATTTCACCGAAGGCATGGCGATTGCGGCACGGGCGGCGCTGGAGGCGGGTGCGCCGATCTTGTGCGATGTGCGGATGGTGAGCGAGGGCGTGACGCGGACGCGGCTTCCGGCGAAGAACGAGGTGATCTGCACGCTGCAAGACCCTCGGGTCGCGGGGATGGCGGCGGAAATGCAGAACACGCGGTCGGCGGCGGCGCTGGAGTTGTGGCGGCCTATGCTGGGCGGGGCGGTGGTGGCGATCGGCAATGCGCCGACCGCGTTGTTTCATCTGCTCAACATGCTGGAAGACCCTGCTTGCCCGCGTCCGGCGGCGATCATCGGGTGCCCCGTGGGGTTCATCGGGGCGGCTGAGTCGAAGGAGGCTTTGATGCAGGGCCGTCCGGTGCCGTCGATGGTGGTGCGCGGGCGGCTTGGCGGGTCGGCGATCACGGTGGCGGCGGTGAACGCTTTGGCCAGTCGTAAAGAATAAGGCCGAAAGGAACAGGGCGATGGGCAAGATCATCTGCACGGGGCTGGGGCCGGGCAATCCGGACCTGATGTCGGTCCGGTCGGACCGCGTGATCCGCGGGGCGGGGCATGTCGCCTATTTCCGCAAGAAGGGGCGGCAGGGGCAGGCGCGGCGGATCGTCGAGGGGATGCTTGCGCCGCAGGTCGTCGAATATGCGATGGAATATCCGGTGACGACCGAGCTGCCGTTTGACGGGGCGGAGTATAACGACGCGCTGGCGATGTTCTATGACGATTGGGCGGACCGGCTGGTTGCGGTGGCCGCGGGCGCGGATGTGGTGGTGCTGTGCGAGGGCGATCCGTTCTTTTACGGGTCTTTCATGCATTTATACACCCGGTTTCAGGGGCGGGTCGAGGTCGAGGTGATTCCGGGCATAACCGGCATGACGGGGTGCTGGACCGCGACGGGCACGCCGATCACCTGGGGTGACGATGTGCTGACCGTGCTGATGGGCACGCTGCCCGAGGCGGATATGGTCGACCATATGCGGGCGGCGGATGCGCTGGTGGTGATGAAGACGGGGCGCAACCTGCCCAAGGTGCGGGCCGCGTTGCAGGCGGCGGGACGGTTGCAGGACGCGTGGCTGGTCGAGCGCGGCACGATGCCGGACCAACGGCTTGCGCGGCTGGTCGATGTGGACGTGAGCGACGTGCCCTATTTCGCCATCGTGCTGGTGCACGGGCAGGGGCGGCGGCCGGAAATCGGGGGCGTGGAATGAACGCCGGATGGGTGGCTGTCGCGGGGCTGGGGCCGGGCGACGAGGGGATGGTCACGGCAGAAGTGCGCGAGGCCCTGGCGCAGGCGACGGATGTGGTGGGATATATTCCCTATGTGGCGCGGGTCGCGCCGCGTGCGGGGCTGACGTTGCATCCTTCGGACAACCGCGTGGAAATGGACCGCGCGGCGCATGCTTTGGCGATGGCGGCGGAAGGCAAGCGGGTGGTCGTGGTATCCTCGGGCGATCCGGGGGTGTTTGCCATGGCAAGCGCGCTGTTCGAGGCGGTCGAGGGGTTTGCGGGCGAGGTGCCGGATATCCGGATTTTGCCGGGGATTACCGCGATGCTGGCGGCGGCGGCGCGGGCGGGTGCGCCCTTGGGCCATGATTTCTGCGCGATCAACCTGTCGGACAATATGAAGCCGTGGGAGTTGGTGGAAAAGCGGCTGATGTTGGCGGCAGAGGCGGATTTCGCCATGGCGTTCTACAACCCGCGTTCGGCCAGCAGGCCGCACCAGTTTGCGCGGGCGCTGGAGGTGTTGCTTGCGGCATGCGGCGCGGCGCGGCTGATTACATTCGCGCGGGCGGTGACCACGCCGGAGGAGCGGATCTTGACGGTGACGCTGGGCGAGGCTGTGCCCGAGATGGCCGATATGCGGACCGTGGTGATCGTCGGCAATTCGGCGACGCGGCGGGTGGGGAAATGGGTCTATACCCCAAGGCGGGCGGGATGATCTGCGAGCCACGCCATGACTTCGGCCACGGTTGCCGCGCTGCGGCGGGGCGGGATGGCGGGGCGGTCGATCAGGATGACCGGAATGTGCAGGCTGCGGGCGGCTTTCAGTTTCGCATCGGCCCCCGTGCCGCCTGCGTTCTTGGCGACGATATGGGTTATGCGGTGGTCACGCAGCAGGGCGGTGTCGGCGGCTTCGTCGAAGGGGCCTTTGGCGAGGATGACGGTCGTATGCGGCAGGGGAAGCGGGGCTTCGGGGTCGTCGACAAGGCGCAGAAGGTAATCGTGCTGCGGTTGGCTGGCGAAGGCGTGCAGGGTCTGCTTGCCGATGGCGAGGAAGACGCGGGCGGGTTCGTCGGGAAGCGCGTGGGCGGCGGCTTCGGTGTCGGGAACGTGGGTCCAGCGGTCGGCGGGCGTGGCGGTCCAAGGGGCGCGTTCGAAGGCGATGAGCGGGGTTTGCGTTTGCGCGCAGGCGGTGACGGCGTTGGTGCTCATGGTGGCGGCGAAGGGGTGGGTGGCGTCGATCACATGGGTGATGGCCTCGGCGCGCAGGTAGTGGGCGAGGCCTTGGGCGCCGCCGAAACCTCCGGTTCTGGTGGGCAGCGGTTGGGTTATGGGGGCGTTGGTGCGTCCGGCGTAGGAGAATATCGCGTCGGTGCCTTTGGCGGCGAGTTCGCGGGCAAGAAGGCTTGCTTCGGTGGTGCCGCCGAGGAGGAGGATGCGCGTCATGGCTGATCGGTGGCTTTCTATCGTCGGTCTGGGGGAAGATGGACTGGCAGGGCTGGGGGATGCAAGCCGTGCCGCGCTTGCGGGGGCCGAGGTGATCTTTGGCGGGCCGCGGCATCTGGCTTTGGTGGGTGCGGGGGATCGGGGGCGGGAATGGCCTGTGCCGTTCGATGTGGCGCCTGTCTTGGCGCTGCGGGGGCGGCGGGTGGTGGTGCTGGCATCGGGCGATCCGTTCTGGTTCGGGGCGGGGGGCAGTCTGGCGGCGCATCTGGTGGCGGGGGAGTGGGTCGCGCATCCGGTGGCGTCTACATTCGCGCTGGTGGCGGCGCGGTTGGGGTGGCGGCTGGAGGCGGTGGAGTGTGTCGGCTTGCATGCAGCACCCTTTGCGCGGTTGCGCGGGGTGCTGGCGCAGGGCGTGCGGGTGATTGCCACGGTGCGCGACGGGGCGGCGGTTGCGGAACTGGCGCAATGGCTGGTGGAAGCGGGGTTCGGGGCGTCGCGGCTGACGGTGTGCGAGCGGGTGGGCGGGCCGCGCGAGCGGGTGCGCGAATGTGTGGCTGACGGGTTTGCGTTGGCGGATGTGGCGGCTCCGGTTGCGGTGGCTGTGGAAGCGGTGGGGCAGGGGTTGCCACGCGCGGGCGGGTTGCCGGACGGATTGTTTGCCAGTGACGGGCAGATCACCAAGCGGCCGATCCGCGCCTTGACGCTTTCGGCGCTGGCCCCGCGCAGGGGCGAGGTTTTGTGGGACTTGGGCGCGGGGTCGGGGTCGATCTCGGTCGAGTGGTGTCTGGCGGGGGGCTTTGCCCATGCGGTCGAGGCGCGGGGCGAGCGGGTGGCGAATATCCGGACCAATGCGGATTGGTTCGGGGTCGATCATCGGCTGGCCGTGCATGAAGGGGTATGGGGCGAGGTGATCGCGGACCTGCCGAAGCCTGATGCCGTGTTCGTGGGCGGCGGGGCCGATGCGGGGCTTATGGCGCGGTTGATCGGGCTGTTGCCGCGTGGCGTGCGGCTGGTGACCAATGCGGTGACGCTGGAGAGCGAGGCTTTGGCCTATGCGTTGCAGGCGGCGCATGGCGGGGCGCTTTACCGCTTCGATGTGGCGCGGGATGCGCCGCTTGGCCGGATGCGGGGCTGGACGGCATCGCGTCCGGTGGTGCAATGGAGTGCGGTGATTTGAGGGTGGCAGGGATCGGGTTTCGCGGGGCGGCCACGGTGGATGATCTGGCGGCGGCTTTGGCGCTGGCGGGGGATGCGGATGCCTTGGCGACCGATACGAGCAAGGCGGGGGCTGCGGTGATGCTGGCGCTGGCGGCGCGGACGGGGTTGGCGGTGCGGGCGGTGGATGTGTCGGGAACGGCAACGCCGACGGCATCAGTGCGTGTGACAGAGGCGTTCGGGACGGGGTCGGTTGCGGAAGCGGCGGCGCTGGTTGCGGCGGGGCGGAATGCGCGGTTGGTGGTGGGGCGCGTGGTCGCCCCGAACGGTATGGCGACAGCCGCGATAGCGGAAGGAGACGGGGCATGACGGTTCACTTCATCGGGGCGGGGCCGGGGGCTGCGGATCTGATAACCTTGCGCGGGCGCGATCTGATCGCGGCGTCTCCGGTTTGTTTATACGCAGGGTCGCTGGTGCCCGAGGCGTTGCTGTCGCATTGTCCGGCGGGGGCGCGGGTGGTGAACACCGCGCCGTTGTCGTTGGATGAGATCATGGCCGAGATCAAGGCGGCGGATGATGCGGGGCTGGACGTGGCGCGGCTTCATTCGGGGGATCTGTCGATCTGGTCGGCGATGGGCGAGCAGTTGCGCCGGTTGCGCGAGATGGGGATCGCCTATGATGTGACGCCGGGCGTGCCCTCGTTTGCTGCCGCTGCGGCGGCGCTGGGGGCCGAGCTGACGCTGCCCGGCGTGGCGCAGTCGGTGGTGCTGACGCGCACGAGCGGGCGGGCGACGGCGATGCCCGAGACCGAGAACCTCGGGGCGTTTGCGGCCACGGGGGCGACGCTGTGCATCCATCTGTCGATCCATATCCTCGATAAGGTCGTGGCGGACCTCGCGCCGCATTATGGTGGCGACTGTCCGGTGGCGGTGGTCTGGCGGGCAAGTTGGCCGGATCAGCGGATCGTGCATGCCACGCTGGAAACGCTCGAGACGGCGATTGCGGGCGAGATGGAACGGACCGCGCTGATCATGGTGGGGCGTGCCATCGGGGCCGAGGAATTCGGGGAAAGCCGTTTGTATGCGGGCGATTATGACCGGCGGTATCGGCCTGTCGGCACGGCGCCGCGGTTTCCGGACGCTGTGTGATGCTGCCTGCGGGACTATTGGTATCCGCTCCGGCGTCAGGCACGGGCAAGACCACGGTGACGCTGGGCTTGCTGGCCGCATTGCGGGCGCGGGGGCTGAACGTGCAGCCGTTCAAGAGCGGGCCGGATTACATCGACCCGGCGTTCCACACGGCGGCGGCGGGGCGGGTTTCGGTGAACCTCGACGCATGGGCGATGACGGGCGGGATGCTCGACGGGTTGGTGGGCGCGGCGGGCGGGGCCGATCTGGTGATCGCCGAAGGGTCGATGGGGCTGTTCGACGGCGTGGCCCGGGCGGGTGAGGCCGGAACGGGCGCTTCGGCTGATATCGCGGCACGGATGGGCTGGCCTGTGGTTCTGGTGCTGGATGTGGGCGGGCAGGCGCAATCGGCCGCCGCCGTGGCGCTGGGCTTTGCGGCGATGCGGGCGGATGTGAAGATTGCGGGCGTGGTGCTGAACAAGGTGGCATCCCCACGGCACGAGGCGCTGGTGCGTGACGGGATGGAGCGGGCGGGGGTTCGGGTGTTCGGGGCCTTGCCGCGCCGTGCGTCGATCGCGCTGCCCGAGCGCCATCTGGGGCTGGTGCAGGCCGAAGAGATGGCGGGGCTTGCGGCGTTCATGGCCGAGGCGGGGGCGTTCATTGCCGAACATGTCGATCTTGATGCGGTGATCGCGGCGGCTTCCCCTACGCTTGCGGCGGGCGTTGCGGTTGCGGTGAAGGCTCCGGCAGGGCGGATCGCGCTGGCGCGGGATGCAGCGTTTTCCTTTGTTTACCCGCATCTTATCGATGCGTGGCGCAAGGACGGGGCGACGGTGTTGCCGTTTTCACCCTTGGCGGATGAAGCGCCTGATGACAGCGCGGATGTGTGCTGGGTGCCGGGGGGATACCCGGAATTGCACGCGGGGCGGCTGGCTGCGGCGTCGAATTTCCGTGCGGGGTTGCGGGCTTTCGCGCGGACGCGGGCGGTGCATGGCGAATGCGGCGGCTACATGGCGCTGGGCGCGGGGCTGGTGGCGGCGGACGGGACGCGGCACGAGATGGCCGGATTGCTGGGGCTGGAGACGAGTTTCGCCAAGCGGCGGATGCATCTTGGCTACCGCTTGGCCGAGACCCTGACCGAAACGCCGGGGCATGGCGCGGGCGCGCGGTTGCGCGGGCATGAATTCCATTACGCGACGATATTGGCGCAGCCCGATGCGGCGCTGGCGCGGGTGGTCGATGCGACGGGGGCCGAGGTGGCCGAAACCGGGTCATGGGCTGCGTTCGGGGGCGGCGGGCGCGTGACGGGGACGTTCTTTCACTTGATTGCGGAGGCCACATGACGGGCTTCGTCTCTTTCGTATCCTCGGGTCCTGGCGATCCGGAACTGCTGACGCTCAAGGCCGTGGCGCGGTTAAGGGAGGCGGATGCGGTGCTGTTCGACGACCTGTCCTCGGGGCCGATCTTGGGCCACGCGCGCGACGGGGCCGATCTGGTCGGTGTGGGCAAGCGGGCGGGGCGTGCATCGCCCAAGCAGGACCATGTCAGCCGTTTGCTGGTGGAATATGCCGCCACGGGCGCGCGGGTGGTGCGGCTGAAGTCGGGCGATTGCGGGTTGTTCGGGCGGCTCGAGGAGGAGACCGACGCTTTGCAGGCAGCGGGGATTCCTTATGAGATCATTCCGGGGGTGACGAGTGCGAGTGCGGCGGCGGCGGCGGCGGGGATACCGTTGACGCGGCGGCTGACGGCGCGGCGGGTGCAGTTTCTGACCGGCGCGGATGTGACGGGGGGGCTGCCCGCGGATTTGAACTGGGCCGCGCTGGCGGACCCGCTGGCGACGACGGTGGTGTTCATGGGCAAGCGCACGTTCGGGGCGATGTGTGCGGGGCTTATGGCGCACGGGTTGCCGGGGGATACTCCGGCGATGCTGGCCGAGTCGGTTGGGCATCCGGAGCAACGGCTGACGCGGACGACGATCGCGGGGCTGGCGGCGCTGCTGGCCGAGGGGCCGGGGCTGTTGCCGGGATTGATTCTATACGGTCCGCTTGCGGGGGATGGTGCGTGAAGATCACTGTCTGCGGCAGTTGCGCGCTGGGGCGGGCGGGGTTTGCCGAGACCCTGCGCGAGGCGCTGGGCGGGCTGGCCGAGGTGGCGCTGGTCGACTGCATGTCCGGTTGTGCGCGGGCATCGACGGTGGCGTTCAGGGATGCGGGCAAGACGGCCTATCTGTTCGGCGATGTGGTGGCGGATGACCTGCCCGAGCTGGTGGTTTTCGCGGGGCTTTACGGAGCGTCGGCTGATGGCAATCTGGCCGATGCGCGGGCAATCGGCGGGTTGCGGATGAAGGCCGTGGCGCGAATCCCCGGATAGGTCGCGCTTGGGCTGCGATCTGCCGCAAAGCACCTTGACCGCAGGGGCGGTTGATGTGCAGATGGAAGGGCAAGGTGCCCCGTTAACGTGCAAAGCACAGGGGCTGAAACGGGAATGGGGAAGGGGCGGACCGAATACGGCGCCCATGGCCCCAGCCGCCCCCGCGACTGTAAGCGGCGAGCGGCCTTCGACGACCACTGTTCCCGCAAGGGGATGGGAAGGTGAAGGCCGTTACGACCCGCGAGCCAGGAGACCGACCTTGCAGGGATGAAACATACGCCGTCGGGTGTGACGGTCGGGAGAACGACATTATGACGACCCTTGCTTCGGTCAAGAAATCCTCGGGCACGCTGGCACAGGCCGCGGGTTCGATCATCGCTGTCATGGCCATCGGCGTTGCGCTGATGTTCGTGGCGGGCCATGCCCAGTCGGCGACGCTGCACGATGCGGCGCATGACATGCGCCACGCGACCGGCTTCCCCTGCCACTGAACTGATGTTCCAGAGATTGGTGACCGGCGCGGTGTTCGCCGGTTGTGCAGCAGGGCTGATTGCCGCCCTGTTGCATTTTTCGTTTGTCCAAGCGCTTATCCTGACCGGCGAGCAGTATGAATCCGGCGCGCTGACGCATTTCGCGGGCGGCGGGGATCATGCGGTGCATGCGGATGCGGGCGAAGCGTCAGGCGAGGACGCGGGGCATGACCACGCGACGCATAAGCATGGCGAGAGTGGCGGATTGGCGCGGGACGGGCTTACGGTTCTGTTCACCGTGCTGATCTACGTGGCTTACGGCTTCATCCTGATCGCGGGTTTCGGTGCGGCTTCGACCTTCGGCGCGCGGATCGGGGCGGTGCAGGGGCTTTTGTGGGGGATCGGCGGGTTTGCCGTGTTCCAGCTTGCACCTGCGATGGGGCTTGCGCCCGAACTGCCCGGAACGGTTGCCGCCGATCTTGGTGCGCGGCAGGTCTGGTGGTGGGGGACGGCGCTGTTGACGGCGGCGGGCCTGCTGGGGCTGGGCTACGGGCGCAAGGCATGGGTGTTCGTGTTGGCGGGTGTGGCTTTGGCCTTGCCGCATGTCATCGGTGCGCCGACGCTGGGCGAATATTACGGCTCGGCACCGCCCGAGCTTGGCGCGGCCTTTGCGGCGCGCGTGCTGGGTGTCGGGCTGGTGGCATGGGCCGTGCTTGGCTGGGTTGCTGGCTCTGTCTGGGCGCGGGGCGAACGGGTATAGCGGGCGGGGGGCGGATGTTCCGCCCCCTGACCAAAGGGAGGGTGGTATGGAAAAGCTGGTCCTGATCGGCATCGGCACGGGCAACCCCGACCATCTGACGCTGCAGGCGATCAAGGCGATGCGGGGGGCGGACCTGATCCTGATCCCGCAGAAGGGGCCGGACAAATCCGACCTTGCCGGATTGCGCCATGCGATGCTGGCCGAACATGCGGCCGATGTGCCGGTGGCCGTGTTCGACATGCCCAAGCGCGATGTATCGGGCGGGTATCTGGCAGGGGTGGATGCCTGGCATGATGCGATTGCGGCGGCTTGGGTTGCAGCGATTGCAACGGTTCAGGACGGACGGGGATTTTCGCGAGATATTCGCACGGTTGCGTTGCTGGTCTGGGGCGATCCTTCGCTTTATGACAGCACGTTGCGGATCGCGTCGCGGCTTAAGCCTGCGCCTGTGGTGACGGTCGTTCCGGGGGTCACCTCGATGCAGGTACTTACGGCGGGGCATGCCATTCCGGTCAACGAGGTGGGTGCGCCCTTTACCGTCACCACGGGGCGGCAGTTGCGCGATCATGGCTGGCCTGCGGGGGTGGATACGCTGGTCGTCATGCTGGACGGGGAGTGTTCGTTCGGCTCGGTGCAGCCTGCGGGCGTGCATATCTGGTGGGGCGCCTATGTCGGCATGGCCGAGCAGGTCTTGGCCGAGGGGCCGCTTGCCGAAATGGCCACGACGATCCCGCCCTTGCGCGAGCGGCTGCGGGCCGAGCATGGTTGGATCATGGATATCTACGTTTTGCGCCGGAAGGGATGAGCGATGTTCGACCGCGAGCTTGAGGAACGGCTGGTGCGCTATGCGCGGGTCGACACGCAGAGCGACGAGACATCGGCCACGGGGCCGAGCACGGATATCCAGTGGGTTCTGGCGCGGATGCTGGCCGAGGAGTTGACGGGGATCGGGGCTGCCGATGTGCGGATTACGGAATATGGCGCGGTGCTGGCGACGGTTCCGGCCACGGCAAAGGGGCCGGTGATCGGGCTTCTGGCGCATATGGATACCGCGCCGCAGTTCAATGCGACGGGCGTGAAGCCTGTGGTGCATCGCGGCTACAACGGCGGGGATATCACGTTCCCCGATGCGCCGGAGTTGCGGCTTTCGCCCGAGAATTCGCGCCATCTGGCAGACAAGCTGGGGCATGACATCATCACCGCCAGCGGGACAACGCTGCTCGGGGCCGATGACAAGGCGGGGATCGCCATCATCATGACGCTGGCGCGGCATTTGTTGGCGAACCGGGATATTCCGCATACGGGGCTGCGGATCGCCTTTACACCGGATGAGGAGATCGGGCGCGGGGTGGACAAGCGTTTGCCTGCCGATCTGGGGGCCGATTTTGCCTATACGCTGGATGGCGGGATGGTGGGCGAGATCGAGTATGAAAGCTTTTCCGCCGATGGCGCGGTGGTGCGGGTCACGGGCGTGTCGGCGCATCCGGGCTATGGCAAGGGCAAGCTGGTCAATGCGCTGCATCTGGCGGCCAAGATCATCGCTGCGCTGCCGCAGGGCACGCTGGTGCCGGAAGTGACCGAAGGGCGCGAGGGGTTCGTGCATTGCTACCAGATGGGCGGCACGGCGGCCGAGGCCGAGTTGCGCTTCATCTTGCGCGATTTCGAACTGGACGGGTTGGCGGCGAAGGGGGCGCTGTTGCGCGCCGTGTGTGATGCGGTGCAGGCGGGCGAGCCAAGGGCGGTGATCTCGGTCGAGATCACCAAGCAGTATCGCAACATGCGCTATTGGCTGGAAAAGGACATGACGCCAGTCGAGTTGGCGCGGGCGGCCTGCGAGGCCGAGGGGATTGCTGCGGTATCGGTGCCGATACGTGGCGGCACCGACGGGTCGCGGCTGACCGAGATGGGGGTGCCGACGCCCAACATCTTTACCGGCATGCAGGAAATCCACGGGCCGCTCGAATGGGTGTCGGTGCAGGACATGGCCGCCGCCGTGCGGGTTCTGCTGCGGCTGGTCGGGCGCGGCTGAGGCTGCGCCCGGGAGCGTATGCCTGAAATTTAGGCAAATGTCATGATGCACCGCCGGTTTGGTGCATCCTTCCCTTGACCACGGGTGCATTGCCTCTAGTCTTGGTCACACATCGGCGAGAGCCAAGCGGCACACGGGCCCCATGATGCGAGGAAGTTTTGCGCTTCCCTGCATCGGGGCCTGTCGCATTTTCGGGGGGAGGAACGGGGCGGCATGAAGCGGCGGGTGGAACTGGGGCTCTTATATTCGCGGTCGGGCAGCTATACGCTGATTTCCGAAGCGTGCCGCACGGGTGCCTTGGCCGCGATTGCCATGGTGAACGCCGACCCTGCGCTGGATGTCAGCTTTGTTCCGGTAGAGCGTGACCCCGAAGGCAATGTCGATCTGTACGGGCCGCTTTGCGAGGAGATCCTGAGGGATACGGGGGCGCGCCATGTGATCGGCTGCGTGACGAGCTGGAGCCGGAAAGAGGTTATCCCCGTGCTGGAAAAGCACGGCGGGACGCTTTGGTATGCGGTGCCTTACGAGGGGTTCGAGGCGTCGGACCATGTGGTTTACACCCATGCCTGCCCGAACCAGCATCTGCTGCCTTTGCTCGACTGGGTGCTGCCCGCGCATGGCAGGCGGGCTTACCTTACGGGGTCGAATTACATCTGGGGCTGGGAGATGAACCGGCTGGCGCGCGAGGTGATTTCGCAGGCCGGGGGCGAGGTGTTGGGCGAGCGGTATCTGCCGATCGGGTCGCGCGATGTGGCGCGGATGATCGAGGAAATCCGCCATGCGCGGCCGGATTTCGTGCTCAATTCGCTGATCGGGCCTTCATCATACGAATTTCTCGCGGCCTATCGGCGGCTGGGTGCGGAGGACGCGCATTTCAGGGCGGATCGCTGCCCCGTGCTGTCGTGCAACCTGACGGAATGCGAATTGCCCGCGCTGGGCGAAGCGGCCGAGGGGTTGGTGGCGGCGGGGCCGTATTTCAGGGGCGCTGCGGGTTGGCCCGATGCCGGTATCGGTGGGCGGTTCGGGTCGTCGCATGAAGCGGCGGCATTCGCGGCGGTGCGGGAATTGGCGCGGCTGCTGCATGGCCGTGCAGAGGCGGGGATTGCAGGCTTGTTGGCGGGGGCGGCTTCGGTGGTGGATGCCAAGACGCATCACACCGAATTGCCCGTGCTGATCGCGCAGGTGCGGGGCGGGGCGTTCCGCGTGATCCGCGAGCAGGCGGCGGTGGCGGGTGACCCGTATCTTACGCGGGGGCGGGTGGCTGCCGTGCCAGCCTTGCGGGTGGTGTCATGAGACGGCCGATCCGCATCCAGAACCTTGGCGGGGCAAGGGCGGTGATCTTGCATCGCCCGCACCCCACCGTGCAGGCGCTTACGCGGCAGTTGACGGCAATCGGGCTGAGTGTCGAGCAGGTATGGCCGGAACTCGGGCCTTCGGCGCTGGGGGCGGATTTCGTGTTCTTCGATGCCGACATGGGTCATGACGAGCAATTTCCGTGGGAAGCGGGGGCGTCGCCCATGCCGATGGTGGCGTTGATCGGGTCGGAGGCGCCGGGGCGGATCGAATGGGCGCTGCGGGCGGGGGCACATGCACAACTTCTCAAACCCGTGGGGGACAACGGGGCCTATTCGGCGCTGCTGATCGCGCGGGATGCGTTCGACGCGCAAAGGGCGCTGTCGGTCGAGATCGCGGATTTGCGGCGGCGCTTGGACGAGCGGTTGACGGTGGTGCGGGCGGTGGCTGCGCTGGCAGCACGGGGCAAGACCGAGGACGAGGCTTACGCGCAGTTGCGGCAGATGGCGATGGCGTGGCGGGTGAGTTTCGAGGATGCGGCGGTGCGGGTCGTGGCAGGAATGGCGGGTGGTGCAGGAACGGGGGGCGAGGATGACCGACGGAACCGTGGTTGACGCGGGCCGCCCTGCGGGGGCGTTCGCGCGGCTGATGAAGCGGAAGATGGCGGTGGTCGGGCTGGTCCTGATTGCCGTGGTGGTGCTGGGCGCGGTGCTCGCGCCGTTGATTGCGCCCTATGCGCCGGACGAGCAGCTGTTCGACGGGCTGACGCTGGAAGGTGCGCCCTTGCCGCCCGATGCGACGTTCATCTTTGGCACCGATTTGCTGGGGCGCGATCTTTTCACGCGGATTTTGTATGGCGCGCAGACGAGCCTGATCATCGGAGTGGTGGCCAACGGGCTGGCGCTGCTGATCGGCACGGTTGTCGGCATCGTTGCGGGGTATTTCAGGGGCTGGGTCGGGTCGGTGCTGATGCGGTTCACCGACCTGATGATGGCCTTTCCGGCGCTTTTGTTGGCGATATGCCTCGCGGCGATCTTCCAGCCGTCGCTCTGGATCGTGGCGATGGTGATCGCGCTGGTGAACTGGGTGCAGACGGCGCGGGTGATCTATACCGAGACGACAAGTCTGGCGACGCGCGATTTCATCGCCGCCGAGCGGACGCTGGGGGCGGGGACGGGGCGGATTTTGTTCAAGCATATCCTGCCGCATCTGGTGCCGACGATCATCGTCTGGGGCACGCTGGGGATTTCGACGACGGTGCTGCTGGAGGCGACGCTGAGTTTCCTCGGGGTTGGCGTGCAGCCGCCGACGCCAAGCTGGGGGAACATCATCTTCGAGAACCAGACCTATTTTCAGGCAGCCCCCTGGCTGGTGTTCATTCCGGGGGCGGCGATCATCTTGCTCGCGCTGGCGTTCAACCTTGTGGGCGATGCGCTGCGCGATGTGCTCGACCCGACGCAGCGGGGGCGTGACTGATGGCGGGGTATTTTCTGCGGCGGATCGTGCAGGCGGTGCTGATCTTGCTGGGGGTGAGTTTCATCACCTTCTTCCTGCTTTACGTGCTGCCCGCCGATCCGGTGCGCCAGATTGCGGGGCGGTCGGCCACGGCGGCGACGGTCGAGAATATCCGCCAGCAGTTGGGGTTGGATCAGCCTTTCATCGTGCAATACGGGCGCTATCTGGCGGGGCTGGTGCAGGGCGATCTGGGGCGGTCCTATCTGCAAAAGACCGAAGTGGCCGAGCTTATCGCCTCACGCCTGCCTGCCACCTTGCAGTTGATGCTGGCCGGGATTGCGGCGGAACTGGTGCTGGGCTTGGGCATGGGGATCGCGGCTGCACTGCTGCGGGGCCGTGTGGCGGATCAGGTCTTGATGATGACCAGTTTCGTGACCGTATCCGCGCCGCAATTCGTGGTGAGCCTGCTGCTCTTATACGTCTTTGCGGTCAAGCTGGGCTGGTTTCCCATCGGCGGTTACGGGACGCTTTGGCATCTGGTGCTGCCTGCGCTGACCTTGGGCATCCTCGGGTCGGGGTGGTATTCCCGCATGATGCGCTCAAGCATGATCGACGTTCTGCGCGCCGATTTCATCCGCACCGCGCGGGCCAAGGGGCTGACGCAAAGCCGTGTGGTGCTGCGCCATGCGCTGCCCAACGCGATCTTGCCGATCATCGCCATGATCGGGATCGACATCGGGATTTTCATGGGCGGGATCGTGGTGGTCGAGAGTGTGTTCGGCTGGCCGGGGATCGGGCAGCTCGCGTGGCAGGCGATCCAGCGGGTCGATATTCCGATCATCATGGGTGTGACGCTGGTTTCGGCCTGCGCCATCGTCTTGGGTAACCTTTTGGCCGATGTTCTGGCCCCTTTTGTCGATCCGCGCATCCGGCTTCGGTGACGCGGCAGTTTTTGGCCCACCAACAGGAGAGAGAAACGATGAAGAAATGGCTTACCTCGACCGCTCTGGTGCTGACGCTGGCTTTGCCCGTGGCGGCGCAAGACTATACGCCCAGCCCCGATGCCAAGGCGGGCGGTTCGATCACGGTGACCTACAAGGATGACGTGGCGACGCTTGATCCGGCGATTGGCTACGACTGGCAGAACTGGTCGATGATCAAATCGCTGTTCGACGGGCTGATGGATTACGTGCCCGGCACCACCGAGCTGCGCCCCGGTCTGGCCGAAAGCTACGAGATTTCGCCCGACGGGCTGGTTTACACCTTCAAGCTGCGCGCAGGCGTGAAATTCCACAACGGCCGCGAGATGACGGCAGAAGATGTGAAATACTCGCTCGGTCGCGTGACCGATCCTGCCACGCAATCGCCGGGGGCGGGGTTCTTCGGGTCTATCGCGGGCTTCGATGCGGCGGGGCCTGACGGGCTTTCGGGTGTGGAAGTGACAGGTCCCTTGACGGTCAAGATCACGCTTTCGCGGCCCGATGCCACGTTCCTGCATGTCATGGCGCTGAACTTCGCATCCGTGGTGCCAAAGGAAGCGGTCGACGAGGCAGGGGCCGATTTCGGCAAGAAGCCGGTCGGGACAGGGGCCTACAAGCTGGAAGAATGGACGCTGGGCCAGCGGCTGGTCTTTGCCAAGAACGCCGACTACTGGCGTGCGGGTGTGCCGTTCCTTGACTCGGTCGTGTTCGAGGTCGGGCAAGAGCCTGTCGTGGCGCTGCTGCGCTTGCAGAACGGCGAAGTCGACGTTCCCGGCGACGGCATCCCTCCGGCCAAGTTCCAAGAGGTGATGGGCGATCCGGCGCAGGCCGCGCATGTCGTCGTGGGTGGGCAGTTGCATACCGGCTACATCACGCTGAACGTCAAGATGGCGCCGTTTGACAATCTGGACGTGCGTAAAGCCGTGAACATGGCGATCAACAAGGACCGGATCGTGCAGATCATCAACGGTCGCGCCGTGCCTGCGACCCAGCCGCTGCCGCCCAGCATGCCGGGCTATACCGAAGGCTACGCCGGTTACGCCTATGACGTCGAAGGCGCCAAGAAGTTGCTGGCGGATGCCGGTCTTGCCGACGGGTTCGAGACCGAGATGTATGTGATGAACACCGACCCGAACCCGCGGATCGCGCAGGCGATCCAGCAGGATCTGGCGGCCATCGGGATCAAGGTGAACATCCAGTCGCTGGCCCAAGCCAATGTGATCGAGGCCGGTGGCGCGGGCACGGCACCGATGATCTGGTCGGGTGGCATGGCATGGATTGCCGACTTCCCCGATCCGTCGAACTTTTACGGGCCCATCCTTGGCTGTGCCGGTGCCGGTGACGGTGGCTGGAACTGGTCGAAGTTCTGCGACGAGGCACTGGATGCCAAGGCGACCGAGGCCGACAGCATGGCCGACCCTGCCAAGGTCGAAGAGCGCCTGAAGCTGTGGTCGGACGTTTATACCGGCGTGATGGAGCAGGCACCCTGGGTGCCGGTGTTCAACGAAGAGCGCTACACCATGAAGTCCGACCGCATGGGTGGCGAGGATGCGCTTTACGTCGATCCGGTCTCGATTCCGGTCAACTATGACTACGTCTGGGTCAAACAGTAATGTGCAAAGCCTGCAACTACACGATCCACGGCGCGCAGCATCACTTCGGGTGGGATAACTCTATCGCACCCGTGCTGCGGGCCGAACCGGGGTCGACGATCCTGTTCCATTGCAACGATTCCTCGGCGGGCCAGTTAGGCCCGTCGTCGACCGTGGCGGATGTGGGCACGCTCGATTTCGGTAAGATCAACCCGGTGTCGGGGCCGATCTATATCGAGGGGGCAGAGCCGGGCGATGCGGTCAAGGTGACGATTGAAAGCTTTGCGCCGCGTTCGTTCGACGGGGCCGGATTTGGCTGGACGGCGAATATTCCGGGGTTCGGGTTGTTGGCCGATCAGTTTACCGAGCCTGCGTTGAAGGTCTGGAAATACGATCCCGCCACCATGGAGCCTGCGCTTTGGTCGGATGTGGCGCGGGTGCCGTTGAAGCCCTTTGCCGGGACCATCGGCAATGCGCTGGCGGAAGCCGGGCTTCATTCGGTCGTGCCGCCGCGTCGGGTGGGCGGGAACCTCGATATCCGCGATCTGAACGCGGGGACGACGCTCTACCTGCCGGTCGAAGTGGCAGGCGCCTTGTTCAGCGTGGGCGATACCCATGCGGCGCAGGGCGACGGCGAGGTGTGCGGGACGGCCATCGAGTCGCCCATGGATGTGGTGCTGACGCTCGATCTGGTGAAGGGGGCGCATCTGAAGACGCCGCGTTTCACCACGCCGGGGCCGGTGACGCGGCATCTGGACGCCAAGGGCTATGAGGTGACGACGGGGATCGGGCCTGACCTGATGAGCGCTGCCCGCGATGCGGTGGCGAACATGGTCGATTTCCTGTGCGCCACGCGCCAGATGGCGGCGGTGGATGCCTATATGCTGGTGTCGACCTGCGGCGATCTGCGGATTTCCGAGATCGTCGATATGCCGAACTGGGTGGTCAGCTTCTACTTCCCGCGCTGCGTGTTCGAATGAGCGTGATGCAAGAAATGTCCGGGGCTGTGGCGGCCCCGGATGCCCCCGTGTTGGTGGTGGATCAGCTTTGCGTCGCGGTCCGGACCGAAGGCGGGATGAAGCCCTTGGTGCGGGATTTGTCGTTTTCGCTGCGGCGGGGCGAGACGCTGGCGATTGCGGGGGAGAGCGGGTCAGGCAAGTCGATCACCTCGCTTGCCATCATGGGGCTGTTGCCGCCGCCTGCGGTGCGGGTGACGGGGGGCGCGGTGCGTCTGGGCGGGGTGGAGTTGACCGCGCTGCCCGAAAGCCGGATGCGGAGTTTGCGCGGTGACCGGATCGCGATGATCTTTCAGGAGCCGATGACGAGTTTGAACCCCGTGCTGACGGTCGGGGCGCAACTGGTCGAGGCGATACGGGCGCATGAGGCGGTGGGGCGTGCCGAGGCACGGGCGCGGGCGCTGGAGGCTTTGCGGGCGGTGCGGCTGTCGCAGCCCGAGCGGCGGCTTGAACAGTATCCGCATGAATTGTCGGGGGGCATGCGGCAGCGGGTGATGATCGCCATGGCGCTGGCCTTGCGGCCCGAGGTGCTGATTGCGGATGAACCCACGACTGCGCTGGATGTGACGGTGCAGCGCGAGGTTTTGGACCTGCTGCGCGATTTGCAGCGCGATCTGGGGACGGCGATCATCCTGATTACCCACGATATGGGCGTGGTCGCCGAAATGGCCGACCGTGTGATCGTGATGAAGGACGGTGCTCAGGTCGAGACGGCGGCGACGGCTGATCTGTTCGCGCGGCCACAGGCGCAATACACGCGCGATTTGCTGGCGGCAGTGCCGAGGATGGGCGCGGGGGCTGTGCGTGCGCCCGTGACGGGCGATGTGGTGGCATCGCTTCGCGATGTGGTGGTGCGCTTTCCGCTCAAGGGCGGGCTGCTGGGGCGGGTGACGCAGAATGTGCATGCGGTCGAGCATGTATCGCTTGAGGTCCGGCGCGGCGAGACATTCGCGCTGGTGGGCGAATCCGGCTGCGGGAAATCGACGATTGCCAAGGCGATTGTGGGATTAGTGCCGCATCAGGGGCGCATCGAGGTGGGCGGGCAGGCGCTTGAGGGCCTTGATACGGCAGGGCAGAAGGCGCTGCGCCGCAAGGTGCAGATGGTGTTCCAAGACCCTATGGCAGCACTCGATCCGCGGATGACAGTGGGCGATCTGATCGCCGAGCCGTTGGTGATTCACGGGGTCGGGACACGCACCGAACAGCGGGCGGCGGCGGCCGAGTTGATGGCGCGGGTGGGGCTTGGGGCCGATGGGTTGGACCGCTATCCGCATGAATTTTCCGGCGGGCAGCGGCAGCGGATCTGCATTGCGCGGGCGCTGGCCTTGAAGCCTGAATTGATCATTGCCGATGAAAGCGTGTCGGCCTTGGATGTTTCGGTGCAGGCGCGGGTGCTTGAATTGCTGCGCGCCTTGCAGGCCGAATTCGGCATCGCTTTCCTGTTCATCAGCCATGACATGGCGGTGGTCGAGAATATCTCGGACCGTGTGGCGGTGATGTATCTGGGGCAGATCGTCGAGACGGGGACGCGGGCACAGGTGTTCGGCAACCCGCAGCACGCCTATACGCGGCGGCTGATCGAGGCGGTGCCGGTGCCTGATCCTGCCCATGTGCGGGCGGCGGGGGTGCGGCTGGCGGGCGAGGTGCCCTCGCCGGTGCATGACGTGGGGCGCGGGCCGGTTCGGGTGACGCTGGTCGATGTGGGCGGCGGGCATCTGGTGGCGCGCGAGGGGTAGGTTGCCCTTCGGCCTGTGACAGGCCAAGGTGCCGGAAAATCGGGGGGATGGGCGATGATCGGACTGCCACAAGAGGGGCTGTTTCTGGGGCGTGTGTGGCGGGCGGGGGTTGGTCCTGCGGTCGTGACGCTGCGCGGGGGCCGTGTGTTCGATATCACCTCGCGCGCTGCGCCGACGATGCGCGATGTGCTGGAACAGGCGGATATCGCGGGATACGTCGCGGGGATCGCGGGGCAGGATATCGGGTCGCTGGATGACATCGCGGCGGCCTCGGTGGAACCCGCGGGCGATGTGACGCGGCTTCTGGCGCCGAATGATTTGCAGGCGGTCAAGGCTTGCGGTGTGACATTCGCGCGGTCGATGATCGAGCGGGTGATCGAGGAGCGGGCGGCGGGCGATGCGTCCCGCGCCGAGGCGATACGGGCGCGGGTGGCAGGGGCAATCGGCGACTCGCTTCGCAATCTGGTGCCTGGGTCGGACGAGGCTGCGGAAGTGAAGCGGCTGTTGCAGGCCGAGGGGCTGTGGTCGCAATACCTCGAGGTGGGCATCGGTCCGGATGCAGAGGTGTTCACCAAGGCCCAGCCGATGGCGGCGGTAGGATACGGGGCATCGGTGGGGCTGCATCCGATCAGCAAGTGGAACAACCCTGAACCCGAAGTGGTGATGGTGGTGGACAGCACGGGGCGGATCGTGGGCGCGACGCTTGGCAACGACGTGAACCTGCGCGATGTCGAAGGGCGGTCGGCGCTGCTGCTGGGCAAGGCCAAGGACAACAACGCGGCGGCGAGTGTGGGGCCGTTCATCCGGGTCTTCGATGCGGGGTTTACCTTGGATACCGTGCGCGGCTTGGAGTTGACGCTGACGGTTGAGGGGACGGACGGGTTCACTCTGACGGGGCGGTCGTCGATGGCCGAAATTTCGCGCGACCCCGCCGATCTGGTGGCGCAGACGCGGGGGCGGCACCACCAGTATCCCGACGGGTTCGTGCTTTACTGCGGGACGATGTTTGCCCCCGTGCAAGACCGTGACGGGCCGGGGCAAGGGTTCACGCATCACCTTGGTGATGTGGTGACGATTGCGGCGCCTGAACTGGGGCGGCTGGTAAATACGGTGCGGCTGTCGACCGGGGCGCCGGAATGGACATTCGGCGCGTCGGCATTGATGAAAAACCTGAGCGCGCGCGGGCTTCTTTAGCCCTTTGCCTTGACCACCGACACACAGGGTGCCACATCGGCACGAGCCGATTTCGCATGACCGGAGGAAACCCCGATGCCCGTCTATCGTTCACGCACCACCACCCACGGCCGCAACATGGCCGGCGCCCGCGGCCTGTGGCGCGCAACGGGCATGAAGGACGGCGATTTCGGCAAGCCGATCATCGCCATCGTGAACAGCTTCACCCAGTTCGTGCCGGGGCACGTGCACCTGAAAGACCTTGGCCAGATGGTCGCGCGCGAGGTCGAGGCGGCAGGTGGTGTGGCCAAGGAGTTCAACACGATTGCCGTCGATGACGGGATCGCGATGGGCCATGACGGGATGCTTTATTCGCTGCCGTCGCGCGAGATCATTGCCGACAGCGTGGAATACATGGTCAACGCCCATTGCGCCGATGCGATGGTGTGTATCTCGAACTGCGACAAGATCACTCCCGGCATGCTGATGGCGGCGATGCGGCTGAACATTCCGGTCGTCTTCGTGTCGGGCGGGCCGATGGAGGCCGGCAAGGCCGTGATCAAGGGCAAAGAGATTGCGCTCGATCTGGTCGATGCGATGGTCGTGGCGGCGGATGAAAGCTATTCCGACGCCGAGGTCGAAGAGATCGAAAAGGCGGCTTGCCCGACCTGCGGGTCATGTTCGGGCATGTTCACCGCCAATTCGATGAACTGTTTGACGGAAGCCCTTGGGCTATCGCTGCCGGGGAACGGGTCGACCTTGGCAACCCATGGCGACCGGCAGCGGCTGTTCGTCGAGGCAGGGCATCTGATCGTTGACCTTGCCAAGCGCTATTATGAACAGGACGATGCCAGCATCCTGCCGCGCAATGTGGCCAACAAGCAGGCTTTCGAGAATGCTATGGCGCTCGATATCGCGATGGGCGGATCGACCAACACGATCCTGCACATTCTGGCGGCCGCGCATGAAGGCGGGATCGACTTCGATCAGGACGACATCGACGAGTTGTCGCGCCGCGTGCCCTGCCTGTGCAAGGTGGCCCCCGCCAAGCAGGATGTGCATATGGAAGATGTGCACCGCGCGGGCGGGATCATGTCGATCCTTGGCCAGCTCGATGCCGGTGGCCTGCTCAACCGTGATTGCGTGACGGTGCATTCGCCCACCATGGGGGCGGCGCTCGACCATTGGGACATCAGCCGGACGAACCATGAGAACGTGCGCCAGTTCTTCAAGGCGGCACCGGGCAATGTGCGCTCGGCCACGGCGTTTTCGCAGAACAAGCGGTATCAGGAACTGGACCTCGACCGTGAAAACGGCGTGATCCGGTCGGTGGAGCATGCGTTTTCGAAAGAGGGCGGTCTGGCGGTGCTGAAAGGCAATATCGCGCTCGATGGCTGCATCGTGAAGACGGCGGGCGTGGACGAGTCGATCTTCGTCTTTTCGGGTCCGGCCAAGGTTTACGAATCCCAGAATGCCGCCGTGGCCGCGATCTTGAACAACGAGGTCAAGGCGGGCGATGTGGTAGTGATCCGCTACGAGGGGCCAAAGGGCGGGCCGGGGATGCAAGAGATGCTTTACCCGACGAGCTATCTGAAATCGAAGGGGCTGGGCAAGGTTTGCGCTTTGCTGACGGACGGGCGTTTTTCGGGCGGCACCTCGGGGTTGTCGATCGGGCACGCCAGCCCCGAAGCGGCTTCGGGCGGGGCGATCGGGTTGGTGCGCGAGGGGGATATGATCGACATCGACATTCCGGCGCGGACGATCAATCTGCGGATTTCGGACGCGGAATTTGCGGCGCGGCGGGCCGAACAGGACCGTTTGGGCTGGAAACCCGCCAAGCCGCGGTCGCGCAAGGTGTCGCAGGCGTTGCGGGCATATGCGCTGTTCGCCTCATCCGCCGACAAGGGTGCTGTGCGGGTTCTGCCCGACGAGGCGTAAGGGTTTTTCCACGAAACCGGATGGGGCATCGGGGCATCACAGCCGTGGTGCCCCTTTTGTGTTGCGGGCGCAGGTGCGCGAGCGGATCGGGGATGCGCCGGTTTACATTACCTATGACATCGACTCGCTCGATCCGGCCTTTGCGTCGGGGACGGGAACGGTCGAAGTGGGCGGGCTGAGCACGTGGCAGGCGCTGGAGATCATCCGTGGCTGTGCGGGGCTGAACATCGTGGGGGGCGATCTGGTCGAGGTGTCGCCGCCCTATGATACCACGGGCAATACGGCTCTGATCGGGGCAAATCTGCTGTACGAGATGCTGTGTGTGATGCCGGGGGTGCCGCAGAAGCCTTCGCGCTGGTCGGGGTTGGTGTTTTAAGACCGAGGGGTCAGGCGGGGCAGGAAACGCGACCCGCGTTTCCCCGCCTGCGCGGGACGGTAGCGACCTGCCGGTGTGGCTCGGTCACCACAGAGGCCGGCGCCAGGCCAGGCGGGCGAGAAGCGCCCGCCATGGGCGGGACGGGCGCTGGCCGGTGGCCTCGGGGCCACCGGCGGATGGCGGGACGGGCACCGCGTGGCAAGGCGATGGCCTTTGCCATGGGTGTGAGGCGATCTGTGTTTTACGCGGGCGTATCTTCTGAGGAAGTGGGTGGGTGGATCACCCACCCTACGGTGTCGCGCTGGATTTGTAGGGTGGGTGATTCACCCACCCTTTCTTCATTCGGCTACGTGCAGCGTCGGGCGTTTGCCGGACAGGGCGTCGACGCGGGTGGAAAGGTCGTCGATCCGTTCGGCGAGGACCGATGCGGCGGGTTCGTCGGGCTCGCTTTCCTTGGGGCCGAGGATGCGGCTGAACAGGCGGCCGACGAGGCGCGACAGGTCGTCCATGATCAGGAAGAAGGCGGGCACCACGATCAGCGACAGCACGGTCGAGACGATGATGCCGCCGATCACCGCCGTTGCCATGGGTGCGCGGAACGATCCGCCCTCGCCCACGCCGAGAGCGGAGGGGAGCATGCCTGCCGACATGGCGATGGAGGTCATCACGATGGGGCGGGCGCGTTTGTGGCCGGCCTCGATCACCGACTGGAAGCGGTCCATGCCTTGGGCGCGCATTTCGATGGCGAAATCGATCAGCAGGATCGCGTTCTTGGTGACGATGCCCATGAGCATCAGGATACCGATCAGGACAGGCATCGACAGGGCCGATCCGGTGAGGATAAGCGCCGCGGCCACGCCACCGATGGCGAGGGGGAGCGAGAAGAGGATGGTGAAAGGCTGGATGACCGAGCGGAAAAGCAGGATCAGCACGGTAAGCACCAGCATCAGGCCCATGATCATGGCATTGCCGAAGCTGGACATCAGTTCGCCCTGAACCTCGGCATCGCCGGATTCCTCGATCCGGGCGGTGGGGGGCATTTCGACGCTTGCGGCGAGTTCCTTGAAGCGGTCGCTCGCGGTTCCCAGCGCCACACCCACGGGAAGGTTCGCGCCGATGGTGGCGCGCCTTCCTCCTTGCGGAAACTACACGCGAGATGCGGGGGGTGCGGGGGGTGTGAAACCCCCCGCCCCGGCAGGAGGGCAAGGCAACGCCTTCCCGAACTGCCTGATTTCCGTGCATCGCGCCCATTCTGCGGGCGCGTCGACACGCGGCACCCTTACCGGACGGGCCGCCGGTCAGTGGGCTGTTGAGCCCGCCTTTGCCTTTCGCTTTGGGTGGTGGCGCGAGGTGATATGACCCTACAGGCCGCCCTTTCCCCGATGCAGCGCAGCCGTGGCGAGGCTTTCGCTTCCTTTGCGCTTTCGGGCGGGCGGATGCGTCTGGGCGATTTGCGGCAGGCGGGGTCGGCCAAGGCGATTCTGCCGCATGTGGGCGCTGTGCCCGAGGTGGTCTTTCTGAACACATCGGGCGGGCTGACAGGCGGGGACCGGTTGTCTTATGGCGTGACCTTGGGCGACGGAGCCTGCGTGGTGGCCACGACCCAGACGGCCGAGCGGGCCTATTTCAGCAATCAGGGCGCGGCGCGGGTCGATGTTTCGCTGAGTGTCGGGGAGGGGGGCTGGATCGACTGGTTGCCACAAGAGACGATCCTGTTCGACGGCTCGAACCTAGTGCGGCACACGCGCATCGATCTGGGCGCGCGGGCGGGGTGTCTGGCGCTGGAAGCGGTGGTGCTGGGGCGCGCCGCGATGGGCGAGACGGTGGCGCGGCTGGCGTTCCGCGACCGGCGCGAGATCTGGGCGGGCGACAGGCCGGTGCATATCGAGCCGTTGTTTCTGGACGATGCGGGTTTGCAGGCGGGTGCGGCCACGCTGGGCGGCGCGCGGGCTTTCGCTTCGGTCGTGATGGTCTGCCCCGATGCGGGCGACCTGCTGGCACCGCTGCGGGCGGTGCTGACGGTCGAGGGCGTGGTGGCTGCGGCATCCGCCTATGACGGGCGGCTTACGCTGCGGATGATGGCCGGCGATGGCTGGCCGCTGCGGCAGCAAATTGCGCGGGCTTTGCACGTGCTGCGGCGCGGTGCGGCGCTGCCCCGCGTGTGGCAGATAGGGAGAGACTGATGAACCTGACCCCGAGGGAGAAGGACAAGCTGCTGGTCAGCCTTGCCGCGATGGTGGCACGCGGGCGACTGGCGCGGGGGGTGAAGCTGAACCACCCCGAGGCGATTGCGTTGATCACCGATTTCGTGGTCGAGGGCGCGCGTGACGGGCGCAGCGTTGCCGACCTGATGCAGGCGGGGGCGCATGTCATCACCGCCGCGCAATGCATGGAGGGTATCGCGTCGATGATCCATTCGGTGCAGGTCGAGGCGACCTTTCCCGACGGCACCAAGCTTGTCACCGTCCACCACCCCATCCGCTGAAGGAACCTTGTCATGGCACGCATGATCGCCTCGCTGTTCATCCTGTCCGCCTCGCCCGCGCTGGCGCATCCGGGGTTTCACCCCAACCCGCATTGGACCGGGGCGGGCTGGCTGGTCGCCGCCCTGATCGGGGCGCTTGCGGCACCGCTTCTGGCGCGGTTGCGGAAATGATCCCCGGCGAGGTGTTCCCCGCGGCGGGCGAGATCGAGCTGAACGCAGGTGCTGTGGCGGTGAAGATCATGGTCGCCAATTCCGGCGACAGGCCCATTCAGGTGGGCAGCCATTACCACTTTGCCGAAACCAATGCGGGGCTGGTCTTCGACCGTGCTGCTGCGCGGGGGATGCGGCTCGATATCGCGTCGGGCACGGCGATCCGGTTCGAGCCGGGGCAATCGCGCGAGGTGTGGCTGGTGCCGCTTTCGGGTGCGCGGCGGGTGTTCGGGTTCAACGGGAAAGTTATGGGCGGTCTGTGACCGTTTGAGGGGGGCGATATGCCAGCACGGATTTCACGCAGCGCCTATGCCGATATGTATGGCCCCACGGTCGGTGACCGGGTGCGGCTTGGTGACACCGATCTGATCATCGAAGTCGAGCGCGACCTGATCGCGGAACGCTCGAGCGGGCAGGCCAACGCGCTGCGCTATGGCGAAGAGGTCAAGTTCGGCGGCGGCAAGGTCATTCGCGACGGGATGGGGCAATCGCAGGCCACGCGGGCCGAGGGGGCGATGGACACGGTCATCACAAATGCGCTGATCGTGGACTGGACCGGCATCTACAAGGCCGATGTGGGCCTGCGTGACGGCCGGATCGCGGTGATCGGCAAGGCTGGGAACCCCGATACGCAGCCGGGTGTGAACGTGATCGTCGGGCCGGGGACCGAGGTGATCGCGGGCGAGGGGCGGATCTTGACCGCCGGAGGGATGGACGCGCATATCCATTTCATAGCACCCCAGCAGATCGACGATGCCTTGCACAGCGGGATCACCACCATGCTTGGCGGCGGCACGGGGCCGGCGCATGGCACGCTGGCCACCACCTGCACACCGGGGCCGTGGCATATCGAGCGGATGATGCAGGCGGCGGATGCCTTCGCGATGAATCTGGCCTTTGCGGGCAAGGGCAATGCGTCTTTGCCTGCCGCGCTGGAGGAACAGGTGCGGGCGGGGGCGTGCTGCCTGAAGCTGCACGAAGACTGGGGCACCACGCCTGCGGCCATCGACTGCTGCCTGACGGTGGCGGACGGCATGGATGTGCAGGTGATGATCCACACCGATACGCTCAACGAGAGCGGTTTCGTGGAAAACACGCTGGCGGCGATTGGCGGGCGGACGATCCACGCCTTTCACACCGAGGGCGCGGGGGGCGGTCATGCGCCCGACATCATCAAGGTGGTCGGGTCGCAGAACATCCTGCCGAGTTCGACGAACCCGACGATGCCCTATACGGTGAACACCATCGAAGAGCATCTCGATATGCTGATGGTGTGCCACCACCTCGACCGCAGGGTGCCCGAGGATGTGGCTTTTGCCGAAAGCCGCATCCGGCGCGAGACGATCGCGGCCGAGGATATCTTGCATGACATGGGGGCGTTTTCTGTGATCTCGTCCGACAGTCAGGCGATGGGGCGGGTGGGCGAGGTGATCACCCGCACCTGGCAGACCGCGCATAAGATGAAGGTACAGCGCGGGCGCTTGGCCGAGGAAACGGGCGAGAACGACAATTTCCGTGTGCGGCGTTACATCGCGAAATACACCATCAATCCGGCGGTGGCGCACGGGATCTCGCGCCATATCGGCAGCGTCGAGGAGGGCAAGCGCGCCGATCTGGTGCTGTGGTCGCCTGCGTTCTTTGGTGCCAAGCCTGAGATGGTGCTGATCGGCGGGTGCATCGTCGTGGCACAGATGGGCGATCCGAACGCGTCGATTCCGACGCCGCAGCCGGTTTACACGCGGGCGATGTTCGGCGCTTACGGGCGGTCGGTCGAACGCAATGCGGTGGTCTTCGTTTCCCGAGCCGCGCAAGAGGCCGATGTGCGGCACCGCTACGGAACGGCCAAGGCGACATTGGCGGTGGAAGGCTGCCGCGGCATCGGAAAGCGCGACATGCGGCTGAACGATGCGACACCCGTGATCGAGGTGAACCCCGAGACGTACGAGGTGCGGGCGGACGGGGTGCTGCTCACCTGCGAACCGGCCACGGAGTTGCCGCTGGCGCAGCGGTATTTCCTGTTCTAATGCGCGGCGCGAGCGGGTGTGAAGGCGGGGGAACGGAGGATCGGCCAGCCGGGGCGCGGGGGTGCGAGCTTAGGCGCGAGGGGCATGGTGCGGACGATGGTTTGCGGACGGCTGCGCCAATAGGCGGGGTCGTTGCGGATGTTTTCGGGCAAAAGTGCCGCGTCGAAGACGCTGTTGTGGCCATGGGTGATTTCGACCCTGTGGAAGCGGCCGATCAGCGTGGTAAAGGGAGATTTCATCAGCCGGTCGCGCAACTGCGCTTCGCGCAGTTTAAGGCGGGCAATCTCGGCCCTGACTTCGGCCAGTTCGTCGGCGGGGGACAGGCGGTGCATCAGGATTCTCCTGTGGGACGGGGCGAGGATGGCGGCGAAGCGTTAACAAAGCGTGACGGGTTGGCAAAACGGGGGCGGCGAGGCTGCGTAAAGCTGTTAGACTGTCTGCACGCCAATATTCCGGGGATCTTTTGTTATGCCTGACCTTCCCGCATCCCACCGCGTCATCCGCAAACCCGAAACCGGTGGAAAAGTTCCTGTGGACCGTGTCGTTCTGGGCTATGATGAGCGGTTCTTGCGCCGGAAACGGCTGATGACCGAGGCGGGCGCCGGGTTTCTGGTCGATCTGGCGGAAACGTCGAGTGTTTCGGCGGGCGATTGCTTCGAACTGCTCGATGGGCGGCTGGTTGTTGTGGAAGCGGCGGCAGAGCCGGTGCTTGTGGTGACGGGGGCGAACCTGCCGCGTCTGGCCTGGCATATCGGGAACCGGCACACGCCCTGCCAGATCGAGCCCGCACGGCTGGTGATCCGCGATGACCATGTCTTGAAGGGGATGCTGGCGGGGCTGGGGGCCACGGTCGGCCATGCGATGGAGCCGTTCACACCGGAAGGCGGGGCCTACGGACACGGGCGGACGATGGGGCATGACCACGGATTCGGCGCGCATGACCATTTGCGTGGGCCGGTTTTGACGCTGCCGCATGCGCTGGCGGGGCTGCATGTGCAGCACCAGGGTTTCGCGCGCGTCGAGGATGACCCCGAGGCGCCCGACGAATGAGCGGGCTTATCACGCTGGTGCAGTGGCTGTCGCCGGCCTTTCCGACGGGGGGCTATGCCTTTTCGCACGGGATGGAGCGGGTGATCGGTGACGGCACCATTCGCAGTGGTGCCGACCTTGCCGTCTGGCTGGGGGCGGTGCTGCGGCACGGGGCGGGGCGGCAGGATGCGATCTTGCTGGCTTGTGCGCTGCGCGAGGGGGCGGACCACGCGGCGCTTGCAGCCTATGGGCGGGCGCTGGCGGCATCGGGCGAGCGGTATTCCGAGACTTGCGCGCAGGGGGCGGCGCTTGCGCGGGCGGTTTCGGCGGTGACGGGGCGCGAGATTTCGGCGGGGCCGTTGCCGGTGGTGCTGGGGCAGGCGGCGGGGCCGCTTGGGTTGGCGGCAGAGCAGGTGATCGGGCTTTACCTGCACGCGTTTGCGTCGAACCTCGTGTCTGCTGCGGTGCGCTTCGTGCCATTGGGCCAGAACGAGGGGCAGCGGGTGCTGGCGGGGTTGCACGGGCTGATCGGGGAGATCGCGGCGGCGGCGGCAGGGGCCGGGCTGGAGGATATATCGAGTGCGGCCTTTGGGGCGGACCTTGCGGCGATGCGGCACGAGACGATGGATGTGAGGATATTCAAGACATGAGCAATCACGATGAGTAAGAACGGGCCGTTGCGCGTGGGGATCGGCGGGCCGGTGGGCGTGGGCAAGACCACGCTGACCGAGCAGTTGTGCCGCGCGCTGGCAAGCCGCTGTTCGATGGCTGTCATTACCAATGACATCTACACCCGCGAGGATGCCGAATATCTGATGCGGGCGCAGGTGTTGCCGGTGGAACGGATACGGGGCGTCGAGACCGGGGGCTGCCCGCATACTGCGATTCGCGAGGATGCGTCGATCAACCTTGCGGCGGTGGCCGATCTGCGGGCGGCGTTTCCCGACCTCGACCTGATCCTGATCGAAAGCGGCGGCGACAATCTGGCGGCGACCTATTCGCCGGAGCTGGCCGATATCACCATCTATGTGATCGACACGGCGGCGGGGCAGGACATTCCGCGCAAACGCGGGCCGGGGGTGACGCGGTCGGATTTGCTGGTGGTGAACAAGACCGACCTTGCACCCTATGTCGGGGTCGATGTGGCGCTGCTGGAGAGTGACACGAAGTTTGCGCGGGGGCGGCTGCCTTATGTCATGGCGCGGCTGCGGCAGGGTGTGGGGATTGCCGAGATCGTGGCCTTTCTGGAACGCGAGGGCGGATTGGTGCTGCGCGAGGCGGTGCAGGCCTAGTTTGGCACGGGCCTGGTTTGGCATGGGCCTAGTTTGGTACGGGCCTGGTTTGGTACGGGCCTGGTTTCCGGACCATAGCGGGCGGGCAGGAAGGCCGGACGGAAACGTCCGGCTTTCTTCTGTTTGCGACCTGTTGCGCCGCGAAAGCGGCCCGAGTCGCTGCGGAACTGTCCAGCAAACGGCCTAAGGAACGGGCATTTCATGCTGCACTGCGGAATTAATGGGCGAACGGGCCGGGTGCGGACCATGCCCGTTCCGTCGGCGCGGGCTATCCGTTGCGACACGCGGCGACTGCGGCTTTTGTCGGGGGGCGGGGTCTTTCGGGGCCGTGCCGGAAAAGATGTGCGGGAGGGGGACATGATGTGGAAGTCCGACCCCCTCACCGCACGGGGTGCAACCTAAGTTGCCGCCTGAAGATAGTGGTCCTTTCCGGATTTGGAAAGGCGGCTTCGGGCGGCCCGGAAACAGGGAAAAAAACCGTATGAACGGGATCAAGGGGATGTTGCTGGCAGGGGCCATGGGCCTGTCGTCGGCGGGGGCTGTGATGGCCCAGGAAGAGACGATCAAGGTGGGTGTGCTGCATTCGCTGTCAGGCACGATGGCGATTTCGGAGACCACGCTGAAGGACACGGTCCTGATGATGATCGACGAGCAGAACAAGAAGGGTGGCCTGCTGGGCAAGAAGCTGGAGGCGGTGGTGGTCGATCCGGCATCCGACTGGCCGCTGTTCGCCGAAAAGGCGCGTGAATTGCTGACGGTGGACAAGGTCGCCGTGACCTTCGGCTGCTGGACCAGCGTCAGCCGCAAGTCGGTGCTGCCGGTGATCGAGGAGTTGAACGGCTTGCTGTTCTATCCGGTGCAGTACGAGGGCGAGGAATCGTCGAAGAACGTGTTCTACACTGGTGCCGCGCCGAACCAGCAGGCGATTCCGGCGGTGGATTACTATCTGGAAGAGTTGGGCGTGCAGAAATTCGCGCTTCTGGGCACCGATTATGTCTATCCGCGCACCACGAACAACATTCTTGAAAGCTATCTGATCTCGAAGGGGATCCCGAAAGAGGATATCTTTGTGAACTACACGCCGTTCGGCCATTCTGACTGGTCCAAGATCGTGTCGGACGTGGTGGCGCTTGGTGCTGACGGCAAGAAGGTGGGCGTGATCTCGACCATCAACGGCGATGCGAACGTGGGCTTCTACAAGGAGCTGGCAGCGGCGGGCGTGACGGCGGACAAGCTGCCCGTCGTGGCCTTCTCGGTTGGCGAGGAAGAACTGGCGGGACTGGATACGACGAACCTCGTCGGGCATCTGGCGGCGTGGAACTACTTCGAATCCGCCGATACGCCTGAAAACGCGGCCTTCATCAAGCAGTGGCACACGTTTATCGGCGACGACAAGCGCACCACCAACGACCCGATGGAGGCGACCTATATCGGCTTCCAGATGTGGGTTCAGGCGGTCGAGAAGGCCGGAACCACCGATGTGGATGCCGTGCGTGACGCGATGTATGGCCAAGAGGTAAAGAACCTGACGGGCGGCACGGCCAAGATGTTGCCGAACCATCACCTGACCAAGCCGGTGCTGATCGGCGAGATCCGGGCAGACGGGCAGTTCGACATCATCAGCCAGACCGAACCGGTCGCCGGTGACGCCTGGACCGATTTCCTGCCGGAATCGGCGGTGCTCGAGTCCGATTGGCCGGGCCTTGGCTGCGGGATGTACAACAGCGAGACCAAGACCTGCGTGCAGTTGAAGTCGAACTACTGACCTAAGGCAGGCGGGGGGCCGCATCCGGCCCCCCGCACCCCCCCGATTTCACATTCTTTTACCGCAGGTTTTCATGCGTCCGTTTCTTCTTGCCCTGACGCTGACCGTGCTGGCCCTGCTTGGGCCGCTGCCCGCCGCGGCCGAGACCGCTGCCGGGATTTTGGCGCGCCATGCGGCGGCGATCGAAAAGCCCTCGCGCCAGACCATCGGGCCGGTGATTGCCGAGCTTGCGGGCAGCGGTGACGCGATGGCGGCGGCGGTGCTGCAGGCATGGGGCGACAAGCGTCTGGGGCTGCGAAAGGCGGACGGGGCGTTCTTCATCATCGCAAAGACCGCCGATGGCTGGGCGCTGACGGCGCTGGACGGCGCAGATGCCGGGGCTGCGGCCAAGGGTGACATTTCCGAGTTGAAACCCAACGCCGGGGTGCGCGGGCTGATCGCTGCGGCCTTGGTGCAATTCACCCTGTCGGACCCTGACCGCGCCAAGCGGGCGGCGGCGCTCGACTCGATTGCCAAAGACCCGAATGCCGAAGCGCTGGAGCCGTTGCGGGCGAGCGTTGCAGGCGAGGCGGATCCGCTGCTGCGGGCCCAGAAAGAGCGTCTGCTGGGGTTGCTGACCATCCGCTTCGGGGCGGACACTTCGGCGCGGGTTGCGGCGATCGACGGCTTCGGGAGCGATGCGGGGATCGATCTGCGCGGAGCGCTGAACCCATTGGTCGCCGTGACGCGCATCGCCTTTGCGGGCGAGGCCCCGGCGGGGGCCAATCTGGCGCGGTCGTTGCGGCCGGGGCGCGATCTGACCGAGGCCGAGGCCTATGATCTGTTGGTGTCGGCGGGCCTTGCACCGGCGCGTCTGACGCCAGCCGATGCGCGGGCGGCGCTGGTGACGCATCTGAAGGATGGGGCGGTGGCCGGTGTGCCGCTAGAGCAGTTGAACCGGCAAGAGGCCCGCGACCGCGCCTATAACGCGCTTGAAGCGGCAGGCCTTGTGCCGCCCGCCGCGACCGATGCCGAGGTGACCGAGGCGGTCGCCAAGCACCGCTTCGCCGAAGTTTACGCCGAGCCTGACCCTGCGGTGACGGCTGCGGCTGCGGTGGCGCTGGGCCGGATCGGAACGAAGGTCGGCGCGATGCAGGCGGTCGATCTGGCGCTCGACGCGATGTCGCTGGCGTCGATCTATTTTCTTGCGGCCATCGGGCTTGCCATCACCTTTGGCGTGATGCGGGTGATCAACATGGCGCATGGCGAGTTCATCATGATGGGCGCCTATACCGGCTACGCCGTGCAGCAATGGATCACGAATTACACGCTGTCGATCATCGTGGCGCTGCCCTTGGCATTTGCGGTCACCTTTGCCGCCGGAGTGGCTATGGAGCGGCTGGTGATCCGGCATCTTTACAAACGCCCGCTTGAAACACTGCTTGCGACCTTCGGCATTTCCATTGCGCTCCAGCAACTGGCCAAGAACATCTTCGGCACGCAGGCGCGGCCCCTGACCTCGCCCGAATGGCTCGACGGGGCGCTTGTGTTCAACGACGTGGTGTCGATCAGTTACATCCGCATCGCGATCTTCGTGCTGGCGCTGCTCTTCTTGCTGTTCTTCCTGTGGCTGATGAAGCGCACGCGGCTGGGGCTCGAGGTGCGGGCGGTGACGCAGAACCCGTCGATGGCCGCATCGATGGGCATCAACCCGGACCGGATCAACATGCTGACCTTCGGCCTCGGGTCGGGCATTGCGGGCATCGCGGGGGTGGCCATCGGGCTATTCGCCAAGGTGACCTCGGAACTCGGGTCGGATTACATCGTGCAAAGCTTCATGACCGTGGTCGTGGGCGGGGTCGGCAACATCTGGGGCACGCTGGCGGGGGCGGCGCTGATCGGTGTGCTGCAAAAGGGGATCGAGTGGTTCAACCCCTCGAACACGCTGGCCGCGCAGACCTACATGATTCTGTTCATCATCCTGTTCATCCAGTTCCGTCCGCGCGGGATCATCGCCCTAAAGGGCCGTGCGGCGGGGGATTGACCGGATGCCTGCGTCATTTTCTGTCTTCAAATATCCCGCGGGGGTCCGGGGGCGCGAAGCCCCCGCTGCGACCATGGAACAAAGCGGAAAGGGTCTCGCATGAGCCGCAGCTTTCTTGTCCGTAACCCTTCGGTGCTGTGGTTCATCCTGATCCTTGCCGTTTTCACGCTGGCGGTCACGCTGATGTCTGAAGCTTATGGTGTGGCTTTCGTCTCGACCTCTTTCGTCAAGACCTTGGGCAAGACGCTTTGCCTGTGTCTTGTCGCGCTCGCCATGGACCTGATCTGGGGCTATGCGGGGATCCTTTCGCTGGGCCACATGGCGTTTTTTGCGCTGGGGGGCTACGGCTTGGGGATGTGGCTGATGTATGCCCGCACCGAAGAGATCGTGGTGGCAGCCTTGGCGCAAGACGTGCTGCCCGCCACGCCCGATGAGATACGCCAAGGCATCGCCACGCAGATTTTCGGGGTGGTGGGGGCGTCGGACCTGCCCGCGATCTGGGTCTTTGCCCATTCCTTCTGGTTGCAGATGGCGTTGGTGGTGCTGGTGCCCGGCGTCTTGGCGCTGGCCTTCGGCTGGCTGGCCTTCCGCGCCCGCGTGACGGGGGTGTATCTGTCGATCCTGACGCAGGCGATGACGCTGGCGCTGGCGCTTTACCTTTTCCAGAACGACTCGGGGCTACGCGGCAACAACGGGCTGTCGGGGTTGCAGAACCTGCCGGGACTGGCCGAGGTGTCGCAGGACCGGCTGTCGGTCTGGTTCTTCTGGGCCTCGGCTTTTGCCTTGGGGCTGGGCTATCTGCTGGTCGCCTGGGTGGTGTCGGGCAAGTTCGGCAGCGTGATCCGCGCGATCCGCGATGACGAGCAGCGCGTGCGGTTCCTTGGCTATTCGGTCGAGGGTTACAAGCTCTTTGTCTTTACCCTGACGGCGGTGATCGCCGCACTTGCGGGGGCGCTGTACTATCCGCAGGCGGGGATCATCAATCCGGCGGAGCTTGCGCCCATCGCGTCGATCTATCTGGCGGTCTGGGTGGCGATCGGCGGGCGGGGCCGGCTTTACGGGGCGGTGATAGGGGCGGCTTTCGTGTCGATCGTGTCGAGCTGGTTCACGGGGGGCGGGTGCCCGACGTGCCCTTGGGGTTCTATACGGTGCAATGGGTGGATTGGTGGTCGGTGGTGTTGGGGCTGTCCTTTGTTCTGGTCACGCTCTTCGCGCCAAAGGGTATCGGCGGGTTGTTCGATCTGTGGCAGGGGCTTCGCAGCCCTGACCGCAAGGGTGCGGCGCTTGGCCCCGAGGACGGGGCGCTGATGGAGAAGGAGGCGCAGCGATGAGCGCGCTTCTGGAAGTGTCGGGCGTATCGGTCAGTTTCGACGGGTTCCGCGCGATCAACAACCTGTCGTTCAACATCGGCCCTGCCGAGTTGCGCGCGATCATCGGGCCGAACGGGGCGGGCAAGACGACCTTCATGGATATCGTGACCGGCAAGACGCGGCCGGACAGTGGCAGCGTGACCTTTGGCGAGCGGTCGGTGTCGCTTTTGTCGATGACCGAAGCGCAGATCGCCCGTGCCGGTGTCGGGCGCAAGTTCCAGCGCCCCACGGTGTTCGAGGACCAGACGGTGCATGAAAACCTGATCATGGCGCTCAAGGCACGGCGCAGCCCTTGGCGCGTTCTGATGTGGCGCGAAGGGGTGGCGGACCGCGAAAAGGTGGCGGCGCTGGCCGGTGAGGTGGGCTTGTCGGATGCGCTGCCGCGCAAGGCGGGGGAATTGTCGCACGGGCAGAAGCAATGGCTGGAAATCGCGATGCTGCTGGCGCAGGAGCCGCGGCTGTTGCTGGTGGATGAGCCGGCTGCGGGGATGACGCTGGCCGAGCGCGAGCATACGACAAAGCTGCTGGTCGAGATGGCCAAGACGCGGGCCGTGGTGGTGGTCGAGCATGATATGGAATTCGTGCGGCGGCTGGAGTGCAAGGTGACGGTTCTGCACGAGGGCGCGGTTCTGGCGGAAGGGTCTTTGGACCATGTGACGAAGAACCAACAGGTGATCGAAGTCTATCTGGGGCGCGGTTAGGGAGCGGGGCTGATGCTGGAAACCAAGGGTCTGACGCTGCATTACGGGGGGTCGCAGATCCTTTATGGCATCGACATGGTGGCGCGGGCGGGCGAGGTCACCTGCGTGATGGGTACCAACGGGGTGGGCAAGACAAGCCTGTTGAAAGCGCTGGCGGGGACGCATCTGCGCTCGGGCGGGGTTGTGACGCTGGGGGGCGAGGATGTGCCACGGGTGCCGCCGCAGGGCATGGCCAAGCGCGGGTTGGCGGTGGTGCCGCAGGGGCGGATGATCTTTCCCTTGCTGACGGTGAAAGAGAACATGGAGACGGCTTTCGCCCTGTTGCCGAAGGCCGAGCACCGGATACCGGACGAGATCTACGATCTGTTTCCGGTCTTGAAGGACATGGGCCACCGGCGCGGGGGCGATCTTTCGGGCGGGCAGCAACAGCAACTGGCCATCGCGCGGGCTATGATCATGCGCCCGCGCGTGTTGCTGCTGGACGAGCCGACCGAAGGCATCCAGCCCAACATAATCCAGCAGATCGGGCGGGTGATTTCCTATCTGCGCGGCAAGGGCGACATGGCGATCGTGCTGGTCGAGCAGTATTTCGATTTCGCCTATGGCTTGGCGGACAGTTTTTACGTGCTTAAACGCGGGCAGGTCGCGCTTTCGGGAACCAAGGCCGAATTGTCGCAGGATGTGCTGCGGCAGACTGTTTCGGTCTGACGAAAAGAAAAGGGGGGCTATCCGCCCCCCTCGCCGCGAAGCGCGGCGCACCCCCCGAGGATATTTCAGCCGAGAAGAAGCCGCAGGCAAATCTCGTGCCCTTCTTCTTGGTGCAAATATCCTCGGGGGAAGGCGCGGAACGCGCCGCAGGGGGGCAGACAGCCCCCCTGCGTCGGGCAACGGCGGCGGCCAAAACAAAAGGGGCCGCACGGGGCGACCCCTTTTGCAACGATCTGCTTGCGATCAGTTGGTCGCTTCGCCCTCGGCCGGTGCAGCCTCGCCTTCGGCGGGGGCGGCGGCATCGGTCGCAGCCGGAGCCAAGGACACGAGGAAGGCTGCCACGTTGGCGGCATCTTCGGCCTTCTTGATCTTGAACATCATCTTGGACTTGGCTTTCTTGTCACCGGTCTTTTCGACGAGGAACTTGGTCGGGTCCTGCACGTAGACCGCGAGGTCTTCTTCGGTCCAGACATAGCCGGTTCCGTTCAGCTCGAGGATGCCTTCGCCGTATTTGAACTCGGGGTACGAACCTGCAACGCGGCCTACGACGGCGTAGAGGTTCGGGCCGGTCTTGGCGTTCTTGCCAGCCAGCACGTTGCCATCGGGATCGACCACGGCGTGGCAGGTCTGGCACTGGTTGAAGACTTTCTTGCCTGCTTCGGCGTCACCCGCGGCGAAGGCCGGAACGGCTGCCACGGCGGCAAAGGCAAGAGCGGTCAGGGTCAGTTTCATCGGGTCGTCCTCCCAAGGGAATTTTGTAGACTGTATACTGGTGCATTCAGTCGCGATGACAAGACTTCGTGACCGCAACTTTGGCGAAAATTTCGGCGGTATCCAGCCCCTTTTTGGTCTTTTCAGGCGACGGCGTGGCTGACCGCGCAACGTTGCCACAGCGAGGTGAGTGCGGTGACCAGATGGTCGATGTCGGCGTCGGAATGCAAGGGGCCGGGGGTGATACGCAGACGTTCGGTGCCCTTGGGGACGGTGGGGTAGTTGATCGGTTGGACGTAGATGCCCCAATCGTCCATCAGGATGTCGGAAATCATGCGACATTTGACCGGATCGCCGATCATCACCGGGATGATGTGGCTGGCGTTTTCCAGATGCGGGATGCCTGCGCGGTCAAGGCGGGCGCGGAGTTTGGCGACGTTTGCGCGCTGGGCCATGCGTTCGGCATCCGACTGCTTGAGGTGGCGGATCGAGGCGGTGGCGGCGGCGGCCACGGCGGGGGGCAGGGCGGTGGTGAAGATGAAGCCTGACGCGAAGCTGCGGATGAAATCGCACAGGGCGGCCGAGCCGGTGATGTAGCCGCCGACCACGCCGAAGGCTTTGCCCAGCGTGCCTTCGATCAGGCTGATGCGGTGGGCGAGGCCCAACTCTTCCGACACGCCGCCGCCGCGGGGGCCATACATGCCGACTGCGTGCACCTCGTCGATGTAGGACAGCGCGCCATGGGCTTCGCAGACCTCGACGATTTCACGGATGGGGGCGATGTCGCCATCCATCGAATAGACCGATTCGAAGGCGACGATCTTGGGGCGGTCACCGACGGCATGCAGTTTGCGGTCGAGGTCGCGCCAGTCGTTGTGCTTCCACAGCACCTTGTCGGCGCGGGAATGGCGGATGCCTTCGATCATGCTGGCGTGGTTTTTCTCGTCCGACAGGATCACGGCATTGGGGATTTTCGAGCCGAGGGTTGAAAGAGCGGCCCAGTTCGAGACGTAGCCGGAGGTGAACAGCAACGCCGCTTCCTTGGCGTGCAGGTCGGCGAGTTCACGCTCCAGGATCAGGTGGTGGTGGTTGGTGCCCGAGATGTTGCGCGTGCCGCCCGCACCCGTGCCGCAGGTTTCGACCGCGTCGACCATGGCTTTGACGACCGTGCCGTTCTGGCCCATGCCGAGGTAATCGTTCGAGCACCAGACGGTGACTTCGCGCAATTCGCCGTTCTTGTGGTTTCCGGCGCGGGGGAACGATCCGCAGCGGCGCTCCATTTCCGCGAAGACGCGGTAATTGCCTTCGGCCTTGAGGGCGTCGAGTTGGCTGCTGAAAAGGGCGTCGAAATCCATGTCAGTGCTTTCTGGTCAGGGCCGGGTCTGTGATCGGCTTTGTTACAGGCGGCGCGGGGATCATCCAGCGCCAGAGTTTCTGGTCGGGGAGGGGAAGGACCATGAACCAATGCTCGAGAAGGGCGAGCAGGCTCAGGGCGGAAAGGAGGGTGAAGCCGACGAGGTGGCCGGGGGTTGGCGCGTTCCAGGCGCGTTCGATGAAGCAGGCGACCGCAAAGGTCAGGGCCGAGACCCAGATCGGGAAGGCGGCGTTCATCGGCGCGCGGCGGAAGTGGCTGGGCAGATGCGCCAGCGTTTGCGGCAGGAATTCGGTATGGATGCGCGGCACGCCGAAGAACAGGTTCAGCTTGGCCGAGATGCGGGCGAAGAACAGGATCACAAAGGTCCAGAGGCCGAAGATGTTGGTGTGGCCTTCGGTCACGACCGCCATTGCGCCCATGGTGCCCATGAGCAGCAGTTCGTGCCACGCGATGGTGCCGCAGGCGCGCAGGAAGCGGTTGGCAGTGGTCGCATCGGGCGGGCAGGGCGTGGTGTTGGGGCCTGCGATGATGCCCGACAGGAAGGCAAGCTCGATCCATGCCCAGATGGCGAGGGCCGAAAGAAAGCCGAGATAGGCGCCGGTTGCGGTGTCGTCATCCAGTACGTTGACGAAGACGACAGCGCCGCCGACGACCAAGGGCAGGCCAAGGATCACCGACCACAGATGCGCGTCGCGGCCCTGATGGTCGGCGCGTTTGACGCGCCAGATGATGATGCCGGTAGAGAACCACCACAAAAACAGCGCGGACAGGGCGGCAAGCCATGGGTTGTTCATACGCGGCCCCCCCGTAAGGGGAGCCGCGCAGGGCGGTGGGACGCGCCCATCCCTCCGCCGCAATCACCGTTTGCACGGCGATATGATGGTCACTGGTCAATAGGTCGGCTCCATCCGGACGGATGCCGGAGGTGTCGTCTTGATGACCGGGATCAGATAGAGACCGGCAAAGGCCAGCAGGGCGCGGGCAGTTGCGGTTTTGTGTGAAAGCCAGCCCGTCAGGCCGCCCTTTTTCTTGGCTTTGTCCATGTCGCGCATGGCGGCGTCCATCGCCCGCAGGCCCGGAAGCCAGCGCGGGTGTTTGATGTCCAACTCGACCGGAAACACCTGCCGCGCGATTTCCGAGGTGATGCGGTAGACCTCTTGGTCATACCAGTCGATGTCGACACCGAGGTGGTGGTGGAAATCGACCCGTGCGTGATCGCGCACCCACATCGTGGAATAGACCGCCGTAAGGAAGAAGCGGATCCACAGCTTGTTGGCAAAGCTGGTGGTCAGTTTCGGGTCGGTCCGCATCAGCAGGGCAAAGGCCTCGCCATGGCTGAACTCGTCGTTGCACCATTCCTTGAACCATTTGAAAATGGGGTGGAAGCGGTGCTCGGGGTGCCGTTCCAGATGGCGGAAGATGGTAATGTAGCGGGCGTAGCCGATCTTTTCCGACAGGTAGGTGGCGTAGTAGATGAATTTGGGCCGGAAGTAGGTGTATTTCTTGGCCTTGGTCAGAAACCCGAGGTTCACCGCAACACCCGCTTCGCGCAGCGCGTCGTTGATGAAACCGGCGTGGCGGGCTTCATCGCGTGACATGTAGCTGAAGAGTTCGCAGATGTCGGGGTTGGTGCCGCGGCGCTTCATTTCCTTGTAAAGCACGCAGCCCGAGAATTCGGCCGTGCAGGACGACACCAGAAAGTCGATGAATTCCACGCGCAGAGCGGGGTCCATGCCTTTCCAGTCGACCGTGTCCCAATCGGCATTCTTCTTGAAATGGCCCTTGTTCGGGTCGGATTTCATCTGTGCCAGCAGGGCATCCCAATCGGCGCGGACGGGGGTGACATCGACGCGGTCCATCTCGTCGAAATCGGTGGTGTAGAAGCGCGGGTTGAGAAGGGTGGTTTCGGTCGCCATCGCCGTGGTGTCGAAGGCACCCTGCATTTCGGAATGCAGTTCGTCGTGGGTGGTTGCGTGAACGTTCATAGCGTCACCTCGTCCGAGAAGGAAAATTCGCAAAGCTCCATGAATTCCAGATCGCCCGTCAGGCGGGTCCAGAGGCGTTCGATGGCGCTTGCGCGGGTGATGGTGGCGGTGCGGTCTTCGACCACGACTTCGCCGTAAGCGGCCATGACCGGCGCGCCGTGGACGAGCACTTCGTCACCGGGGTGGACGACCGCGCCGTTGTTGAAACGGACATGGGCGTGCAGGGCTTCGAAGCGGTGGCTGATCTCGACGGTGCAGGGCACATCTTCGCGGGTTTTCGTGAACAGTGGCATGGTCATTCCCCCGCTTTTTCGATCAGGCGCTCGAAGGCGGCCTTGTTGTCGGAACCGAAGGCGTAAAGCTCGGCGCTCCAGCCGGTCGTCGGGTCTTCGGCGACGAGGCGGCCGTTGTCGTAGCGCACGATGTTGATGGCCGGGTTGTCCTTGATGCCGTGGACGAGGCGTTCGCGGGCCATGCCTGACTGGATGACGGTGATGAAACCGCCATGGGGCAGGTCGGCAAGCACGGTGCCATCGGGGCGTTCGACAACGACGGCTTGCGCCGATTTGCCGATCAGGACGATGGGCGTGGTCTGGATCACGGTGCCTGCGGCGGGGGTGCCGACGCGGTCACGGCCTGTCGCGACCGAGTAGCTGGCAAGCGCGAGGGTGGAAAGCGCCAGCGCGGCCATGCCCAAAAGCAGGGTGCGCGGGATCATCTCTTTTTCGCGGTTCGGGGTGTGTGATGTGCTGTGCATGGTCATTTCCCCCTTATTCCGCTGCGACCGCGCCCATGGGCGCTTGGCGTGTGACGACGGGTTGCGAGAGCCGCGTCTCGGCGGCATCGGACAGGACGCGGGCCACGATGGCGGCATCGGGGATGCAGCGCAGCGCGGGTTCGGTCTGTTTCAGGTGCCAGGGCCGCGCATGCGGCCACATCTGCAGATAGGCAAGGCGGGTTTCGCCCTGGGTCTGCAAGGCGATGGTGCCTGTGCCGTTCGGCTTCGTCTCGACCGATGCCGAGGCGATCTGCACGAAGGGGATGTTATAGGTGACCGAAAGCGCGCCGATCCGCATCAGGACGCGGGCGGTGGTGACGGTATAGATCGTGGCGCGCGACTGTGCCCAAGCAAGGAACAGGATCACGCCGAAGGCCGCTGCCATCAGCATGGCATAGGGCAGGCCACGGGCGACGGCCATGATGGCCCCGCCGTCGGCAAAACCGTTGGCGGCTTTCCAGATCACGATCACGGCCATGTAGCCCATGATCCAGTTGAGTTTCCAAGCCTCGCGGGCAAGGGGAAGCACAGAGGGGCGGCCTTGCCAGAGGATGGATTCCCCCTTTGGCAGGGGCGCCGGAATGCCGGGTGCGGCATCGAAGGCGAAGTCGTCATGGTCTGACATCGTTCAGACCCTTTCATGTTGGGGTAAGACGGGGCGGCCCGGGCGCAGGCCGCCCCCCTTTTGTTCAGAAGCCGCTCTTGCGTTTGGCGGCGTCATACATCCAGCCACCGGCGACGTAGCCCGAGATCTTGTCTTCCTCGAGTTTGGTCACGGTGGTGAGGGATTTGGTCTGCGGGATGCCCGCAAAGCTGTCGGAGGCGATGGCGCGGACGCGGACGCGGTCGGGCCAGATGCGGGCCAGCGTCATCGGCACAAGCCGCTTGCCGCCGCCGTTCAGTTCGACTTCGAGGTAGCGCACCAGTTGTTCGGGCGCATCGACCCACATGTCCGACACGCGACCGACGATTTCGAGATCGGCACCCTGCACCGGCAGGCCGCGCGGATCGCGCCCGGCGCTGACGACAAAGCCCTTGGCCTGACCCATCGGGATGATCTTGGCATGGCCGTGGCCATCCAGTTCCGGTTCGTCACGGCGCGGTGCCCAGCTTGCGGGGCCGACACCATCGGCCATCGCATTGCCGGTGGGGGCATGCGGGAAGCCTTCGGAGACGGCGGTGCGGGCAAGGGCCAGATCGGTGCGGCGGTGTGCGGCTTCGTTCGCCGCCGAGGGCACCACGACATCGCCTTTGCCGAAGGGCAGGCGGAAGGTCTTGGGTTTCGGCACGGGGAAGGGGCCCTGGTTCGGGGCGGGCATGCCGTCCTCGGTCTCCAGCGGGTAGCCTTCGCGCATGTTTTCGGTTTGCAGGTAATAGACGAGCAGGGCGAAGAAGCCCCAGAAGAGCCAGATGGCAAGGCTTGCCAGATCGAAGTTGCCGAAGAAGTTCACACCAACCATTTTTTGGTCCTCCGAGGGTCAGGTGGGGAATTCGACGATGGCAAGACGCGCATCGCCGGAAGGCTTGGTTTCAGACAGGGGCCGGACGCGGACCAAGGGGCCGAGCACGGCAAGGGTCGCAAAGAGCAGCCCGATTTCAAGGTGGTAGACGAAAGAGTAGCCGAGGCTGGCGTCGGTCAGGCCAGCGCCCAGCCAGCCGTTGGTGGCGAGGTGACCGACAAGGTCACGCAACGAGCCGCCGAGGAAGATCGAGGCGCCTTGGGCGGTGGCTTGCGCGGCCCCCCATGCGCCAAGGGCGATGCCTGCACCGGCGAGGCCGCCGACAGAAAGCTGCATGGCGACGGTCAGGGTCGATATGGCGAAAAGGCCCGAGCCGAAGCCGATCATTCCGGCACCGGCGAAGAATAGCGCGGTGGAATGCAAGGGGCCTGCGAAGATGACGGCGACGAAGGCCACGATGCCTGCCAGCAGACCGCGTGCGGCCATGCGGAAGGGGTCGATGCCTTTCGACAGCCAGCGGGCGGCGAGCAGGAAGCCGATCAAGGCTCCGGCAGCCGACATCGCGGTGAGCAGGGTGGTCTGCGAGACGGAGAGGCCAAGAATCTCGCCGCCATAGGGTTCGAGAAGCACATCTTGCATGTTGAAGCCGAGCGTGCCGATGACGACGACGACGAGCAGGCGACCTGCGGTGCCGCTGGCCATCAGGTCGGCCCATGACGAGGAGAAACTGGTGCGCGGGGCGGCGCGTTCCTCGGCGGTCATCGGGCGGAAGCGTTCCTGCTTCCACAGCGCGATCAGGTTGAGGACCAGCGTGGCAAGGCCGCAGCCCTGCACGACGCGCACGAGGGTGAGGGGGCTGAAATCGGTGAGCAGCCAGCCGACGATGATGGCCGAGACACCCATGCCAAGCAGGTTCATGACGTAGAGCAGCGCCACCACGCGGGGCCGCGTCTCGTCGCTGGCGCGGTCGGATGCCAGCGCGAGGCCTGCGGTCTGCGTCATATGCATGCCGATGCCGGTCATCAGGAAGGCGAGGGCTGCAAGCACTTCGCCCGCGAAGGGCACGTCATAGGTGCGATCGCCCGACAGCACGATCAGCGCGAAGGGCATGACGGCAAGGCCGCCCATCTGCCACAGGCTGCCGAACCAGAGGTAAGGCACGCGCTTCCAGCCAAGGGCCGAGCGGTGGGTATCGGAGCGGTGGCCCAGAAGCGCGCGGAAGGGCGCGACGAGGACGGGAATGGCGATCATGGCGGCGACGACCATGGCGGGCACGGAAAGTTCGACGATCATCACGCGGTTCAGCGTGCCCAGAAGCAGGACCGAGGCCATGCCGACCGAGACCTGAAACAGCGACATGCGCAAAAGCTGCATGAGCGACAGGTCTTTTGACGCCACATCGGCAAAGGGCAGCCAGTTGGCCCCCAGCATTTGCAGATGCTTCTTGCGGATGATCACGGCCGGTACTCCAGACATTCCGAGATGTAGAAACCGCGAGTTACGCGGTCGATGCGCTTGAGCTGCCCTTTGGCATGGGCGGCGATGGTTTCGGCGGCGTGCGGGATCATGGTGGGCGAGCGGTCGGCGCGGGGGAACAGCTTGCCCAGCGTGAAGAAGGCCATGAGGAACGGCGTCTTCGGGGCCACGGTAAAGATGATGCCGCCGCGCGTGCGCTGGCCAAGCCGGTTCAGGATGCCGCCGATATCGGGGGCGGCGTAGTAGATCAGGCTGTCCATGGCGAGCACGAAGTCGAACCTGCCATGGGCGGCGTCGGTCATGTCTCCGGCAGCAAAGGTGACGCGCGAGGCCAGCGCCTTGGGCAGGCGGGCCTTGGCGATGCCGATCAATTGCGGCGAGATGTCGACGGCCAGCACGTCGGCTCCGCGACGGGCCAGTTCTTCGGTCATCGATCCCGTGCCGCAGCCCGCGTCGAGCACGCGGCAACCGCGCAGGTCGGCGGGCAGGCGGCCAAGCATGGTCGCCCGCATAAGGTCGCGGCCTTCGCGCACGGTCTGGCGGATGCGGCTGACCGGCGCGTCGCTGGTCAGGCGGTCCCAGACCGATGTCGCGCTGTGGTCGAAGTAGCGTTCGACCCTTTGGCGGGTGGCGGTGTAATCGGCCATATCAATCGAATCCCAGCAGTTCGAAGATTTCGCGGTCGGGCAGCGGTTCGGGCGTTGACCCCGTGCCTTGCACCGATCGCCACAGCGTTTCGGCAAGGCGCATGTATTCGGCGCGGGCCATCACGATGTCTTCGCTGTCGTCCATCTCGAACAGCGTCTTCTTCTTCAGGCGCGAGCGGCGGATGGCGTCGATGTCGGGCATATGGGCCAGGCGGTTGAAGCCGACGCGGGCGCAGTAGCGGTCAACCTCGTCGGTTTCGCGGCTCCGGTTGGCCACGCAGCCCGCCAGACGGACCTTGTAATTGCCCGATTTGGCTTGGACGGCGGCGATGATGCGGTTCATCGCGTAGATGCTGTCGAAGTCGTTCGCGGTGACGATCACGGCGCGGTCGGCGTGTTGCAGGGGGGCTGCAAAGCCGCCGCACACCACGTCACCCAGCACGTCGAAGATCACCACGTCGGTGTCTTCCAGCAGATGATGCTGCTTGAGCAGTTTCACCGTCTGGCCCACGACATAGCCGCCGCAGCCGGTGCCTGCGGGCGGACCGCCCGCCTCGACGCATTTCACGCCGTTGAAGCCGGTGGCCACGTAATCCTCGGGGCGCAGTTCCTCGGCGTGGAAATCGACCTCTTTCAGGATGTCGATGACCGTGGGCTGCAAGCGGCCGGTCAGGGTAAAGGTGCTGTCATGTTTCGGATCGCAGCCGATCTGCAACACGCGCTTGCCCATCATGGAAAAGGCGGCGGACAGGTTCGAGCTGGTCGTCGATTTGCCGATCCCGCCCTTGCCATAGACCGAAAAGACCTTGGCCCCTTCGATCTTGGTGTCATTGTCCTGATGGACCTGAACCGACCCTTCGCCGTCCAGACCCCGCAGATCGGGGATTTCGTCTTTCGGGCTCATGTCGTCTCCTTCGGGGCGGGCGCGCCCTTCATTTTCTGTCCATAAATATCCCGGGGGTGCGGGGGCTGGCCCCCGCTGGTCGGGTTCAGTCTGGGAAGCGTTCCGGTCATTCTGCCGCGATCCCTTCCAAGCGATCCTCAAGCTCGTCCGCCGCATGTTGCAGGGCGGAAAGCGTGTCGGCATCGGGTTGCCAGTAGTTGCGGTCGCTGGCTTCCAGCAGGCGTTGGGCCATGCGGCTGGAGGCTTCGGGGTTCAAACCTGCCAGACGGCGGCGCATCGCCTCGTCCAGCACAAAGGTTTCCGACAGGCGCTGATAGACCCAAGGGTCGACCTGCGCGGTGGTGGCCGACCAGCCAAGCGTGTTGGTCACATGCGCCTCGATCTGGCGCACGCCTTCAGCCCCGTGGCGCAACAGGCCCTCGTAGAATTTCGGGTTCAGGCTGCGCGAGCGGGTTTCCAGCGCGATCTGGTCTTTGAGCGTGCGGACGGTGCCCGCACCGCGCGTCTGGTCGCCGATGTAGACGGGGGTTTCCTCGCCGCCACGGGCGCGTTTCACCGCGCGGGCGATGCCGCCGAGCGTGTCGAAGTATTGGTCGACCGAGGTGACGCCGAGTTCGACGGATTCGAGGTTCTGATAGGCAAGGTCGACGTCTTTGAGCACCTGCTGCAGCAGGCCCGCATGTTTGACCGGCTTGCCGCCCATGCCATAGGCAAAGGATTTGCGGGATTCGTAGGCGTCGGCCAGTTCATCCTCGGCGCCAAAGGCGGACGATCCGACAAGGATATTGACGTTCGAGCCGTAAGCCCCTTCGGCGTTGGAGAACACGCGCAAGGATGCGGTTTCCATATCCACGCCCAGTTCGGCGGCCTGCCGCAGGGCGTGCTCGCGGATAAAGTTCTGCGACAGCGGCTCGTCGGCGGTTGCGGCCTTGTATGCGGCTTCGGCGAGCATCCGGGTTTGCAGCGGCAGCAGGTCGCGGAAGATGCCCGACAGCGTCATCACCACATCGATGCGCGGGCGGCCGAGTTCGGCAAGCGGGATCAGGTCGGCCCCGCACAGGCGGCCGTAATGGTCGAAGCGGGGCTTGGCCCCCATCAGCGCCAGCGCCTGCGACAGCGGCGAGCCGTCGGATTTGATATTGTCCGACCCCCAAAGCACGAGTGCCACCGAACGCGGCAGGCGGGCATGGGCGGCAAGCAGGCGTTCGGCCTGCGCCGCGCCATCGCGCAGGGCAAAGGCGGTGGGCATGCGGAAGGGGTCGAAGGCGTGGATATTGCGCCCGGTGGGCAGGATGTCGCGGCTTCGCAGCAGATCGCCGCCGGGAACGGGGGCGATGAAATGGCCGCCCAGCGCACGCAGCAGCGCGGGAATTTCGGTGTCTTGCGCCAGTGCTGCGTTCAGCGTCGCGGCATCCGCTCCGGTCAGGCCGATCAGGTCGGTCATGTTCTGGCGCATCTCGGGCGTCATCGGGCGGCCAAGGACGTGCAGGCCGTCGGTGATCAGCGCGTTCTCGGTGTCGAGAAGTTTCAGCCAAAGCGTGTCGGGGTCGGTCGCATCCAGATCGACGAGTGCCGCCTGTTCACGCAGCAGGGCGAGCAATTCGTCGCGTTCCGGCGCGTCGGTATCCAGTCCGCGCCAGCGGGTGAGCGAGTCCTTGAGATCCAGCAGGCCCTTGTACAGGCCCGATTGCGCCAAGGGGGGCGTCATATGGGTGATGGTGATTGCGTTCGAGCGGCGCTTGGCCAGCGTTGCCTCGGACGGGTTGTTCGACGCGTAAAGGTAGATGTTGGGCAGGTTGCCGATCAGCCGGTCGGGCCAGCAGCCGCCGCCGACGCCGGCCTGTTTGCCGGGCATGAATTCCAAGGCGCCGTGCATGCCGAAATGCAGCAGGGCATGGGCGCCGAAGTCTTCACGCATCCAGCGGTAAAAGGTGGTGAAGGCATGGGTGGGGGCAAAGCCGTGTTCGAACAGCAGGCGCATCGGGTCGCCCTCGTAGCCGAAGACGGGCTGGAGGCCGACGAAGACATTGCCGAACTGCGCGCCCAGCACCATGACGCCGCGCCCGTCGGTCTGGATGCGGCCGGGGGCGGGGCCCCAGACGGCTTCGACATCCTTCAGCCACGGGCTGCGGGCGACCATTTCGGCGGCGGGCACGATGGTGTGCACGTTGGCGGGTTGGCCGTAACGCTTGGCATTGCCGCCAAGAACCGCCTCGCGCAGGTCTTCGACGGTGGCGGGGGGTGTCAAGTCGTAGCCTTCGGCCTGCATGGCGTGCAGCGTGTTCAGGAGCGATTCGAAAACGCCGAGGTAGGCGGCGGTTCCGGCAGCGCCCGCGTTGGGCGGGAAGCCGTAAAGCACCACGGCGACCTTGCGCTTGAAGGTGGCGGAACGGCGCAGCGTTGCAAGGCGGGCGACCTTGTCGGCCAGCGCCTCGATCCGTTCGGGGCAGGGCGACATGGCGCGGTTGGTGACTGATTCGGCGGGCGCGCGGCAGTGGTGCGCGCAGCCGTCGCACCCGTTCAGATCGTGGCGTCCGGCAAAGACCGTGGGGTTGGTCGCGCCGTCGATTTCTGGCAGCGCGATCAGCATGGTGGTCTCGACCGGGCCAAGGCCACCGTTCGATGCGCCCCATTGGCCCAGCGTCTGGAATTCCAGCGGGTGGGCTGCGATGTAGGGCACGTCAAGTGCGCTAAGCGCCGTCACGGCAGCGGGGCTGTCGTTATAGGCGGGGCCGCCGACAAGGCTGAAACCGGTCAAGGAGACCAAGGCATCGACGCGGCCTGCGAAATAGGCGTCCATCGCGGGCCGACCGTCAAGGCCACCGGCAAAGGCGGGCAGGACGGCGATGCCTTTCGCCTCAAAGGCGCGGATCGCGGCGTCGTAATGGGCGGTGTCACTGGCGAGGATGTAAGAGCGCAGCATCAACAGGCCCACGGTCGCGGTGGCCCCTGCGGGGCGCGGGATTGCGGCGGGGTCGGTGGTGATGCGGGCGGCAAGATCGGGGTGGTAAAGGCCAACGTCGGGGTAATCGACTGGCGGTTTTGACGCCACGCCCTGCCAGTCGCGGTTTGTGGTGTAGCGCGAGACGAGGAAGCGGATCATCTGCTCGATATTGTCGTCGGACCCGCCGAGCCAGTATTGCATCGACAAGAACCACGCGCGCAGGTCCTGCGCCTTGCCCGGCAGGAAGCGCAGGATTTTGGGCAGGCGGCGCAGCATCTTCATCTGCTTTTCGCCCGACTTGCCCGAAGGCGCGCCCGACCCGCGCAGTTTCTTCAGGAATTGCATCGCGGCCGAGGCGGGCTTGGACATATCCAGATCGCCCATCCGTGTCAGCTTGACGATGGCGGGGTCGGCAATCAGGCCAACGAAGGCATCGGCGCGCAGGCTCGCGGCCTGCAATTGGGGCAGGATGGCGCGGATGTGTTCCTCGATGAACAGAAGGTTCGCCACGACGAAATCGGCGGTTTCCACGGCTGCGCGGGCAGCGGCAAGGGCTGCTGGGTTTTCGGCCCATTCGGCGGCGGCGTGGACCGAAACCTCGATCCCCGGAAAGTCGCGGGCAAGGCGGGGAGCGATGCGCGCGGCAGGGCCTGCGGCATGGGCATCGAGCGTGACGATGACAAAGCGGTAAACTCCCGCGCCCTTGTCGGGCGGGGTCAGGGTCGCGCGTGTCATCTGGTCATCGCGCATAATGTGCCTTTGCCTCATAGAGGGTTTCGACGTTGATTTCGGTCACGCCACGGTCGGCGGCGTATTTCTCGGTGTTGCGCTTGGCCTTGCCGCGCACGAAGAAGGGAATCTTCTTCAACTCGCGCTCGGCGGCATCGGCCCAGAACGGCTCTGCGGCAGGTGCCGCCCCGCTTTTCGCATTTTCTGTCTCTAAATATCCCACGGGGGGTGCGGGGGGTGTGAAACCCCCCGCGTCTTCGGGTTCCACCCGCGCCACGGCCTTGGCGCCGTGATGGCTTGGCCCTGCGGCATCGTGGAATTCGAAATCCTCGCGGAACATGGTCAGCAGGTGTTCTTCCAGACCCATCACAAGCGGGTGGATCCATGTGTCAAAGATGACATTCGCGCCTTCGAACCCCATCTGGGGCGAGTAGCGGGCGGGGAAGTCCTGCACGTGGACGGGTGACGAGATGACGGCGCAGGGAATACCCAGGCGCTTGCCGATGTGACGCTCCATCTGCGTGCCGAGGATCAACTCGGGTTGCAGGCGTTCGATTTCGGCTTCGACTTCCAGATAATCGTCGGTGATCAGCGCCTCGATGCCATGGGCTTTGGCGGCGGCGCGCATGGGCCGTGCGAATTCGCGGTTGAAGCAGCCCATGCCCACGACCTGAAAGCCGATCTCGGTCGCGGCGATGCGGGCGGCGGCGATGGCGTGGGTGGCGTCGCCGAAGATGAAGACGCGCTTGCCGGTGAGGTAGGTCGAGTCGACCGATGCAGACCACCACGGCAGGCGCAGCGCGCTTTCGTCGACGGTCGGCGACAGGCCGGTGAGGGCCGCCACTTCATGCAGGAAGTCGCGTGTGGCGCCGACGCCGAGGGGGACGGTCTTGGTCCACGGCTGGTTGCAGGTCCGTTCGAGCTGGCGCGCGGCGCCTTCGCCGGTTTCGGGGTAGAGCAGCACGTTGAAATGCGCCTGACCCATGCGGGCGATATCCGACGGGCGGGCGTCGAGCGGGGCCGCCACGTTGACCGTGATGCCCATGAGGGACAGCAGTTTCGTCACCTCGGCCACATCGTCGCGGTGGCGGAAGCCAAGGGCGGTCGCGCCGAGGATGTTGCAGGTTATGTTTGCCGTACGCGGCATCGGTTTGGCCAAATGCCGCACGATCTGGTGAAAGGTCTCGTCCGCGCCGAAGTTTTCCTTGCGCTGGTAGGAGGGCAGGTCGAGCGGGATCACCGGGATCGGCAGGCCGAGGGCTTCGGTCAGGCCACCCGGATCGTCCTGGATCAATTCGGCGGTGCACGAAGCGCCGACGATCATCGCTTCGGGCTGGAAGCGGGCATAGGCGTCGCGGGCCGCATCTTTGAACAGGTTGGCGGTGTCGCCGCCCAGATCGCGGGCCTGAAATGTCGTGTAGGTGACCGGCGGGCGGTGGTTGCGCCGTTCGATCATGGTGAACAGCAGGTCTGCGTAGGTGTCGCCCTGCGGGGCGTGCAGCACGTAATGCAGGCCCTTCATGCCGGTGGCGACACGCATGGCACCGACATGGGGCGGGCCTTCGTAGGTCCAGAGGGTAAGTTTCATGCGTTGGCCCCCGCTTGCAGCAGTGCCTTGCGGCGCAGGGGGCGCGAGAAGAGACCCGCAAGGTCGCCTGCCTGTTCGTAGAAATGGACGGGGGTGAACACCAGTTCGATGGCCCATTTCGTCGTGTGGCCCTTGGCTTCCAAGGGATTGGCGAGGCCGAGGCCGCAGACCGTCAGGTCGGGGTTCGCGGCGTGCTGGCGGTCGAGTTGCTTTTCGACATCCTGCCCTTCGGAAATCGTCGGGCCTTTGGCGATCAGATCGAGGTCGGGCCCGTGGATGGCGTCATGCAGGTAGGGGGTGCCGATCTCGATCGCCGTCATGCCGCATTCGCGGGTGAGGAAGCGGGCGAGGGGGATTTCAAGCTGGCTGTCGGGGAAGAAGAACACCGACTTGCCGACGAGTTCGGCGGATTGCGTGGCGATGGCCTTGAGCGCGCGGGCGCGGGGGGCGGCGGTGACGCGGTCGAAGGTGGCGTCATCGACGCCGAATTCGGTGGCGACAGCGCGCAGCCAAGCGGTCGTGCCTGCTTCCCCGAACGGGAACGGGGCCGCGATATGGGTTGCGCCACGGCGGGTGAGCGCGGCGTGGGTGTCGTTCAGGAAGGGTTGGACAAGCGCGAAGACGGTGTTCGCGCCCACGGCGGGCAGATCGCCCGAGCGGCGGGCGGGCAGCATGCGGACGGGGCCGATGCCCATGGCCGACAGCAGCGCGAGGCACTGGTCTTCGACGACGTCGGGCAACGCGCCGACGACGAGGAGTTCGCGGGCGGTGGTGCTGGCAAGCGTTGGGACCATCGCGGCAAGGCAGGCATCCTCGCCTTGGGTAAAGGTCGTCTCGATGCCGCTGCCCGAGTAGTTGTAAACCCGCACATGCGGGCTGTGCAGGCCCGAAAGCCGTTCGGCGGCGCGAGCGAGGTCAAGCTTGATGACCTCGGACGGGCAGGAGCCGACGAGGAAGAGCTGTTTGATGTCGGGACGGCGCGACAGCAGGCGCTGCACTTCGCGGTCGAGTTCTGCATTTGCGTCTGCAAGACCGGCAAGGTCTTTCTCTTCGAGAATCGCCGTGCCGAAGCGGGGTTCTGCAAAGATCATCACACCGGCGGCGGCTTGCAGAAGGTGGGCGCAAGTGCGCGATCCGACCACGAGGAAGAAAGCGTCCTGCATCTTGCGGTGCAGCCAGATGATGCCGGTGAGGCCGCAGAACACCTCGCGCTGGCCGCGCTCTTTCAACACCGGAGTGTCGCGGCAGCCGGTCGATTTGGCGAGGGTGGCGGGAAGGTCGAGGCTCATGCCGTGGCGCCTTGTGTCAGGGCGCCGTCGAGGCGGGCGAGGCGGAGTTTCCAGATGAATTGGGCAGCGTTCACCGCGTAGGTGGCATAGGCCAGAAGGGCCAGGGCCATAAGCTGCGGTTCGGTCAGCGCGCCGGTGAAAAGCGCAATGATATAAAGGGTATGCAAGCCGATGACGGCAAAGCTGAACACGTCTTCCCAGAAGAAGGCGGGGGCAAAAAGATACTGGCCGAAGACCACCTTTTCCCAGATCGCGCCGGTCACCATGATGACGTAGAGAAAACCGGTTTTCACCAGCACCGAGATGGTCGCCGCAGCGTAGCCGTCACCCGTCGCAAGGAAGCGCAGCACCAGGACGAGCGAGACGGCGAAGGCGAGGAACTGGGCCGGTGCCAGAAGCCCCTGAACGAGGGTCCACCGCGTTGCGTCACGGCGGGCGCGCTGCTCTTCGGTGTAGAGCCGCTTGCGCGGTGCGGGGTGGGCATCGGGGTGCATCTTGCGACGCCTCATATTTCAGCTTCTTGTGGGTCCAAGGTAGCGACAGGGGGCAGAGTGTCAACTGAAACTTACATATTTTTGCACGACATTGCGTAAAGAGATGCCGGGGGCCCGGGGCTGATTTGTCAAGAAACGCAGGATAAATTCCAACAAAAGCGGGTATTTGTGGTGCGCCATGCTGTTTGTGGCGAATGGCAGTGTCAATTTGCTTTGACATTCCTGTCGCCGGGGCAGAGATTGGTGCGAAGGATCTTTAGGTCTTGCGTGCGCGGGGTTTTCCCGTGTGCGATCCGAACAGATCCGGGAGCCGGTCATGCAGCATCAGATGCAAGGGACGACCGCGCGCCGGATGGAGGGCGTTATGGGCGACGTTACGCGGACCGGAGGCACGGACGGGGTGGCACATTTCGCCGCCGAAGTCCTCGCACGTTTGGTCAAGAGCGAAGCGGTCGCCGGTTCGGTGCTGAACGAGACGCTCGTGCTGCGGTTGATGCGGGCGGTCTCGACCGGCGATCCGGAGGCTTTCGGCGCGCTGCGGGCCGATTTCAAGCGGGCGCGCGTGTCGGCTGCGGTGCTGGCCGACCATTACATTCCCGAAGTTGCCCGCAGGTTGGGCAAGGGCTGGGCCGAGGATTGCGTGACCTTTGCCGATGTCACCATGGGCACGGCGCGCTTGCAGGCGATGCTGCGCGAGATCGGGCAGGACTGGTACGCCGATTCCGCAGGGGCTGCGGTGGGGCCGACGCTGCTGGTGATCATCCCCGAGGGCGAGCATCACACGCTGGGTGCGATGGTTCTGGCGGCAAGGCTGCGGCGCAGTGGCGTTTCGGTTTCGCTTCGGATCGGCGATCCGCCCCCTGTGCTTGCAACCTTTGTGCGCGACCGTAGTTTCGATGCTGCGCTGATCTCGGTTGCCTGCCACGAAAAGCTTGAAACTTCGGCAAGACTTGTCAAAACGCTGAAGGATGCGACCAAGGGCAGGTTGAAGATTGCGTTGGGCGGGGCGGTGCTTGCAACCGGGGAATACTGCGCGTCGAACACGGGCGCGGATGTCGTGACCAACGATATCGAAGCGGCGTTGAAGGGGTTGGGATTGCTGGAGCACTCCGCTGAAAGAGAACGGGTCTGAGACGGAACAAGAGGTGCCGTTCCGCTGCTGCGGGGCGGGCCCAAGGAAGCTGGGAACGACGTGACAACTGACGGCAGACATCTTTTGCATGGCGGAAAGCTTCCGCTGATCGCGCCCGATCTCTTGAGCGAGATTCTGGCGACTGCGTCGGATATCGCGCTTCTGGTTTCGCCGTCGCGTCGGATCATCTCGGTGATGGTCAACCCGCATCATCGCAGCTTTGGCCAGTTGACCGATTGGGAAGGCGGCAATCTGCGCGATGTGCTGACCGACGAGAGCAACCGCAAGTTCGAGGCGCGTCTGGCCGATCCGCATGCCAAGCGGATGCCGGGGCTGGCGATCGAGCTGAACCATGCCGATCAGGCGCATTGGGAGTTTCCGGTGCGCTATTCGATCCATCGCATCGGCAACGACGCTTCCCTGTTGATGATGGGCCGCGACCTGCGCCCCGTGGCCGAGGTGCAGCAGCAGCTTGTGCAGGCGCAACTTGCGCTCGAGCGCGATTACGAGAATCAGCGCGAGCTGGACACGCGGTACCGCGTGCTGATGGAAGTGTCGCGCGATCCGGTGGTGATGGTGTCGATGGGCACGGGGCGGATCACCGATCTGAACCCTGCCGCAGCGCTTTTGCTGGGTGGCGTGCGGGCCGATCTGGTGGGTGCGGCCGTCGCGCAGGAATTCGAGGGGCGCAGGCGCGGCGAGTTTCTGGAAAGCATGTCGAACCTTGCCGTTGCCGAGCGCAACGCACCGATCGAATTGACCGCGCGTCGCTCGCAGAAGCGGGTTTTCGTCACACCCACTGTGTTTCGTGCGGCCGGCGAGCGGATCTTGCTGTGCCAGCTTGATACCGCGCAGGCGGGCGGCACGGCGACGGATGAATTGGCGGCCAACCTTTCGCGGCTTTATCACGAAGGTGTCGACGGGATCGTGTTCTGCGACGCCGAGGGCAATATCCGCGCCGCGAACGAGGCCTTCCTGAACCTGACCGACACGGCGAACATGGCCGCGATCAAGGGGCGGTCGATGGCCGATTTCCTTGCGCGCGGGGCGGTCGATCTGCGGGTGCTGATCGACAACGTCAAGCGCACTGGCCAGTTGCGGATCTATGCCACGCGGCTGACCACCGATTTCATGGGCCAGATCGCGGTCGAGATTTCCGCGACTTGGCTGAACGACCGCCCGAACCCCGTGCTGGTTCTGGTGGTGCGCGATTCCAGCCGTGCCGATACGATGCGCCGCCCGCCCCTGGGCCAGCATGACGATGGCGTGCGTAACGTGATGGAGTTGGTCGGGTCGTCGACGCTGAAGGATATCGTGGCCGAGACGACGGATGTGATCGAAAAGATGTGCATCGAGACGGCGCTGGAACTGACGCGCAACAACCGTGTCGCGGCGGCCGAGATGTTGTCGCTGTCGCGGCAGTCTCTTTACGTGAAGCTGCGGAAATACGGGCTGATCAACAAGGGCGACGAGTAACCCCTAAAACTTGCGCGACTTTGACTTGGGTCAAGGTCTGTGCGCCCCAAACTGTCAATCTGGGTTGACACATGGAGGGCGCGCAGGATGCGGATCGTTTTCGTTCACCCCAATTACCATTCCGGCGGGGCCGAGATTGCGGGCAACTGGCCTCCGGCCTGGGTTGCCTATCTGACAGGGTCGCTGCGGGCGGCGGGCTTTCAGGATATCCATTTCATCGACGCGATGACCTATCACATCGGGCCGGAGGATTTGCGAAAGCGTCTGGCCGAGTTGCAGCCCGATGTGGTGGGCACGACTGCGATCACCCCCGCGATCTACGAGGCCGAGGCGGTGTTGCAGATCGCAGCCGAGGTGGTGCCGAATGCGCTGCGGGTGCTGGGGGGCATCCATGCGACCTTCATGTTCCGGCAGGTGCTGACCGAAGCGCCGCAGGTCGACGTGATCGTGCGCGGCGAGGGCGAAGAGATCATGGTCGCGCTGATGCAGGCCGTCGATCAGGGCCGCTGGCCTGCGGACCGGCGCAAGATCAAGGGCTTGGCTTTCCTCGACGCGGGCGAGATCGTGGCGACGCAGGCAGCACCCACGGTCAAGGATCTGGACGGGATCAACCCCGATTGGTCGATTCTCGACTGGGCGAAATACATCTACGTGCCATTGGGCGTGAAGGTGGCGATCCCCAACATGGCGCGGGGCTGTCCCTTTACCTGTTCGTTCTGTTCGCAATGGAAGTTCTGGCGCGATTACCGTGTGCGCGATCCGAGGAAGGTGGTCGATGAAATCGAGCGGTTGGTGAACGACCACGGGGTCGGGTTCTTCATTCTTGCCGACGAGGAGCCGACGATCAACAAGAAGAAATTCGTGGAATTCTGTCAGGAGTTGATCGAGCGCGGTCTGAACGACCGGATCAAATGGGGGATCAACACGCGGGTGACCGATATCTGGCGCGACCGCGACCTGCTGGGGTTCTACCGCAAGGCGGGGCTGGTTCATGTGTCGCTTGGCACCGAGGCGGCGGCCCAGATGAAGCTGGACATGTTCAACAAGGAAACCACGGTCGCGCAGAACAAGGAAGCGATCCGGCTGCTGCGTGAAGCGGATATTTTCACCGAAGCCCAGTTCATCGTGGGGCTGGACAACGAGACCGCCGAGACGCTCGAGGAAACCTACCGGATGGCATGGGACTGGCAGCCCGATCTGGCGAATTGGGCGATGTATACGCCTTGGCCGTTCACGCCGCTGTTTCAGGAAATCCGCGATCAGGTCGAGGTGTTCGACTTTTCCAAATACAATTTCGTCACGCCGATCATGAAGCCTGCGGCCTTGACGCGGGGGGAATTGCTCGACGGGGTGATGAAGAATTACCGCCGTTTCTACATGAAAAAGGCGCTGTTCCATTACCCGTGGCGCGGCACGGGGTTCCGGCGGCGCTATCTGCTCGGGTGTTTGAAAGCGTTTCTGAAGGCGGGGGTGGGGCGCACCTTCTATGATCTTGGCAAGGCGGGCTATTGGGGTCCGCAGACCAAGGATAAGGTCGATTTCCACTTCGACGGGACGCGCCAGATTGCCGAGGCGCAGATGGCCGATTGGGAGGCGAGTGCCGACCGTGCGGCGCGGGCTGCGGAACGGCGCCATGCGGTGAAGGTGCAGATGGCCGAGCGCGCCGACGAAAGAAAGGGCTTTGCCCTGCCCGCAGATGCCATGGCCTGCGGCGGTGGCAAGGACCAGATGGCCGAATGATGCAGGCGCGGATCGGGCCGAATGCGGTGCTGCAACTGGTCGGTGTGCTCGACCGCGATCTGGGTCGTCAGGCGCGGGACCGTGTCTTTGCCGGGCTGCGCCTGCCGCCACCCGACAGCGGGATGATCCCGCAGGCCGAGGCGATTGCCGCCCATCTTGCGCTGCGGGCAGCCTTGCCCGAGCGGGCAGACACGCTGCTTGCTGCGGCGGGCGAGGCGACGGCAAGTTACATCCTGCGCCACCGCATCCCCGCCGTGGCGCGGGGGCTGATCAGGCTTTTGCCTGCCCGCATCGGCGCGCGGGTGCTGGCGCGGGCGATCGAGCGGCACGCCTGGACCTTTGCCGGTTCGGGCAGGTTCCGTGTGGCGGGTCTTTCGCCCTTGGTCTTTGAATTGCACGACAACCCCCTCGCGCAGGATGGCGCGGCCTGTGTCTGGCATGCCGCCGTGTTCCGGCGGCTGTTCGAACGGCTGGTCTGGCGCAGGGTGCGAGTGGTCGAAACCCGTTGCGCGGGGCAGGGGGGCGATCTCTGCCGGTTCGAACTCCATCCGGACTGACTGCCCCTTTCACGCTGGAAAAATATCCTCGGGGGGAGCCGCGGCACGCGGCGTGGGGGGCAGACAGCCCCCCTTGTTTGGCAAAGGGTGGTTCTGCACGAAATTGTAAACCTAGCCTTACACATCCTGCTTGCCTGACGTGGCGTTGTCCTGTTTAATTGACAGATGATTGCAAGCGCCCTTTCCCCCAGACGTTACCCCGAACCGCGCGCCATGCTGCGGCTGATCAAGCCGATCACATGGTTTCCGCCGGTCTGGGCCTATCTGTGCGGCTCGGTCTCGGCGGGTGTTCCGCTTGGCGGGCAGTGGGGGCTGGTGCTTTTGGGCATGATCCTGTCCGGCCCCATCGTCTGCGGCATGTCTCAGGCGGCCAACGACTGGTGCGACCGGCATGTCGATGCGGTGAACGAGCCGGATCGACCCATTCCTTCGGGCCGGATTCCGGGGCGCTGGGGCTTGTGGATCGCGCTGGCGATGACGGGGCTTAGCCTTGCGGTTGGCTGGTTGCTGGGGCCTTGGGGGTTTTACGCCACCGTGGCGGGAGTGATCGCGGCTTGGGCCTATAGCGCCGAACCGGTGCGGCTGAAGCGGTCGGGCTGGTGGGGGCCGGGGCTGGTGGGTCTGTCCTACGAGGGGTTGCCGTGGTTCACCGGCGCCGCCGTGTTGCTGGGCGCTGCACCGCGTTTCGAGGTGGTGATGGTCGCGCTTTTGTATGCGCTTGGCGCGCATGGCATCATGACGCTGAACGATTTCAAGGCTTTGGAGGGCGACCGCCAGCATGGCGTGCGGTCGCTTCCCGTGGTGCTGGGGCCAGAGGTTGCCGCAAGGATCGCCTGCACGGTCATGGCGATGGCGCAGGTTCTGGTGGTGGCGCTGCTGCTGGTCTGGGGCAAGCCGTGGCAGGGGCTGGCGGTGACGCTGCTGATCGTGGCGCAATTTGCCGCGATGCGGGTCTTGTTCCGCGACCCCAAGGGCAAGGCGCCGTGGTATAACGGCACGGGCGTGGTGCTTTACGTCACCGGCATGATGATTTCGGCCTTTGCGCTGCGGGGGCTGGCATGAAGCTGTCATGGGTGCAGATCTTCCGGTTGGGTCTGGTGCAGATGTGCCTTGGCGCGGTGGTTGTGCTGACCACCTCGACGCTGAACCGGCTGATGGTGGTGGAACTGTCGCTGCCCGCCGTGCTGCCCGGTCTTCTGGTGGCGTTGCATTACGGCATCCAGATCACGCGGCCGAACTGGGGATACCGCTCCGACACGCGGGGCAACCGCACGGCCTTTATCATCGGTGGCATGGCGGCCTTGGCGGCTGGCGGTTTCCTTGCGGCGGCGGGTGTCGTGGTGATGGGCTTTGCGCCGTTTGCGGGTCTGGCGCTGTCGATCCTTGCTTATGCGCTGATCGGGGTCGGGGTGGGGGCTTCGGGCACCTCGCTTCTGGCGCTGCTGGCCACAGCGACCGCACCGCGCCGGCGGGCGGCGGCGGCGACGATCACATGGTTGATGATGATTTTGGGGATCGCGGTGACGGCGGGCACGGTGGGTGCCTTGCTTGACCCCTATACGCCCGCGCTTTTGCTAGAGATCGTCGGCTGCGTCACGGCGGGGGCGGTGGTTCTGACCACGCTTGCGGTTTGGGGTATCGAACGCAGGGTCATCGCCGAGCGCGAGGCGGAGGCCACTCCGTTTCGCCAAGGCATGGCCGAGGTCTGGGCCGAGCCGCAGGCGCGGGCCTTCACGCTGTTCATCTTTCTGTCGATGACCGCTTATTTCCTGCAGGAACTGATCCTCGAACCCTACGCGGGGCTGGTCTTTGCCATGAGCCCCGGTGAAAGCACGCAGCTTTCGGGCGCGCAGAACGGCGGGGTTTTCGTGGGGATGGCTCTGGTCGGCATTGCCGCCACGGGGCTGCGGATCGGGTCGCTGCGGATGTGGGTGATGGGCGGTTGCCTCGGGTCGGCGGCCTCGTTGGTGGCGATAGCCGCCTTGGGGCAGGGCGGAACGGGGCTTGTTCCCGCGGTCGTGGCGCTGGGGCTGTTCAACGGCATGTTCGCGGTGGCGGCCATCGGGTCGATGATGGCGCTGGCAGGACGCGGGCGCGATGCGCGGGAAGGCACGCGGATGGGGCTTTGGGGGGCCGCGCAGGCGCTGGCTGCCGGTTTCGGCGGCTTGCTGGGTGCGGCTTCGGTCGATGCGCTGCGGCTGGTGGTTCCGGCACCGCAGGCCTTTGGCATGGTGTTTCTGGCCGAGGCCGGATTGTTCGTACTGGCGGCGCTTATGGCCGCAAAGATCATCGAGGGGCGGCAGGTGCCTGCCCCCGACGCGCAACTCGTTCCGGGAGAATGACCGATGGGATATGACGTATTCGTGGTCGGCGGCGGTCCTTCGGGGGCGATTGCGGCAGAAGACCTTGCGCGGGCGGGGCGGCGTGTGGCGATGCTCGACCGTGCGGGGCGGATCAAGCCCTGCGGCGGCGCGATCCCGCCGCGCGCGATCCGCGATTTCCAGATCGACGGCGGGATGCTGGTGGCAAAGATTACCACGGCGCGGATGATCTCGCCCACGGGGCGGCAGGTCGATATTCCGATCGAGAACGGCTATGTCGGCATGGTCGACCGCGAGCATTTCGACGAATATCTTCGCAAGCGCGCCGACGAGGCGGGGGCCGAGCGGCTGACCGGCACCTTCCTGCGAATCGAGCGCGACAAGGATGGCACCCAAGTCGTCTGGCGCGACAAGGCATCGGGCGAGGAGCGCCGCAGCGCGACGCGGCTGGTGATCGGGGCCGATGGCGCACGGTCAGCCGTGGCGCGGGCCGAGGTGCCGGGGGGTGACCGTATTCCCTATGTCATCGCCTATCACGAGATCATCAAGGCACCACCCGCATCGGCCAATTACGATCCGAAACGCTGTGACGTGATCTATGACGGGCGGATCAGCCCCGATTTCTACGGCTGGATCTTTCCGCATGGCGATAATGCCAGCGTGGGCATGGGCACGGAAGTGGACGGGGTCGATCTGAAACAGGCGACTGCCGCCTTGCGCGAAAGCGCGGGGCTTGCAGGCTGCGAGACGATTCGCAAAGAGGGCGCGCCGATTCCGCTGAAGCCGCTTGACCGTTGGGACAACGGGCGCGACGTGGTGCTGGCGGGCGATGCGGCGGGGGTGGTGGCGCCTTCGTCGGGCGAGGGGATCTATTACGCCATGGTCGGGGGCCGTGTGGCCGCGACTGCGGCGCAGGCCATGCTGGCCTCGGGTCGGGTGCGCGATCTGAAACTGGCGCGCAAGATGTTCATGAAGGAACATGGCACGGTGTTCCGCGTGCTGCGGTCGATGCAGGACGCCTATTACAAGTCGGACGAGCGGCGCGAGCGGTTCGTCAGCCTGTGCCACGATGTCGATGTTCAAAAGCTGACCTTCGAGGCCTATATGAACAAGAAACTGGTATCGGCGCGCCCCTTGGCGCATCTGAAGATCGGGGTGAAGAACATGGCGCATCTGTTGCGGCTGGTTTCTCCAAGCTGGGTTTGAACGACGTGGACGTATTGACCGAAGAGATGATTCCGGCATGGGTCGAGGGCAAGCTGGTGCCGGTGGGCAAGCTTGACGTGCACAAGCGCGGGCTGCGGCACAAGGCGGTGTCGGTCTTCGTGATGGACGGGGGCCGCGTGCTGTTGCAGCAACGGGCGCTGGGCAAATACCACACGCCGGGGCTGTGGGCCAACACCTGCTGCACCCATCCGCGCTGGGACGAGGCAGCACTCGATTGCGCGGTGCGGCGGCTGCGCGAGGAGTTGGGGATCACCGGGCTGGTGCCGGTCTTTGCCGACCGTCTGGAATATCGCGCCGATGTGGGCAACGGGCTGGTCGAGCACGAATTGGTCGATGTCTTCACCGCCAAGGCCGGCCCAGGCCTGCGGCTTGCGCCTGACACCGACGAGGTGATGGCGACCGAATGGGTCGAACTGGACCATTTGTCGGCCGAAGTGCAGCGCACACCCGCGCGCTTCACCCCGTGGCTGCGGATCTACATGACCGAACACATGTCGCGCATCTTCGGCGACCGTTCCGCCCCCTGACCAAACGGAGCGCGGCAAAGGGGCCGCGCAAGCCATCTCTCGCGCGTGCCGCGCTCGGGCGTGGGGGCTGCCGCCCCCGTCGCGCAAGATGCGCGCCTCCCCCGCGGATATTTGGACCGAAGAGAAGGACTTGACGTTCTTTCCACCTTCTTCTTGGTGCAAATATCCTCGGGGGTGAGGCCGCAGGCCGAGGGGGCGGAAAGCCCCCTGAAATTATTCGCAGAATAATTTTTCTTGCTGGCCAAGCCAGGGCAATGCGGTTTCGGCGACTGTTTCGGCGGCTTCTTCGTGCAGCAGGTGTCCGTAGCCCGGAATTTCCGAGTACAGGGCGTTCGGCATTTGTCGTGCGGCTTCGGCCGAGACGCGCGCGGGCACTGCCTTGTCGCCGGTCGATGCGATGAGGAGGGTCGGCGTTTGCAGCCGTGGCAGGGCTGCCATCAACCCGTCGAGCCGCCATTGCGCCATCATGCCGAGCGTGCCTTCGACATGCGCGGAGTCGCGGACGAGGGCGAGGTATTGGCGCTGGCCTGTGGCGTCGAGCGGAGAGCCGGTCGAAGCGAGCAGGCGTCCGACGCTTTGCGGGTTGCCCCAGAGTTTCGACACCAGATGCGGCACGAAGGGGGCTGCGGCAAGGGCGCGGGCGAGCAGCGGGAACATGACGCCTGCCGCGCCTTCGAAGCTGCCAAGCGCCGCGTTTATGCCGATGACGGCCCTGACGGCCGCGCTTTGCGCCATGCGTAGCGCGATTGCGGCACCCGCCGAATGGCCGAGAATAAATGTCGGGGTCAGACCCATCGTCGCGCATAGCGTTGCGATGTCTTCGGCCATCGCATCCAGCCCGTAGCGGCTGCGGCTGCCGGGGCGGGTGAAGCCCTGACCGGGCAGGTCGGGCACGATCAGGTGGTAATGCGGGGCGAGCAGCGGGATGAGCGCGCGAAAGCTGTGGCCCGATCCGCCCGCGCCGTGCAGCATCAGCAGCGTCGGGCGGTCCTTGGGGCCTGTGTCGATGACGCACCAGTCATGCGGGCGGCTTTGCACGCGGCGGATGCTGTCCCGTCGGGGCCAGTCGGGGGGCATCCGAGACAGGTCCATCCTAGCCGTCCAGCGCCGCGCCGAGGGCCGCGCTGAGCCGCCGGGCATCGGCGCGGGGCAGCGCGAGGTAGGGCGCGTCCATGGTTTGCGCGAGCAGGCGCAGGCCAGGTTGCGGGCGGTTTGCCACGTCGATCACCAGCGCAGGCGTACCTGTTGCACGGATCTGGCGGGCAAGGCGGCTGGCCTCGTCTTCCGCCTTGGCGCGGTCGGCGGTGCCGTCGAGCGCGATATTGCCGCGACCGTCGGTCAGGATGGCGATGGTCGGTGTCAGCCCTCGCGCCTTGGCCTGTGCGGCCGTTGCCAGCGCCAGTTGCAGGGCCGAGGCGAGTGGTGTGCCGCCGCCGCCGGGAACGCCTGCAAGGCGGCGCTTGGTTTGGACCAGCGAACGGGTGGGCGGCAGGATCAGTTCCGCTTGCGCGCCGCGAAAGGCCAGCAGGGCCACATGGTCGCGGCGGGCATAGGCGGCGGCGAGGAGGAGCTCGATGGCACCTTTGGCTTCGGCCAGACGGGCGAAGGCGGCGGAACCCGAGGCGTCGACCGCGAAGATCAATACGCGGTCCGAGGTTTCGCGGAAGCGTTTGACGCGCAGGTCGGACGCGCGGACGAGAAGCGTGGCATCGGGCCGATCGGTCTGGCGGCGGCGGAGCGGTTGCCACGGGGCCGCGGCGCGCAGCGTTGCAACAAGGTCGATGCGGGCACCCTGGGCCAGGCGGCCGGGGCGCGAGGGAAGCGGGCGACCGCGGCGGTTGCCGCTGTGGGCGGCACCGGAGCCTGTGGCCGATTTGGCGCTGCGGGCGGCGCGGCCTGCAGCGAGGGCTTCGAGCAGGTCTTGCGGTAGGGCGGCGAGCGCGGCTTCGACCATCATCTCGGTGGGCAGGGTGGCGGTGTCGGGCTGCGTTTCGCCCTGTGCGCTGTCGGGTTGGTCAGGGGTGGGGGGCGGCGGCGTCGCGTCTTGCGGCTGTCGGTCGGGCATGGGTGCCGCGCGGTGGGCGTAGACGAGTTCGGCGGCGGCGATCAGGTCTGCATCTGTCACTTCGCTGTGGCCTTGCCATGCCGCATGGGCGCGGGCGGCTTTGGCGGCGAGGAGCGGCGCGCGAAGCGAGGCGATGCCGAGTTCGGCGGCGGCGCGGGTGAGTTGTTCGAGCGCTGCGGGCGGCACGATGAGTGCCGGCAAGGCGGCACGGGCGGCTGCCAGCCGTGCGGGGTCGGGTGTCGGGTCGGGGCTGTCGGACCACAGGTCGTCAGAAAGGTCGAGGAAGAGACCGAGGCGGTCGGTAAGCGCGGGAGGCAGGGCTTCGTCGGGTTCGGCCCCTTCGTCGACGGCGATCAGCGCATGGCCGGGGGTATCGAGCGCAGCCGCAAGGCGTGCCGACAGGCCTGCGGGGCAGCGCTCGGCCATGGTCAGGATCAGCGCGGAGGGGCGGGAAAGCAGCCCGCTTGTCAGGATTTGACGGCCCGTGGCCAAGGTCGCCGCAAGGTCGAGGCCGCCATAAAGTGCGTCGTCGGCGATGGTCGGGTGCAGGCGGACAAGCGGGAGGGGCAGGGCGGTCAGCGCCGCAGTCACACGGTCGCGCAGGGGGCCGGAGCGGGCGCGGAGCCAGAGACCGCGCAAACCTGCGGGGTCGACGGCCAGCAGCGCCAGCGCGGTCTGTGAGCGTGTAGGGGCGGGTACTTCGGTCAGGGCAGCACCTCGGTCACGGCGCGGATGACGCGGGCGGTCGATCCTGCCTCGTCCAGGGGGTCGCGGCGCAGGCGGTGCGACAGCGCCATGGGGGCCACGGATTTCAGGTGGATGCGGCCCACGGACTCGTCGCCCTCGAAGGCGGCGATGGCGCGGGCGGCGCGCAGAAGGGTAAGTTCACCGCGCAAGCCGTCGGACCCGATGGCGATACACAGGGCCGCGCAATCGTGCAGCACCGTGTTGGGGGTGTGCAGCGCGGGCAAGGCGGCGCGGGCGGCAAGGATGCGGTCGCGCAAGGCCATGTCTTGCGGGCGCCAAGTCTCGATGAAGGCGCCGTAATTCGTCTCATAGGCGTCGCGGCGGCGGATCACCTCGACCCGCGTTTCGATGTCGCGCGGGCTGGTGACTTCAACCGACAGGCCGAAACGGTCGAGAAGTTGCGGGCGCAGCTCGCCTTCCTCGGGGTTGCCGGACCCGACGAGCACGAAGCGGGCGGGGTGGCGGATGGAAAGCCCCTCGCGTTCCACCACGTTCTCGCCCGATTGGGCCACGTCGAGCAGCAGGTCGACGATGTGGTCTTCGAGCAGGTTCACCTCGTCTATGTAGAGATAGCCGCGGTTGGCGCGGGCAAGCAGGCCCGGCTCGAAGGCTTTCTCGCCGCGGGTCAGGGCGCGTTCGATGTCGAGCGCACCCACGACGCGGTCTTCGGTTACGCCGAGCGGCAGGTCGACGACGGGGGTTGGTTTGCGAATGATGCGGTCGGTCGTGCCCTGCGCCCAGTCGGGCACATCGGCGGGGCGGGCCGAATTGACGGGGCAGCCTTCGACGGCCTCGATTTCGGGCAGCAGGGCCGCGAGGGCGCGCACGGCGGTGGATTTGCCGGTGCCGCGGTCGCCAAAGACAAGGACGCCGCCGATGGCGGGATCGACCGCGGTCAGGATCATCGCCTGTTTCATGGCCTCTTGGCCGACGATGGCGGAAAAGGGGAAGGGTTGTTTCATGTCGACCGTCCGGCTGGCAGGATTATCTGCGAAAATCCTGTGGGGCGAATTTTCTGCGAAAATTCGGGATGGGGCGTTTGATGATCCTTCGCAGAAGGATCGTTGACGTGATTTTTCGCAGAAAAATCGTGCGTCATGCGGCGCGCTCCTGCATCAGCGGGGCGAGCGGGTCCTGGCCGTTCCAGGTTCCGGTGGCGCCGAGCAGGCGGAAGCGGGCGTAAAGCTCTTCGCGGAACCACTGGCCTTCGCGCACGGCGGCGATGGCGCGGCCATGCGGGCCGTCGCCACGGGCGAAATTGGCCATGCTCGCGGCATCGGGCCAGATCGAGAAGGTGACCTGATGCAAAAGCGGCAACTCCCCGATGCCGATCTTGAAGGTGACGTTGGGGTCGCTGCCGATGGTGGCCGAAATCGAGGGGACACGGTTCCAGAAGCGCAGGGCGCGTGCCGGTTTGACCGTAGCGCGGGTCAGGGCGGCGAGGGGGCCGGTCGGGGCCGTTACGGGCGTGTCGGGAAGGAAGGGGTTGACCCCCGCCCATGCGCCGCGTGCCGAGACAGGGTCGAGGAACACGGTCCAGCTTTCGCGGGCCTTGCCGCGCCATGCCTGCCAGACGGGGCCGTTCGTGGTGCGGTCGCGGGCGGTCGCCTCGTCCGGCCAGACCGACAGGATGGCCCAGACGCCCCAGTTCGGACGCGGGGTAAAGCCTTCGCCGGTGCCCGAGCCGCAGAGTTTCCAGAACAGGGCGCGTGATTCGCGGCGCAGCGCCAGACGCGCCAAAGCCATCTGTCCGATGACCCACAGGCGGGGCATCAGGCCGTCGAAGCGGAAAAGGCTAAGGCAGACGGTCGGGATGATATGCCCCTTTTTGCGCGGCTGGGTGGCAATATGTAAACCTAGTCTGACATTTCCTTGCAGGCGAGGAAAGGAAAATCCGGTGATTTGCCGCCGTTAACGTCGCTATTGTCAATCAAACTAGACAGTCTATCATCGGGGCATGACCCATGCTCGCCCCACCCCGCCCGAGACAGACGCAAACCATGCCATCGTGATCGGCGCAGGACTTGGCGGCCTTGCCTCGGCCATGCGGCTCGGGGCCAAGGGGTGGCGGGTGACGGTGATCGACCGGCTTGACCTGCCGGGCGGGCGCGGGTCGTCAATCACGCAAGGCGGGCACCGCTTCGACCTTGGCCCGACCATCGTGACGGTGCCGCAGGGCTTGCGCGAGCTTTGGGCGACCTGCGGGCGGGATTTCGACCGCGACGTGAACCTGAAACCGATGGAGCCGTTCTACGAGATCCGCTTTCCCGATGGCGAGACCTTCACCGCGCGGCAGGATGATGCCGCGATGCGGGCCGAGGTTGCACGGATTTCGCCACGTGACGTGGCGGGATATGACAAGTTCCTGAAGGACAGCGAGGCGCGGTACTGGTTCGGCTTCGAGGACCTTGGCCGCCGGTCGATGCACCGCCTTGTCGATCTGATCAAGGTCTTGCCGACATTCGTGAAGATGCGGGCGGACCGGTCGGTCTATGCCCATGCGGCGGGGCGTGTGAAGGACGAGCGGTTGCGCTTTGCGCTGTCGTTCCATCCGCTGTTCATCGGCGGCGATCCGTTCAACGTGACCTCGATGTATATCCTTGTCAGCCATCTCGAAAAGGCTTTCGGCGTGCATTACGCCATGGGTGGCGTGCAGGCGATTGCCGCCGCCATGGCGCGGGTGGTCGAGGCGCAGGGCGGCGAGGTGCTGCAAGGCGTCGAGGTGGACGAGATATTGACCGAGGGGGGCCGTGCGTCCGGCGTGCGGCTGGCATCGGGCGAGGTGCTGCGGGCGGCGGTCGTGGTCAGCAATGCCGATGCGGGCCATACCTATACGCGGCTTTTGCGGAACATGCCGAGGAAGCGCTGGACCGATGCCAAGGTGAAGCGGCAGCGCTGGTCGATGGGGCTTTACGTCTGGTATTTCGGCACGCAGGGCACAAAAGACATGTGGCGCGACGTGGGGCACCATTCCATCGTGGTGGGGCCGCGCTACCGCGACCATATCAAGGACATCTTCATCCGCGGCAAACTGGCCGACGACATGAGCCTTTATGTCCACCGCCCCAGCGTCACCGACCCTTCGGTGGCGCCAGAGGGCGGGGATACGTTCTATGCGCTGTCGCCCGTGCCGCATCTGGGCTTTGGCGGGGTGGACTGGGCCGAGGAAGAGCCGCGTTACCGCGAAAAAATGGCGCGGATGCTGGACGAGCGGCTGATCCCCGGCTTTCGCGACCACATCACCGAATCGCTGGTCTTCACGCCCGAGACGTTCCGCGACCGCTATCTCTCGCCCAACGGATCGGGCTTTTCGATCGAGCCGCGTATCCTCCAATCGGCCTATTTCCGGCCGCATAATGTGAGCGAGGAATTGCCGGGGCTTTATCTTTGCGGGGCTGGCACCCATCCGGGCGCTGGATTGCCGGGCGTGGTGGGCACGGCCGAGGTGCTGGGCACGCTGGTGCAGGATGCGCCGCTGCGCCGGGCAGAACCTTTGCCCGATCTGCCGATGGCTGCGGAATGACGATCTCGATGGATCATTTCACGCCCGATCTGCGGGGCGATGCCTTGGCCGTGCAGGACATGGCGGCTTGTCGCGAGGCGATCAGGACGGGGTCTTTGTCGTTTCATGCGGCATCAAGGCTGTTGCCCGCCAAGGTGCGCGATCCGTCGCTGGCGCTTTATGCCTTTTGCCGCTTGGCAGACGATGCGGTAGACGAAGGCGACGACAAGGTGGGGGCGGTCTTGCAGTTGCGCGACCGGCTGGACCTTGTCTATCGCGGACGGCCACGCGATGCGGCGGCCGACCGTGCCTTTGCGCGGGTGGTCGAGACCTTCGAGATGCCGCGCGCGCTGCCCGAGGCCTTGCTTGAAGGCTTTGCATGGGATGCTGTCGGGCGGCGTTACGACACGCTGTCGGGGGTCTTGGATTATTCCGCGCGGGTCGCTGCGGCAGTCGGTGCCATGATGTGCGTGCTGATGCGCGTGCGCGAGGCCGATGCGCTGGCGCGGGCCTGCGATCTGGGGCTGGCGATGCAACTGACCAACATCGCCCGCGATGTGGGCGAGGATGCGCTCGCGGGGCGGATTTACCTGCCCTTGGACTGGCTGGCCGAGGAGGGTGTGGATGTGGCGGCGTTTCTTGCTGCGCCCGCGCCTTGTGACGGGGTCAGGCGGGTGACGCGGCGGTTGCTGGACCATGCCGACCGGCTGTATCGGCGGTCCGAAGCGGGGGTGCCGAAGCTGCCGCTGGCCTGCCGTCCGGCGATTCTGGCGGCGCGGCATGTCTATGCGGGCATTGGTGGGCGGGTCAGGGCGGCGGGCTACGATTCGGTCACGCAGCGGGCGCGCACGGGGCGGGGGGCCAAGCTGGGCTGGCTGGCGCTGTCGGTGCTGCGGGCGGGGACCATGTCGGTCGGGCCGGTGCCATCGGTGCTGCATGCGGGCCCTGCGACCGAGGTGGAATTTCTGGTTCAGGCGGCGCGGGGCGCGGCCCGAAAGGGGCGGTCCGAGGCGCTTTTGTCGGTTCTGGCGCAGCTTGAGGCGCGGGATCGCGGGCTGGCCTGACCCTTGCGGGCGGCAAATTGCGCGCTTGGACGGAACCCTGATCGGGGCTATGTCGCTGGGTCTGACCAGAACGGAGCGGCCCGATGGACTATGTGCTTTTCTTCACCTTTCTTGCCGCCTGCGGGGCTGCCGCCACGACGGGGGCGCTGTTTTCGCCGGGGCCGTGGTATCGCGCGCTTCGCAAACCGGTCTGGACGCCGCCCGACTGGCTGTTTCCAGTGGCATGGACCACGCTTTACCTGTGCATGAGTGCGGCAGGCGCGCGGGTCGCCAATCTGCCGGACTCGGGGCAGGCGCTGGCGCTGTGGTCGGTGCAGATCGGCTTCAACGCGCTTTGGACGCCGGTGTTCTTTGGGCTGAAGCGCATGGGGGCGGGGCTGGCCGTGGTGCTTTTGCTCTGGGTCTCGGTCGCGCTGACGATGCTGGCGCTGTGGCAGCTCGACACGGTCGCGGGGCTTTTGTTCGCGCCCTATCTGGTTTGGGTCACGGTGGCTTCGGCCTTGAACTTTACCGTTTGGCGGATGAACCCCGAGGCACGGGTGGCATCGCCGGCGGAGTGAAGGTTTGACTGGCGGAGCGGGGGCCAGCCCCCGCACCCCCGGGATATTTGAGGGCAGAAAATGCGGGTCAGGCGTTGGTCTTGAAGGACCATGCGCTGCGGCGCGGGACGCGGACGGCCAGCATCGATTTAACGATGGGCGAGCGGAAGCGGCCAAGGTCGAGGGCTTCGTGGACGCCTGTCGTGGGTTCGCCGTTCAACCGTGTGGTGACGAGGCTGCGCGAATAGAAGGGGGCGTCGAGCAGGTTCATCGCCTGTTTCGGCGTGGTCCCCGCATCGGCGCGGGTGTCGCGGGCCACCTGCCAGAGCGAGCGTTTGAAGCGGGTCAGCGGCGGCGGGGTGATTTCGCGCACTGCCCCCCTGCGGTCGATTTCCAGACCCAAGGCGAGGGTCGTGCCGTCGCGGCGGGTGGCATCGTAAAAGCACTGCGCGCCGGTGGCGGTGGGGTAGCGGCCCCATGTCCAGAAGTCGAAATCGGCCTCGAGCGCCGCCGTTCCGAAATTGGCGTCGAAATAGCCATGGCCTTGCCAGCGGTGGCCTTGGGTCAGGTTCACCTCAATACGGGCGATGGGCGCGAAGGGGCGCCAGACGTGATTGGGGTGGAGTGCGACCTCGACTGCGGTGACGGCCTGGGGCGTCAGGATGATCTGGCCCTTGACCGGCGTGACGAGGGGGAGGGAGCCGATTTCATCGATGTCGATGATAAGCTGGCTTCCGGTCCAGTGCATGCGGCTGGGGCCGATGGTCAGCGTGTCGGATGATTGGCGAAGCGCGCTGCGGCCACGGTCGGTCATGGTGAAGCGCCCGCCGGGGCCGTAGGTGGCGACGTTGAGGCAGACGTGGTTCTGCGGGTCGCGGCGGCCGGATGCGGCATACCACGGCGAGAAGACCGAGCCGATGAACCCTATGACCGAGACCGCGCGCGTCCCGTCGTCGGAGACGCCGTCGACATACCACCACGCGTAGCCGTCGGGGGCGACGTGGAGGCTGAAATCCGGTCCTGCATGATCGCCGCGACCGCGTGCCGGGCCGAGAGGGCTGCCATCGGCACCCCCGCCCCCGGATGGGTGCCGCCCCCCGCCAGATACAGCCCCGCCAGCGCCGTCCGCGCCGTGGGGCGGGTAAAGGTCGCCATCGTTCCCTCGGGTGTCGCGCCGTAAAGCGCCCCCTGCGACGCCGGAAAGGCCGTCGCGAAATCGCTCGGGGTGGTCAGGCTTGACAGCGGGGGAAGCGCATCGAAGGTCAGGCCCATCGCTTGCAACTGCTGAAAGGTGCGTGTCCGGCATAGGTCTTTGTCCTCGGTCGATTGGCGCAGGGCGGGGGATGTCAGCGCGGGGGCGTTCAGGATGATCTCGAACCGCTCGGGTCCGGTTCCCCGCGCGGGGGTCAGCCGGTCTTCGGCACAGATGTAGAGGGTTTGCGCCTTTGGCGTCTCGCCCCGCCCTATGGGGCCGAATTCGGTGGCGGGGTCGGCGGTGAAGAACAGGTTGTGGTGCAAAAGCGCATCGGCGGCAGGGCCGCCGGGCGTGGCGGCAAAGGCCCAGACCTGTGCGGAGAGGCTGGGTTTGGCGGGGGCCACGCGGGGCAGGGCGTCGCCCAGAAGGCCGGTGGTCAGTGCCGCGGGGTCGCCGTTGAAGATGCAGACCGCACAGGGCAGGCTGCGTCCGGTATCGGTTTGCACGGCGCTGACGCGGTCGTTCTGGCGCAGGATGCGCCGGGCGGCGGTGGCGTAATGGAAGGTCACGCCCATGCGTTCGCCAAGGGCCGCGAGGGCGGCGGCGAGGCTGTGCATGCCGCCCTGCACCCCCCAGACGCCCTGCGCTTCGGCCCGCCAGACCAGTGACAGGACGGCGGGGGAATGGGCGGGGCGACCGCCGACATAGGTGGCGTAGCGGCCGAAAAGCTGGATCAGGCGCGGGTCGCGGAAGTAAAAGCGGAGCAGGCGGTCGAGGCTAACCCCGGGCAAAAGCGCCGGCCAGAGGCGCGGTTGGCGCAGTGCGGCGCGGGCGATGGCGGCAAGGTCGGGGCGTGGCGACTGGATGACGGGGCCGCGGAACGCTTCGTAAAGCGATTGCGCGAGTGTGTCGAAGCGCAGGAAGGCGGCGGCTTCGCGCGGGCCTGAGAGGGCGCGGATCGCTTCGGTGTTCGTGTCGCGGTCGGGCGTCAGGTCAAGCGTGCTGCCGTCGGGCCAGAAATGGCGGGCGAGGACGGGTTGGGGAACGAGCGTCACGTGGTCATCGAGCCTTTCGCCGTTCAGGGCGAAGAGATCGTCGAATACGGCGCGCAGGGTCAGGACCGTGGGGCCAGCATCGACTGGGCCAGCATCGACTGGGCCAGCATCGACTGGGCCAGCATCGATTGGGCCTCCAGCCGTGGGAAAGGCGCGGGCCTTGCCGCCGGGGGCTGCGCCGCGTTCCAGCACGGTGACCCCGTAGCCTGCGGCGGCAAGGCGGATGGCCGAGGCAAGCCCGCCCATTCCTGCGCCGATCACGATGGCCTTGGTCTTGCCGCTGTCGCTGTCCATCCGGCGAGATTAGCCCGCCGCGAAGGATTGTCCAAGTTAGATTACAGTATGGTGTAAGATTTAGTTTACACCTTGGGCTGCCGGTGCGATGCTGGCCACAGGCTGGCGCGAAGGGAGCGATCATGGCTTTGGACGGGCGGATCGAACAGGCGGTGGTGGGGGCTTTGGCCCTGACGCGTTCGGGCGAAGGCCCGCCGCGGCTGACGGCGGCGCTGGACCATGCGGTCTTTCCGGGCGGGGCGCGGATCAGGCCGACGATTCTTCTGTCGGTCGCGATGGCTTGTGGCGATGACCGGCCGGGGCTTTCGGATGCGGCGGCGTCAGCGCTGGAGTTGATCCATTGCGCGTCGCTCGTGCATGACGACCTGCCCTGTTTCGATGATGCCGACATGCGGCGCGGCAAGGCTTCGGTGCATCGCGCTTACGGCGAGCCTTTGGCGGTTCTGGCGGGCGATTCGCTGATCGTGCTGGCCTTCGAGGTGCTGGCGCGGGCTGCGGCGGACCATCCGGCGCGGGCGGTGGAACTGATAAAGCTGCTGGCGCAGCGCACGGGGGCACCCGGCGGGATTTGCGCGGGGCAGGGCTGGGAAAGCGAGCCGGTGATCAACCTTGCGGCCTATCATCGGGCAAAGACCGGGGCCTTGTTCATGGCGGCAACGCAGATGGGCGCGGCGGCGGCGGGGCAGGATCCCGAGCCGTGGGAAGAACTGGGCGCACGGATCGGGGCAGCGTTCCAGGTTGCCGACGATCTGAAGGACGCGCTGCTGACGCCGGAACAGACCGGCAAGCCTGCGGGGCAGGATGCGGCGCACCAGCGCCCGTCGGCGGTGACCGAAATGGGCGTTGCGGGTGCTGCGCGCTATCTCAAGGACATTCTGGGCGGGGCGATCGCCTCGATCCCGTCTTGCCCGGGCGAGGCGAAATTGGCGGCACTGGTGCGTGCCTATGCTGAAAAGATGACGCCGGTTCATTTGTCGCCTTCGGCTGCAAGCGCCGTGCGCGGGTGATGCTGAAGGCTTCCGGACATATGCCGTCACGGCTGGGATTTGCGGCGCGGCTGGGACTGTCGCCGCGGTTTCATGCGTTTTGCGCGCGGGTGCTTGGGCTGAAGCATATCGCGCGGGCCGAGGGTCGGGCTCTGTTCGACGTGGTGTCGGGCTTTGTGCAATCGCAGGCGCTTTTGGCGCTGGTCGAATTTCGGGTGATGCACCGGCTGACGGACGGGCCTTTGTCATTGGGCGACATCGCGGCTTTCGCCCGCGTTCCGGCCGAGCGTATGGCCGTTCTGCTGCAGGCGGGCGCTGCGTTGCGGCTGATCAGGCGGCGGGGCGGGTTGTGGCATCTGACGACGCGGGGGGCCGCGTTCCTGACCGTGCCGGGACTCGAGGCGATGGTGCGGCACCATCCGGTGCTGTACCGCGACCTGTCGGACCCCGTGGCCTTTTTCCGGGGCGAGACGCAGCCGGAGTTGGCGGGGTTCTGGCCCTATGTATTCGGTGCGGGGGGGGCTGCCGATCCGGCGCTTGCGGCGCGCTATTCGGAGTTGATGGCGGACAGTCAGGGTCTGGTGGCCGCCGATACGCTGGGGCTTGCCGATCTGTCCAAGGCGCGGCGCTTGATGGATGTGGGCGGCGGGACTGGCGCCTTTCTGGCGGCGGTCGGCGCGGCGCATCCGGCGGCAGAGCTGGTGTTGTTCGACCTGCCGGCGGTGGTTCCGGCGGCCAATGCGCGATTCGCGGCGGCGGGGCTGGCCGGGCGGGTAAAGATCGTTCCGGGATCGTTCCGGGACGGGGCGCTGCCTGCGGGGGCGGATACGATCACCCTTGTGCGCGTGCTTTACGACCATGCCGACAGCACCGTCGCGGCCTTGCTGCGTTCGGTATTCGAGGCCTTGCCCATAGGCGGGCGGGTGGTGGTTTCCGAGCCTATGTCGGGGGGCGACAGGCCTGATCCGGCCACGGACGTGTACTTTTCGGTTTACACCCTTGCCATGCAGACGGGGCGGACAAGGTCGGCTGCCGAGATCACGGCGATGCTGGCAGCTGCGGGCTTTGTAAACATGACGTTTTGCCACGGTTTCCGGCCCTATGTCACATCGGTCGTGACGGCTGAACGCCTGAAATAATGGCACGTGACGTAAATTACTGTCTATTTAGTTTGACAGTCTGGTGTGTAAGTTTAAACTGACACATATAGCCGAAAGCCCGATCGGGGCAAAGGCAACGCCGCCGTCCCTTCTGGGCGCGGCAGGGGGAGTGAAGAAGTGCAGACCACCGCAGTCATCTTGTCCGGACCGAGAGAGCTTTCGCTTTCGACGCTCGGCATCACGCCCCCGAGGGCGGATGATCTGGTGGTCGAAATCGCACATTCGGGCATTTCGACGGGCACGGAAAAGCTGTTCTGGTCAGGCACGATGCCGCCCTTTCCGGGCATGGGCTATCCGCTTGTGCCGGGCTACGAGGCTGCGGGTGAGGTGGTCGAGGCCGGTCCGGAAAGCGGATTTGCGGTCGGGGATCATGTCTTCGTGCCCGGTGCCAATTGCTTTGAGGGCGATGTGCGCGGGTTATTCGGCGGTGCATCACGGCACCTGACCACATCGGCGGCGCGTGTGGCGCGGATCGACCGTGGCATGGGGGCGACCGGTGCGCTTCTGGCGCTGGCGGCGACGGCGCGGCATGCGGTTGCGGGGTTCAACACCGCCCTTCCCGATCTGATCGTCGGTCACGGAACTTTGGGTCGTTTGCTGGCCCGCCTGACGGTGGCTGCGGGTGCACCCGCGCCGACGGTCTGGGAAACGAATCCCGCGCGGCGGGGCGGGGCGGTCGGCTATGACTGCATCGATCCCGAAACCGATGCGCGGCGCGATTATCGCGCGATCTATGATGCTTCCGGCGCTTCGGGCATGCTCGACAAGCTGGTGATGCGTCTGGCCAAGGGCGGCGAGATCGTGTTGGCGGGGTTCTATACCGAGCCCGTCGCCTTTGCCTTTCCGCCCGCTTTCATGAAGGAAGCGCGGTTCCGCATCGCGTCGGAATGGACGCCGGACGATCTGACCGCGACGCGGGCGCTGATCGAATCGGGCGCACTTTCACTTGACGGGCTGATCACGCATCGCCGTCCCGCGACCGATGCCACGGCGGCCTACGAGACTGCCTTTACCGACCCTGACTGCCTGAAAATGATCCTCGATTGGAGCGGAAACGCATGACGCTGGATATTCCGAACCTCAAGGATTTCGACACCCGCCTGCGCGACGAGGCGCATGAGGAGCCGACGCTCGAAGTGCCCTCGGCACCCCCAACGAAAAAGACGCAGATCATCGCGATCTATGGCAAGGGCGGGATCGGCAAGTCCTTCACGCTGGCCAACCTGAGCCACATGATGGCCGAAAACGGCAAGCGCGTGCTGCTTATCGGCTGCGATCCGAAATCGGATACCACAAGCTTGCTGTTCGGCGGCAAGGCCTGCCCCACGATCATCGAAACCTCGACCCGCAAGAAACTGGCGGGGGAAGAGGTCAAGATCGGTGACGTATGCTTCAAGCGCGGCGGCGTCTTTGCGATGGAGCTGGGCGGGCCAGAAGTCGGCCGTGGTTGCGGCGGGCGCGGGATCATCCACGGGTTCGAGTTGCTGGAGAAACTCGGGTTCCACGACTGGGACTTCGACTATGTGCTCCTGGATTTCCTTGGTGACGTGGTCTGCGGCGGCTTCGGTCTGCCGATTGCCCGCGACATGGCGCAAAAGGTCATCGTGGTTGCCAGCAACGACCTGCAATCGCTTTATGTGGCGAACAACGTCTGCTCGGCGGTGGAGTACTTCCGCAAGCTGGGCGGCAATGTCGGTGTGGCCGGCATGGTCATCAACAAGGATGACGGCACCGGCGAAGCTGCGGCTTTCGCCAAGGTGGTGGGGATTCCGGTTCTGGCAAGCATTCCTGCCGATGACGACCTGCGCCGCAAGTCGGCCAATTACCAGATCGTCGGCACCCATGCGACGCAATGGGGCGGGCTGTTCACCGAACTGGCCGAGAATGTCGCCGATGCGCCGCCGCTGCGGCCCAAGCCTTTGACGCAAGACGGTCTTTTGGGCCTGTTCGATGCCGAAACCACGGGGGCGGATTTCGTGCTGGTCCCCGCGACAGACACCGACATGCGCGGCAAGTTCGCCGGCGTCGTGAAATCGCTGGAAGTGGTCTATGACAATGTTTGACCTTGGCGCACTGGAAAAACTCGAAGCGGCGCTGCGCGCCCTTGCCGGCAAAGGGGCCAAGGCATGACCGGCGAAACCCGCTATGATCTGGCCGACCAGACCCCTGTCACCCAAGGGGTGACCGAGGCTGCGCCCGATCTGGCGGGGCAGACGGTTGAAGGCCAAACGGTCGACGGCATGGGTTGCCATTCCGGTGCGACGATGAAGGAAGCGGCGCGGGCTGCGGGCAATTCGGAAATGCTCGACCAGTTCGCCGCCGACTATCCGCAAGGGCCGCATGACAAGCCGCAATCGATGTGTCCGGCCTTCGGCTCGCTTCGGGTGGGCCTGCGGATGCGGCGGGTAGCGACGGTGCTTTCGGGTTCTGCCTGCTGCGTTTACGGGCTGACCTTCGTGTCGCATTTCTACGGCGCGCGGCGGTCGGTGGGTTACGTTCCGTTCAATTCGGAAACGCTGGTGACGGGCAAGCTGTTCGAGGATATCCGCGACGCGGTGCATGAATTGGCCGATCCTGAACGCTATGATGCGGTGGTGATCACCAACCTTTGCGTGCCGACGGCTTCGGGTGTGCCGCTCAAGCTGTTGCCCAAGGAAATCAACGGTGTGCGGATCGTGGGCATCGACGTGCCGGGGTTCGGTGTGCCGACCCATGCCGAGGCCAAGGACGTGCTGGCCGGTGCGATGCTGAATTATGCCCGCCGCGAGATCGAGGCTGGTCCCGTGCAGGCGCCCGAACGCGGGCGGTCCGACCGTCCGACCGTGGCGCTGCTGGGCGAGATGTTCCCCGCCGATCCTATGATGATCGGCGCAATGCTGGCACCGCTGGGTCTGGCGGCCGGTCCGGTCGTGCCCTGCCGCGAATGGCGCGAGCTTTATGCCGCCCTCGATTGCGGTGTGGTGGCGGCGATCCACCCGTTTTACACCGCCTCGATCCGCGAGTTTCAGGCGGCAGGTCGCAAGATCGTTGGCTCTGCCCCCGTCGGCCATGATGGCACGATGGATTGGCTTGCCGCGATTGGTGACGCATACGGCGTGGCCGCCGACCGCGTGGCCGCAGCGCAGAACGGCTTTGGCGAGGCGATCAAACAGGCCTTGGCCGACAATCCCGTCAAGGGGCGGATCACGCTGTCGGGCTATGAAGGGTCCGAACTGCTGGTCGCGCGTCTGCTGATCGAAAGCGGGGCGGATGTGGCCTATGTCGGCACCGCCTGCGCCAGGAACGAATGGTCCGAACCAGACCGCGCATGGCTGGAAGCCAAGGGCGTGGCGGTGAAATACCGCGCGTCGCTGGAAGACGATTGCGCCGCGATGGAGGCGTTCCGGCCTGATCTGGCGATCGGGACGACTCCGGTCGTGCAAAAGGCGAAAGAGCTCGCGATTCCGGGGCTTTACTTCACCAACCTCATCTCGGCGCGGCCCCTGATGGGTCCGGCGGGGGCGGGGTCTTTGGCACAGGTCGTCAATGCGGCGATTGCCAACAAGGCCCGTATGGACGGGATGAAGGATTTCTTCGAAGGTGTCGGCACCGGCGATACCAGCGGTATCTGGGAAGGCGCGCCGAACCTGCGGCCCGACTTCCGCGTGGCGCATCAGAAAAAGCTCGACAAGATGGCGAAAGCCGCCAAAGCCGAGGAGATGATCTGATGCTTGTGCAGGATCATGATCGCGCGGGCGGCTACTGGGGTGCGGTTTACGCCTTTTGTGCCGTCAAGGGTTTGCAGGTGGTGATCGACGGCCCCGTGGGCTGCGAGAACCTGCCGGTTACATCCGTGTTGCATTACACCGACGGCTTGCCTCCGCATGAATTGCCCATCGTGGTGACGGGCTTGGGCGAGGACGAGATGACCTCGGGCACCGAGGCTTCGATGGCGCGGGCGTGGAAAACGCTCGATCCGGCGCTGCCTGCCGTGGTGGTGACGGGGTCGATTTCCGAAATGATCGGCGGCGGGGTCACGCCGCAAGGGACGAATATCCAGCGGTTCCTGCCGCGCACAATCGATGAAGACCAATGGCAGGCCGCCGACCGTGCGATGACGTGGATCTTTACCGAGTTCGGCCAGACCAAGGGCCGCATGCCGGTGGAAAAGAAGCGCGAGCCGGGCGACAAGCCGCGGGTCAATATCCTTGGTCCGATGTATGGCGTGTTCAACATGGCCTCGGACCTGCACGAAATCCGCCGTCTGGTCGAAGGGATCGGGGCCGAGGTCAACATGGTGCTGCCTTTGGGCGCGCATCTGGCCGAGATGCGGAATCTGGTGAATTCCGATGTGAATATCGTGATGTATCGCGAATTCGGCCGCGGATTGGCGCAGGTGTTGGGCAAGCCCTATCTGCAAGCGCCCATGGGGCTGGATTCGACGACCAAGTTCCTGCGGAAACTGGGCGAGTTGCTGGGGTTGGACCCCGAGCCGTTCATCGCGCAGGAAAAGCATTCGACGCTGAAGCCGGTGTGGGATCTGTGGCGGTCGGTGACGCAGGATTTCTTTGGCACGGCCAGCTTTGCCGTGGTGGCCAACGAGACCTATGCGCGTGGCATCCGGCATTATCTGGAAACCGATCTGGGTCTGCCTTGCGCCTTTGCGGTCGCCCGCATGCCGGGGCAGAAGACCAACAACGAACAGGTGCGTTCGATGCTGCGCCAGCACCGCCCGCTGGTGGTGATGGGGTCGATCAACGAGAAGATGTATCTGGCCGAGATGAAGGCCGGGCACGGGCCTGCGCCGCATTTCATCGCGGCGTCTTTCCCCGGTGCCGCCATCCGCCGCCATACCGGCACGCCCTTCATGGGCTACGCCGGATGCGTCTGGATGCTGCAAGAGGTGTGCAACGGCCTGTTCGAGGCGCTGTTCCACATCCTGCCGCTTGGCACCGACATGGACAGTGCGGCGGCCACGCCCACTACCTTGCGGCGCGACTTCCCCTGGGATGTCGACGCGCAGGCAGAGCTTGACCGGATCGTTTCCGAACATCCGATCCTGACCCGGATTTCCGCCGCCCGCACCTTGCGCGACGCGGCAGAGAAGGCGGCACTGGACCAAGGCGCGGAACGCGTCGTCCGGGAGACCGTCGAGGCCCTTCGCGGGCCGAAAGCAACAACCAAGGGAGCACCAGCATGAGCGACTACACCTCCGGGAGCGGGCACCATGCCCACCGCGCTCCGCGTGCCGAGTTCTATGTGTATTTCGCCTTGATCTTCCTTGTGGCGATCCCCTTCGCCCTTGCAGCCTGGGTCGTCCAGGTCGCGGTCAACCGGGCCTTGCCCGTGCATGGTCCGCTGGCCCGCGCCTGGCGCGAGGCGGGGACGATCACGCCCAACATATTCCGGCCGTAACCGGCCCGAACGACTTTTCTGAGGGTTGCGCCCAACCCGTCAAACCATTCGCCGCCCCCCAGACCAACGGGGGACGGTGGAAACTCGGAACGGCACTCAGCCCGACCGTGAACCCCGCCGCAGGGAATGCGGCGTCAGTCTGTCCATCCGGAGGATAGTTATGGCTGATAAATCCGACCTGAGCTTCACAGGTCTTACCGACGAGCAGGCGCAGGAACTGCACTCGGTGTACATGAGCGGTCTCTGGCTCTTCACGGCTATTGCCGTTGTAGCCCACATCGCCACGTACATCTGGCGCCCTTGGTTCTGAGGAGGATCAAACATGTCGAAATTCTATAAAATCTGGCTGATCTTCGATCCCCGCCGCGTCTTCGTGGCACAGGGCGTGTTCCTGTTCCTGCTGGCCGCAATGATCCACCTCGTGGTTCTGAGCAACGGCATCAACTGGTTCCAGACCGCTGCTGCCGCTGGCGGCGCTGTCGTGGCGACCCAGTAACTACTGCCGCAAGGCACTTGCTGCGGGCGGGGGCTGGTCCCCCGGCCGTGGCGACCCCCACGGGCGCAACTCGACGGCTATCGGACAACCTGACCGCCGGTCGCAACAAGCGGAGAGGGAAGCATGGCACTGCTCAGCTTCGAACGAAAATACCGCGTGCCGGGTGGCACGCTGATCGGGGGAACCTGTTCGACTTCTGGGTCGGGCCGTTCTTCGTCGGTTTCTTTGGCGTCACGACATTCTTCTTTGCGGCGCTCGGCACCATCCTCATCTTTTACGGAACGGCGATGCAGGGGGTGTGGAACCCCTGGCTGATCTCGATCGATCCGCCGGCAATCGAAAACGGTCTTGCCTTTGCGCCGCTGATGCAGGGCGGGCTTTGGCAGCTTATCACCATCTGCGCCATCGGGGCCTTCGTGTCCTGGGCGCTGCGCGAGGTCGAGATCTGCCGCAAGCTGGGCATGGGGTATCACGTGCCCTTCGCCTTTGGCGTCGCGATCTTCGCCTATGTCACGCTGGTCGTGATCCGGCCGATCCTGATGGGAAGCTGGGGCTATGCCTTTCCTTACGGCATCTTCAGCCACCTCGATTGGGTGTCGAACACCGGCTACACCTATGGCAACTTTCACTACAATCCGGCGCATATGATCGCGGTGAGCTTCTTTTTCACCACCGCGCTTGCGCTGTCCCTGCACGGAGCCCTGATCCTGTCGGCAGCCAACCCTGAAAAGGGCAAGGAAATGCGGACGCCCGATCATGAAGACACCTATTTCCGCGACCTGATCGGCTATTCGGTCGGCACGCTTGGCATCCACCGCGTGGGCCTGTTGCTCGCGCTGAATGCCGGGTTCTGGAGTGCCGTCTGTATCGTCATCTCGGGCACCATCTGGTTCGACCAGTGGGTCGTCTGGTGGGATTGGTGGCTGCAACTTCCGTGGTGGGTCGATATCGCAGGAGGCGTAAATGGCTGAGTATCAGAACATCTTTACCCAGGTGCAGGTTCGCGCTGCACCCGAGATGGGAATGGTCGAAGGCGTCGAATTGTCCAACCGCGGAAGCGGCGCAGGCTTCTCGACGCTGGCGGGCTGGCTTGGCAACGCGCAACTCGGGCCGATCTACCTTGGCGCGATGGGTGTCTTGTCGCTGATGTCGGGCGCGGTCTGGTTCATGCTGTGCGGTGCATGGTTCTGGTATCAGGCCGGGTTCAACCCCGCGGTCTTCATGCGTGACCTGTTCTGGTTCTCGCTCGAGCCGCCCTCGTCGGAGTATGGCCTCGGCTTCGCGCCGATCGCCGAAGGGGGGCTGTGGCTGATCGCCTCGTTCTTCCTGTTGATCTCGGTCTGTGCGTGGTGGGTGCGAACCTACCTGCGGGCGCAGGCCCTGGGCATGGGCAAGCATGTGAGCTGGGCTTTCGCCTCTGCCATCTGGTTGTTCCTTGTGCTTGGCCTGATCCGGCCGGTGCTGATGGGGTCCTGGTCGGAAGCGGTGCCTTACGGTATCTTCAGCCACCTCGACTGGACCAACAACTTCTCGCTGTCCTACGGCAACCTGTTCTACAACCCGTTCCACGCGCTGAGCATCGCCTTCCTTTACGGATCGGCCCTGCTGTTTGCGATGCACGGGGCGACCATCCTTGCGGTTTCGCGCTTCGGCGGCGACCGCGAGCTGGAGCAGATCGCCGACCGTGGCACGGCTTCGGAACGGGCTGCCCTGTTCTGGCGCTGGACCATGGGGTTCAACGCCACGATGGAAGGTATCCACCGTTGGGCCTGGTGGTTTGCGGTGCTGGTGACGCTTACGGGCGGTATCGGTATCCTTCTGACCGGCACAGTGGTCGACAACTGGTTCGTCTGGGCACAAGACCACGGCTACGCGCCGCTTAACTGAGGGATGAAAGCCAATGTCTGACGGATATTTCAACGAAAAGCCGGGTCGCGCGCTGCGGTCCTGGGCACTCTACCAGATGCTTGCCGGAGCGGGTTGGGGGCTGGTCTTCACGGTCGCCATCGCAGCCTTCGGGCTGGCGCTGTGGGGGGTAAGCCTGCTTCTGCCGGAAGAAAGCAAGCAGGCACCGTCGCCCTACAACTCGTCCATCGAGATCGTGCAACACGTCGCTACGGTCTGACCTTCGGGCGGGGCGGCCTGTGTCGCCCCGCCTTTCATAATTCGGGCCAGGATGCCGGCCCGGATCCGGGGCGCAACCACAGCCCGGTTCCCTTCCTGTTGGCGACAGGGACCTGGTGCCGTGTGGTCCGTCCGCACGGCACTTTTTTATCTCGAAAGGCCAAGCCATGACTCCGATCCTTGACCGCGTATCCGGCCCTGCCGACCTCAAGGCCTTGACCGATGGCGAGTTGGGCCGATTGGCGGGCGAGGTCAGGAACGAGGTGATACAGGTCGTGTCCGAAACCGGCGGGCATCTTGGGTCGTCGCTGGGGGTGGTCGAGTTGACCGTGGCGATCCATGCGGTCTTCGACACGCCGCGCGACAAGCTGATCTGGGATGTGGGCCACCAGTGCTATCCGCACAAGATATTGACCGGACGGCGCGAACGGATGCGGTCCTTGCGCCAGTCGGGCGGGGTTTCGGGCTTTACCAAGCGGGCCGAGTCGGAGTTCGACCCGTTCGGCGCGGCGCATAGCTCGACCTCGATTTCCGCGGCCCTGGGCTTTGCGATGGGGCGCGAGATGGGGCAACCCGTGGGCGATACCATTGCGGTGATCGGCGACGGCGCGATCACGGCAGGCATGGCCTATGAGGCGATGAACCACGCAGGCCATCTGGGCAAGCGGCTGTTTGTTATCCTGAACGACAACGACATGTCGATTGCGCCGCCCGTGGGTGCCTTGTCGAAATACCTCAACGAGATTGCGGCCAAGGGGCCGTTGTCTCTGCTGAAAGCGGCGGCCGAGGAATTCGAGACGCGCCTGCCCGGACCCATGCGCGACGGTGCGCGGCGGGCGCGGGCGCTGGTGACCGGCATGCCCGGCGGCGGCACACTGTTCGAGGAGCTTGGGTTTTCATATATCGGGCCGATCGACGGGCATGATATGGGGCAGGTGCTGGCCACGCTGCGGGCGGCGCGGGCGCGGGCGACGGGGCCGGTCTTGATCCATGCCGTGACGGTCAAGGGCAAGGGCTTTGCGCCTGCCGAAAGCGCTGCGGACAAATACCACGGCGTGTCCAGGTTCAACCCGCTGACGGGCGAGCAGGCCAAGTCGAAGTCGAATGCGCCGGCCTATACCACGGTCTTCGGCAATGCGCTGAGGGATGAAGCCGCGCGCGATCCGCGCGTGGTGGCGATCACGGCGGCGATGCCTTCGGGAACAGGGCTGGACATCATGGCGCGGCGCTTTGCGGCGCGGGTGTTCGACGTGGGGATTGCGGAACAACATGGCGTTACATTCGCCGCCGGAATGGCTGCGGCGGGGCTGAAGCCGTTCTGCGCGATCTATTCGACCTTCCTGCAGCGTGGCTATGACCAGATCGTGCATGACGTGGCGCTGCAAGGTCTGCCTGTGCGCTTTGCCATCGACCGCGCGGGGCTGGTGGGCCAAGACGGGGCGACCCATGCGGGGGCTTTCGACATCGGCTTTCTGGCCAACCTGCCCGGCTTTACCGTGATGGCGGCAGGAGACGAGGCAGATCTTGTCCACATGGTTGCCACCGCCGTGGCGCATGACGGCGGGCCTATCGCATTCCGCTATCCGCGGGGCGAGGGGATGGGGCTTGACCTGCCCGAGCGCGGTGTTGCTTTGCCGCTGGGCAAGGGGCGTGTGCTGCGCGAGGGGACGGACGCGGCGATCCTGTCGTACGGGGCGCATCTATCCGAGGCGCTGGCCGCGGCCGAGGCGCTGGCGGGCGAGGGGATTTCGGTGACCGTGGCCGATGCGCGTTTCGCCAAGCCGCTGGATACCGCGCTGATCGACCAGTTGATCGCGCATCACGGGGCTTTGGTGACGTTGGAAACAGGGGCCACTGGGGGATTCGGGGCGCTGGTGCTGCACCACCTCGCCAACTCCGGCGGGCTGGAGCGGGGCCGCGCGATCCGCACGATGACGCTGCCCGACCGCTTCATCGACCAGGCGTCACCGGCGCAGATGTATGACTGGGCGGGGCTTTCGGCCAAGGATATTGTTCGGGTGGTGCGGCAGGCGCTGGGGCGTGAGGCGGCTAAATCGGGCTTGCGGGTCGTGTGAGCCGCCAACGATTTTTCTGCGAAAAATCAGTCGGTGGAGCGGTCCCTGAATTTTCGCGAGAAAATTCGTTGGGACCGCTGTGCCGTCAGGCGCGGCCGACAGTCTGGCGCTGCTCGCCCAGACCTTCGATACCCAGACGCATGACCTCGCCGCCCTTCAGGTAGATCGGGTCTGGCTTTTGGCCCATGCCCACGCCGGGGGGCGTGCCGGTCGAGATCACGTCGCCGGGGTTGAGCGACATGAACTGGCTGACGTAATGCACCAGATGCCGGACGCCGAAGACCATCGTTTTCGTGCTGCCGTTCTGGTAGCGCTTGCCGTCGACTTCCAGCCACATCGACAGGGCCTGCGGATCGGGCACTTCATCCGCCGTGACCAGCCAGGGGCCGATCGGGCCAAAGGTGTCGCAGCCCTTGCCCTTGTCCCAGGTGCCGCCGCGTTCGATCTGGAATTCGCGTTCGGACACATCGTTGATCACGCAATAGCCGGCCACATGTTCCATCGCCTCGGCTTCCGACACGTAAGAGGCGCGTTTGCCGATGACCACGCCAAGCTCGACCTCCCAGTCGGTCTTGACCGAGTTGCGCGGTATCAGCACGTCGTCATTCGGGCCGACGATGGCCGAATTGGCCTTCAGGAAGATCACCGGTTCTTTCGGCACCGGCAGGTTCGATTCCGCGGCGTGGTCGGCATAGTTCAGGCCGATGCAGATGAATTTGCCGACCGACCCGACACAGGGCCCGATGCGTGAAGGGGCAAGTTCGGGCAAGCTCGACGGATCGATGCCGCGCAGTTTGGCAAGGCCCTCGGGGGCCAGCACAGAACCAGCGATATCGGGGACGATGCCGGCAAGGCTGCGGATCTTGCCCGAGGCGTCCATCATCGCCGGCACTTCGGCCCCGCCTCGCCCACACGCATGAGTTTCATCCGGTCGTCTCCCTTATTGCCGCATAAATCCGTGGCAGGGGAACAGCGAACGGCGGGCTTTGGCAAGGGCTAACATGTTAGTGGCGCCAAGTTTCGCCGCGAGCGTAGGCAAGCGACAGGAAAGCGCAGGCGCAGCGGGCCGTATGACCTTATCTTGCGTTGCCGAGGCGCGTCTTATGTGGCAAGACATTCTAAGGATATCTAAACTGATGAGTTCAGGCATGAGCGACTTTTCGACCCGCCGCGTGATGATGGTCGACACGCAGGTTCGTCCGTCGGACGTCACCAAGTTTCCGATCATCGAGGCGATGCTGGCGATCCCGCGCGAGGTCTATGTTCCCGACGCGATGCGCGAGGCGGCCTATATGGGCGAGAACGTCGAAATCGCCCAAGGCCGTGTCGTGCTCGAAGCGCGCACCTTTGCCAAGATGCTCGACGCGCTCGACATCCAGCCGGGCGAGCTGGTGCTCGATCTGGGCTGCGGGCTTGGCTATTCGACCGCCGTCATCGCGCGTCTGGCCGATGCGGTGGTCGCGGTCGAGGAGAACGAGGCGCTGGCGTCCGAGGCGCAGCGCACGCTGTCTGCCGAAGGGGTGGACAATGCCGCCGTCGTCGTGGGCACCTTGTGCGAGGGCGATGCCAAGCACGCGCCCTATGACGTGATCACCATCCAGGGCGGGGTCGAAGCCGTGCCAGCCGGGTTGCTGGCCCAACTGCGCGAAGGCGGGCGGATCGGTGCGATCTTCATCGAGGGTGCCTTGGGCATTGCCCGCGTCGGCTACAAGATCGACGGCGCCGTGACATGGCGTTACGCCTTTAACGCCGCTGCCCCTTTGCTGTCCGGCTTTGCGGCCAAGCGCGCCTTCACGTTGTGATATTGCCGGCCCGTCGACCGGGGGGCTTCGGGATGCTTTTTGATTGGCACAGGGCGGACAGGCCGGTGCGAAATGGACAGGGGCGATGATGCGGGCTTTTTTCAAAGCGGCGGCTGTTTCGGTATTCGCGCTTGCGGCGGCGCTTCCTGCGGGGGCCGAAAGCCTCGCCGATGCGTTGGTTGCTGCTTACAAGACGTCCAAGGTTCTTGACCAGAACGAGGCGCTATTGCGCGCCGCCGACGAGGATGTTGCCGGATCGGTCGCGGCGCTGCGGCCTGTGATTTCCTTTGTTGCACGCTCGCAATACAACGACCCGCAGGTATCCACCGCAGGCAACCTGCAGCGCAGCTATTCGCTGGTGGCGCAATGGACGCTGCTCGATTTCGGACGGCGCAAGCTGGGCGTCGAGATCGCCAAGGAAACCGTGCTTGCCACGCGTGAGGCGTTGCGCGGGCTGGAAAGCCGCGTGTTGCTGCAAGCGGTCGATGCCTATGTCAACGTGCGGCTCCAGTCCGAGATCGTGGCGCTGCGGCAGTCGAACGTGCGGCTGATCGGCGAAGAGTTGAAAGCCGCCAAGGACCGTTTCGATGTGGGCGAGGTGACGCGGACCGATGTGGCGCTGGCCGAGGCGCGGCTGGCTTCGGCCCAATCGGGGCTGGTTGCGGCGCAGGGTGACCTGACCACCGCGCGCGAACGCTACAAGGCGATGACCGGGGCCTATCCGGGCCGTTTGTCGACCCTGCCAAAGCTGCCGGCCACCGCCAGAACGCTGGATGCGGCACGCACGCAGGCCTTGGCCAGCCATCCGCAGATCGCACAGGCGCAGCGGCAGGTGACGGTGGCCGACCTTGGGCTGCAGATCGCCCGTGCCAGCCGTATGCCCACCCTGACCGCCGAAGCCGGCCTGTCGCGGACCGCTAACGCCGACGATACCGGCAAGTCGCTGTCGCTGACGCTGAACCAGCCGCTTTACACCGGCGGGGCGATTGCATCGGGCGAGCGGGCGGCGCTGGCCAACAAGGAAGCGGCGCAGGCGGCGCTGGCGCAAGTCGGGATCGATGTGGCCGAGAATGTCGGCAATGCGTGGTCTGCCGTCGATGTCGCCTCGGCGTCGATCACGGCGGGGTCGCAGCAGGTGGCAGCCGCACAGGCCGCTTTCGACGGGGTGCGGGAAGAGGCCGATCTTGGCGCGCGCACCACGCTCGATGTGCTCGATGCCGAGCAGGAATTGCTCGACGCCCGCGCGCAGAAGCTGACCGCCGAGGCGCAACGCTATGTGGGCGTCTATAACCTGCTGTCGGCGATGGGTCTTTTGTCGGTCGAGCATCTGGGGCTGGATGTGCCGGTTTATGACCCGGCGGCCTATTACAACGCGGTCAAATCGGCCCCGATCAGCGCGCAGGGCAAGGCTCTGGACCGGATCATGGGACGGACCGGCAACTGACACCAAGATTGACCGCGATGGTCACGCCATTTTCTTGAAGTGGCCGCGGTTGTGCGGCTATCATGCTGCACAACGTCTGTCAAACAAGGACCGTGGCGCATGTCCGAACCCATGAGCAATGTCGAGATCGAGGATGTGCTTTCGTCCATCCGCCGTCTCGTTTCGGATGACCTGCGCCCGCAGGCGCGGGCGACGCGGGTCGAACCGGCATCATGGCCTGTGTCTGACAAGCTGGTGCTGACGCCTGCGCTGCGGATCGTGCCCGAGCCGGCACCGGAGCCTGAGCCTGCGCCCGAGGCCAAGGTTGAACCTGATGCCGGACCGGATGCCGGGCCTGTGTTCCATACCGTACGGGGCAGCGTTGCCGAAGAAGCCGGTTTCATCGCCATCGATGACGAGGAGCCGGAAGCCGTGCTGGCGCGCGACATGCCCGCCGTCGAGGCCTATGATGACGATGGCGCCGCCGCACCTGTCGATATGCCGGTGTCGATCCCCGAGGCGGTTTTCGCTGCGCAAGAAGCCGAAGTGGCCCCTTCTGCTGCGGCGGACCAATGGGCGCATCCGGCGTCCGGGACCGCCGATGATGGCTGGGCGGAAGCCGCCGAAGCCGCCGTCCGAGCCGAACTGGAGCAAGATGTCGGGCAATCGGCCTTTGCCCGTTTCGTGGACGAGGACGAAGACCCTGCCTTTGACGAGGCCGCGATGCGCGATCTGGTGCGCGATATCATCCGCGAGGAATTGCAGGGCACCTTGGGCGAGCGCATCACGCGCAACGTCCGCAAACTGGTGCGGGCCGAAGTCGCGCGCGCGCTGGCTGTGCGGGATTTCGAATAAACCGATCCTGATCGCCAAAATGGAAAACGCGCCCCTGCGGGCGCGTTTTTCAGTGCAGGCCGAGAGCGTTCAGGCGGCTTCTGCCTGATCGGCTTCGAGTGCATGGCGGCGTTCGGATTCTTCGCGCGACAGCGCGACCGAGGTGCGGATGCCCTTGGCCACGAAATCCATCAGACCCTTTACGACACGCTCGTTCGGGTCGATCCCCGCGCAGGACAGCACTTCGCGTCCATCGCGAGACCGCGCCCAGCGGGCGATCTGTTCGGGGCCATTGCCATATTTTTTGTCGTCGGCAATTGCATCGTCAAGTGCCGCCAATACGACGGCCGCGAAGAGCTTGCGGGCGCGTTGCCCCTGCTCGTAGTTGAAGGCGGTACCGTCAACGAAATCGACCATCTCGTCGTTCCTTATTCTTGCTCTTGTCTTTTCTGGCGTCGGGCGAATATGACGATTTAGTCACGATTCGGTATTGCGTTCTTGGAATGATAGCTATGCAATTGGCGCATGGCTATCACAGTTGCGCTACCGTATCTAGTCGTCTTGTCCGCCGGGGATGGACGAGATATAGGCAGCGCCACTTCGTCTTCAACCTCTCGACAAGGTTTTGTCATCATGGCCAAGATCAACGGCAACGAAATCAAGCCCGGCATGGTGCTGGAACATGACGGCGGGCTTTGGGCCGCGGTCAAGGTCAACCATGTCAAACCCGGCAAGGGCGGGGCTTTCGCTCAGGCCGAGCTGAAAAACCTGCGCGACGGGCGCAAGCTGAACGAACGTTTCCGGTCGGAAGACAAGGTCGACGAGGTCCGGCTGGAGAACAAGGACCAGCAGTTCCTGTATGAAACCGACGGGCGTCTGGTGTTCATGGATTCGGAAACCTACGAGCAGATCGAACTTGATGCCGAATTGCTGGGCGACCGCCGCCCCTTCCTGCAAGACGGCATGACCGCCACGATCCGCTATTACGGCGATGAGGCGCTGGCGGTGACGCTGCCGCAAAAGGTCAAGTGCCGCATCGTCGAGACCGAGCCGGTGCAAAAGGGCCAGACGGCGGCCAACAGCTTCAAGCCCGCGATCCTCGACAATGGCGTTCGGATCATGATCCCGCCGTTCATCGGACCGGATGAAGATATCATCGTGCATACCGAACTGATGGAATATTCCGAACGCGCCTGAGGCTTGCCAAGTGGCCCCGGCCTGCCGCAAGCTGGCGGCAGGCGCGGGGGTGCGATTTGGATGTGGATGTTTGCCTGACGACGATTTCGGGACGCATCGGGCAGGTGCATCTGGTGATCGGGTCGATACTGGCCCAGAACCCGCCGCCTGCGCGGGTTTTTCTTTATCTGTCGCATGCGCCGTGGCTGCTTGATCGTGGCGTGCGAGACATGCCCGAGGCGCTGCGCGATCTGGCGGCGGCGGATGGCAGGCTGCACATCGGCTTTGTCGAAAACACCGGACCTTACCGCAAGATACTGCCCTGGCTTGCCGAACACGGGCAGAGCGGGCGGATGGTGGTGACGGCGGATGACGATACGGTCTATCCGCAGGGCTGGCTGGAGGGGCTGCTGGCGGCGTGGAAGCCGGGTCTGGCAGTGGCCCATAGCGCGCATCCGGTGGTCGTGCGGAACGGGCGGGTGGCGCCCTACCGTCAATGGCTGAAGGCCTCGTTTGTGTCGCCCGCGCTGCTGGCTTTGCCCATCGGCAAGGATGGGGTGCTGTATCGGGCTGCCGATTTCCCGCCCGAGGTGCTGGAGGTTGCCGAGGCGCTGCGGATCGCGCCCACGGGGGATGATCTGTGGCTGCGCTGGCATCTTGCGCGGGTCGGCATCACGGTGGCGGTTTCCGGACAAGCCAAGCTGCGCGACGCGGGACAAAGCGACAGCCTGTGGCAAAGCTATAACCGTGGCGGCGGCAATGATGCGATGGTCGCGGCGCTGGAAACGTGGTCGAGCGGGCGTTTCGGCTTTACGATGGCGGCGCTTGGGGCTGGTCCGGATCAAGCGTGACACGGGCCGCCCCAGCGGCCAGTGGCCCATCGGCGCGGTCAAGCCTCAGGTAAGCGATGGCGCGGTCGCCCGAACGGGTGAACAGCGTGCCGGCTGGCTTGCCCTCGGCGGTGGTGATCTCGGGCGATGTGGCCTCGCCCTCGACCCGAACGCGGACCAGACCCTTTTTCAGCTCGGTCTTGTGCTTCATGCGGGCGGTGACTTCCTGCCCGACATAGCAGCCCTTGCGGAAATCGACGCCGTGCAGGCGTTCGAACCCGTGTTCGAGCAGATAGCTGTCATCGGGGATCAGCTCGATCCCGCTTTCGGGAATGGCATGGGCGACGCGGATCGCGGCCCAGTCGATTGCGGGGGCGCTGCCTGCCGTGGCGGTATAGGCGCGCCAGCCAAGCGCGGGGTGGCGCGGGTCGGGCAGGGCGTTTGCCGGAGTGTCGCCAAGCCCGCGCTGAACATGAAGCGGCGAGGGGGCGATCTGAACGTCGGCCCGCAAGCGATACATCGTCAGCCGCCGCAGTGTGGCGGGGGCGAGCGGTTCGGCAATGTCGATCAGCAACGGGCCATCGGGGAGCTTGACCACGAAGAAATCGGCCAGATATTTGCCCTGCGGTGTGAGCAGCGCCGCCCAGACGATGCCCGGCGCCTTGGCCAGCGGCAACAGGTCGTTCGATACCATGCCTTGCAGAAAGGTCAGCGCATCTGCCCCCGTTACCGTCCAGACCACGCGCCCTTGTGTTGCTTCGCCTTGCATCAGTCTTCCTTGAATTGCAGCCGGTAAAGGCTGGCGTAAAGCCCGCCCTGTGCCAGAAGATCGTCATGCTTGCCCTGTTCGACAACCCTGCCGCGGTTCATCACCACGATCTTGTCGGCATCGCGCACGGTCGACAGGCGGTGCGCGATCACCAGCGTGGTGCGCCCCGTGGCAAGCGTGGCGAGTGCTTCCGCCACCACCGCTTCGGATTGGGCATCGAGCGCACTCGTCGCCTCATCCAGCAGCAGGACAGGCGCATCGGCCACAAGGGCGCGGGCGATGGCGACGCGCTGGCGCTGCCCTCCCGACAGGCCCGATCCGCGCGGCCCTGCCGGCGTGTCGAGTCCGAGCGGCAGGCCGGCGACGAAATCGGCCAGATGGGCAGCGCCGAGGATGCTGCCAAGGCGGTTGGACGTGACATCGTCGCGCCCCATCAGGATATTCTCGCGCAGGGTCTCGTCGAACAGGGCGGTGTCCTGGCTGACCGAGGCGAAAAGCCCGCGCTGGTCGGGCAGGCTGAAGCCGCCGATCTCTTGCCCGCCGATCCGGATGCTGCCGCTGTCGGGTTCGGCAAGGGCAGTCAGCATGTGAAAGACCGTGGTCTTGCCCGCGCCCGAAGGGCCGACGATCGCGGTCATCTTGCCCGCTTCGGCGGCGAAGGTCAGCCCGTCCAGAACCGGCACTCCGGGGTAGGAAAAGCGCACGTCGCGGAATTCGACGCCGGGGATGCCCACCGGCAAAGGGGCGGTGCTGGTGACGGGGCGGGTCATCGCAGGTTCGACATCGAACAGCCGGAAGATCCGCTCGAGGCTGGCAGCCGCGACTTGCCATGATCCGAACAATTCGCCCAGGCGGCGGATCGGCTGGAAGGTCAGCGCCATTGCGGTGAAGAACGACATGAATTCGCCCACGGTGCGGGTGCCTTGCGCGACCTCGCGCCCGCCAAGCAGCAGGACGGCAAAGAACCCGATGCCGGTCACCACGTCGATCATCGCGGGCATGACCGACTGTGCCACGGTCGCCTTGGTCTGGGCGCGGTTCAGCTTGGCGATGATCGCCCCGAACCGGCCGGTCTGGTAGCTTTCCTGACGGTTCAGCTTGATCGCCTGGATGCCGTGGAAAATCTCGTCCAGACGGGTCGAGCGTTGGCCTGCCTCGGCGCGCAATTGCTTGGACTTGCGGCGCAGGTAGCGTTGCAAAATCGCGGTCGGCAGGATCAGGAGCGGCGCGCCGATCAGTGCGGCCAGCGTCCAGCGCAGATCGATGCCCACGGCCACGACCATAAGCCCCGTCAGCGCCACGGTATCGCGGCCAGCCGCTACGATCACCGTCATCCAGATCGACTGCACGGCGGCGGTGTCGCCCTGCACCCTCTCCATCAGCGTGCCGGGCGGGTTGGTCTGGAAAAAGGTGCCGTCCTGCCGCAGGATATGGCCCAGAAGGTCAAGCTGCATCGCCGCCGCCGTCCGCAGCGACACGGTGGTGAGAAGCACACGCGACAGGATCGAGGTCACCGCGCGGATCAGGAACAGCGACAGGATGCCGGTTCCGACCAGCAAAAGCGATGTGGTACCGCCGCTTGTGAAGACCTGGTCGAACAACGGCTTGAGCGAATAGCTGAGCAGGCCGAGCGTGCTGCCCTCGACCGTCATGACCACGAAGGCCAGCGCCATCAGCCAGCGGTGCGGGCGCAGATAGCCGTGCCAGAGCCGTCCGAACAACGCTCCCGACGCATAGCGCGGGTCTTTGTCGTCGATGTGGTCAGGGTCTGGATGCGACACGAGATGCCTTTGGCTTGGCAATGGGCCCAGGGGGGTTGCGGGAGGCCTGTCGCACGGCTCTAGCCCGAAAGCCGCATCAGGGCAAGGCGGGGGCCAAGGCGGAGGATGCCCGCGGTTGACCATTCCCCCGCGCTCCCCTAGCCATGTCGCACGAGCATTGGAGAGCCAGATGAGCCTTGCCCACGGACGCCCCTATCTTGCCATTCCCGGCCCTTCGGTCATGCCCGACAGGGTGCTGGCGGCGATGCATCGTGCGGCGCCGAACATCTATGAAGGCAAGCTGCCCGACATGGTCGAGACGCTGTGGCCCGACTTGCGGCGCGTGGCAGGCACGACCCAGAACGTGGCGCTTTACATCGCCAACGGGCATGGCGTCTGGGAAGCGGCCAACATGAACCTTTTCTCGCGCGGCGACCGTGCGCTGGTGCTGGCGACGGGGCGTTTCGGTCTGTCATGGGCCGAAAGCGTGCGCGCCTTGGGCGTGACGGTCGATGTGCTCGATTTCGGCAAATCCTCGCCGGTCGATTTCGACAGGGTGGAAACGGCGCTGCGGGCCGATGGCGGGGCCTACAAGGCGGTCTTGTGCACCCATGTCGATACGGCAAGCACGGTGCGGACCGATGTTCCGCGCCTGCGGGAGGTGATGGATGCCGTGGGGCATCCGGCGCTGCTGGCGGTGGATTGCATCGCGTCGATGGCCTGCGACGAATTCCACATGGATGCATGGGGCGTCGATGTGGTGGTCGCCGCCAGCCAGAAGGGGCTGATGGTGCCGCCGGGCATCGGCTTCGTGTGGTTTTCGCAAAAAGCGCGCGAGCGGTGCCGCACGTCTGACCTTCGCACGCCCTATTGGGACTGGGCGCCCCGCGCCGATGCGACCGAGTTCTGGCAATACTGGAACGGCACCGCCCCCACGCATCACCTGTTCGGCCTGCGCGAAAGCCTCGACATGCTGGCCGAAGAGGGGATGCCCGCAGTCTGGAAGCGGCACGAGGTGCTGGCACGCACAGTCTGGGCGGCCTTTGACGCATGGGGTGCGGGCAGTCCCGACATCGCGCTGAACGTGGCCGATCCGGCGCATCGCGGGCGGTCGGTCACGGCGGCCCGCATGGGTGCCCCGCACGCCACCCGCCTGCGCGAATGGACCGAGCACAAGGGCGGCGTGACGCTGGGCATCGGGCTTGGCATGGCCGCCCCGTCCGAGCCCGCCTATCACGGGTTCCTGCGGGTGGCGCATATGGGCCATGTGAACGCCCATATGACGCTGGGCGCGCTGGCGGTGATGGAGGCGGGGATGGTCAGCCTGAACATCCCGCACGGGCAGGGGGCACTTGCCGCCGCTGCCCGCGTGGTCGGTTCGGCTGTCTGAGCCTTACTGACCGTTCTTTGCCAGCCAGTCGCGCATGAAGGCGATCTCGCTTTCCTGCGCGGCGACGATTCCTTCGGCGAGTTTCCTGATCTCGGGGTCGGACCCGTGTTCCAGTACGATCCTGGCCATGTCGATGGCGCCTTGGTGATGGGCGATCATGCCGGTGACGAAATCGATATCCGCATCGCCGGTGTATTCGATGTCCATGCCCTGATGCATGGCCATATTGGCATCGCGGTAGGCCTGCGTGGCCGCATCTCCCGCCATCATGTGGCCGGAATGGTCGGTCGAATGGGTCATCGTCTCGGCCCGGGCGGCAGGTGCGGCGAGCATCAGCGTGGCGACAAGAAGAGCGGTCTTTTTCATGGGTCAGCCTGTTCGTGGGTGAGTCTCCCTTTCTTTTGCGCCCTTCCAGTGGCTGGAACGCAAGTCGCAACTGCGTGACCATGCAGCGCACTTCTCCGCCTCCTTCGGGGCTGCTGCATAAAGAGCGGGCAGGTCGTGCGGTGCTGCACAGCGAAGTGAAGGGTTTTCCCTTCACGACAGCGCAGGTTCTGCCTATTCTTTGCGTAACAGGTGGATGAACGCGCCATGACCAGCCCAAGCCCTTGCCGCAGCCATGACCGCAGACCGGTCGTCGGCATCATTGGCAACATGAGCCTTCTGAATTCGGAATATGCCGTGCATGCAGGCGGCGTGATGAATTCCGAAGCGGTCGCGCAGGTCTCGGGCTGCCTGCCGCTGATCATCCCGTCTGACCCGCGCTTCGTGTCGGTCGCCGAACTCCTCGACCTTTGCGACGGCTTTTTGCTGACGGGGGGGCGCCCGAACGTGCACCCCAGCGAATACGGCGAGGAAGAGACCCCCGCGCATGGCTGCTTTGACCGCTGCCGCGATGCGGTCACCCTGCCGCTGATCCGCGCCTGCGTCGAACGGGGCCAGCCCTTTCTCGGCATTTGCCGCGGCTTTCAAGAGGTGAACGTGGCCCTTGGCGGCACGCTGCACCCCGAAATCCGCGATCTGCCGGGACGGATGAACCACCGCATGCCACCCGATGGCACGATCGAGGAAAAGTTCGCCCTGCGTCACCCCGTGCGCTTCGTCGAAGGCGGGGTCTTCCACCGCCTGATGGGCGCGCCCGAGGTGATGACCAACACACTGCACGGCCAAGGCATAGCCCGTCCGGGGGGGCGCATCGTGATCGATGGCCACGCGCCCGACGGCACGCCCGAAGCGATCTATGTCAAGGATGCGCCGGGGTTCACGCTTTCGGTGCAGTGGCACCCCGAATGGAACGCGATCGGAGATCCGGTGTCACGCCCGCTCTTCACGGCCTTCGGCGCGGCTGTCGCGGCTTGGGCGCAGGGCGTCCGGCCCGTGGTGCCTGCCATTCCGGTCTCTGCCTGACTGCCCCTTTCACGCTGGTGCAAATATCCTCGGGATGGGTCCGGGAAGGGCAGACGGCCCTTTCCGGGGTCACGGCACAGAGCGCCTTGTCGAGGCTTGCGAAAACGTTTTACCATACGCCAAAGACCGGCTTGGGAGGCCCTGAATGAAACGCTCGCGCATCAATGACATCATGGCGGCGGCGGACGAGATGATCCGCCACTACGGCTTCGTGCTGCCGCCCTTTGCCTATTGGACGCCGGACGAGTTCAAGGCCAAGGCAGCACAGGCGGGGCGGATCATCGATGCCCGCATGGGCTGGGACATCACCGATTTCGGGGCCGAGAAGTTCGACGAGATGGGGCTGTTCCTCTTCACCCTGCGCAATGGCCAATTGGCTGATCTCAAGCGCGGCGGGGGCATGTGCTATGCCGAAAAGCTGCTGATCTCGCGGCAGGACCAATTGTCGCCCACGCACACGCACTTTCTAAAGGCCGAAGATATCATCAACCGGGGCGGGGCCACGCTGGTGATCGAGCTTTACGGATCGGACGACAAAGGCAATTTCGCGCCGGATCGTGGCGGCATGGTGCGCTGTGACGGGCTCGATGTGCCCTATACGCCGGGGATGAAGCTGAAACTCGCGCCGGGCGAAAGCGTCACGCTGATGCCCGGCGACTGGCACGCCTTTTGGGGCGAGGGCGGCGATGTGCTGATCGGCGAGGTCTCGACCGTGAACGACGACCTGATCGACAATATCTATGTCCAGCCCATCGGCCGCTTCGCCGAGATCGAGGAAGACGTGGCGCCGACGCATCTGCTCGTCAGCGATTACGACAGCTGGCTGCCCCGCTGACCGGTTTTTCTGCGAAAAATCGTGGGGAGCTTTCCGCCCCCCCCCACGGCGTTGCGCGCCTTCCCCCCGAGGATATTTGAGAGGGGGCGATGTCCATTGTCCGATCAGTTGGTGGTTGCGGGCGGCGGCACGATCAGGGCCGGTGGCACGCCGGTCAGACCCGGTTTAAAGGCGGGCATGGCGGCGGGGACAGGGGCCGGTGTCGCGGCAGGCTTGGGCTTTTTCGGCGCTGGCGGCGGCAGGGTCAGCTTGGTCGGGATCGAGCCGTCGCGGTTGAGCACGATCACCTTGGCGCCGTCCTGCACGCGGGCGTAAAGGTCGATCACGTCCTGGTTGATCATGCGGATGCAGCCGGACGAGGCATTGCGCCCGATCGAGAACCATTCCGGCGTGCCGTGGATGCGGTAGCCATAGTCGATCCCGTTCGTCGTCAGGTACAGTGCCCGCGCGCCCAGCGGGTTTTCCAGACCGCCGGGTTGGCCGTCCTTCCACTTTTCAAGCTCGGGCTTGCGGTCGATCATTTCCGGCGGCGGCGTCCAGGTCGGCCATTCCTTGCGGTTGGTGATCAGCGCCTCGCCGGACCATTCGAAACCGGCCTTGCCGACCGATATGCCATAGCGCAACGCCATGTTCTTGCCGGTCACCAGATAGAGGTGCCGCGCAGCGGTGTCGATGATGATCGTGCCGGGGGCCTGATCGGTCGGGTAATAGACGGTCTGGCGCTGGAATTCGGGCGGAACCTTCTCGACCGGAACGGCGGGCAGGGTAAAGCGGCCATCCATCGACGAGACATAGACGCCCTGTTCGATCTTTGGCTCGGGCGGTTTGGCAAGCCCTGCATCGATCATCGCCTGATCGGGCACGCAGCCGCTCAGGAACAGGGCGGCGAGGGCCGCCGTCGCAAGACGAAAGGAAGGGCGCATGGGTCTTATCCTGCCATTTCCGGTTTTGCGCCGCGCAAAATGGCACGACGTTCTCTTTGTGCGAATCCTAGCCTTCCTCCCCGGCGCCGTCAAAGCCCTAAAGGCGGGTTCTGACCTCCCAAAGTTCGGGGAAAAGCCGCACCTCGAGCATCCGGCGCAGATATGCCACCCCCGAGGTGCCACCGGTGCCGCGTTTGAACCCAATCACCCGCTCGACCGTGGTGACGTGGTTGAAACGCCAGCGGCGGAAGTAATCCTCCAGATCGACCAACTTTTCGGCCAATTCATAGGCTTCCCAATGCGCGGCCGGATCACGGTAGACGGTTTCCCAGATTTCGCGCAGGCCTTCGTGCATCTGCCACGGGGCCGAAAGGTCACGGCTTAGCAGGTCTTGCGGCACGGGCAGGCCCGCGCGGGCAAGATGGCGCAGCGCCTCGTCGTAAAGCGAGGGGCGGGCGAGTTCTGCTTGCAGCTTTGCCATCAGGTCGGGGCGGTGGGCGTGGGGGCCAGCATCGCCGTGTTGCGGTTTCCCAGCGCATATTCGATCAGCCGGTATTGCCACGACTGGAAGCCCGACGACTGGCCGAGATCGTCGCGAAAGCGCGTGTAATCGGCGGGGGTCATGGTGCGAAGCACGTCCCATGCGTTGTTGAGCTGCTCGAAGATGCGACTGACGCGCGCCAGCATCTTGAACGCCTCGCGCACGCGGTCGGCGGCGATCATCGCGCGTGCGGCGTCAAGTTCGTGCAGTGCAAGGCGCATCCAAAGCTCCGAGGTCTGGTGCTGGATGATGAACAGCATCTCGTCATGCGCGGGCGTCAGGCAATGTTGCGCGGTCAGGATGCGGTCGATCTGCAGATAGTCGCCATAGGACATCCGGGCGTCGAAATCGGTTTGCGCCCCGTCATCGGCGGGGTTGAACGGGCAGCCTGTGGCAGTATCGGTCGGTTCGGTGGTCATTCGCGTTTTCTCCTGAAAGGGATGGGGTCAGAGAAAAGCAACTCCCTTGCAGTCGAGCACGCAGAGCGCGCCGATGCGCCGCCACTGGGCGATCCAGCCCGCGGGGCGGCACAGCGGCGGCAAGGGGCGCCGCGGCGGGGGGGTGGGCGTGATTTTTCGCAGAAAAATCGTGCGCCTGCGGGTCATCAGGTCACCTTGGCTCGTGCCTTGAATTCGGGCCGGTCCCAAAGGCGGTTCTGCATGATGTCGGACAGGATGGTTACCGCTGCCTGAACCTCGGCCTCGCCGATGTAAAGCGGGGTGAAGCCGAAGCGCAAAATGTCGGGGGCGCGGAAGTCGCCGATCACGCCGCGCGAGATCAGGGCCTGCATGATGGCGTAGCCTTCGGCGTGGCGGAAGCTGACCTGTGATCCGCGCATGTCATGGGCGCGGGGCGTGGCAAGCGTCAGGTCGGGGCATGCGGCCTCGACCCCTGCGATGAACAGATCGCCGAGTTCCAGCGAGCGGGCGCGCAAGTCGCTCATGTCGACATGGTCCCAGACATCGAGCGCAGCCTCCAATGCGGCCAGTTGGAGCACCGGTGGAGTACCCACGCGCATCCGTTCCGACCCGCGACCGGGGCGGTAGCCAAGGTCGAAGGCGAAAGGAGATTCGTGGCCCAACCAGCCCGAAAGCGCAGGGCGGGCGGTTTCGGCGTGGCGCGGGGCGACGTAGATGAAGGCCGGGCCGCCGGGGCCCGAGTTGAGGTATTTGTAGCTGCATCCGACCGCGAAATCGGCACCGACCCGCGCCAGATGCACGGGCAGCGCGCCTGCGGAATGTGCAAGGTCCCAGATCGTCAGCGCGCCCATGGCATGGGCCTTGGCGGTGATCGCCGCCATGTCATGCTTGCGGCCGGTGCGGTAATCGACCTCGGTTATCAGGGTGACTGCGACGGTTTCGTCGATCGCGTCCATCACCTCGTCGGGCGTGACGGTCTTGAGCGCATAGCCATTGCCCAAGGTCCGCACGAGGCCATCGGCCATGTAAAGATCGGAGGGGAAGTTGCCGGTATCAGACAGGATCACGCGGCGGGTGGGGTTCATTTCAAGCGCCGAGGCGAGGGCTTGGTAGACCTTGATCGACAGCGTGTCGCCCATCACCACCGTGCCGGATTCCGCCCCGATCAGTTTCGCGATCCTGTCACCGACCCGCGCGGGTTGGTCCATCCATCCGGCCTTGTTCCAGCCGGTGATCAGCATCTGGCCCCATTCCGCCTGCACCGTCTGCGCGACCCGTGCCGCCGCCGCGACCGGCAGCGGCCCGAGCGAATTGCCGTCGAGGTAAATGATCCCCTGCGGCAGGTCGAACATGGCACGGGTGGCGGTAAAGTCGGTGGTCATTGCAGGCTCCAGATCGTCACAGATCGTTATTTGCCGCGCAGGGTGCCCGTTCGCGGCAGCGGGCACAACGGGCAGATTGCGGCGCAAATGGCGAAAATGTCGTGCGATATGTCGGATTCTCGCGGGAAGGTCTTGCCAATCGCCGCGTTGGGCTGAACAAGAAACACCCGCGCGAAGCGGGACGCAGCACAGAGATGCCATGCAAGGGGGACGCAAAGCTATGATGACGCTCGACTTGCCGCCGGTTTGGCTCGGGCTGTTTCTGGGCGTCGTCTGGCTGATGGCGCAGGCGCTGTCGGTCACGGTGTTCGGTGCGCTGGGCGATGCGCTGGCGGCGGGCTTGCTGGTCTTTGGTCTTGGTCTTATGGGCCTTGCACTGCGCGAGATGGCGCGGGCGCGGACCACGGTTCTTCCACATCGGGCAGCATCGGCGCTGGTGGTCACGGGTGTCTTCCGCCTGTCGCGCAATCCGATCTATCTGGGCGATGTGGCGGTTTTGCTTGCGGCGATCCTGTGGTGGGATGTTCCGCTGGCGTTGCCGCTTGTGCCGGTGTTCATGGTGGTGATCCGCGAGCGGTTCATCCGGGCCGAAGAGGCCGGTCTGCGGCTTGCGTTCAATGGTGCGTTCGACGAATGGTCTACTCGGGTGCGGCGGTGGTTGTGAGCTGTGACTGAAAGTCTTTGAAATATTGTTGCGCGATGCTAAGTCGCGTCTGGCAGAATCTTACGGGGGAGACAGCGTGAAGATCGGGGCACCGAAAGAGATATTCGAGGGCGAGAACCGCGTCGCGATGACGCCGGATTCAGCCGTTGCGCTGGCCAAGCTGGGGCACACTTGCGTCATTGAAAGCGGCGCGGGGCTGAAGGCGGGCTTTTCCGACGCAACCTATGAGGCGGCAGGGGTCGAGGTGGTGAAAACCGCTGCGGCGCTGTTCAAGGCTGCCGATGTGGTGGTCAAGGTGCGCGGACCCGAGCCCAAGGAAGCCAAGATGCTTCGTCAGGGCCAGACGCTTATCAGCTTTTTCTGGCCTGCCCAGAATGCCGAACTGCTGGAAACCTGCAAGGCGCAGGGGGCCACCGTCATCGCCATGGACATGGTGCCGCGCATTTCCCGCGCCCAGAAGATGGACGCGCTGTCCTCGATGGCCAATATCGCCGGCTACCGCGCCGTGATCGAGGCGGGGTCCAACTTTGGCCGCTTCTTTACCGGTCAGGTGACGGCGGCGGGCAAGGTGCCGCCTGCCAAGGTGCTGATCGTCGGTGCCGGCGTGGCCGGTCTGGCTGCTATCGGCACGTCGGTGTCCTTGGGTGCGATCGTGCACGCCTTCGACGTGCGGCCCGAAGTGGCCGAGCAGATCGAATCGATGGGCGCTTCCTTCGTCTATCTCGAATTCGACGCCAGCGAATTGCCCGATGGCGCGGCGACGGGTGGCTATGCCGCCCCGTCCAGCCCCGCTTTCGCGGCAAAGCAATTGGCCAAGTTCCGCGAGCTTGCGCCCGATATGGACATCGTGATCACCACCGCTCTGATCCCCGGCCGGCCCGCGCCGAAGCTGTGGACTGCCGACATGGTGGCGATGATGAAGCCCGGCTCGGTCGTGGTCGATTTGGCCGCCGAGCGGGGCGGCAACTGCGACCTGACGGTGGCAGACCAGAAGATCGTCAGCGACAATGGCGTGACCATCGTCGGCTACACCGATTTCCCCAGCCGGATGGCAGCACAGGCCAGCACGCTCTATTCCACCAACATCCGCCACATGCTGACCGACCTTACGCCCAAGAAGGACGGCGTGATCTTCCATAACATGGAGGATGACGTGATCCGCGGCGCCACCGTCACCCATGACGGCGCGGTCACCTTCCCGCCACCGCCGCCGAAGATCGCGGCGATTGCGGCTGCCAAGCCCAAGGAAAAGGTCAAGGAACTGACGCCCGAGGAAAAGCGGGCCAAGGAAACCGCCGCCTTCAAGGCACAGACCCGCAATCAGGTGGGGATGCTGCTGGGCGGCGGCGCGCTGATCCTGCTGGCGGGGCTTTACGCTCCGGCATCGTTCATGAGCCACTTCATCGTCTTCGTCCTGTCTGTCTATGTCGGCGTTCAGGTGATCTGGAACGTGTCGCACAGCCTGCACACGCCGCTGATGGCGGTGACCAACGCGATCTCGTCGATCATCATCCTTGGTGCGCTGATGCAGATCGGGTCGGGCAACTGGCTTGTGGTGATCCTTGCCGCCTTGTCGGTCTTCATGGCCGGCATCAACATTTTCGGTGGCTTCATGGTGACGCGTCGCATGCTCGCCATGTTCCAGAAGTCTTAAGGGGCGCGGAATGGAATACGGATTTACAACCGCTGCCTATGTCGTTGCGGCAGTTCTTTTCATCCAGTCGCTGGGCGGCCTTTCGGGGCAGGAAAGCGCCAAGCGGGCCGTCTGGTACGGCATCGTGGGCATGGCGCTGGCCGTTGCCGCCACGGTTTACGGACCCGGTGCGGGCAACTGGCTGATCTCTCTCGTCATGATCGCCGCGGGCGGTGTGATCGGCTGGTATGTGGCGCAAAAGGTCCAGATGACCGAGATGCCGCAACTTGTGGCGGCGATGCACAGCCTTGTGGGCCTTGCAGCTGTGTTCATCGGCTACAATACGCATATCGAACTCGCTGTCGTCCAAGGCATGGACGCGGCGGCGCAAGCGGCGGCGACGGGCTTTGCCGCGACGCTGGTGCACAAGCTGCATGACCCGATGGCGGGCGCACTGGTCTCGATCCTGCGTGTGGAAACCTTCCTTGGCGTGTTCATCGGGGCTGTCACCTTTACCGGATCGGTCATTGCCTTCGGCAAGCTGGCGGGCAAGGTCGACGGCAAAGCGAAAAAGCTGCCGGGCGGGCATGTGCTGAACGCGGGTGCTGCGATCGTTTCGCTGGTGCTGCTGTTCGTCTATCTCTCGACCGGCTCGACACTGGCGCTTGTGGTCATGACGCTGGCCGCTCTGTTCATCGGCTATCATCTGATCATGGGCATCGGTGGTGCCGACATGCCCGTGGTCGTGTCGATGCTGAACAGCTATTCCGGCTGGGCAGCGGCGGCGATCGGCTTTTCGCTGTCGAACGATTTGCTGATCGTGGTGGGCGCGCTGGTCGGGTCTTCCGGTGCGATCCTGTCTTACATCATGTGCAAGGCGATGAACCGGTCCTTCGTTTCGGTCATCCTTGGCGGTTTCGGTGGCACCACCGGCCCTGCGATGGAAGTGACCGGCGAACAGATCGCCATCGACGCCGAAGGTGTAGCGGCCGCGCTGAACGATGCGGATTCGATCATCATCATTCCGGGCTACGGCATGGCGGTGGCACAGGCGCAGCAATCGGTGTCGGAACTGACGCGCAAGCTGCGCGCCAAGGGCAAGACCGTGCGTTTCGCCATCCACCCCGTTGCAGGGCGCTTGCCGGGGCACATGAACGTGCTGCTGGCCGAGGCGAAGGTGCCCTACGACATCGTGCTGGAAATGGACGAGATCAACGACGATTTCCCCACGACCGATGTGGCGATCGTCATCGGCTCGAACGACATCGTGAACCCCGCCGCACAGGAAGACCCCAACAGCCCCATTGCCGGCATGCCGGTTCTGGAATGCTGGAAGGCCAAGCAGGTCTTCGTGTCGAAGCGCGGGCAGGGCACCGGCTATTCGGGCATCGAGAACCCGCTGTTCTTCAAGGAGAACACGCGCATGTTCTACGGCGACGCGAAAAAGTCGCTCGACGCGCTGTTGCCGATGATCGACTGAGAAATGACGGGCGGCCCCTAGGGCCGCCCCGAACTGTTCCGTTTCCTTGGTGCCCGATGTTTAAATGGTTTGTCCGGATCGCGGTGGCTTGCGCAGCGTTGGTGGCAGCCTTGCTGGGTCTTGTCGCGCTGATCGACACCCGCGTGGGTGATATCCCGTCCGAAGCGCCCGCTTACCGCGTAACCCACATCGCTGCCGCGCATCGACCAGACGGTTTGGACCTGCACCTGTGGTATCCGGCCTCCGCAGGGCAGATTACTCTGATCGGACAGAACGCCCTGTTCTATGGCTTCCACGCAAGACGTGACGCAGTCGGCGATGGCATTTCCCATCCACTCGTCCTTTTGTCCCATGGTTCCGGTGGCAACGCCGAGCGTCTTGGCTGGATCGGTTCCGCCCTCGCGTCAAAGGGCATCATCGTCGCCGCAGTCAATCATCCCGGAACGACATCGGGGGATAGCCAGCCAAGCAGGACGGTCATGCCTTGGGAGCGGACCGAGGACTTGTCGACCATTCTTGATTATCTTCAAGCGGATGCACCCCAAGGCATGGTGCCCGATATGAACCGTGTCGGAGCATTGGGCTTTTCTTTGGGTGGCGCATCGGTCCTTTTGTCCGCGGGCGCGCGACTGTCAAAGGATGATTTCATCCAGTATTGCGCTGCGAATGCCGGCCAAGACGATTGCGGATGGTTGGCCGAAGGCGGTGTCGATTTCAGCCAGATAGACGCGCCGAAGTATGAAAGAGACAATCGCGATCAAAGGATCAAAGCTGTCGTGGCGATCGATCCCGCGTTGACCCGTGCCATGCGCAAACACAGCCTGACCCGCCTTCCGCCGTCCCTCGTCATCAACCTGGGTTCGGATGGGGAAATACCGCTCGCGATGCAAGCCGACGGACTCGCTGCCGTAAATCCGGCTATCGAATACCGGACGGTTCCGGGGGCGCGCCACTTCAGTTTTCTCGCGCGGTGCAGTCTGCTTGGTGTCGTGATGATTGCCCTGGCAGGCGATGATAACATCTGCTCGGACCGTGGGCTCCGCGACCGGGGCGAGATACAGGCCGAACTTGTGCAGATGATCGGAACGTTTCTGACGGACAGGTTGTAGGCGCGGGCAAACCGGAAAACTGCAAAAGCAATGTGCATCGGGCCTTTCCGTACGGCGGGGCCTTTGCTTTTCTGCAACAACCCCATTGCATACCCGCGTATTCCTGCAATTTCATGGAGATGAAGCGCAGCCCGCCCTATCTGACAGGAAACGCCACAGGACCTCCATGCCAAGCATTTCAGATCACCCGCTGCGCTACGCCCTTGTGAACGAGTTGCACGCGCGGCCTTTCCCGTCGCTCGAAGCGCCGTGCCATGCGGTCTATGTTGCGATCAAGGAACCGGTTGCTGCCGCGAACCGTGACCGTGGTCTAGACCGCGCCCATCTTCTGGCGCTTCTGGACCGCAACGGATCGGCCCATCCGCAGCCCGATGCCACGCATTTTTCGGGCAGCATCGGGCGGGCCGAACTGAAGTGGGAAAGCCACACCGAATTCGTGACCTATTCCGCCTTTGTCAAAGGCGTCTCCGACCGCCCCTTTGCCCCCGCGGAAGCCGAGGTGTTCCCCGAAGACTGGCTTGCCGCAGCGCCCGGAAAGCGCGTCTGTTCGGTGCTGATCCGGGTCGAGAACCTGCCCGATGACGAAGCGGGCATCATGAACAAGCTCGAGGACTGGTTCGTTCCCGAAAGCCTTGCGGTCAGCCGCGTGGTCGATGGCGCGGCAATCGTCGCGGGTGATTTCCGCATCGATCCGGCGGGGCACATGCGTTTCGCGGTCTTTGTGCGCCCGGGCACGGGTGAGCGCCGCATCGGGCGCATCGTGCAGCGCCTGTGCGAGATCGAGACTTACCGTTCGGTGTCGATGCTGGGGCTGATGCGGGCGCGGCAGCTGACCACGCGGCTCAATGCGCTTGATCCGCAGCTTTCGGGGCTGGTCTCGGCGCTCGATACGACCGAGCGGTCACCCGAAGCGGCGCTGCACGAGTTGTTGACCATCTCGTCGGAACTCGAAAGCCTTGCGGTCAACTACACCTTCCGCTTTGGCGCGACCGCCGCCTATGAAGCCATCGTGACCCAACGCATCAGCGCCCTGCGCGAAGAGCGGATTCAAGGCCGCCAGACCTTTGGCGAATTCATGATGCGCCGCTATGATCCTGCCATGCGGACCGTGAAATCGGCCGAGGCGCGGCTTCGCAGCATGGCGGAACGGGCGCAGCGCGCTGCCGAATTGCTTCGGACGCGGGTCGATGTCGAACGCTCGGCGCAGAACCAGAAACTGCTGGAAAGCATGGATCGCCGCGCCGACCTGCAACTGCGCCTGCAGCGCACGGTCGAGGGGTTGTCCACCGTGGCGATCAGCTATTATGCGGTGAACCTTGCCGCCTATGCGCTGGAACCCTTGGCGCACCCGTTCCACATCAGCCACGGCGTGCTGATGGCGATGCTGACGCCGCTCGTGCTTTTGGGCGTCTGGCTGATGGTGCGTCGCATCCGCAACCACTTCGACTGATGTCACGCTGGAAAAATATCCTCGGGGGGTGAGCCCCGCAGGGGCGAGGGGGCGGAAAGCCCCCCTCGATTTTTCGCAGAAAAATCGTTACCGCCCGCGGATGCGGGGGTCCAAAGCGTCGCGCAGGCCGTCGCCGATGTAGTTCACCGACAGCACCGTCAGCGAGATGGCAAGTCCCGGCCAGACCACCCGCTCGGGCGAGGTGCGGATATCGGCGATGCCGTCGAACAGCAGCCTGCCCCATGTCGGAAAATCCGGCGGAAAGCCGAGGCCTAGAAACGACAGCACGCTTTCGGTGATGATCGCGGCGGCAATGCCCAAGGTTGCCGCGACCAGCACGGGCGAGAGCACATTGGGCAGGATATGGCGCGTGATGATGCGGCGGTCGGGTGTGCCGATGGACCGCGCAGCGAGCACGAATTCGCGCTCTTTCAGCGCCAGCACCTCGCCCCGCACCACGCGGGCGGCCTGCATCCAGCTTGTCACCCCGATGGCGACCACGATCAGCAGGAACGTCCCCAGCCGCGGCCCGAGGATGCCCGCGATCGAGTCGCGGAACAGGAAGATCATCACCAAGAGCAGGGGCAGCAGCGGAAGCGCCAGAAACAGGTCGGTCAGGCGCATCAGCCAGCCGTCCAGCTTGCGGAAGTAGCCCGCCAGAACCCCGACGGTCGTGCCGATGAATATGGCGACCAGCATGGCCACCAGCCCTACCGCAAGCGAGATGCGCCCGCCGAACATCAGCCGCGCCAGCATGTCGCGGCCAAGTTGGTCAGTTCCGAGCGGGTGGCCAAGGCTGGGGGCAAGGTTGCGGAGTTTCAGCATCTTGACCGCGTCCTTCTCGATGAAGTTCGGGTCGATCCGCCACAAGAACGGTCCGATGAAGACAAAGCCCGCAAGCAGGCCCATCAGCACCAGTGCCGCCATCGCACCCCGATGCCTGCGGAACTGTGACCAGACGGCGGCCCATGGCCCGCGCGCGCGTTGCACCATGGTGGCCTCAGTCATAGCGGATCCTCGGATCGAGAATACCATACAGGATGTCCGCAATCAGGTTGAAGGCGACGATCAGCACGGCGAAGATAAAGGTGATGGTCTGCACGGTCGGCAGATCACTGACATGGATGGCCCCGATCAGCGCGGCGCCTATGCCGTTGATCTTGAAGATCTGCTCGGTGACGATTGCCCCGCCAAAGACCGTGGGCAGGCCGAGGGCGATGACGGTAACGACCGGGATCAGCGAATTCCGCAGTACGTGGCGCAGCAGCACCGGCGCTTCGCGCACCCCCTTGGCCCGCGCCGTGCGCACATAATCCTGCCCGAGGTTTTCCAGCACCGATGACCGGGTGTAGCGGCTGATCTCGGCGGCATTGAACAGGGCCAGAACCGTGACGGGCAGCGCCATTTGCATGACCATCTTGTAAAAGCTTTCCCAGTCGGTCACGGCAAGGTTGGTGTCGAAGATGGTGGGAAACCAGCCCAGCTTGACCGAGAAGATCAGGATCAGCACGTTGCCGGTAAAGAAGGTCGGCACCGAAAAACCGACCATGGCAAAGAAGGTGCCCGCCTGATCGAACCACGAATACTGCCGGTAGGCCGAATAGATGCCGATGGGCAGGGCAATCAGCACGCCGATCACATAGGCCGACCCCACGACCGTCAGGGTCTGGGGCAGGCGCTCGCCGATGATCTGGAACACCGGGACCTTCGACTGCCACGAGATGATGCGCTGCGCCCCCCCCGCGAAATCGGTGCCGAAAATCCCGTCGAGCAGATACATCGGCTCGATCCAGAAGAACTGTTTCAGCCACAGGACATAGCGCACAAAGACCGGTTGGTCGGCCCCCATCGCCTTGATCATCTTGGCGCGCACCTCTGGCGGGACAGTCAGCGGGATTTCCGACAAGGGGCTGCCGGGGGCCAGATCGACCAAAAGGAAGATCACGAGGCTGATCATCAGAAGCGTCGGGATCGCGGTCAGCAATCGCCTGAGCGTATAGGCAAACATGCGCGGGTTTCCGATCCACTGAACCTGTCGGGCCGCTGCCCGATGACTGGAAGAAAGGCGCGGCGGTGCTTGCTTCACCGCCGCGCCCCATCGAGATTACTTCACGCGGAACCAGTCTTGCGCGTTCCACAGTTCGGCGTCCCACGCGTTCATGACGAAACCGCCAAGCGTGTTGGACTGTGCCGAAAAGCGCCCGCGGTCGACGAGCGGGATGATCGCGTTGCTTTCCTTGGTCAGCATGTCGTTCATCTTCTTGACCAGATCGCCGCGCTTGGTCGGATCGCCGGTCGTGGACAGTTCCTTGAGCATGGCGTCATAGGCCGGATCGCAGAAACGGTTGATGTTTTCGCCCTGCCATTGGGTGTCCGGTCCGGGTATCTTGTCGCAGAGATATTGCGCCATGTAGGGCTCGGGGTCGGTGCCGTCGAAGTTGTTGGCGTACATCTCGACGTCGGCGTAGAACTTCTGGAACGTGTCGGGGGATGCCGCGTCACCGCCGAAGAAGACGCCCGGGTCGATGGATTTCAGCTCGACTTCGATGCCGGCCTCGTTCCACCAGCCCTTGATCAGCGCCTGGAAATCCTGACGCACGGGGTTTACGGTCGATTGGTAGACGATGGACAGTTTCTTGCCGTCCTTTTCACGGACGCCGTCACCGTCGGTGTCGACCCAGCCCGCCGCTTCGAGCAGGGCCTTTGCGCCTTCCATGTCCTGCGTCAGACAGCCGGTGTTGTCCGAGGCATAGGCGGCAGGGGCGGGAACGAGGTTGCAGGTCGGGCGACCCGCGCCGCCGTAGCCGACATCGACCAGAGTCTGGCGGTCGATGGCCATCGACAGGGCCTTGCGAACATTGGCGTCCGAGAAGATCGGGTGCGGGTGCTTGACGGTCGAACGCTCGCCTTCTGGCAGGTCGGCCGAGGGATCGGTCAGGTTGACTTCGATGCGTTCGACGAGGGTGCCGAAGGCGTTGACGAATTTACCCTTGCCGCCGGCCTCCATCTGGGCCTGCTGGTCGGGGTTGATCTGGGTGTTCCAGGCGTAGTCGAATTCGCCGGTTTCCATGACTGCCGAGGCTGCAGCCAGCGCGTCGCCGCCGCCTTTCAGGGTGACCTTGGCGAAGGCGGGTTTCGCCGGATCGCGGTAGTTCGGGTTCGCTTCCAGCGTCACCACGTCATTGACCTTGAAGTCGGTGACAATGAAGGGGCCGGTGCCGATGGGTTTCGAATTCTGCTCGGTGCAGCTGGCCGCAGCCGCGCCAAGGCAGGCTTCGAACTGCGCCTTTTGCAGGATCGGCGCCGTACCGCCGGTAAAGGGCTGATAGGGATAGGGTTTGGGTGCTTCGAAGGTGATCACGACCGTCTTCGCGTCGGGCGTGTCGATCGCCTTGACGCCTTCGTATTTGGCAGCCTGAGCGCAGCCGCCATCGGGGTTGGTGCAGTATTCCCACGTGAATTTGACGTCGGCCGAGGTAAGCGGCGTTCCGTCTGACCACAGGATTCCGTCTTTCAGTTTCCATGTGATCTGGGTCTGGTCGGCCGAAATACCGCCGTTTTCGGCGGTCGGGATGTCATCGACCAGACGGGGGTAAAGGTTGCCGTCCTGATCGAAGCCGGCAAGCGGTTCGAGAACCAGCGAACCGGCTTCCACGTCCTTGGTGCCCGCCGAGAGATAGGCGTTCAGGACCGAAACGGCCTGATAGTAAAAGATTTTCACTTCGCCGTCGCTTCCGCGTTCGGCATGTGCAGCCGGTGCCAGCGCAAACGCGGCCACCGCGCCCAGAAGGGCGGTCTTGAGTTTCATGTTACCTCTCCTTGTTGTTCGTGCTCGGCTCTCTCTTGCCTTGCCGCCTCGGCGCCTGCGGGTCGTTGCCCGCCGGTCATTCTGTCGGTCACAAGATGGCAGGCGACAAAGCGCCCCGGTTCCACCTCGGTCAGGACGGGTTCGTCCACGCGGCACCGGTCAAAGACCTTGGGGCAGCGGGTGCAAAAGTTACATCCCTGCGGCGGATTGGCGGGCGAGGGCACATCGCCTTGCAGGATGATGCGCCGCCGCGTCGCCTCGCGCGCGGGGTCGGCCTCGGGGACGGCGGACAGCAGGGCCTGGGCATAGGGGTGCAGGGGGCGGGCATAAAGCGCATCACGCGGCGAAAGCTCGGCGATCTGGCCCAGATACATCACCGCAACACGGTCGGCGATATGGCGCACCATCGACAGGTCGTGGCTGATGAACAGGTAGGTCAGGCCAAGCCGCTCTTGCAAATCCTCGAGCAGATTGACCACCTGCGCTTGGATCGACACGTCGAGTGCGGCGATGGGTTCGTCGCAGACGATGAATTTGGGGTTCAGTGCCAAAGCCCGCGCGATCCCTATGCGCTGGCGCTGCCCGCCGGAAAATTCGTGCGGGTAGCGGTTGGCAAAGGCGCGGTTCAGCCCGACCTGATCCATCAATTCATGCACGCGCGCCAGTTTTTCGGCGCTGGACAGGCTGGTGTGTTCTTCAAGCGGCTCGCCGATGATGGCGGCCAGCGTCATGCGCGGGTTCAGGCTGGCTTGGGGGTCCTGAAACACCATTTGCATGCTCGGGCGCTTCTTTCGCAGCGCCTCGGGCGTAAGCGTTGCGACATCCTCGCCGTCGATCACCACCGACCCTGCCGTGGGCGCGTAAAGCCGCAAGAGAGCGCGGCCCACGGTAGACTTTCCGCAGCCGGATTCGCCGACCAATCCGAGGGTCTCGCCCGGCATGATGTCGAAGCTGATGCCGTCAACTGCCTTTACCTCGCCGGAACGGCGGCGCAGCAGGCCCGCGTAGATCGGGAAATGCATCTTCAGATCACGCACCTGCACAAGGGGCTGGGGGCCTTCGTCACGCATCCGCAGTCTCCGGCGTCCAGTGACAGGCCACGTCATGGCCATGGCCCACCGCGCGGCCATCGACAGCGCGGCGGGCCGGGTTTTCGGCGTCGCAGCGGTCGAAGCGGTGCGCGCAACGGGCACGGAACGGGCAGGCCACAGGGTCGGCAGTCATGATCGGGGGCTGGCCTTCGATCACCTGCAACCGTGCGCCCCGTTCGCCTGAAAGCGAAGGGATCGTCTTTAGAAGCGCACGCGTATAGGGGTGGCGCGGGTTGGCGAACAGCTCGGCCACCGGGGCCTGTTCCACCACCTGGCCGCCATACATCACCATCACACGGTCGGCTATCCCCGCGATCACGCCAAGGTCATGCGTGATCCAGATGATGGCCATGCCGAGCTTCTGGCGCAGGTCTTTCACCAGTTCGATGATCTGCGCCTGAATCGTCACGTCCAAAGCGGTCGTGGGTTCGTCGGCAATCAGCACATCGGGGTCGCAGGCCAGCGCGATCGCAATCATCACGCGCTGTCGCATCCCGCCGGAAAACTGGTGCGGATAGGCCCTGAGCCGCTTTTTCGCATCGGGGATGCCGACAAGCGCCAGAAGTTCGGCCGCCCGCACCTCGGCTTGCGCGCGGGTCATGCCCATGTGCCGCATCAAGGGCTCCATGATCTGGCTGCCCACGTTGAACACGGGGTTCAGGCTGGTCATCGGGTCCTGGAACACGAAGCCCACCTTGGCCCCCCGCACATCCTGCAATTCGCGCGGCGCGATCTTGAGAAGGTCACGATCGCCAAGCAAAACCTGACCCGCCCGCACTTCGGCCGGAGGCGAGGGCAAAAGCCCGATCAGCGACATCATGGTCACAGATTTTCCAGACCCGCTTTCGCCCACCACGCCCAAAAGCTCGCCCGGTTTCAGCGTGAAGCTGACCGAGTTTACGGCATGGATCTCTCCGCTACGGGTGCGGAAAACGGTCTTCAGCCCCCGTACATCAAGTACGGGCATGGCCCCATCGGGCATGGATCGGACCCCCCAGGTCTTTATTCTTATTCATTAATGGCGCAGTCCCTTTGCAGTCCGGGCTGGCCTTGCTGCAGACTGTCACGAAAAAACCGTTGCCGCAACAGTCTTGTCACGCATGACCTAACGTCACTCTGGCCGGACTTGACGCTGCCCGATGCTGCGGCGAACCTGCCCGCAGACTGCACAGGACAAGAACATGACCCCGCCCGAGACTTTGTCACCGCGCCAGATACTTGACCATCTCGTCACCTTTCCTACCGTCAGCCAAGACACCAACCTGCCGCTTGTCGATTGGGTCGAGGGCTATCTGCACAGCCACGGGATCACGGCGCACAGGCAGTACCATCCCGACGGCACAAAGGCTGCGATCTTTGCCCATGTCGGGCCATGGCAAGAGGGGGCGGTGGTGCTGTCGGGCCATACCGATGTCGTGCCGGTTGCAGGGCAGGCCTGGACATCGGACCCGTGGAGGGTGACAGAGCGCGACGGCCGGCTTTACGGGCGCGGCACCTGCGACATGAAGGGGTTTGATGCGCTGGCGATCTGGGCCTTGGTCGAGGCGCACAGACGCGGCGTCAAGCGCCCCCTGCAACTGGCGCTGTCATACGACGAGGAGGTCGGCTGTACCGGCGCGCCGCCGATGATAGAGGCGATGCGCGCGGTCTTGCCCAAGGGCGCTGTTGCCGTGATCGGCGAGCCGTCGCGCATGAAGCTGATCGAAGGGCACAAGGGGGGCACCGGATTTCACGTGCATGTGCGGGGCCATGAAGTGCATTCCTCGCTTCTGCCCTACGGTGTGTCGGCCATCATGGAAGGCGCGCGGCTGATCGCTTGGGTCAATGACCGCAATGCCGAGACGATGGCGCGCGAACGCAGCGCCTTGGCAGCCGTTTTCGATCCTCCCTTCACCACGCTCCATGTCGGCATGATCTCGGGCGGCACCGCGCATAACATCACGGCAGGCGACTGCCGCTTTGCGGTCGAGATGCGTGTCGTGCCAGGCGAGGCGATGGAAGACTGGGCCGATGCTTTCGAGTCCGAGGCGTTGCGGCTGGATGCGGCGATCAAGGCCGTGCATCCTGACGCGGGCGTTCACGTCGAACGCTTTTTCGGTGTTCCCCCTTTGCAGCCGGAAGCGCAGGGCGAGGCTGCGGCGCTGGTGCGGCGGCTGACCGGAGACAACGCTTCTGGCGTGGTGTCCTATGGCACCGAGGCGGGGCAGTTCAAGGAGGCGGGCTATTCCGCCGTGGTTTGCGGCCCCGGTGACATCGCGCAGGCGCATCAGGCCGACGAATATATCGAACTGTCCGAATTCGCGGCAGGACAGGCCTTTATGGAGCGGCTTCTGGCCGAGGTGGCGTGATGCGGTTCCCGATCAACGAAACAGCACCCGTGCGGTTTTCCGGTCCGATGCCTGCGGCTTGCGATGTGGTAATCATCGGCGGCGGTGTCATGGGGGTGATGACCGCATGGTTTCTGGCCGAACAGGGTCTGCGGGTTACCCTGTGCGAAAAGGGGCGCGTGGCGGGCGAACAGTCCAGCCGCAACTGGGGCTGGATCCGGCAGCAGGGTCGCGACTTTGCCGAATTGCCGATCATGATGGAAAGCCTTCGCCTCTGGAAATCGCTGGCGCAGGAATTCGGCGACGGCTTGGGGTTCCGGCAGGAAGGGGTGCTCTACCTTGCCAAGACCGAAGCCGAGGTGGCGGGCTTCGAGGCATGGCGCAAGACCGCGACCGCGATGGGGCTGGAGTTGGACATGCTGGGTGCCGATGCGGTGGCGGGCAAACTGCAAGGGTCGGTCAAGCCGTGGCGGGCGGGGCTGTTCACCCCGTCCGATGCGCGGGCCGAGCCTTGGGTCGCGGTGCCGATGCTGGCCGAAGGGGCCGTCCGGCGCGGGGCGGTGATCATCGAGAATTGTGCGGTCAGGACGCTCGATCTGGCGGCGGGTCGTGTGGCGGGGGTGGTGACCGAACAGGGCCGCATCGCCTGTGACCGCGTGGTCGTGGCGGCGGGGGCGTGGTCTTCGGTGTTTTTGCGTGCATCGGGTGTGCATATCCCGCAACTCGCCGTGCTGGCCTCGGTCGCGGCGACAGAACCGATGGCCGAGGTCTTTGCGGGCAATGCCTGCGACGACGATTTCGCCTTTCGGCGCCGCGCCGATGGCGGCTATTCGATTGCTCCGGGCAGCGGGCATGACTTCTTCATCGGCCCCGATGCGTTCCGTAACCTGTTGGATTACCTGCCTGTCTCGCGAAAGGATTTTCGGTCGACCCGCTTTCGCCCCGCCGCGCCGCGCGGATTTCCGGACGCATGGACAACCCGCCGGCGCTGGTCCGCCGATGAAGTCACACCCTTCGAGCAGACCCGCATCCTAAACCCCGCCCCGAACATGGAAACGATCGGCGCCGTCCAACGTCATTTCGCCCAAGCCTTCCCCACCCTCGGCAGGCCATTGTTACGCAAGGCATGGGCAGGAATGATCGACACCATGCCAGATGTTGTGCCGGTGATCGACCATGCCGCAACCATTCCGGGCCTGACCATCGCCACAGGGCTGTCTGGCCACGGCTTCGGCATAGGCCCCGGCATGGGCCGCGTGGTCGCCGATCTGGTCGCGGGGCGCGATCCCGGCCATGACCTTTCGCGGCTCCGTCTGTCGCGCTTTTCCGACGGAACGAAACTTGCGCCCGGTCCGTCGCTGTAACTTGCATATGGGGGGCTATCCGCTCCTCCTCGGACGTGCGGCCTTGGTTTCTTTCCCGGGTTTACAGCAGGCGTGGCGCAGGTTAGGTCGCGCCCTTTGCTAGCAGGGGTGCCGCATGGCTGGGGTGTTCGCCGGACTGGATTTTGGCACGTCGAATTCGACCGTGGGTCTGGCCGATGCGAACGGCGCACGGCTGGTCGCACTTGAGGATCAGCATGTAACCCTGCCGTCCGCCGTGTTTTTCGAAGCTGACGGGGCGCCTGCGTCCTTTGGTCGGGCCGCGATGGCGGCCTATCTGGGCGGGGATGAGGGACGGTTGATGCGGGGGCTGAAAAGCACGCTCGGGTCTGCGCTTTTGGGTGAGCGGACGGTGGTGGGGAACCGTGCGGTGACATTCCGCGATGTGCTGCAACGGTTTATCGGCCATTTGCGGTTGCGGCTGGATCAGGCGCATCCGGGTCTGCGGCAAGCGGTATTCGGGCGGCCGGTGCATTTCGTCGACGACGATCCGGCAGGGGATATGGCGGCACAGGAGTCGCTTGCGCTGATCGCCAAGGCTTGCGGGTTCGACGAGGTAGAGTTCCAGTATGAACCTGTCGCCGCCGCGCTGCATTACGAGCAGGGGTTGACGGCCGAGGAGGTGGTGCTGGTCTTCGACATCGGGGGTGGCACGTCGGACATCTCGATTTTGCGCCTGTCGCCCCAGCGGGCGCGGGCCGCCCACCGGATGGGCGATATCCTTGCCAATGGGGGCATCAGGGTGGGCGGGACGGATTTCGACCGCCTGCTATCTCTGGCCGAGGCGATGCCGCATCTGGGGTATCTGTCGCCCACCAAAGGCGGTTCGGGGACCATGCCGCGGCACTACTACCTCGATCTTGCCACGTGGCACCGCATCAACGCGCTTTACACGGCGCGCACGGAAAGCGACCTCAAGGCGCTGCGGCATGAGGCCGACCGGCCCGAGTTGATCGACCGGATGATGCGGGTGATCGCGGGGCGGCATGGCCATGCGGTCGCGATGGAGGTCGAGCGGGTCAAGATCGAGTTGTCAGAGGCTGACGCCTCGCGCCTGATGCTGGCGCCGATGTCGGGCGGGCCGAACCCTGTGGCGCGGCGCGACCGTTTCGAGGCGGCGGTCGAGGCTCCGGTCGCGCGGATCGCAGGGCTGATCCACGAGACGGTGGCCGATGCGGGGCTGACGGCGGACCAGATCGCCACAGTGTTCCTGACCGGCGGGTCATCGCAACTGCCCATTCTGCGGGCAACCGTTGCCGCTGCCTTGCCGCAGGCGCGGATGGCGACGGGTGATATGCTGGGGTCGGTCGGGACGGGCCTTGCGCTCGATGCCCGCCGGCGGTTTGGCTGAGGGCTTGAAGGCAGGGCGACTTTGACGCAGCATCGGGCGGTCAAGGAGAGCGACCATGCCCGTCAAGAACCGTTTCGCCGAACTGCTGCCCGAAATCACCGCATGGCGGCGCGATTTCCACGAGCATCCCGAACTGCTGTTCGACGTGCATCGCACCGCGGGGCGGGTGGCCGAACTGCTGCGCTCGTTCGGCTGCGACGAGGTGGTGACGGGCATCGGGCGCACCGGTGTGGTGGGAGTGATCAAAGGGCGGACCGACAGTGCAGGGCGCGTGGTGGGTTTGCGGGCCGATATGGACGCCTTGCCGATCCGCGAACAGACGGGGGTGCCCTATGCCAGCAAGGTCGAGGGCAAAATGCACGCCTGCGGGCATGACGGGCATACGGCGATGCTGCTGGGGGCTGCGAAGTATCTGGCCGAGACGCGGAATTTCGACGGGACCACGGTGGTGATCTTCCAGCCCGCCGAGGAGGGCGGCGGGGGAGGGCGCGAGATGGTGGCCGACGGCATGATGGAGCGTTGGCGCATCCACGAGGTTTACGGGATGCATAACATGCCCGGCATCCCGGTGGGCCATTTCGCGATCCGCCCCGGGGCGCTGATGGCAGCGGCCGACCAGATCGAGATCACGGTCACAGGCAAGGGCGGGCATGCCGCCAAGCCGCATGACTGCATCGACACGACGCTGGTCGCGGCGCAGATCATCGTGGCGCTGCAGTCGATAGCCAGCCGGAATGTCGACCCCTTGAAGCAGGTGGTGGTATCGGTTTGCACGGTGGCTACGGATTCCACCGCGCATAACGTGATCCCGCAGGTGGTGAAGATGAAGGGCACGGTCCGCACCATGGACCACAGCGTGCAGGATTTCGTCGAACGGCGTATTTCGGAACTGGTGGCGGGGGTTGCGATGGCATTCGGCGCAACCGCGCATGTCGATTATGCGCGGGGCTACCCGGTCACGCTGAACGCGCCCGAGAACACCGGTTATGCGGTCGAGGTGGCGCGGGCGGTTTCGGGGAATGTGGACCCCGATACGGCCCCGCTGATGGGGGCCGAGGATTTCAGCTTCATGCTGAACGAACGGCCCGGCGCCTATATCTTTGTCGGCAATGGCGACACCGCGATGGTGCATCATCCGGCTTATGATTTCGACGACGACGTGATCCCGTTCGGTGCGAGCTGGTATGCGGGGATGGTCGAGGCACGCATGCCGACCGCCTAGTCGTAAGACAGCCGGGTCGCCTTGCCGCGGAAGATGAAGTAGGACAGCACGGTATAGCCAAGGATCACCGGCAACACGAAAAGCGTGCCGACAAGGATGATCGACAGGCTTTCGGTGCTGGACGCCGCTTCCCAGATCGTCAGCTTTTCCGGCACGATATAGGGGTAGAAGCTATAGGCCATGCCGAAGAAGCCGAGGACCATCAGCACCACGGCACCGGCAAAGGGAAACCATGCAAAGCTGTCGTCGCGGGTCGGCAGGCGGCGCAGCGACAGCCAGAGCAACACGACCAGCAGGCCCGACATCAGCGGCAAAGGGGCAAGGGTGACGATTTCGGGAAACCGGAACCATTTGTCGAAGATGCGCGGCGACACGAGCGGGGTGGCCATCGATACCGCCCCCATGCCCAGCACCACGCCCCAGATGCCGCCCCGCGCCCAAGACACGGCCTTGCGTTGCAAATCTCCGTCTGTCTTGAGGATGGTCCAGGCCGCGCCGATGAAGCTATAGGCGACCGCGAGGGCGCCTGCCGTGAGGGTGGCGAAGGCGACCTCGGCCCAGCCCCAGCGCAGGCCCATGACATACATGCCCAGCATGAAACCCTGTGACAGGGCGGTCATAAGGCTTCCGGCCCAGAAAGCCACATCCCACGGGCGCTTGTGGGCGACCGGCGCCTTGGCGCGGAATTCGAAGGCGACGCCGCGCAGGATCAGCCCGATCAGCATGACGGCGACGGGCAGGTAAAGCGCGGTCAGGATCGTGCCATGCGCGGCGGGAAAGGCCACGAGCAGGATGCCGATGGCCAGCACCAGCCATGTTTCGTTGGCATCCCAGAAGGGGCCGATCGAGGCGACCATGCGGTCGCGTTCATCGACATCGGCAAAGGGAAAAAGCAATCCGACGCCAAGGTCGAACCCGTCGAGCACGACATAGAGCAGGATAGACAGGCCCATCAGCGCGGCAAAGATCAGGGGCAGGGCTTCGGCGGTGAACATTGGCCTACTCCGCCGGTTGCAGCGCGGGGGTGACTGCGGGCTGGAAGCCCGACCCTTTGCGCGCCAAGTGGAAGATCGCGCCGATATAGGCGGCCAGAAGCGCCACGTAGATCGCCATATAGGCAAGGAGCGACGACAGCACCATGCCGCTTGCGATGTCGCCCACCGCGGCCTTGGTGGTCAGCACGCCCTGCACCAGCCACGGCTGGCGGCCGATTTCGGTCGTATACCAGCCCGCGAGAGTGGCGAGCCATCCGGCGAAGGTCATCGCGGTGAGCAGCATCAGATAGGGCCGGGGCAGCGCATCCGCACCGCGCCGCCAGATCAGCGCGACGCCAAGCCACGACGCGGCGAGCATGGCAACACCAGTGCCGATCATCACGCGGAAGGACCAGAAGACGGGGGCGACCGGCGGATGCAGCGCCGTGCCGTCGGCGGCGACGAAATCGTTCAGGCCGGGGACGACACCTGCCGGATCGTGCTTGAGGATTACGGATGCCATCGAGGGGATCGAGATTTCATACCGGTTCTCGCGCAGGGTCTGATCCGGCAGGGCGAAGAGGACGAGCGGCACGTTACCGCGGGTTTCCCAGTTGGCCTCCATCGCTGCGACCTTTTGCGGCTGGTGTTCCAGCGTGTTCAGCCCGTGCATGTCGCCTGCGATGATCTGCACGGGCATCAGCAGCGCGCCGAGGATCAGACCAAAGCGCAGGCCGCTGGCGACCGATGCATCACGCTCGCCCTTGAGGTGACGATAGGCCGAGACGCCCGCGATCAGGAAGGCCACCGTCAGGCCGCTGGCGAGCAGCATATGGACAAGGCGATAGGGCATCGACGGGTTGAAGATGATGGCCCACCAGTCGGTTGCAAAGACGATGCCATCGCGCAGTTCATAGCCTGCGGGGGTGTGCATCCATGAATTCAGCACGATGATCCAGAACGCGCTCATCGTGGTGCCGAAGGCGACGAGGAAAGTGGCGAGCGTATGCACCCAGACCGGTACGCGGCTGGCCCCGAAGAGCATGATGCCAAGGAATACGGCTTCGAGGAAGAAGGCGGTCAGCACCTCGTAGGCCAGAAGCGGGCCTGCGACATTGCCCACGGTTTCCATGAAACCGGGCCAGTTGGTGCCGAACTGGAAGGACATGGTGATGCCCGAGACGACGCCGAGTGCAAAGGACAGGGCGAAGACCTTTACCCAGAACATGTAAAGGTCCATCCACTTGCGATCACGCGTGATCTGGAAGCGGAGTTTGAAGAAGAGCAGCACCCAGCCGAGGGCGATGGTTATGGTCGGGAACAGGATGTGGAACGAGATGTTCGCGCCGAACTGGATGCGCGAGAGCAAAAGAGTATCCATGGTGCACCTTTCCTGACCGTTGAAGCGCATATAGGCCGGTGCGCTTGGGTTGAAAGGTGCCTGCGACAGGCTGCCCTAGGGGCGCAAGCTAGGGGCGCAAGCCAGCCCGCGTAGCTGTGGTTCGGCGTTCCGCGGGGCAGGTTGGGGGAGCGGTAGGATAAGGTCTTGTCCCTATACCGTGCCGTAGCCCCCTCCCCCTGGAGGGGGAGGAGCAGCCTATAAAGGCGTGGTTGCTCAGCCGCCCGTATGGCTCATGTGGCGGGTCATCTGGCCGGTGACGGATTGGCGCGAATAGTCGAAGTCGTGGCCTTTGGGCTTGCGGCTGATCGCGTTGCGTATGGCCTGTTCGATCACGGCATCGTCGGGGCTGACGCGAAGCGGCGCGCGCAGGTCAGCCATGTCTTCCTGACCGAGGCACATGTAAAGTTCGCCCGTGCAGGTCAGGCGGACGCGATTGCAGGATTCGCAGAAGTTGTGGGTCAGCGGCGTGATGAAACCGACCTTTTGCCCGGTTTCGTCGATGCGGACATAGCGCGCGGGGCCGCCGGTACGGTCGTCAAGGTCGGTGAGGGCGAAGCGGTCGGCGATGCGGGCACGCAGGTCTTTGAGCGACCAGTATTGGTCGAGCCGGTCTTCGTTGCCGAGATCGCCCATCGGCATGACCTCGATGAAGGTCAGGTCGTGGCCTTCGCGGGCGCACCAGTCGAGCAGGGGGAAAAGCTCGTCCTCGTTGAAGCCTTTGAGCGCCACGGTGTTGATCTTGACACGCAGGCCTGCGGCCTTGGCGGCCTCGATCCCGTCGAGTACCTGACCAAGCCGCCCCCAGCGCGTGATGTCGGCGAATTTCTGCGCGTCGAGCGTGTCGAGCGAGACGTTGATGCGTTTGACCCCGCAGTCGGCCAGTTCGGCGGCATATTTGCGAAGCTGCGAGCCATTGGTGGTGACGGTCAGTTCGCGCAAGGCCCCGCTTTCCAGATGTCGCGACATGGCGCGGAAGAAGGTCATGATGCCCTTGCGGACAAGGGGTTCGCCACCCGTGATCCGCAGTTTTTCGACGCCGAGGTTGACAAATGCCGAACAGAGCCGGTCGAGTTCCTCCAAGGTCAGCAGGTCGGCCTTGGGCAGGAAGGTCATGTTCTCGGACATGCAATAGACGCAGCGGAAATCGCAGCGGTCGGTGACCGAGACCCGCAGATAGGAAATCGGGCGGGCGAAAGGGTCGATCAGCGGTGCAGGGGTATGGGCCATGCATCATAGTTAGGAACTTGCCGATGGAACGGCAAGCGCGGAAGCGGCAGTTGAAGGCAAGGGGGCGTCAGACTATGGTCGGGGTATGAAAAACCTTATCCTTTTCCCGCTGCTGTTTGCCCTTTCCGCCTGCGCGGTCGTTGACCGTGTCAGGGGGCGTCCTGCAGAAATTGCACCTGCCGTCACGGGTCGCCCTGGTCCAGCGCTTGCACAAAGTGCCGAGGCGATGGACCGGACCAGCGCGGCAGACAAGGCTGCTGCACTGGCTGCGGGGGACGAGGGCGGGGCGAAGCTGGGCAGTTTCGTCGTATCGCTTGGCGATCCGACGGAGCAAGGTTTCTGGCTGCGGTCGTCATTGGTGACCGCCCCGGCAAGGGGGCGGGTGGTCACCGACGAGGGCGCGTCGATTGCGGTTGATCTTTTGCCCGGATCGGGGGCGGCGCAGCTTTCGCTTCCCGCCTTCCGCGCGCTGGGCCTGCCCTTGACGGGCCTGCCCGAGGTGACGGTCTATTCCGGCTAACGCGCCATCAGGCCAGAAACCGCGACGCTTCCTTGCGGGCGAAGGATTTGAGGCCTTCGCCATGCGCGTCGAGGAAGGCGCGGGCGCGTGGGGCATTGTGTTTGGACAGGTCGCGCACCCACCATGCGATGGCTTTCTGGATGAACCAGTCACGGTCGGTCACGTAAGCCGCCGCCCAGCCGAGCGCGGTTTCGCGGATCGCGAGGTCGGCGTCCTTGGGGAAGTTCATCTTGGCATAGGGCAGGGTGATGACCAATGCTGCGCGGCGGGTCCACATGTTCGGGCTTTGCGTCCATGTGGCGACCGTGTCGATGCGGGACGGAACGGCCACGAGGCGTTTCTGGCCTGACGTGGTGGCTTGGTCGGCGGTGGCCCAGCCGTTGAAGCCAAGGGTCCAGTCGCAGATCAGCGCCCATGCGGCATCGTCAGGGCGCATGCGGGCCTGGGCCAGCAGTTTGGCGGCAGCGACCATGGCTTCGTGCACGTCCGATTGCCACAGGCCCGCGGCCAGCGATATGCGGTCATCAAGCGTCAGGTCCGCGCGCCACTCGGCCACCAGGTCCTCGATCTGCGGGACGGGAACGCCGAGGTAGCGGCGTTTGACCTTGTGGTATTCGGCGGCCTCTTGCGCTTTGGCGGAGTCTGCGAAGGCTTCGATCCGGTCAAGCGCGGCTTGCGCTTCGGGGGTCAGGATTACCGGTGCGGGCAGGGGTTCGGATACGGTTTCGCCCGCTTCGGTTTGCGCGAGTTCGGGCGTATCGCCGTTTTCGAGTGCGTCCCTGTCGTCGGGTTCGTCCATCGGTTCGTCGATCCAGGTTCCGTTCATTCTACAGTCACCGATTTTGCAAGGTTGCGGGGTTGGTCGACATCGGTGCCTTTGGCGATGGCGGTATGATAGGCGAGGAGTTGTGCGGGCAGCGCATAGAGGATCGGCGCAAAGACTGGCGGCATGTCGGGCAGGGTCAGGGTGCGCCACGCGCCCGCCCCCGCCTCGGCCACGCCTTGCGCGTCGGAGATGAGAAGAACCTTGCCATGACGGGCCATGACTTCTTGCATGTTCGACACGGTCTTTTCGAAAAGCGCGTCACGCGGGGCCATGACGATCACGGGAACGGCGGCGTCGATCAGGGCGATGGGCCCGTGTTTCAACTCGCCCGACGCGTAACCTTCGGCGTGGATATAGCTGATTTCTTTCAGCTTCAGCGCGCCTTCCAGTGCCAGCGGAAACATCGCGCCGCGCCCGAGGAAAAGGATGTCTTGCGCTTTTGCAAGGTCGTCGGCGATGGCGGCGATGGGGGTCGAAAGCGACAGGGCGTGATTCATAAGCCCCGGCAGGTTGCGTAGGGATTGGAGGTGTCCGGCAAGCGTGGCTGCATCGATGCGGCCGCGGTCGAGGGCGGCTTTCAGCGCGAGAAGGGCTAGCACGGTGAGCTGGCAGGTGAAGGCCTTGGTCGAGGCCACGCCGATTTCGACGCCCGCAAGGATGGGCAGCGACAGGTCGCTTTCGCGGGCAATCGAGGAGGTGGGCACGTTCACGACCGACACGACCCGCGCGACCTTGCCGCTGGCATAGCGCAGGGCTGCGAGCGTGTCGGCGGTTTCGCCCGACTGGCTGACGAAAAGTGCCCATGATTGCGGCGAGAGCGGCGGTTCGCGGTAGCGGAATTCGGAGGCCACGTCGATTTCGGCAGGCAGGCCCGCGATCTGTTCGAACCAGTATTTCGCGACATGGCAGGCGTAGGATGCCGTGCCGCAGGCGACCATGGTGATGCGGTCGACGTTTGCGAAATCGACGCCTTCGGGCAGGCGCAGCGTGCCTTCGGCAGTGGTATAATGCTTCAGCGCATCTGCGATCACCACGGGCTGTTCGGCGATTTCCTTGGCCATGAAATGCTTGTAACCGGCCTTTTCGACGCGGTTCGCCGCAATCTGGATGCGGGTTTCGGGGCGGGGGGCGGGGCGGTCGGCTTGGTCGAAGATTTCCGCGCCCTTGCGGGTAATGACGGCCCAGTCGCCCTCTTCCAGATAGGTGATGCGGTCGGTCATGGGGGCGAGTGCTATGGCATCGGAGCCGACGAACATCTCGCCCGCGCCGTGGCCTATGGCAAGCGGGCTGCCCTTGCGGGCGGCGATCATCAGGTCGTCGTAACCGTCGAACAGGAAGCAAAGCGCAAAGGCGCCGTGCAGGCGGTGCAGGGTGGCACGGGCGGCCTCGATTGGCGTCATGCCGCTGTCGATAAAGCGTTGGGCGAGGAGGGCGATGGTTTCGGTGTCGGTCTGGGATTCCTGCGCGTAGCCACTGGCGGCGAGGTCTGCGCGCAAATCGCGGAAATTCTCGATGATGCCGTTATGGACCACTGCCACAGGGCCTGCCTTGTGCGGATGGGCGTTGGTGACGGTGGCTGCACCATGGGTGGCCCAGCGGGTATGGCCGATGCCCGATTTGCCTGCCAGCGGGTTGTGGACCAGAAGGTCGGACAGGTTCACCAGCTTGCCCACCGCGCGGCGACGGTCGAGTTTGCCTGCGTTGACGGTGGCGATGCCTGCGCTGTCATAGCCTCGGTATTCAAGCCGCTTGAGCGCCTCGACCAGCAGGGGGGCGGCTTCGTGATTGCCCAGAACGCCAACGATTCCACACATTTACTTTACGTCCTTCTTGGCGGCTTTGAGGGCGCGCAGGCGGTCGAAGAGCTTGGTCGCAAGGCCCGGTTTGTTGACCTGCCTGGCGCGGCCGAGAGCTATGGCTTCGGCGGGCACGTCTTCGGTGATGACCGAACCGCTGCCCGTCATCGCGCCATCGCCGATGCTGACGGGGGCCACAAGCATGGTGTCCGACCCGATGAAGGCGCGCTTGCCGATGCGGGTGCGGTGTTTCAGCACCCCGTCATAGTTGCAGGTCACGGTGCCTGCGCCGATGTTGGTGAACTCGCCGACGTCGGCATCGCCGATGTAGGACAGGTGGCCGACCTTGACGCCTTCGTCGAGGATGGCGTTCTTGATCTCGACGAAATTGCCGACATGGACGCCTTCGGCCAATTCGGCACCGGGGCGCAGGCGGGCAAAGGGGCCGACATCGGCGCCACGGCTGATGTGGCAGCCTTCGAGGTGGCAGAAGGCCTTGATTTCGGCGTCGGATTCGATGGTGACGCGGGGGCCGAAGACCACGTTGGGGCCGATGATCGTGTCGCGGCCGATTGTGGTGTCGAGCGCGAAGAACACGGTTTCGGGGGCGGTCAGGGTGACGCCGTTTTCCATCGCCTCGGCGCGGGCGCGGGTCTGGAACAGCCTTTCAGCGGCAGCGAGTTCGGTGCGGGTGTTGACGCCAAGCGTTTCGGCTTCGTCGCAGAGCACGAGGCCTGCGGAAAGCCCCTGCGCCCGAGCGAGGGCTATGATGTCGGTCAGGTAGTATTCGCCTGCCGCGTTGGCATTGCCGACCGCGTGGCACAGCTTGAACAGGGTTTCAGACTCGGCGCAGATTACGCCGGAATTGCAAAGCGTTATGGCGCGTTCTTCGGGCGAGGCGTCCTTGAATTCGACAATTCGTTCGAGCGCTTCGCCTTGGGCGATCAGGCGGCCATAACGGCCCGGATCGGCGGCGTGGAAGCCGAGCACGACAACCGCGTGCCGCTCGCGGGCGTCGAGCATGGCTTGCAGGGTTTCGGGGCGGATGAAGGGGGTGTCGCCGTATAGCACGATGGCATGGCCGCTGGCCCCCGCCATCGCCGCTTCGGCCTGCAAGACCGCGTGTGCGGTGCCGAGTTGTTCGGCCTGATGCACGGTGAGGGCGGAGTCGTCGAATGCGCGGGCGGCTTTTGCAACTGCCTCGCCGCCGTGGCCGGTGACGACGACGATGCGTTCGGGGTCGAGCGATTGGCCCGCCGACATCGCGTGATGCAACAGCGGTGCTGCGCCCAAACGGTGCAGCACCTTGGGCAGGTCGGAATTCATCCGTGTTCCTTGCCCTGCGGCGAGAATGATCAGCGAAACCTGCATGCTGCCCCTTTCTTTCTTGTTGCGCCCGTTTTACGCCCAAAGGACGGGTCCGCAAGGGGCGGCCTTTCACACGAGGTTACGGGGTGTTGCAAGCGAAACGGACGGTTGTTTTCGATCTCGACGGCACTTTGGCAGATACTTCGGCGGATCTGCTGGCTGCCGCCAATGCGTGTTTTCGCGGGATGGGGCATGGTGACATGCTGACCGCTGCCGATACGCTGACCGCGTTTCATGGCGGGCGGGCCATGCTGAAGCTTGGCTTTTCGCGGCTGGACGGTTGGGACGAGGCGATGATCGACGCGCAGTATCCGGTGCTGCTGGAGGCCTATGCAGGGGCGATCGACACCCACACGCGGCTTTATCCGGGGGCGCTGGCGGCGTTGGAGGTTTTGCGAGGGCAGGGTTACGTGCTGTCGGTCTGCACGAACAAGCCTGCGGGGCTGGCGGAAACATTGCTGCGCAAGCTTGGTATCCGAGACATGTTCGGGGCCATGATCGGGGCTGATACATTGCCGACGCGCAAACCGGATGCCGCACCCTACGTGGCTGCGGTCACGCAAGCGGGGGGCGTGGTGGCGCGTTCCATTTTGATCGGTGATACGGAGACCGACCGGAAAACAGGCCTTTCGGCGGGGGTTCCTGTGGCGCTTGTGACATTCGGTCCCGAGGGGCATGCCATCGCGCGGCTTGAACCCGAGGCGTTGTTGCATCATTTCGATGATCTGCCTGACCTTGCCGAAAGGATGCTTCAGTGATCGACGGCCCAGAGCGGTTTAACGGCAGTTTCACCCAGCAGGAACCTATCCCCGAGGAAGGGATCGAGGCGGCAGTTGCCGTGCTGCGGCACGGGCGGTTGCACCGCTATAACACCGCGCCGGGCGAGGTGGCCGAGACGGCGCTGCTCGAGGAGGAATTCGCGGGTTTGGTGGGGGCAAAGTATTGTCTGGCGGTGGCGTCCGGGGGTTATGCGCTGGGCTGTGCGTTGCGGGCGGTGGGAGTGGCCGCGGGCGATGCGGTGCTGACCAATGCCTTTACGCTGGCCCCCGTGCCCGGATCGATTGCGGCTGTGGGTGCGTGGCCGGTCTTTGTAGAGGTGACAGAAGAGCTTACGATCGATCTGGCGCATCTCGAGGTGATGGCGCGCGAAAGCGGGGCGCGGGTCTTGATGCTGTCGCATATGCGGGGGCATCTGTGTGATATGGATGCGCTGATGGCGCTGTGCGGGCGGCTTGGGGTGACGGTGATCGAGGATTGCGCCCATACGATGGGGGCAAGCTGGCGCGGGGTGCCTTCGGGTCGGCACGGGCTGGTGGGGTGCTATTCGATGCAGACCTACAAGCATGTCAATTCGGGCGAGGGCGGGTTGCTGGTTTCGGACGATCCGCAGGTGATGGCGCGGGCGGTTCTGCTGTCGGGGTCTTACATGCTTTACGGACGCCACCGTGCGGCGCCGCCGGTCGAGGCCTTCGAGGCGATCCGGCTGGATGTGCCTAACGTGTCGGGGCGTATGGACAATTTGCGCGCGGCAATCCTGCGGCCGCAGCTGCGGATGCTTGACGAGCGGCGGGAACGCTGGGGTGTTTTGTACCGGACGATGGAGGCCGGACTGCGCGACACCGCCGGGTTGCGGCTGGTCGAACGGCCGGAGGAAGAGGTCTATGTGGCCTCGTCTTTCCAGTTCCTGTTGCCCGATTGGGCCGAGGGGCGGGTCAGGGCGCTTCTGGCGAGGTGTGCGGCGCGGGGGGTCGAGTTGAAGTGGTTCGGCGCGGCGGAGCCTGTGGCCTTTACATCGCGCTATGAACATTGGGCCTATGCGAGGCCGGTGCCATTGCCGAAGACCGACAAGGTGTTGGCCGGACTGATGGATATGCGGTTGCCGCTGACCTTTTCGCCCGCCGATGTGGCAATGATCGCGCGGATCATCCGGGCCGAGGTGCTGGCGGTGCAGCAGTCCGGAGAAGAGGCCGTGGTGGCGCCTGTTGTGGGAGATTAGCGTTTTCTGACGCAGAAAACGCTGCGGAATTTGACGCAAATTCCGCACGGCCCCCACGGTCGGGCCCCGTTTCCTGCGTCAGGAAACGGCGCGAAATCTGCGTCAGATTTCGCCTAAGGCGCGGGTGTGCCTGCCTGCCAGAGCGGGACGGTCGAGATCGACATCTTGGCCGACCCTTCGGTGATCTGGGCTGCGTGGGCGAGATAGACCAAGCTGTTGTTCGCCTTGTCATAAATCCGCGTGACGCGCAGGGATTTGAAGATCAGCGAGCGGCTGGCGGAAAAGATCTCCTCGCCTTCCGGACCGGTCGGGATGTCGCCCAGAATGATCGGGCCGGTCTGGCGGCAGGCGATGGAACTGTTGGACGGATCTTCGAACCAGTTGCCCTGAACCAGACGGTCGAGGGTGGAGCGTTCGAAGTAGGCGACGTGGCAGGTGACGCCCTGAACCTTGGGGTCGGCCAAGGCCTCGACGATGATGTCGTTGCCGATCATGTCGACGCCGACCTTGCCGATTTCCTCGGCTTGGGCGGGCAGTGTGGACAGGGCAAGGGCAAGGAAAGCGCGTTTCATCGGGCGACTCGGGGTTCGGGGTGCCGGACCAGAAGACCGCATAAGCGCTGCGCTTGAAAGCGGTTTGCGGGATGCACAAGCGATGCACAGCCGATGCACGCTTTTCTGCGCGCCGCTTACTTTTCCTAAAGAAGTCGAGAAGGCGGTGTGCGGCTGCATACAATTGGCGGAATCCCTTGTCGCAGCCATGTCTTTTCGGATGGCCTTTGGTTGACCCCGCGCGGGGGGCAGAGTAAACGGTGCGGCAAGAGAACAAGTGGCCCGTCAGTGGTTGCATCTCGCCAGTCGCCAGCCGAAGGAGCACCCCGTGGACACTCTTCTCCGCGAGTATCTTCCGATCATCATCCTGCTTGCTTTGGCCATCGGGCTTGGTCTTGTCCTGATGCTTTCGGCGGCGGTTCTCGCCGTCCGAAACCCCGACCCTGAAAAGGTGTCGGCCTATGAATGCGGGTTCAACGCTTTTGACGACGCGCGGATGAAGTTCGATGTGCGGTTCTACCTTGTGTCGATCCTGTTCATCATCTTCGACCTCGAAGTCGCCTTCCTGTTTCCCTGGGCCGTGGCGTTCGGCGATCTGTCGATGACGGGGTTCTGGTCGATGATGGTGTTTCTGGCCGTGCTGACCATCGGCTTTGCCTATGAATGGAAAAAAGGAGCGCTGGAATGGGAGTGAGTACTTCCGTCAACACTGCGGGAGGCGACCCCGAGGTCGCCACGCAGGCGCTGAACCGCGAGTTGCAGGACAAGGGTTTCATCCTGACCTCGACCGAGGATATCATCAACTGGGCGCGCATCGGGTCGTTGCACTGGATGACATTCGGTCTGGCCTGTTGTGCCGTCGAGATGATGCACACCAGCATGCCGCGCTATGACCTTGAACGCTTTGGCGTGGCGCCGCGCGCATCGCCGCGCCAATCGGACCTGATGATCGTGGCAGGGACGCTGACGAACAAGATGGCCCCGGCGCTGCGCAAGGTTTACGACCAGATGCCGGAACCGCGCTATGTGATCAGCATGGGGTCCTGCGCCAATGGCGGCGGCTATTACCACTACAGCTATTCGGTGGTGCGGGGCTGCGACCGGATCGTTCCGGTGGATATCTACGTGCCCGGCTGCCCGCCGACAGCCGAGGCGCTGCTTTACGGCATCTTGCAGTTGCAGCGGAAAATCCGCCGCACCGGCACCATCACCCGCTGAGGAAAGAACATGTCCGAAGCCTTGCAAGAACTCGCCGCGCATCTGACGCAGAAGCACCCCGATGCGGTGCTGGCAAGCGTCGTGGCCTTTGGCGAATTGACGGTCGACGTGCTGCCTTCGCGGCTTGTCGCCTTTGTCGAATTCCTTCGCAGCGACAGCGCGTGCCGGTTTTCGTCTTTGGTCGATATCACGGCGGTGGATTACCCCGAGCGCGAGAAGCGGTTCGATGTGGTTTACCATTTCCTGTCGATGTACCAGAACCACCGCATCCGTCTGCGGCTGGCCATCGGCGAGGCTGATATGGTGCCGTCGCTGATCGAGGTGCATCCCAGCGCCAACTGGTTCGAGCGCGAAGTGTTCGACATGTTCGGCATCCTGTTTTCGGGCCATCCCGACCTGCGCCGCATTCTGACCGATTACGGTTTCCGCGGTTTTCCGCTGCGGAAGGATTTCCCGACCACCGGCTATACCGAAGTGCGCTACGACGAGGCGCAGAAGCGTGTGGTCTACGAGCCGGTCAAGCTGGTGCAGGAATACCGTCAGTTCGATTTCATGAGCCCGTGGGAAGGGGCCGAATACATCCTTCCCGGCGACGAGAAGAAGGCCTGAGCGGTGACTGCGGAACCGACATTCCTGTTTTGCGTAGGGGCGACGAAGGCGGGCACGTCCTGGCTTTACCGTTACCTTGCGCGGCATCCGGAGTGTCATTTGCGGAGCATCAAGGAATTGCATTACTTCGACATGCTCGAAAGCGGCAATTACGCGCGGCATCGTGACCGCGAGGCGCGGCGTCTGGCCGCGTTGCGCGACGAGGCGGCATCTGGCGCGCCGATGGGGCCGTTTCGGGCGCGGATGCTGCGCGACACCGAAGAGTGGTGTTCGGTGATCGGGCATGAGGGCGAGAACCTGGACGCCTACCGCACCTATCTGGCCGGGGAGCGCGGGGTGCGGCATCTGGTGGGCGACATTACGCCGGCCTATGCGCTGTTGCCTGTTGCGCGGCTGGCGCAGATGGCGCGGATGGCGGGCGATGTGCGCTTTGTCTATCTGCTGCGCGATCCGGTGTCGCGGCTTTGGTCGCAGGCGCGGATGGTGGCTTACCGCAAGGCGCGGTCGCTGGCCGAGTTTCCGGCCCGTGCCGCCGAGGTGATGGGTGCGATGATCGACGGGGTGCGCGAAGGGCGTAACGACCGCGAGGATTATATCGGAGCGATTGGCCGCCTGCGCGAGTCGGTGGCCGCGTCGCGGTTGTTCGTGCAGTTGCAGGACGAGATGATGGGCGTGCCCGGTCTGGCGCGGCTGTGCGGGTTTCTGGGCATCGCGGCGGTGCCTGCCGATTTCGACAAGCGGGTGCATGAAGGTACGCCGCTTGCTTTGGACGAAGGGTTGCGGGCCCGCGCGCAGGCAGCACTTCGTCCGCAATACGACTTTGTCGCCACGCTGTTTCCGGAGCTTCCGGACAGCTGGCGCAGGAACATGATCGGGGTTCACGGATGATGGATGGTAGCTTCGACGACGCGTTGACGGGCGAGCAGAAGATCCGCAACTTCAACATCAACTTCGGCCCGCAGCACCCTGCGGCGCACGGGGTTTTGCGTCTGGTGCTGGAGCTGGACGGCGAGATCGTGGAACGCTGCGATCCGCATATCGGCCTGCTGCATCGCGGGACCGAAAAGCTGATGGAAAGCCGGACCTACCTGCAGAACCTGCCCTATTTCGACCGGCTGGATTATGTCGCGCCGATGAATCAGGAACATGCCTGGTGTCTGGCGATCGAAAAGCTGACCAACACCGCCGTGCCCCGTCGGGCGAGCCTGATCCGTGTGCTTTATTCGGAAATCAGCCGCATCCTGAACCATTTGCTTAACGTGACGACGCAGGCGATGGACGTGGGCGCCTTGACGCCTCCGCTTTGGGGGTTCGAGGAACGCGAGAAGCTGATGGTGTTTTATGAGCGGGCTTCCGGGTCGCGGCTGCATGCAGCCTATTTCCGGCCCGGTGGCGTGCATCAGGACCTGACCGCATCGCTGATCGACGATATCGACGCATGGGCGGACCATTTCCCCAAGGTGTTGGACGATATCGACACGCTGTTGACCGAAAACCGCATCTTCAAGCAGCGCAATGCCGATATCGGTGTGGTGACGGAAGATGACATCCAGAAATGGGGGTTTTCGGGCGTGATGGTGCGCGGGTCGGGCTTTGCCTGGGATCTGCGGCGCAGCCAGCCTTATGAATGTTACGACGAGTTCGATTTCAAGATTCCGGTCGGCAAGAACGGCGATTGCTATGATCGCTACCTGTGCCGCATGGCCGAAATGCGCGAGTCGACGCGGATCGTGCAGCAGGCGATTGCCAAGCTGCGCGTGGAAAAGGGCGACGTACTGGCGCGCGGCAAGATCACGCCGCCCAAGCGCGGCGAGATGAAGACATCGATGGAAGCGCTGATCCATCACTTCAAGCTTTATACCGAGGGCTTCCACGTTCCGGCAGGCGAGGTTTACGCCTCGGTCGAAGCGCCCAAGGGCGAGTTCGGCGTGTATCTGGTGGCGGACGGGTCGAACAAACCCTACCGCGCCAAGATCCGCGCGCCGGGTTTCCTGCATCTGCAAGCCATGGATTACATCTGCAAGGGGCATCAGCTTGCTGACGTCTCTGCCATCATCGGCACGATGGATGTCGTGTTCGGGGAGATCGACCGCTAATGCTACGCCGCCTTCATCCCGTCCAGCCGGACAGCTTTGCCTTTACCGCTGCCAACCTTGCGTGGGCGCAGGGCCAGATTTCGAAATACCCCGAGGGGCGTCAGGCATCGGCCATCATTCCGCTTTTGTGGCGGGCGCAAGAGCAAGAGGGCTGGCTGTCGCGCAAGGCGATTGAAACCGTGGCCGATATGCTTGGCATGGCCTATATCCGGGCGCTGGAAGTGGCGACCTTCTACTTCATGTTCCAGCTGCAACCCGTGGGTTCGGTGGCGCATGTCCAGATTTGCGGGACCACGTCTTGCATGATCTGCGGCGCGGAAGAGCTGATCGCTGTGTGTAAGGAGATGATTGCCAAGACGCCGCATACGCTGTCGCTTGACGGCAAGTTTTCGTGGGAAGAGGTCGAATGTCTGGGGGCCTGCGCCAATGCGCCGATGGCCCAGATCGGCAAGGATTATTACGAGGACCTGACCGCCGAGAAGCTGCGCGACATGATCGCGCGGTTTTCCAAGGGCGAGGTGCCGACCCCCGGCCCGCAAAACGGGCGCTATGCGGCGGAACCTTTGTCGGGGCTGACGACGCTGAAGGATTTCGAGAGCGGGCGGCAGCAGTATAACGCTTCGGCCCAGCGGGCGGTTGACCTGCGCGATACGGTCAAGCGCATCGACGGGACGGAAGTGCCGATCCTGACGCCGTGGCTGGGCAAGGCGGCCAAGACGGCGGCGAAGGTTGCGGTTGGCGCGGCGGTGGCGGCGGTTGCCGTGGCGGCGGTGGATGCCGTGACCAAGCCCAAGCGCACGGCGAAGAAGGCCGATGCGGCGGACGGAACAGAGGCCGTGGCCAAGGCGCCGCGGGCGACGAAGAAGAAGACGGAAGGCGACGCTTGAGTAACTGAGTGAACGGGCCAAGGCCCCCGATTTGAGGGACATCGCATGAAACGAGCTGAAAATCTGAACGCACCTTCGCTGAACGGCTGGCTTCTGGCCGCCGGTTTCGGCATCGCCGCGTTCCTTGTGGCGAAAGTGGTCGGAGGGTTCGATTACACGCCTTCGGCATTCTTCGGCATTGTGGTGATGTTCGGCGCGGGCATGTTTACGGGCATGTCCTGGGGCGGTTCGGTCGATGCGCCCGCTGCGGATGCGGGCCATGGCGCGGTTTCGGCGGTTGCGGCTCCGGCTCCGGTTGCGGCTGCGGCGGTGGTTGCTCCGGCTGCTGCTCCGGCGGCGGCAGTTTCCAAGGCCGATGCTTCGGCCCCTGTGGCTGCGGTTGCGCCGGTCGCCGCGGTGGCGGGCGAGGGGACGAAACCTGCGGCGCTTGCTGCGGCGCGGGGCGGGGTTGCGGACGATCTGAAAAAGATCGAAGGCATCGGGCCTGCGCTCGAGAAGCTGTGCAACGAGATGGGCATCTTCCATTTCGACCAGATCGCAAGCTGGGGCGCGAATGAAATCGCGTGGATGGATGGCAACCTGAAAGGGTTCAAGGGCCGCGTGACCCGTGACAAGTGGGTGGCGCAGGCGAAACTGATCGGCTCGGTCGGCATGGAGGAATTCCAGCGCCGCGCCAAGACGAACGACTACTGAGGCGGGGTGATGGCGTCCCCGCAGGATATGACACTGGCACGGCAGGCGCGGATGATCGCGCTTGTTCTGGTCGGGACCGTGGTTCTGTGGATGGGGGCGCAATTCCTTGGCGGGAAGATGGGATGGGACGTGCGTTACGTCTTTCTCTTCGACCTTGCTGCGATGGCCGCGTTCTTCTGGACGCTGGTTGTGACGTACAGGCTCTGGCGCAAGCGCCGGAACAATTGAGGGGCTAGGGATGCTCAAGGATCAGGACCGTATCTTCACCAACCTGTACGGGATGCACGACCGCTCTCTTGCGGGCGCGAAGAAGCGCGGGCATTGGAACGGCACGGCCGAAATCATCCAGCGCGGGCGCGATACGATCATCGAGCAGGTCAAGGCGAGTGGCTTGCGCGGGCGCGGCGGGGCGGGCTTTCCGACCGGTCTGAAGTGGTCGTTCATGCCCAAGCAGTCGGATGGCCGTCCGTCTTATCTGGTGATCAACGCCGACGAGTCCGAACCGGGCACGTGCAAGGACCGCGAGATCATGCGGCACGATCCGCATACGCTGATCGAGGGGGCGCTGATTGCGTCTTTCGCGATGAATGCGAATGCCTGCTACATATACATCCGCGGCGAATATATCCGCGAGCGCGAGGCTTTGCAGGCCGCGATCGACGAATGTTATGATGCTGGCCTGTTGGGCAAGAACGCTGCCAAGTCGGGTTGGGATTTCGATCTGTACCTGCATCACGGCGCGGGGGCCTACATCTGCGGCGAGGAAACGGCGCTTCTGGAAAGCCTTGAGGGCAAGAAGGGGATGCCGCGGATGAAGCCGCCGTTCCCGGCGGGGTCGGGGCTTTATGGCTGCCCGACGACGGTGAACAATGTGGAATCGATTGCGGTTGTGCCGACGATTTTGCGGCGCGGGTCGGATTGGTTCGCGTCGTTCGGGCGTCCGAACAATGCGGGCACCAAGCTGTTCGGGATTTCGGGGCATGTGGTGCATCCTTGTGTCGTCGAAGAGGCGATGTCGATTTCGCTGAAGGAATTGCTCGACCGGCATTGCGGTGGTGTGCGCGGCGGCTGGAAGAACCTGAAGGCGGTCATTCCGGGCGGGTCTTCGGTGCCGATGCTGAACGCAAGCCAGTGCGAGGATGCGATCATGGATTTCGACTGGCTGCGCGAGCAGCGGTCGGGTCTGGGCACGGCGGCGGTGATCGTGATGGATCAGTCTACGGACGTGATCAAGGCGATCTGGCGCTTGTCGAAGTTCTACAAGCACGAAAGCTGTGGCCAGTGCACGCCTTGCCGCGAAGGTACGGGCTGGATGATGCGGGTGATGGACCGTCTGGTTCGGGGCGAGGCGGAGGTCGAGGAGATCGACATGCTGCTGAGTGTGACCAAGCAGGTGGAAGGCCACACGATCTGCGCGCTTGGCGATGCGGCGGCCTGGCCGATCCAGGGCTTGATCCGGCAGTTCCGCGACGAGATCGAGGACCGGATCAAGGCCAAGAAGACCGGCCGCATTTCGGCGGTGGCTGCGGAATGACGACGCGGGTCTTCCTTGGGCTGGTGGCGGGGATGGTCGGGCTGTGCCTGACCGCGCCCGTCATGGCGCAGGACAAGGTGCCTTTGGCCGAGAACGCGCATATCCGCGACAGTCTGGTTGCGGGGCGGGTGGCCGATGTGTTGCGGACCGAATGCGGGTCGCTTCATGCGCGGATGCTGCTGGCGCTGAGCAAGCTGGACGATCTGAAGGATTATGCCATCGCCGAGGGATACACCGAGGCCGAGGTGAAGGCTTTCCTGAAGGACAAGGCGCAGAAAGACGCGATGAAGGCGGTTGCCGCCGATTATCTGGCCAAGGCCGGAGCGGTTGCCGGCGACGAGGAAAGCTATTGCCGCGTCGGCAAGGACGAGATCGCCAAGGGCACCTTGGCGGGCAGTTTGTTGTGGTCATGGTAGGGACGGGCGATGTGCTACGGTAACCTTGATCCGAAATACGCGATGCGCGACACCGAGGCGCGCGTGAAACACCTGTCTTTTGCACAGGACGAGACGAAACAGGCCGCCCCTGCGGCGTTTGGCGGGCTGATGGCCCGCTTGCGCGATGCGGTGACGGGGTGGCTGCGGAAGGACCGGGCTCATGTCTAACCTGAAAAAGATCAATATCGACGGTATCGAGGTCGAGGTTGATGGCGCGATGACGATCATACAGGCGGCCGAGGTCGCCGGGGTCGAGATTCCGCGCTTTTGCTACCACGAACGGCTGACGATTGCCGGGAACTGCCGGATGTGTCTGGTCGAGGTCGTTGGTGGCCCGCCGAAGCCTGCGGCGTCTTGCGCGATGCAGGTCAAGGATTTGCGGCCCGGCCCGAATGGCGAGGCGCCGGTGGTCAAGACCAAGTCGCCGATGGTCAAGAAGGCCCGCGAGGGGGTCATGGAATTCCTGCTGATCAACCACCCGCTGGATTGCCCGATCTGCGATCAGGGTGGCGAGTGTGACTTGCAGGATCAGGCCATGGCGTATGGCGTAGATTTCAGCCGCTACCGTGAACCGAAGCGGGCGTCGGATGACCTGAACCTTGGCCCCTTGGTTGCGACCAAGATGACGCGCTGCATTTCCTGCACGCGCTGTGTGCGCTTTACGTCGGAAGTGGCTGGCATCAACCAGATGGGCCAGACCGGGCGGGGCGAGGATAGCGAGATCACGTCCTATCTGGGCATGACGCTGGATAGCAATTTGCAGGGCAATATCATCGACTTGTGCCCCGTGGGGGCGCTGACGAGCAAGCCCTATGCCTTTACCGCGCGGCCTTGGGAATTGACCAAGACCGAGAGCATCGACGTGATGGATGCGCTGGGATCGAACATCCGGATCGACGCCAAGGGGCGCGAGGTGATGCGGATCCTGCCGCGGAACCATGACGGCGTGAACGAGGAATGGATTTCCGACAAGACGCGTTTCGTCTGGGACGGGTTGCGCCGTCAGCGGCTGGACACGCCTTATATCCGTGAAAATGGCAAGCTGCGCCGTGCCGGATGGGGCGAGGCGCTGGCTGCGGCTGCGGCTGCGATGAAGGGCAAGCGGGTTGCGGGCATCATCGGCGATCTGGTGCCGGTCGAGGCGGCTTACAGCTTGAAGACGCTGATCGAAGGGCTGGGCGGCAAGGTCGAGGCGCGGGTTGACGGGGCAAAGCTGCCTGCGGGGAACCGGTCGGCCTATGTCGGCAACGCGCTGATCGAGGATATCGACGGGGCCAAGGGCATCTGGATCGTGGGATCGAACCCGCGTCTGGAAGCGCCTGTGCTGAATGCGCGTATCCGCAAGGCGTGGCAGTTGGGAGCGCAGGTTTCGGTGATCGGGGTCGGGGCAGACCTGACCTATGATTACAAGCATCTGGGCACGGATCGTGCGGCGCTGGTCAAGGCGGTCGATGGTGCGGAAGCTTACGGTAAGCCTACCGTGGTGATCGTGGGGCAAGGTGCGCTGAACGAGGCGGATGGCGAGGCGGTTCTGGGTCAGGCCATGGCGCTGGCCGAAAAGCTGGGTGCCAAGTTGCTGGTTCTGCACACCGCTGCGGCCCGTGTGGGTGCGCTGGATGTGGGCGCTGTTACCGAAGGCGGGCTTTCGGCTGCGCTGGACGGGGCCGAGGTGGTCTATAACCTTGGCGCGGACGAGGTGGAAATCGCCGCCGGTGCTTTCGTGATCTATCAGGGCAGCCATGGCGACCGTGGCGCGCATCGGGCGGATATCGTTCTGCCGGGGGCGGCTTATACGGAAGAGAACGGGCTGTTCGTGAACACCGAAGGTCGGCCGCAACTGGCGATGCGGGCAGGGTTTGCGCCCGGCGAGGCCAAGGAGAACTGGGCGATCCTGCGGGCTTTGTCGGCGGAACTGGGCGTGACGCTGCCGTGGGATTCGCTGGCGGTGTTGCGGTCGCGACTGGTCGCGGCGCATCCGCATCTGGGGCGTATCGACGAGGTGGCCGACAATGCTTGGACTGCCCTGCCGGTGAAGGCGCCGGGCAAGGCGGATTTCCGCAATGCGGTGAAGGATTTCTACCTGACCAACCCGATTGCGCGGGCATCCGCGCTGATGGGCGAATTGTCGGCTTTGGCTGTTGCCCGTGCGCGGGTTGCGGTCGCGGCGGAATAAGGGGATATGCGCGTGGCAACGGCAGTAGCAGCGGGATGGATGGCGGCGACAGCCGGTCTGTCGGCCTGCGCGCCTGTGCCGGTTGACGAAAGCGCGCCCTTCGCGCCGACCTACAAGGGGATCGAGACGATCCTCCTGGACGGCGATCTGGTGAATTTCCGTGTGGCCATGACGGGCGCGCGGGGGGATGGGGATGTTGATGCCTATGCACGCTGTGCGGCGGCGCAATATGCCCTGATCCGGGGTTTCGGTTTTGCCCGCCATGTGCGGACGACCGTGGCCAAGACAGGCGAAATCTGGCGCGGGGATGCGGTTTACACCATATCCGCCGCGCTTCCTCGCGGGTTGAAGACGATCGACGCCGAAGTGACGGTGCGTGATTGCGGCGCGCAGGGCATACCGACGGTTTAGGGAAACAGGCAGATGGACTTCTTTTCGACTACCTTGGGGATCGGTGTGCTGGTGGCGGCACAGTGCCTGCTTGTCGTCGGCTTCGTGATGATCTCGATGCTGTTTCTGGTCTACGGCGACCGCAAGATCTGGGCGGCGGTGCAGATGCGGCGCGGGCCGAACGTGGTGGGGCCCTGGGGCCTTTTGCAGACGGTGGCCGACGCGCTGAAATATGTGCTGAAAGAAATCGTCATTCCGGCGGGGGCGGACCGTCCGGTCTATTTCCTTGCGCCGATGTTGTCCTTTGTTTTGGCGATGATGGCCTGGGCGGTCATTCCGTTCAATTCGGGCTGGGTGTTGGCCAATATCAACGTGGCGATCCTGTTCGTCTTTGCGATGTCTTCGCTTGAGGTTTACGGGGTCATCATGGGGGGATGGGCGTCGAACTCGAAATACCCGTTCCTCGGGTCGCTGCGGTCGGCGGCACAGATGATTTCCTATGAGGTGTCGCTGGGGCTGATCATCATCGGGATCATCATCTCGACGGGATCGATGAACTTTACCGCGATCGTGGAAGCGCAGCGGGGCGATTTCGGGCTGTTCAACTGGTATTGGCTGCCGCATCTGCCGATGGTGGCGCTGTTCTTCATCTCGGCCCTTGCGGAAACCAACCGCCCGCCGTTCGACCTGCCGGAAGCGGAATCGGAACTGGTGGCCGGGTTCATGGTGGAATACTCGTCCACGCCGTTCCTTTTGTTCATGGCCGGTGAGTATATCGCCATCTTCCTGATGTGCGCGCTGATGAGCCTGTTGTTCTTCGGCGGTTGGCTGTCGCCGATTCCGGGCCTGCCGGACGGGGCGCTTTGGATGATTGCCAAGATGGCGTTCTTCTTCTTCCTGTTCGCGATGGTGAAGGCCATCGTGCCGCGCTACCGCTATGACCAGTTGATGCGGATCGGCTGGAAGGTGTTCCTGCCGCTGTCCTTGGGCTGGGTTGTCGTGGTGGCGTTTCTTGCGAAATTCGAGGTGCTTGGCGGCTTTTGGGCCCGCTGGGCGATTGGGGGCTGAGCGGTGTCAGGCGAACTTGCCTCTCGGTTTTTTCTGACGACCCTTGGTCGCGATCTGGAGTTGTATCCGGTCGACGCCGAGCGGTTTCGGGTGTTTATCGACGGCGAGATCGTGGGCGTCTTTACGGGGTATGGCGCAGCGCACCGGACTGCGGTGAAGGCGGCAAACGAGGACAATACGTTTTCGGAAGAACAGCGTCGGCAGATCGCAAACCTGTCTGACTGGACGGTTGAGACGGTCGATACGTTCGATCCGGAGGAGAAGTGAGACATGGCGAACATCGACTGGAACCGCGCGACCAAGTATTTCTTCCTGCAGGACTTTTTCAAAGGGTTCGCGCTGGGGATGAAGTATTTCTTCGCGCCCAAGACCACGCTGAACTATCCGCATGAAAAGGGGCCGCTTAGCCCCCGTTTCCGTGGGGAACATGCGTTGCGCCGTTACCCGAACGGCGAGGAGCGGTGCATCGCCTGCAAGCTGTGCGAGGCGGTTTGCCCCGCGCAGGCGATCACCATCGATGCCGAACCTCGCGAGGACGGCAGCCGCCGCACCACGCGCTACGACATCGACATGACGAAGTGTATCTATTGTGGGTTCTGTCAGGAGGCCTGCCCGGTCGACGCCATCGTCGAGGGGCCGAACTTCGAGTTTTCAACCGAAACCCGCGAAGAGCTTTACTACAACAAGGAAAAGCTGCTCGAGAACGGTGCCCGTTGGGAAGCCGAGATCGCGCGCAACCTTGAGCTTGACGCGCCCTACCGGTGAACCAGCAATGACCGACGCCTTTACCAAGATGATGAGCCAGATGATGGAGCAGGGGCAGGAAATGGTCCGCGCCTTCAATCCGGCGCTGGAAAATATGCAGGTGAAGGGGTTCGACCAGATGTTTCCGACCATGTCGAAGGACATGATGGAGATGTGGTTCGGCAAGACCTTCAACCGCGAGGGGCTGGACGCCAAGACGCGGCTGCTGGTGACGCTGGCCGCGCTGACGGTGCTGGGCGCGCAGGCCGAGCCGCAGTTGAAAATGACGGTGCGCCATGCCTTGCAGGCGGGGGCCACGGAACGCGAGATCGCGGAAGTGATCTGGCAGATGAGTATGTTCGGCGGCTTGCCCGCCATGCAAAGGGCGCTCGAGACCGCGCAAGCCGTCTTTGCCGAAGTTAAGGAGAAAGACGCATGAGCGTTGCAGATTACGCCTTTTACGCATTCGCCAGCGTCATGGTGGTGGCGGCGGTGCTGGTGACGGTAAGCCGCAACCCCGTGCATTCGGTGCTGTGGCTGATCCTTGCCTTCCTGTCGGCATCGGGGCTGTTCGTGCTGTTGGGGGCCGAGTTTGTGGCGATGCTGCTGATCATCGTCTATGTCGGCGCGGTGGCTGTGCTGTTCCTGTTCGTCGTGATGATGCTCGACATCGACTTTGCCGAGCTGAAGGGCGAGATGGCGAAATACATGCCGCTGGGCCTGCTGGTCGGGGTGGTGATCCTGATGCAGATCGCGCTGGGGATCGGCGCCTGGGTGCAGGCCGACGGGGCGATGGGGCTGCGGCAGGCGGTGGCGCCGGACATGACGCAGATCGAAAACACCAAGGCGTTGGGGCTGCTGGTCTATGACCGCTACGGGTTCTTGTTCCAGCTTTCGGGGCTGATCCTGCTGGTGGCGATGATCGGGGCGATTTTGCTGACGCTGCGGCACCGCAAGGACGTAAAGCGGCAGAACGTGCTGCAACAGATGTGGCGCGATCCGGCGGTGGCGATGGAGTTGAAGGACGTGAAACCGGGGCAGGGCTTGTAAAGGGGCGGTGCGCGAGGTCGCGCATCGGGCAAGGGGTTTGGTGATGACGGGACAGTTTCTGCTCGGAACGGACAGGACGGCGCTTTATGCGGCGTTCTTGGCTTTGGCCGCTTTGCTGTCGCTGTCGGGTTGCGTGTCGGATGAACAGGCGGTCGATATGGGGCTGGCCACGCAATGCGATGCGTCGGGGACGGTCGAACGCTTGGGTGATCCGGCGGGGCGGTTCGTGACCGAGACGCAGCGCGAGGTGTGCCGTGGGCCGAAGCGGGACGCCTATACCGAAGAGACGTTGCTGCTGAACGATTGCCAGAACGGCACACAATACGCCATCGCGATGCTGCGCCAAAGCGCCGATCCGGCGCGGCGCGGACCGGATTACAACGCGATCGACACGGTGAACACCCAGAAGCTGCGGCTGAAGGTGGGGCTGACCGATATTTCTACCCTGACAAGCGGCTTGCAAGCCGCCGGTGTCACGTTCAAGACGCTGGGCCAAGCGGGTGCGGCGCAATGCGATAAACTGGCTGCTCAGGCAGCGAACTGACACGGGCCGTGTAGACGGCGAACTGACACGGGCGCTTAGACCCGGAGGGAACGGACGATGGTTGGACTTGAACATTACCTGACAGTGGCGGCGGCGCTGTTCGTGATCGGGATCTTCGGGATATTCCTGAACCGCAAGAACGTGATCGTCATCCTGATGTCGATCGAGTTGATCCTGCTGGCGGTGAATATCAACTTCGTCGCCTTCTCGTCCTACCTCGGCGATCTGGTCGGGCAGGTGTTCACCCTGTTCATCCTGACCGTCGCCGCCGCCGAGGCCGCCATCGGCCTTGCCATCCTTGTCGTGTTCTTCCGCAACCGCGGGACGATCGACGTGGAAGACGTCAACGTGATGAAGGGCTAACGGGCATGGCAACGATCATTCTTTTCGCGCCGCTGATCGGCGCGCTGATCTGCGGCTTTGGCTGGCGCTTCATCGGAGAGCGGGCGGGGCAGGTTCTGACCACCGGTCTGGTGATGCTGGCGGCGCTTCTGTCGTGGATCGTTTTCCTGAGCCATGACGGGGTTACGCAACACATCACCCTGATGCGCTGGATCGAGAGCGGGTCGCTTGCGACGGAATGGGCGATCCGCGTCGACCGCTTGACCGCGATCATGCTGGTGGTGGTGAACTCGGTTTCCGCATTGGTTCACCTGTACAGCTTTGGCTATATGGCGCATGACGACAACTGGTCGGAGGACGAGCCTTATCGGGCAAGGTTCTTTGCCTATCTGTCGTTCTTTACCTTTGCCATGCTGATGCTGGTGACCTCTGACAACCTTGTGCAGATGTTCTTTGGCTGGGAAGGCGTGGGGGTCGCATCGTACCTGCTGATCGGGTTCTATTACAAGAAGCCGAGCGCCAATGCCGCCGCGATCAAGGCTTTCGTCGTCAACCGCGTGGGGGATTTCGGCTTTGCGCTGGGGATTTTCGCGCTGTTCTTCCTGACGGATTCGGTGAGCTTCGACACGGTGTTTGCGGCTGCTCCGGCGCTGGCCCAGACCAACCTTACGTTTCTGTGGGGCGAGTGGAATGCCGCGAACCTGATCGGGGTGCTGCTGTTCATCGGCGCGATGGGCAAATCGGCGCAGCTGTTCCTGCACACGTGGTTGCCTGACGCGATGGAGGGGCCGACGCCCGTTTCGGCGCTGATCCATGCGGCGACGATGGTGACGGCGGGGGTGTTCCTTGTCTGCCGCATGTCGCCGCTTTACGAATTCGCGCCTGATGCGAAGACGATGATCGTGGTTCTGGGGGCGACGACGGCGTTCTTTGCCGCGACCGTGGGTCTGGTGCAGAACGACATCAAGCGGGTGATCGCCTATTCGACCTGTTCGCAGCTGGGCTATATGTTCGTGGCGGCGGGTGTGGGCGTCTATTCGGTCGCCATGTTCCACCTGTTCACGCATGCCTTCTTCAAGGCCATGCTGTTCCTTGGGGCGGGGTCGGTGATCCATGCCACGCATCACGAACAGGACATGCGGAATTACGGCGGTTTGCGAAAGAAGATCCCGTTCACCTTTGCCGCGATGATGATCGGGACGCTGGCGATTACCGGCGTGGGGATTCCGCTGACGCATATCGGCTTTGCGGGGTTCCTGTCGAAGGACGCGGTGATCGAAAGCGCGTGGGTCGGGTCGGGTTATGCCTATGTGCTGCTGGTTGCGGCGGCTGCGATGACGAGTTTCTATTCGTGGCGGCTGATGTTCATGACGTTTTACGGCGAAAGCCGGGCGCATGGGCACGCGGCGCACGGGCACGCGGCGCATGGGCATGACGATCATGGGCACGGGCATGACGACCACGGGCACGGGCACCACGAGCCGCATGAAAGCCCCAAGGTCATGCTGATCCCGCTGGGGGTGCTGGCGCTTGGCGCGGTGTTCTCGGGGATGATCTGGTACAACAGTTTCTTCGGCGACGAGGCCAAGATGCGGGCGTGGTTCGGGATGCTTCCCGCAGCCGAGCACCATGCCGAGGCCGAGGCCCCCGAAGCGACTGCTGCCGAGACAACCGCTGTCGAGACGGCAGCAACCGAAGAGACCGCAACCGAGGGCGAGGCCGCTGGCCATGCCGATGCGGGCGCGGGCTGGACGCAAGGCGGCATCTTCATGGGGCCGGAGAACGAGGTGATCCACAAGGCGCATGAGGCACCGGTGCTGGTGAAGGTATCGCCCTTCATCGCGATGGTGCTTGGCTTTTTGCTGGCTTTCCAGATGTACATCCGCCGCCCCGATCTGCCTGCCAAACTGGCGGCGAACCAGCGGCCGCTATACCTGTTCTTGTTGAACAAGTGGTATTTCGACGAGATCTACGACTTTCTATTCGTGCGCTCGGCCAAGGCGCTGGGGCGGTTCCTGTGGAAGCGCGGGGATGGCGACGTGATCGACGGGTCGATCAACGGGGTCGCTTTGGGTGTCGTGCCCTTCTTCACGCGCCTCGCGGCGCGGGCCCAGTCGGGCTATCTGTTCCACTATGCTTTTGCCATGGTTCTGGGCATTGCCGCCTTGATTACCTGGATGACGCTCTGGGGGGGCGCGAACTGATATGGATAACCTCCTGTCGATCATCACTTTCGTTCCGGCGGTCGCGGCGGCGATCCTTGCCTTGTTCCTGCGGGGCGAGGATGCGGCGGCGCAGCGCAATGCCAAATGGCTGGCGCTGTTGGCCACCAGTGCCACGTTCCTGATCTCGCTTTTCGTGCTTGCGGGGTTCGATCCGGCAAACACGGGCTTTCAGTTCGTCGAGGAATATGACTGGATTCTGGGTCTGAAGTACAAGATGGGCGTGGACGGGATTTCGGTCCTGTTCGTGATGCTGACCACGTTCCTGATGCCGATCACCATCGCGGCCTGCTGGTCGGTCGAGGTGCGGGTCAAGGAATACATGATCGCGTTTCTGATGCTCGAGACGCTGATGCTGGGGGTGTTCTGCGCGCTGGACATGGTGCTGTTCTACCTGTTCTTCGAGGCCGGGCTTATCCCGATGTTCCTGATCATCGGCATCTGGGGGGGCAAGGAGCGCATCTATGCGGCGTTCAAGTTCTTCCTTTATACCTTCCTCGGGTCGGTGTTGATGCTGGTCGCGATGATCGCGATGTATTTCGACGCAGGCACGACCGATATACCGACGCTTCTGGCGCATAACTTTGCGTCTGATGACATGGTGGTTCTGGGCTTCCATATCGTCGGCGGGTTGCAGACGCTGCTGTTCCTGGCCTTTTTCGCGTCATTCGCGGTGAAGATGCCGATGTGGCCGGTGCATACGTGGCTGCCCGATGCCCACGTGCAGGCGCCGACCGCGGGGTCGGTGGTGCTGGCGGCGATCTTGCTGAAGATGGGCGGCTATGGCTTTTTGCGCTTCAGCCTGCCGATGTTCCCGATTGCGTCTGACCTGTTGGCGCCCTTGGTGTTCTGGATGTCGGCGATTGCCATTGTTTACACGTCGCTCGTCGCCTTGGCGCAGTCGGACATGAAGAAGCTGATCGCCTATTCTTCGGTGGCCCATATGGGTTACGTGACGATGGGGATTTTCACCGCGAACCAGCAGGGGATCGACGGCGCGATTTTCCAGATGATCAGCCACGGGTTCATTTCCGGCGCGTTGTTCCTGTGCGTGGGGGTGATCTATGACCGGATGCACACGCGCGAGATCGACGCCTATGGTGGCCTGGTGAACCGGATGCCCGCCTATGCGCTTGTGTTCATGTTCTTTACCATGGCCAACGTGGGCCTGCCGGGGACGAGCGGGTTCATCGGGGAATTCCTGACGCTGATGGGGATTTTCCAGGTGAATACGTGGGTTGCGGCTTTTGCGACCACGGGGGTTATCCTGTCGGCGGCCTATGCGCTGTGGCTTTACCGCCGTGTGGTGATGGGCGAGCTGGTGAAAGAGGGCTTGCGGTCAATCACCGATATGACCCGCCGCGAGAAGGCGATCTTTGCGCCGCTGATCGCCATGACCCTGCTTTTGGGCGTCTATCCGAGCCTTGTGACCGATATCATCGGGCCGAGCGTCGGGGCGCTGATTTCCGAACATCAAGCCGCGCTGCCGCCTGTGGGCGACGTGGCTTTGGCACAGAACTGAGGGCGACGAGATGACTTCCGCAGATATTTCGACCGTCCTGCCGGAACTGGTGCTGGCGTTGTTTGCCATGGGGGCGCTGATGTTCGGCGTCTATACCGGCAAGGACAAGGTGGCCCCGCTGATCGCCTGGGCGACGGCGGGGGTGTTTCTGGCGCTGGCCCTGTGGATCGGGTTGGGGGGCGAGGGGGAACGGACGGCCTTTGGCGGGCTGTTCGTGGATGACCCGTTCGCGCGCTTTGCCAAGGTGACGATGCTGGTGTCGGCATCTGCCGTGCTGATCATCGGGCAGGATTACATGGTGCGGCGGGATTTGCTGCGCTTTGAATATCCGGTGCTGATGGTGCTTTCTGTCATCGGCATGATGGTGATGGTTTCGGCGGGCGATCTGATGAGCCTTTACATGGGGCTCGAGTTGCAATCGCTGGCCTTGTATGTGCTGGCTTCGGTGCGGCGTGACAGCGTGAAATCGACCGAAGCGGGCCTGAAGTATTTCGTGTTGGGCGCGTTGTCGTCGGGCCTGCTGCTATACGGCGCTTCGCTGGTTTACGGCTTTGCAGGGACCACGCAGTTTGCGGGCATCCTGTCGACGCTGAACGATGGCGTGCCGCTGGGGCTGCTGTTCGGGCTGGTGTTCATGCTGGCGGGGCTGGCGTTCAAGGTTTCGGCGGCACCCTTCCACATGTGGACGCCGGACGTTTACGAAGGCTCGCCCACGCCGGTGACGGCCTTTTTTGCGACCGCGCCCAAGGTGGCGGCGATCTGTCTGCTCGCGCGGCTGGTGCATGATGCCTTTGGCGGAATTCCGGCCGATTGGAGCCAAGTGCTGGCGGCGCTGTCGATTGCGTCGATGTTCCTTGGCGCGGTGGCGGCCATCGGGCAGAAGGACATCAAGCGGCTGATGGCCTATTCGTCGATTGCCCATATGGGTTTTGCGCTGATGGGTCTGGCAAGCGGCACGGCCGAGGGCGTGACGGCGATGCTGGTCTATATGGCGATCTATGTGACCATGAACGTGGGCACATTCGCCTTTATCCTGTCGATGGAGCGGGACGGACGTCCGGTCACGGACATTGCCAGCCTCAACATGTTTTCGAAGACCGAGCCGTTGAAGGCGCTGGCCGTGCTGGTGATGATGTTCAGCCTTGCCGGTGTGCCGCCGATGGTGGGCTTTTTCGGCAAGTTCTATGTGCTTAAGGCGGCGGTCGATGCGGGGATGACATGGCTTGCGCTGGCAGGGGCAGTGGCCTCGGTCATCGGGGCGTTCTACTACCTTCGGATCGTGTTCTTCATGTATTTCGGCAAGGAAGGCGAGGGCGTGGAAAGCCGCATGGCGCCCGCGCAATGGGCGATCATGGTCGCGGTGGCGGTCATCATGGTGGCGGGGATCGTCAACCTGTTCGGCATCCAGCCGATGGCGGCGATCGCGGCGGAAGCCCTTGTCCGTTAAGGCCGAATGGCCGGCCGGTGTGGGCCGGCTGGTCCTGCCCACCGTCGACAGCACCAATGCCGAAGCGCAAAGGCTGGCCCCGCATGTTGCGGGGCCTGTCTGGATTTTGGCAGGCGAACAGACGGCGGGGCGGGGGCGGAGGGCGCGGCCCTGGGCGAGTCCGCGCGGGAATTTTTACGCCACGCTGCTGATGCAGCCGAAGGAAGGGGCCGATGTGGTCGCCTTGCGGTCCTTTGCCGCCGCGCTGGCGCTGCGCGAGGCCTTTGTGGCGGTTACGGGCCTGCCTGATGCCTTTGCGCTGAAATGGCCCAATGACGTGTTGCTGAATGGCGGCAAGGTTGCGGGGATCTTGCTGGAAAGTGGCGGGGCGGGGCAGGGCGTGGGGTATCTGGCCATCGGGATCGGGGTCAATCTGATCGGCGCGCCAGAAGTGTCGGCGGTCGAGGCGGGGGCGGTTCCGCCGGTTTCCTTGCTGGCTGAAACGGGGGTGCGGGTCGCGCCAGAAGCGTTTCGGGACGTGCTGGCGCCTGCATTCGCGCGGTGGGAGGCTGTGCTGGTGACGCAAGGTTTCGCGCCGCTGCGGGCCGAGTGGCTGGCCCATGCCGCGCGTCTGGGCGAGGTGATCCGTGCGCGCACCGGCACGCTGGAACGGCAGGGCGTGTTCGAGACCATCGACGTCACGGGGGCATTGATGCTGCGCCAGCCACAGGGCACCATCGCCATACCGGCGGCGGATGTGTTTTTCTGACGGAGGGGCGCGATGCTTCTGGCAATCGATTGCGGTAACACCAATACGGTGTTTTCGATCTGGGACGGGGCGCGTTTCATCGCCACATGGCGGATTGCGACCGACCACACGCGGACGGCGGATGAATACCACGTTTGGTTGTCGTCGCTGATGATGCTGACCAAGACCGAAGCCACGGTGACCGAGGCGATCATTTCCAGCACGGTGCCGCGCGTGGTGTTCAACCTGCGTGTGCTGTGCAACCGTTACTTTGATTGCCGCCCGCTGGTGGTGGGCAAGCCTGAATGCCGTTTGCCGGTTGCGCCTCGGGTCGATCAGGGCACGACCGTGGGGCCGGACCGGCTGGTGAACACGGTTGCCGCACATGACCGGCATGGCGGCGATCTGATCGTGGTGGATTTCGGCACGGCGACGACATTTGATGTGGTTGACAGCGACGGGGCCTATATCGGGGGCGTGATTGCGCCCGGTGTGAACCTGTCGCTCGAGGCGCTGCACATGGCTGCGGCGGCCTTGCCGCACGTGGATGTGTCCAAACCCGCCCGCGCGATCGGAACGAATACGGTGGCCTGTATGCAATCGGGTGTGTACTGGGGGTATATCGGGCTGGTCGAGGGCATCGTGCGCGAAGTGCGTAAAGAACGCGACCGTCCTATGAAAGTTATTGCGACGGGGGGCCTTGCTTCCCTGTTCGCCCAAGATACCGCGCTATTTGACAGCGTCGAGGATGACCTGACCATGCATGGTCTGGTTCTCGTCAGTCGCTACAACAAGGAACTGGAAACGGCATGAGTGCGAACCGGCTGATCTATCTCCCCCTCGGCGGTGCCGGCGAGATCGGCATGAATTGTTATGTCTACGGCTACGGGCCTGCGGGCAAAGAGCGGCTGATCGTCGTCGATCTGGGCGTGACCTTTCCCGATATGGACACCACCCCCGGCGTCGATCTGATCCTGCCAGATACGAGCTGGCTGGAAGCGCGGCTCGACCGGATCGAGGCGATTTTCATCACCCACGCGCATGAGGACCATATCGGCGCGCTTGGCCATCTGTGGCCCAAGCTGCGTGTCCCGGTCTATGCGCGGCGGTTCACGGCGGCACTGGGCAAGCTGAAACTGGAAGAACACGGGCATCCGGCATCGGCGATCAACGTGGTCGCAACGCGGCCCGAGACGGTGGAAGCGGGGCCGTTCCGCGTGCAATTCGTGCCGGTCAGCCATTCGATCCCGGAAAGTGCGGCGCTGGTCATCGACACGCCTGCGGGTCGGGTGGTGCATTCGGGCGACTTCAAGCTGGATGCGACGCCGATGGTGGGCGAGGGTTGGGATGACGCGCGGTTCCTCGAGATCGCGGCAGAGCGGCCGGTGAAGGCGCTGATGTGCGATTCGACCAACGTGTTCTCGCTGCATGCGGGGCGGTCGGAAGCGACGATCCGCGAGCCGATTCGCGACCTGATCAAGGGGCATAGCGGGCTGGTGGTGGCGACGACATTCGCGTCGAACGTGGCGCGTTTGAAGACATTGGCCGAGGCCGCGCGGGCGGCTGACCGGACCGTTTGCCTGATGGGGCGGGCGATGAAGCGGATGGTGTCGGTGGCGCAGGAGACGGGGGTGCTGACCGACTTTCCGCGCACTGTTTCCCCCGAGGATGCGGTGGAAGTGCCGCGTGGCAACCTGATGCTGATCGTGACCGGATCGCAGGGTGAGCGGCGGGCGGCGACGGCGCAGCTTTCGCGCGGGAAATATCTGGGGATGGAGTTGAAGAAGGGGGACCTGTTCCTGTTCTCGTCCAAGACCATTCCGGGCAACGAGCGGGAAGTGTTGAAGATCGTCAACAATTTCTCGGAAATGGGCGTCGATGTCATGGATGACAACGGCGGCAAGTATCACGTTTCCGGTCATGCCAACCGGCCCGATCTGGAACATGTGCACCGGCTGCTGCTGCCCGACATGCTGATCCCGATGCATGGCGAGCACCGGCATTTGCGCGAACATGCGCGGATCGCGACCGAGGGCGGGATCGTGTCGAGTGTGGTGACCAACGGGATGATGATCGACATCACCGGCGATGCGCCCAAGGTGGTCGACCATATCGAGACGGGCCGGATGTATCTGGACGGGTCGGTTCTGATCGGCGCGATGGACGGCGTGGTGCGTGACCGTATCCGCATGGCGCTGAACGGGCATGTGATGGTGACGGTGATCCTCGACGACGAGAATGCGACGCTGGGGGATGCCTGGGTCGAAGTGCGCGGCGTGCCGGAACGGGGCCGCGGCGGGCCGCTGGTCGACACGCTTGAGGAGGAGCTTAACCAGTTCCTCGACGGTGCGGGCAAGAAACTTCTGCGCGACGACGACAAGCTGGATGAGGCGCTGCGCCGGATCGTGCGGCAGGTCGGCATGGAAGAGGTCGGCAAGAAGCCGGAAGTGACGGTTGTGGTGTCGCGGCTGATGGCCGAGTGAGGCGCTGCGCCTGAATGAGAAAAGGCCCCGCGGTTGCGGGGCCTTTTGCTTTCGGGGCGGTGCCTCAGCCTTCGGCGGGGGCGTGGTCTTCTTCGGTTTCGTCATGCGCCGATTCGACGATCTTGAAGCTGCGCATGATGAAGTCGGGGACGTGGTCACCCATGCCGACGACCGGCGGGCCACCACGGTCGTCGCGGCGGTAATCGTCGCGGCGGCGATCATCGCGGCGGGGTTCGTTGCGGTCTTCGCGCGGGCGATCCTCACGCGGACGATCCTCACGGGGGCGGTCGTTGCGGTTGCGGTCGTCAGAGCGGCCTTCGCCACGGTTCTCGCTGCGACCTTCGCTGCGGCGGTCGTCACGCGGGCGATCCTCGCGACGGTCGTCGCGGCGGGGGTCTTCGCGGCGGGGTGCGGGTGCGGCTTCCGCCACAACCTCGACGGGTTCGATTACGGCGATGGGGTCCATCGACGCCTGTTGCCCGTGGTCGGCTACGGGGCGCGGGGCGCGGTCACGGTTGCGGTCGCCGCCACGGCTGCGGCCGCGGCCTTCGCCACGGTCGCCCCTGCTGTCACCGCGTCCTTCGCCGCGTTCGCCACGGCCACCGTCACGGCCACCGTCACGGCGGCTGTCGTCGCGGGCGGGGCGGTCGCTGCCGGCTGCGGCAAGGTCGAGCCCTTCGGGCAGTTCGCCGCGCGGGATGGGTTGTTTCACGAGGCTTTCGATGGCGGCGATGTACTTGTCATCGTTCGGGACCGCGATGGTCACGGCCTTGCCCAAGCGTCCGGCGCGGCCGGTGCGGCCGATGCGGTGGACGTAATCTTCGGGGTGCGAGGGCACGTCGAAGTTGAAGACGTGGCTGACCGCCGGAATATCGAGGCCACGGGCCGCGACGTCGGAGGCGACGAGGAGGTGCAAGGAGCCGTCGCGGAAGCCATCGAGCGTTTTCATGCGCTGCGACTGTTCAAGGTCGCCGTGGATGGGGGCCGCATTGAAACCGTGCGATTTCAGCGACTTGGCGACCACGTCCACATCCATCTTGCGGTTGCAGAAGATGATCGCGTTGGTGCAGGCTTCGCCTTCGTCGGCGATCAGCTTGCGAAGGACGGCGCGCTTTTCGGTGAAGCTGCGGTCTTTGCGCGAGGGCGCGAACTGGATCAGCTTTTGCTCGATGGTCTGCGAGGCGGAGCTTTGGCGTTCCACCTCGATCTTGGCGGGGTTGGTCAGGAAGGTCGAGGTGATACGCTCGATTTCCGGTGCCATGGTGGCCGAGAAGAACAGGGTCTGACGGGTAAAGGGCGTCAGCTGGAAGATGCGTTCGATATCGGGGATGAAGCCCATGTCGAGCATGCGGTCGGCTTCGTCCACGACCATGATCTGCACGCCGGTGAGCAGCAGTTTGCCACGCTCGAAATGGTCGAGCAGGCGGCCGGGGGTGGCGATGAGCACATCGACGCCACGGTCGATCAGCTTGTCCTGTTCGCCGAAGGAGACGCCGCCGATCAGCAGGGCCTTGGTCAGCTTGGTGTGCTTGGCGTAGGTTTCGAAGTTTTCGGCCACCTGTGCCGCGAGTTCGCGGGTCGGGGCGAGGACGAGGCTGCGCGGCATGCGGGCGCGGGCGCGGCCTTGGCCCAGAAGCGTGATCATCGGCAGCGTGAAGCTTGCGGTCTTGCCCGTGCCGGTCTGGGCGATGCCGAGCACGTCGCGGCCTTGCAGCGCGTGCGGGATGGCTTGGGCCTGAATCGGGGTCGGGGTTTCGTAACCGGCTTCGGAAACGGCCTGAAGTACGCGCGGATCGAGCGCGAGATCGGAGAATTTGGTCATAAGCGTCCTATGGGATGCGGTATCGGACCGCATTTGGGTAAGGGAGGGACGCAATGTTCCGGGCGTCCCGGCGTCTGGGCCGAATTCGGCCTGAGGTGCGGTTAGCTGAAAATGGCGGGAAGGTCAAGGATGACAGGAAAAGCCCGCCTTTCGACGTGTCAATCAGGTCTTGCTTTCCGGTTGCGGCTTTGGCGCTATCTGATGGACTGGATTTGGAAACGGAGTGGATGCCATGATCGAGAAACACGCGACCGCCGTCTGGAAGGGCAGCCTCAAGGAAGGCGGCGGCACGTTGAACAGCCAGAGCGGGGCGTTGAGCAATCTGGGCTATACCTTTGCCACGCGGTTTGAAGGCGGCAAGGGGACCAACCCCGAGGAGCTGATCGGCGCGGCCCATGCCGGCTGCTACGCCATGTTCCTGTCGGCACTGATGTCGGGCGAGGGGATCGTGCCGGAAAGCATCGAGGCGACCTCGACCATCGCGCTGGACCCGACGACCGAAGGCGGGCCGACCGTCAAGACCGCTCATCTGGTGGTGAAGGTGAAAGCGCCGACGGATGAGGGCAAGATCAGGGAGTTGGCGGACAAGGCCAAGGCGGGTTGCCCGATTTCCAAGCTGCTGAATGCGACCGTGACGATGGAACTGGCGGTTCTTTGAGCCGTGGTTAGCAAAAGGTGAAAGGCGCCTTTCGGGGCGCCTTTTGCCGTTCAGGGATTGTTTACCACGATGGGCGGGTGCCCGACGCTCACACCATCATCTGCTTGGTCGCGGTCAGGGTGATCTTGGGGTAATCGCGTTCGATGCGGTCGATGTCCCATTTCAGGCGGGTCAGGTAGACGGTGTCGCCATCGCTGTCTTGGCCGATATGGCCCTTGTTGACGTTGACGAATTTCTCGACCTCGTCTTTCGGTCCCGAAACCCAGCGGGCCGAGGTGAAGTGCGACGGCTCGAAGCGGACGGGCAGGCCGTATTCCTGTTCGATGCGGGAGGCCAGAACCTCGAACTGCAACTGGCCGACGACGCCGACGATATAGCCCGAGCCGATCATGGGTTTGAAGACCTTGGCGGCACCTTCTTCCGCGAATTGGGTCAGCGCCTTTTCGAGGTGCTTGGCCTTCATCGGGTCGAGCGCGCGCACGCCTTGCAGGAGTTCGGGGGCGAAGGAGGGGATGCCGGTGAAGCGCAGTGCTTCGCCTTCGGTCAGGGCGTCGCCGATGCGAAGTTGGCCGTGGTTCGGGATGCCGATGATGTCACCGGCCCAAGCCTCTTCGGCCAGTTCGCGGTCGGCGGCGAGGAAGAGGACGGGGTTGGTGACGGCCATCTGTTTTTTCGACCGCACGTGCAGCAGTTTCATGCCGCGTTCGAAATGTCCCGAGGCGAGGCGGACGAAGGCGACGCGGTCGCGGTGTTTGGGGTCCATGTTGGCCTGCACCTTGAAGACGAAGCCGGTGACGGGCGTTTCTTCGGGGGCGATCTTGCGTTCGGCGGCGGTCTGGATTTGCGGTTCTGGGCCGTAATCGCCCATGCCGTCCATCAGTTCGCGCACCCCGAAGGAATTGATGGCGGAACCGAACCAGATGGGGGTCATCGATCCGTTGAGGAAGGATTCGCGGTCGAAGACGGGCAGAAGCTGGCGGGCCATGTCGACTTCCTCGCGCAGTTTCGCCAGCAGGTCGGCGGGGACGTATTGGGCGAGTTTGGGGTCGTCGAGGCCGGAAATCTGCACGGTTTCGGCCACGCGGTTGCGGTCGGCGCGGTCCATGATTTCGAGGCGGTCGCGGAGGAGGTCGTAGGCACCGACGAAATCGCGGCCCATGCCGATGGGCCATGAGGCGGGGGTTACGTCGATGGCGAGGTTTTCCTGAATCTCGTCGATGATCTCGAAGGTGTCGCGGGATTCGCGGTCCATCTTGTTGCAGAAGGTCAGGATCGGCAGGTCGCGCAGGCGGCAGACCTCGAACAGCTTTTGCGTTTGGGATTCAACGCCTTTTGCCCCGTCGATCACCATGATCGCGGCGTCTACGGCGGTCAGGGTGCGGTAAGTGTCTTCGGAAAAGTCGCTGTGACCGGGGGTGTCGACGAGGTTGAAGCGGTATTTGCCATAGTCGAAGGACATGGCGGATGCGGAAACTGAAATGCCGCGTTCCTGTTCCATCTTCATGAAGTCGGACCGCGTGCGCCGCGCTTCGCCCTTGGCGCGGACCTGACCGGCCATCTGGATGGCACCCCCGAAAAGCAGGAACTTTTCGGTGAGCGTGGTTTTTCCGGCGTCGGGGTGCGAGATGATCGCAAAGGTCCGGCGGCGGGCGATTTCGGTCGGGAGTTGGGGGCGGTTGTCCAGCATGGCGGGGATTTAGCCGATCTGGCGCCCCGCGTCCACATGTTGCGCCCTGCGCCTTGGCAGCGTGCAGTGGGCGGTGCTAGGTCTGGTGGAAAGCAGAGGGAGAGCGGCATGGATCTGGGCATCAGGGGCAAGCGGGCGCTGGTTTGCGCTTCGTCAAAGGGGTTGGGGCGCGGTTGCGCCGAGGCGCTGGCGGAAGCGGGGGTCGACCTTGTGCTGAACGCGCGGGGGAGTGAGGCGCTGGAGGCTGCGGCGGCTGATATACGGGCGAAATGGCAGGTCGGGGTGGTGACGGTTGCGGCCGATATCACCACGGACGAGGGGCGGGCACGGGTGCTGGATGCGGCGCAAGGGGTTGATATCCTTGTGACAAATGCGGGCGGGCCGCCGCCGGGGATGTGGCATGACTGGAGCCGGGATGATTTCATCAAGGCGCTGGATGCCAATATGCTGACACCGATTGCGCTGATGCAGGCGCTGATGCCTGCGATGATGGAGCGCGGTTGGGGGCGGGTGGTCAACATCACCAGCCAATCGGTGAAGGCGCCGATCGGGCAGCTTGGCTTGTCGAACACGGCGCGGACGGGGTTGACCGGCTTTGTCGCCGGAACCGCGCGGCAGGTGGCTGAAAAGGGTATCACGATCAACAACTTGCTGCCCGGCATCCATGACACGGATCGCGCCGTTTCGCTTGATTCCGGCGTGGTGAAGGCCGAAGGGATCAGCATGGAGGAGGCCCGAAAGCGCCGCGCGGCGGGAATTCCGGCGCGGCGTTACGGGACGGCGGCCGAGTTCGGGGCGGCTTGCGCGTTTCTGTGTTCGATGCATGCGGGCTTCATCGTGGGGCAGAACATCCTGCTCGACGGGGGGGCGACGAACGCGACCATCTGAGGCACAGGCGATGCACAGCGGGTGCAGACGCAAAGGGAAAAAGCGTTAAGGCCGGTTCATCTGTTGCCGATGGCCGAAGGGGCGCTTTCTCGGCTTTCATGCTGGCTCAAATATCCTCGGGGGGAGGGGCGCGGAACGCGGCCCTTGGGGGCCGAGGCCCCCCACCGGGTTGCGGTGGGGCTTTGGCGCTGCTAGGGCTATTCCCGATTGTTTCGCTTGGGAACGCTTATGCCAGATGCGGTGAGGCTTGAGGTCACGGGGGTGACCCGTTCGTTCGGCGGGCGGCCCGTGGTGGATCATGTGTCGCTTTCGGTGGCGGCGGGGCGGGTGACCTGTCTGCTCGGTCCTTCGGGATGCGGCAAGTCGACGACGCTGCGGATGATCGCAGGCGTCGAGCGGCCCGATGCGGGCGAGGTCAGGATCGACGGGCGCGCGGTTTTCGGGCCGGGGGTCAACCTGCCGCCCGAGGCGCGGTCGGTCGGGCTGATGTTTCAGGATTTCGCGCTGTTCCCGCATCTGACGGTGGCGCAGAACGTGGCGTTCGGGTTGAACGGCGACCGTGCGGCCAAGGCGGCGCGGGTGGGCGAGTTGCTTGAACGGGTGAACCTGTCGGGTTACGGGTCCAAGCATCCGCATGAGCTTTCGGGCGGCGAGCAGCAGCGCGTGGCGCTGGCGCGGGCCTTGGCGCCGCGACCGCGGGTCATGCTGATGGACGAGCCGTTTTCGGGGCTGGACAACCGGCTGCGCGACGGGATTCGCGATGCGACGCTGGAGGTGCTGAAGGAAGAGGGGGCGGCGGTTCTGCTGGTCACGCACGAACCCGACGAGGCGATGCGGATGGCCGACGAGATCGCGCTGATGCGGGGCGGCCGGATCGTGCAGCAGGGCGCGCCCTACAACGTTTACAATGCGCCGGTCGACAAGGCGGCGGCGGCGTTCTTTTCCGACATCAACGTGATCCGTGCCACGTCGAGGGGGGCGCTGACCGAGACGCCGTTCGGGGCCTTTCTGACCCCCGGCCATGCCGATGGCGGCGAGGTCGAGATCGTGATCCGTCCGCAGCACCTGAAGATCGACTTTGACCGTGGCGGGCGCGGGCCGAACCCGACGGCGCAGGACGGCACGCCTGCGCGTGGCACGGTGCAGCGGGCGCGCTATCTGGGGCGCGAATCGCTGGTCGATTTCAAGATGGATTTCGACGGGTCGATCCTGACGGCCAGCGTGCCGGGGGTGTTCCTGCCCAAGACAGGCACCGCGCTGTGGCTGATGATCCGGCGCGACAGGTGTTTTGTGTTCGGGGTGGGGCGGTAGCGGGGGGCCTTTGCCCCTCGTTCGGCTTTTCAGCCCACCCGTTCGTCAATCCCCGCTTGCGGCATCAGGGTTGCGACCTTGGCCAGCAGGGTGCGGGCGGCGCGGGCGCGGGGGCCTTCGGCGCTGGACACGGCGGTCAGGCCCTCGACCAGCGCGTCAAGCTCGTCCTGCGTCATCAGCGTGGGGGGCAGCAGGAGCGGTGAGCGCAGGATGTAGCCCAAGCCCCGTTCGCCCTCGACCGGCAGGCCCGAGCCTGACATCACGGCCATGTCGCGCCAGATCGTGCGGGTCGAAACGCGCATTTTCGCGGCCAGTTCGGCTGCGGTATGCAAACGCCCGTCGCGCAGGATCTGGATGAGGTCGAACATGCGGTCGTCGCGGGTCATTGCGGGGTTCCTTCGGCTCGGCATCGGGCGGGTAGCGGCCAGCGGTGCCGCCTACTGACATATAACTGTCAGTTGCGCGGGGAAAGCGGGGAATAGGTGCTTTCCGGCGGCGGCGGCTTGGTCATAAATGCAGGCAGAACTACAGAGTCGCGGCGCGGTTGGCGCGGGCGGCAACAGTCAAGGAGAACAACATGGGACGATTTGGACCTATGGAAATCATCATCATCGCAGCCGTCGTGCTGATCCTGTTCGGTCGTGGCAAGGTATCGAGCCTGATGGGCGAAGTCGGCAAGGGCATCACCGCCTTCAAGCGCGGCGTCAAGGACGAGGGTGCAGAGGCCGCAGCTGCTGCCGCAGCGGCAGTCGAGGCCGCCCGCGACGTGACGCCCGCAGCGACGACGACCGAGCAGGACAAGGTCTGAGTGCGGCCTTGCGCCTGAACACGGGCAAGGAAGGGCTGAGAGATGCTTGATATCGGCTGGAGCGAACTGGTCCTGATCGGGGTCGTCGCGCTGATTTTCGTAGGGCCGAAAGACCTGCCGCGGATGTTCCACGCGCTGGGGCGGTTCACCGCCAAGGCGCGGGGCATGGCGCGGGAATTTCAACGCGCGATGGACGATGCGGCGAAATCGTCGGGGCTTGACGATGTCCGCAAGGACCTGAGCGGGGTCAAGGCGGGGATCAATGCCGCGACCAATCCGGCGGGGTTCGGGATCAACGCGCTGGAGGATGCGGCGCGGAAGTTCGAGAACTGGGATCCGAAATCGGTTTTGAAACCGGCTGTGGCTGCGGCTCCTGCGGCGGCTGCCGCGACGGATGCGGCGGCGACCGGCTCAACGGCGGATGCGTCCGAACCCGGACCGGAAACGAAGGCACTGGCCGAAAAGCGGGCAGCCGATGCTGCCGCAGCGCGGGCCAAGGCACATGAATTGCAGGCCAAGGCTGCGGCTTCGGCAAGTGCAACCTTTGCCGCGCGGGCCAAGGCCGACGCCGAGGCTGCGGCAGTCAGAATGGCCGACGAAAGTGCTGCTGCACCTGCGCCGCAGCCGCGCAGCCGTGCGAAGAAGGCCGAGTCGGCCGGAATTGCCGAGCCTGCAGCAGAAGCTGCCAAACCGGCGCGAAAGCCGCCGGTCAGACGCAAGAAGAGTGACGAATGACCAAGACCGATCAAATCGAAGACAGTTCGGCCCCGCTGATCGAGCATCTTGCCGAGCTGCGAAATCGGCTGATGTGGTCGGCTGCCGCCTTTTGCCTTGCGTTGTTCGCGGTCTATCCCTTTGCCATGCAGGTGTTCAACTTCCTGTCGCGGCCGATCTGCAAAGTGCTGGAAAGCATGGGGCAGAATTGCCAGCTTGTGCTGATCTCGCCGCAGGAAGGCTTTTTCGTCGCCATCAACATCTCGCTGTTCGGGGGGCTGGTGCTGGCCTTTCCGGTGATCGCCTATCATCTGTGGCGCTTCGTGGCGCCGGGGCTTTACAGGTCGGAGCAGAGCGCGCTCTTTCCGTTTCTGATCGCCTCGCCGATCATGTTCTTCTTCGGCGCGGCATTCGCCTATTTCGTCGTCTTGCCGATGGCGTTCAACTTCTTTCTCGGGTTCCAGCAGTTCAGCGCTTCGGCGCCCGCGACGGAACCGGTGAAGGACGCGGTTGGCGCCTTGAAGGAAGTGGCGAGCGTTCCGGGGATCGTGTTTCAGGGGTCGGCGCAGGAATATCTGGGCGTGACGATGAAATTCATCCTGTCCTTCGGGCTGTGCTTCCAGTTGCCTGTCTTGCTGACGCTGCTTGGCAAGGCCGGGCTGGTGGGATCGAAGGGCCTGTCGGCGATGCGGAAATACGCCGTGGTCGCGATCTTGATCCTAGCCGCCGTGGCGACGCCTCCAGACGTGATCAGCCAGATCATCCTGTTTGCGGCGATCTATCCGCTTTACGAAGTGTCGGTGTTCCTGATCCGCCGGATCGAAAGAGCGCGCGAAAAGCAGATGCGCGCCGATGGAACCTGGGTCGACGAGGACGAGGAAGACGCGGTTTGAAGGCTTTGCTCGAACGCATTGCGGGGGCGCTGGAGCGGATGGCTCCGGCGCCTTTGGCCGCTCCGGATTTCGGTGCCGAGGCTTTTGTCTGGCATACCGGCCCTGACCGGCTGGAGCCTGTGGCGCGGGTCGCTCGCGTGGACCTGTCGCTGCTGGTGGGGGTGAACCGGTCGCGTGATACGCTTTTGGAGAACACGCGGCATTTCGCGGCGGGGTTGCCTGCGAACAACGCGCTCTTGTGGGGCGCGCGCGGGATGGGGAAATCCTCGCTCGTCAAATCGGTGCATGCCGCCGTGCGGGCCGAGGGGCATGATCTGAAGATCGTCGAGTTGAGCCGCGAGGATCTGCCGAGCGTGGGGCGGCTGTTGGCCGTGCTGCGCGGGGCGGGGGCGAAGTCGGGCGCGCGGTTCATCCTGTTTTGCGACGACCTGTCGTTCAGCCATGACGACCAGCATTACAAAAGCCTGAAGGCGGTGCTGGACGGCGGGATCGAGGGGCGGCCCGATAACGTGCTGTTCTACGCCACGTCGAACCGGCGGCACCTGATGCCGCGCGACATGATCGAGAACGAGACGCAGGCGGCGATCCATTCGACGGAAGCGGTCGAGGAAAAGGTATCGCTGTCTGACCGCTTCGGGTTGTGGCTGGGCTTCCATCCCTGTTCGCAGGACGAATATCTGGCGATGATCGACGGCTATTGCGCGGCGCATGGGGTGGCGGTCGAGGCGGCGCGGTTGCGGGCCGAGGCGATCGAATGGCAGGCGACGCGGGGCGGGCGGTCGGGCCGTGTGGCCTGGCAGTTCTTTTGCGACCTCGCCGCGCGCGAAGGGGTGCGGGTGTCCGGCTGACGGATTTTCAGACCTGTGGCCCAACGATTTTTCTGCGAAAAATCAGGGCCGGCGCGCCCCTGATTTGACGACGGGCCGGAGACTGCGGGCGTTCGAGGCGTTTCCTATCGGTTGTCGGGTGAATCAGGGTCACCAAATGGGCGAGGCCTTGATTCCGCACGACCGGGACGCAATGGGCTGTCAGCGCCCGGCACTGCCTTGTCCCGAGCCTTTGCCGAAGCTGCCGATTTCGAATAGACCATCGCCTGCGGCAGTATCGCCAAGGTCCACTGGCATGGACAGGGCGCAAACGGGGCATCCGCTGCCATGCCATCGGACGCTCTTGCGATGGGTGACGACGAGGATCATGGCGCTGAAAGATGTGCCCGGCCCCCCGATCGACTTTCGCCCGCTGCTTGGGCAAGCCCGTGACCTTCGTGGCACAGCGGTGCTGCCCGAAGGGTTAACCTCTGGCCAAATTCCTCGACAATCGGGCGTTCGATGCCAAGTGGTGTTCGAAAGGCACTGTCGGGAGCGGGCCTGTTGACGTTCTCCGGCGGCGACTGACTATCTTGCAGCAACGTGTTGCGATTGCTTGAAATTCTTCGAATGTTCCGAAGAAATTCTCGATCAGGCGCCACCGTTTTAGGTGTTCGGAGTCGCAATCTGTCGGGAAGCGGCGTTTGGATCCCCCGGATCGCCATTGTCTCTGACTTTCTTTTCACGCTGGCTCAAATATCCCGGGGGGATGAGGCCGCAGGCCGATGGGGGGCTGGCCCCCCGCTCGCGGGCGGTGCAGGGCGCAGGCCATGCAGCAGGGGCGGGATTTTTCGCAGAAAAATCGGGGTGGGGCAGGCTGGGCCTTGCGAGCGGGGGCTTGGGTGATTAGCCTTGGCGCTTCCTCTGGCCCTTGGACCCCATGTTTACCGAAATCCTTATTGTCGTTGCCCTGATCATCGTGAACGGGGTGTTGTCCATGTCGGAAATGGCCATCGTTTCGGCGCGTCCTGCGCGGTTGCGGTCGCTCGAGGGGAAATCGCTGGGGGCGGGTGCCGCCTTGCGGCTGGCCGAGCAGCCGGGGCGGTTCCTGTCGACGGTGCAGATCGGGATCACGGCGGTTGGCGTGCTGTCGGGGGCGTTTTCGGGCGCGACGCTGGGGGCGAGGCTGTCGGACTGGCTGGCGGTGCAGGGGATGGCACGCGAGACGGCAAACACCTTTGGCGTGGGCGGGGTGGTGCTGATCCTGACCTATCTGTCGCTGATCGTTGGCGAGCTGGTGCCGAAGCAACTGGCGTTGAAGAATGCCGAGGGCATCGCCATCCGCATGGCGCCTGCGATGCTGGTGCTGTCGAAGCTGGCGGCGCCTGTCGTCTGGGTGCTGGAGCATTCGGGGCGGCTGATCCTTTGGGCCATGGGGCAGGCGGGGGCAAGCCAGGCCAAGGTGACCGAGGAGGAGGTGCATACGCTCTTGTCCGAGGCGCATGAGGAAGGGCTGATCGAGCCGGAAGAGCGCGAGATGATGGCGGGGGTGATGCGGCTGGCCGACCGGTCGGCCCGCGCCCTGATGACGCCGCGCCACGAGGTCGAGATGCTGGACCTCGAGGCGACGCCTGCCGAGACGGTGGCGGCGATCCGGCGGGTGGCGCGGCCGCGGATGCCGGTGCAAAGCCGCGAGAGCGGCGAGGTGGTCGGGATCATCACGCTTGCCGATGCGTTCAACGCGCTGTCGCGGCGCGAGGCGGTGGATCCGAAGAAGCTGCTGCGCGATGTGCCTGTGGTGTCGGACATGGCCGATGCGCTGGATGTGATGGAAATCCTGCAGGGGTCGGACCATCACCTTGCGCTGGTCTACGACGAATACGGGCATTTCGAGGGGATCATCACCTCGGGCGATATTCTGGAGGCCATCACAGGAACCGTGGCGGCGCAGACCGCCGAGGAGCCGGCGCTGGTCGAGCGCGCGGACGGGTCGCTGCTGGTATCGGGCTGGATGCCTGCGGACGAGTTCTGCGACCGTCTGGGCCTGCCGCGCGAGATGGTCGGGGGCTACGAGACGGTGGCGGGGCTGGTGTTGAACATATTCGGCCGGTTGCCAAGCTTGGGCGAGGCGGTCGAGGCCGAAGGGCTGCGCTTTGAAGTGATCGATCTGGACGACCGGCGCATCGACAAGGTGCTGGTGAGCAAGCTGGGCTGATGTGACGGGGGAGGGGGGCTCGCCCCCCTCTTGGCCGTGCCGGCCAATTCACCCCGAGGATATTTTCGCCAGCGTGAAAGCCACAGGGTGCGGGCTGACAAGGGGGCGGGCTGAGGGGGCGGGCTGAGGGGGCCTGCGCCTATTGCAGGTAGGGCATCGGGTCGGTGCTGTTGACGCCTTGGCGCACCTCGAAATGCAGGAAGGCGGGGTTGCCGGATCGGACGGTTGCGATTGCTTGCCCGCGCGCGACTTTGTCGCCCTTTTTCACGGTGATGCCCGCGACGCCTGCGTAGACGGTCAGAAGGCCGCCTTCGTGGCGGATGACGACGATGGGGGTTTGTTCGGTGTCTTGGGTGATCGCGGCGACGGTGCCTGCGGCGGCCGCCTTGACGGGCGTGCCTGCGGGGGCGGCGATGTCGATGCCTTCGTTCTTTTTCGGGGCATAGGGGCGGATGATGTTGCCCGAAACCGGCATGACGAATTGGGCCGAGGACGACGCTGTGCGTTCTGTGCCCAAGTCGGGCGAAGGCGGGGCTTCGGCGGCGATTTCGGCAGCGGTTTTCGGGGTTTCGGCGGGGAGCGGTTTCTTGGCCGAGGGCGGGGTGGGGGTGGGCGTGCCTGCGCCGGGGGCAGAGGTGGCCACGGGTTTGGGAGCGGCGGATTGGGCGGGTGCCTCGTCCGGCAGGGGGGCGCCGGTCGGGGTGGGGATCATCAGGTACTGGCCTTCGCGCACATCGAGGTCGGCGCCGAGGCCGTTCCAATCGGCCAAGGCGCGGGCCGAGACGCCGTAAGTGCGGGCGATGGAGAAGGCGGTTTCGCCGCGTTTGACCTGATGGCGGGTCGGGGATTCGCCGCTGGGCGTGGTGGCGGCGGGGGCGGTTGCAGGGGCCGCTGCTGCGGGGGCGGCGGCGGGGCTTGTGCCCACGCGGTCGAGTGCGGTCGTGGCGATGGAGGAGACATCGACCGCGCCGGGGCGGGCCATGCCGGGCGAGGCGATGGGGGCGCTGGCCACGGTGCCGCCGCCGATCGCGGTGCCCGCAGCGAAGCCGCCGCCTTCGACGCGGCGCGGCAGGGCGAGCACTTCGCCGTCGCGCAGGGGCGCGCCCGCGTCTATCGCGTTGTAGCTGGCGAGTTCTTGCGGCGACAGGCCGATGCGGGCTGCGACCGAGGCGGCGGTATCACCCCTGCGGGCGACCGCGACCTGATAGCCGGGGTAGGAGATGACGCCGCGCGCATCCGGCGCGGGGCGGGCTGCGGTGACGCCGCGGGCGGCATCGGCGGTGGTCATGGCCTGACCGCCGCGCAAATCCCAGTCGAGGTTGTCGAGCGGGTTCGTTCCCCCGCCCGAACAGGCTGCCAGCGTGGCGCAGGTGCCAAGCATCAGGGTGGTGGTGCGGAAACTGCGCAGCGTCTGCGTGGTCATTGCTCTGCCCTTTGCTTTCGGTCCGGGTTGGTCCCGGCCTGATCTGGTTATCGTCTATTCCGTCCCGAGCCCTTCGACCAGAGGGACGAAGCGGACGGGGCGAAGTTCGTCATAATGATAGCCGGTTTCGAGCCGCGTCACCTTGATCAGGCTTTGCACCGTATCCGACTGCCCGACGGGCAACACCATGATACCGCCAACCTTGAGTTGCGCCAAGAGGGGGCCGGGCGGGTCTTCGGCGGCGGCGGTCACGATGATGCGGTCAAACGGGGCCTGGTCGGGCAGGCCGAAGCTGCCGTCCGAGGTGATGGCGGTGATGTTGGTCAGATCGAGGCGGGCGAAGACTTCGGAGGCTTCGCGCACGAGGCGTCGGTGGCGGTCGACGGTGTAGACGCGGCGGGCGAGGTGCGACAGAATCGCGGCCTGATAGCCCGAGCCTGTGCCGACTTCGAGCACCTTGTCGCGGGGCTGGACGTTGAGCGCCTGTGTCATCAGCCCGACGATGGAGGGTTGGCTGATGGTCTGGCCGCAGGCGATGGGAAGGGGCATGTCTTCATAGGCGCGGTCGGAAAAGACGCCGCGCACGAAAAGGCCGCGGTCGGTCTGTTCCATGGCGGTCAGGACGCGGGTATCGGTGACACCACGCGAGCGGAGGGCGTAAAGAAAGCGCATCTTGCGTGTCGCAGCGGAGCCTTCGTCGTCGAAGTCCCGCGGCCCGTTTGTCATGCGAGCCGCGCCGAGAGGTCGGCCAGAAGGTCATGTGCGGTCAGGTCGGCGCGCATGGGGGTGACAGAGATGTAACCTTCGAGGTTTACCGCAGCGTCGGTGCCCGGAAGCGTGGGGGTTTGCTGCGGGCCACCCTTGATCCAGAGGAATTTCTTGCCCGACGGTGACTGGTGCGGTTCCACGCCAAAGCCGGTGTCGCGGCGGAAACCTTGCGCGGCGACGCGGGTGCCTTTGACGCGGGCGGCGGGCAGGGGCGGGAAGTTGACGTTGTAGAAGGTGCGGTAGTCGTCGTTGGTCCAGATGCCGTGATCGAGCAGGTCGCGCACGAGTTTGGGGCCGTGGGTACGGGCGGCTTCGAACGGGTCGGACAGGCCGTCCATTTCGGGGCCGAAGAATTGCGAGAGCGCGATGGCGGGGATGCCTTGGAGGGCTGCTTCCATCGCGCCGCCGATTGTGCCGGAGTAAAGCACGTTCTCGGCCGAGTTGTTGCCGCGGTTGACGCCCGAAAGCACCAGATCGGGGCGGGCGCCGTCGAGCACGTCAAACAGGCCCGCGAGCACGCAATCGGCGGGGCTGCCCTCGGTGGCAAAGCGGCGGGGGCCGAGTTTCATGATCATCATCGGGTGGGTGTAGCTGATGCAATGGCCGACGCCCGATTGCTCGAACGCGGGGGCGACGACCCAGACCTCGCCCTGTGGTCCCGCGATGGCATGCGCGATTTCCTCGAGGACCTGAAGCCCCGGAGCGTTGATGCCGTCGTCATTGGTCACAAGGATGCGCATGGTCTGCCTGCTTTGGTTGGCCCCCTGATTAGACGAGGGCGCGGGGTGCGGCAAGCGGGGCTTGCGGTGGGATGACACAGCAATAGTGTGGTGTGGCAAATGCGGGAGGGTGCGATGCGGATGAAGCGGTTGGGGGCGTCGGGGTTGCAGGTGTCGGAGCTGTGTCTGGGCTGCATGACCTATGGCGAGCCTGCGCGGGGCGGGCATCCGTGGACGCTGGGGGTCGAGGAGAGCCGCCCGCTGATACGGGCGGCGGTCGAGGCGGGGATCACCTTCCTCGATACGGCGAATGTCTATTCGGACGGATCGTCGGAGGAGATATTGGGCGATTACCTTTGGACCATCGCGCGGCGCGACGAGATCGTATTGGCGACCAAGGTGCACGGGGTGATGGAGGCCGAGCCGCATATGGCGGGCCTGTCACGGCGGGCAATCCTGCACAACATCGACGCGAGCCTGCGGCGGCTGAAGACGGATCATGTGGACCTGTACCAGATCCACCGCTGGGACCCGGATACGCCGATTGCCGAGACGATGGAGGCGTTGCACGATGTGGTGCGGGCGGGCAAGGCGCGGTATCTGGGGGCGTCGAGCATGTATGCGTGGCAGTTTGCCAAGGCGCAGGAGGTGGCGCGGGCGAATGGCTGGTCGCCCTTTGTGAGCATGCAGAACCAGATCAACCTGATTTACCGCGAGGAAGAGCGCGAAATGGTGCCGCTGTGTCTGGATCAGGGGGTGGGGATGATTCCGTGGTCGCCCATCGCGCGGGGGCGGCTGGCGCGGCCCTGGGGCGCGGTGACGGTGCGAAGCGGGACGGATGCCTATATGCGGGTGCTTTACGACCGCACCACCGATGCCGACCGCCGTGTGGTGGATACGGTCGAAGCGGTGGCGGCGGAAGTCGGGCGGTCCATGGCGCAGGTGGCGCTGGCTTGGGTGCGGCAAAAGGCGGGTGTGACCGCGCCGATCATCGGGGTCAGCCGGATGGCGCAGTTGACCGATGCGCTGGGCGGGCTGTCCTTGGTGCTGACGCCCGAACAGGTGGCGCTGCTGGAGGCGCCTTATGTGCCCCACGCGGTGGCGGGGCATGACTGAGGATCAGTCGGCGGCGAGGGTCGCCGGTTCTTCGCCGTTGAAGTAGCCTTCGGGCGCGAAAAGCACGCCGAGGATGGCGACATAGGCGAGCGCGAAAAGGGTGATCGGTGCCCAGTTTGCGGTCGAGAATACCGGACGGCTGGAAGCCCCCTGTTGCGAGGGGCCGAGGAGTTGGGTCTTTCGCATGGCAGTGCGCTCCGACATTTCAGTGTGGATACCATAGCGCAAAGCCGCGGGCAGAGGGTTCTGAAGTTTACGAATGTTGCAGAACAATGTTCCGGACCGGCGGATTTTCGCGGATGGTGTTTCGCGCGGAAGGCGGGGCCGGGCGATCGGATGAATTTCGTTCCGAATCCTGCGCTGCGCTGCGGCGCGGGGGGTGGGCTTTGGCGGGGCTGTTGCGGGGCTGTGGCAGCTTTAGGCCAGTGGCAGGCAGGCTTCGAGTTCGCGGTGCAGTCTGGCCGGGTCGAGCGGTTTGCGGATGAGCCGGCCCGTCTTGAGCGCACCGGTCATGTCGCGGGCGCGGAATGCGGTGAGGACCACGAAACCTGTGCCGGTCTTCAGCAAGGCTCCGGCCACGGGTTCGGATGTTCCGTCGCGGATATGGACATCGAGCACGGCGGTATCGGGCAGGCCGGTCGCCATGGCCAACAGGGTCGCCTTGGCGCTGGCGAAGGGACCGAGAACGATGCAGCCCCAGGATTCGAGCGTGGATTGCAGGTCCATCGCAATCAGGCTTTCGTCTTCGACGACAAGCACGCAGCGGCCTGCGAGGGTATCAACTGTCAACGGAGATCTCCCCCTGATCGCAACAGGGGAAGGTCAGGGAATAGTGCACTCCGCCGGGGTTGAAGGCGAGTGTCGCCTCGCCTTGCAGTTCGTTTGCGACGACCTCTTGCAAGAGCCTGCTGCCGAAGCCTTGGCGGTCTGGCGGCGCGACCTGCGGGCCGCCGGTTTCGTGCCAGACCACGCGGATGTCGCATCGGGTTGCGCTGCGATGCGTTGACCAGTCGACGCGCACCTGTCCGGTGGGCTGGCCGAGGGCGCCGTATTTGACGGCGTTGGTGGCGAGTTCGTGCAAGGCGAGGCCGAACATGCGGGCCTGTCGGGCGGCGAGGGGCACAGGCGCGCCCTCGAGACTGATGCGGTCGCCACCTTGCACGTCGAAGGGGGCGAGGATGTCGCGCACCATCGTGCCGAGGTCGACATGTTCGCCGCTGGTTTCGAAGACCGCGCTTTCGGCGACGGAGAGGGCGCGCAGGCGGCCGATGAAGGCATCGCGGAATTCGGTGGCGCTGCGTCCGGTCACCGAGGTCTGCGAGGCAAGCGCGCGGATCAGCCCCAGAAGATTGCGCGCCCTGTGGCCGAGTTCGCGTGCCAGCACCGTCTGCTCTTGTGCGGATTGGCGCAGTTGTGCGTGGATTTTCAGGCGTTCGATGGCGGCGGCCAGCAGGTTTGCGTAGCTTTGCAGGAAGGCCACGTCGTCCGGGCTGAAATTCCGGGGTTCGGTGGCGTCCACCTCGAGCACGCCGAAGGGGCGGTCGGGGCCGACGATGATGACATTGACCATGCTGCGGACGCCGTGGCGGACCAGGATTTCGGGCATTTCGAACCGGTGTTCGGTCCTGATGTCGGGCGAGACGACGGGGCGGTCCGAGCGCAGCGCAAAACCGCCGGGCGAGCGTTCTGCATCCGGGATGGTCGCGACGCCGACTGTGCCGGGCTGCCAGTTCACACCGCTGCGAAACAGCATCGCGCCACGGTCGGGCAGGTGTTCGAGCACCTTGACGAGGGGAACTCCCATCGCCACCGAGACCCGTTCGCTTGCGAGGCGAAGGGTTTTGTCGAGGTCTTCGCTGCGGAAGGCATAGAGGCCGAAATCGGCGAGGGCCTGCCGTTGGAGTTCGAGGTTCCGCAAGCGGTGTTGGGGGGTTTCCATACAACCAAACCAGTTGGCGGACAGGTGGTTCCGGCAAAGGTGCAGCGACGAGAGGGACGGTCGCGCCGGTTCAGGGTTGGTCAGCGGGCGCAGGTTCGGATTTTGGCAGCGTTGCGGGGGCGATTTCGGTCTGCGCCGGTTCGCCGGTGGCAGGGGATGGGGCGGACATTGTGGGTTCGGGGGGCTGAGTGCCAGTTTGGCCAGCGGTCTGGCCAGCGATCTGGTCCGTGCCTTGTTGCCCCTGCGCGGGGGCGGATGCGGCTTGGTCGGTGCCCATCGGTTCGGGCGAGATCGTTCCGTCGGCGGCGGCGATGCGCCAGACGGTATTGCCTGCGTCATCGGCCACGAGGAGTGCGCCCGTACCGTCGATGCCCAGCCCTACGGGGCGGCCACGGGCCTTGTCATCGGCCACGAATCCGCCGACGACCTCTTGCGCGATGCCGTCGGGCTTGCCGTTCTTGAAGGGGATATAGACCACGCGGTAGCCGTTGTAGACATCGCGGTTCCAACTGCCGTGTTCGCCTACGAAAGCGCCGCTGCGCCATTGCTCGGGCAGGGCGGAGGCGTAGGAGAACACCATGCCCAAGGGTGCGACGTGGCTGGACAGGGCATAGTCGGGCGGGATGGCGGCTTTTACCATGTCGGGGCGTTCGGGGTAGACGCGGGGGTCGACGTGCTGGCCGTAATAGCTCCACGGCCAGCCGTAGAAGGCGCCTTCTTTCACCGAGGTCATGTAGTCGGGCACGAGGTTGGGGCCGAGTTCGTCGCGTTCGTTCACCACGGTCCAGAGTTCGCCGGTTTCGGGGTTGATGGTCAGCCCGTTCGGATTGCGCAGCCCCGAGGCGAAGACGCGGGCGGCGCCGGTCTGGCGGTCGACGATCCAGATCGCGGCACGGCCCTTTTCGGCCTCGAGCCCGTTTTCGAGGATGTTCGAGTTCGACCCGACCGAAGCGAAGAGGTATTTCCGGTCGGGGCTGAGGGTGAGATCTTTGGTCCAGTGGTGGTTGATCGGGCCGCCGGGGAGGGGGGTAAGGATGGTCGGCGGGGCGGTGATCGTGGTCTGGCCCAGTTGGTAGGGATAGGCGAGGATCGCATCGGTTGCCGCGACATAGAGCGTGTCATCGGCGAAGACCACGCCGAAGGGTGAATTCAGCCCTGTCAGCAGGTCGGAGCGTTCGTCGACGGTGCCATCGCGGTCGGTGTCGCGCAGCAGGGTGATGAGGTTGCTTTCCCCGGTCGGCCCGCCGCCCGAGCCGTGGGCGATGGACATGATCCAGCCGCGGATGATGTCTTTTGGGCGCGAGACGGGTTCGCCCTGCGGGCCGCGCGCCTGAACCACCAGAACGTCGCCGTTGGGCAGGGTGTAGACGCGGCGCGGGTTTACCAGATCGGTCGCATAGGCGGTGATCGAAAGGCCCTCGGGGACGGTGGGGGTTTCGTCCTTGGCCCAGCCAGTCACCTCGGCCACGCGGAGGTCGGGCATCAGGGCCATTTGCGGGTCGGGCAGGCGCGGATCGGGGCCGATCTGGCTGGCGGGGTCGAAATCCTGCGCGGTGGCGCAAAGGGCCGAGAGCGCCAGAAGGGCGGTGGCAAGCGAGATGCGGTCAATCATGGTCGGACACTCCTGCGCCGTGGCGGAACACCATGCCAAGGCCTATCCAGCCCGTGACAAGAAGGACGAGGACGGTTGCGGCCGATAGGCCAAGGCCCCAGGGGACGACCCCCGTCCAGCCGTCGCGGGCGTGCACGAGGCTGTTGAAGAAGGCGAGGAGAAGCACGATCACGTTGCCGATGCCATGGACCCAGGTGTGGTGCGACTGGCGCAGGGGGCGGCGGGCTATCGCGTCGATCAGCCCCGCAAGCGCGGCGAGCCCGCCGGTGACGAGCCCCGCGAAGAGCAGCCATTCGGCGAAGCGCTGCCACATCAGGGTTCCGGTCTGCCAATAGGCGATGTCGACGGCCAGCGTCAGGACGAAACAGGCTATCGGAAAGGGCACCAGAATGGCGTGGATGGGTCGGCCACCGATCGCGGCGGCTGACGGGACGGATCTTGTGGGCATGTCGGCTTCTCCGGTGTCGGCTTATTGACTAGACGCGCGGTGACGGGATGGGTTCCGGTTTTCGGTCGGATTTCCCTGAAAAAGCAATCACAAGCGCGGGACCGCGTAGGGTGCGGGACCTCGGGGGCGTGGTCCGGGTTCGGGGCGGAAGACGCCGTCGACCGGACTATTCGCGCTTGGCTTTGCGCTGATCCATGTGACCATCGGGCGCTTGCGGTTTCCGGGCAGCGTGCCGCGCAGCATCTGCCTTTCGGGGGTGGGCGGGGTCGCGGTTGCTTGTGTGGTTTTGCACATCCTGCCCGATCTGGCGGCGCATCGGCGCATAGCGGCCATACCTTACGGGGGCCGAAGGTCACGTTACGCAGCGACTTGCGTTGTCCCCAAGGCTCTTGCAGCGGGGAACGCGCCGAAGCGCGATAGCGCCGCTTCGGCGCGTTTGCGTCGGTCGCTACAGGCTAGGGGGTGGTTATGGTCGCGGTCGGTCCGGTCCTTTTGGCCGGTCCGGTGGTCGAGGGTTGCAACCCTGCGAACCATGCGGCGAGGGCTTCGATCTGGTCATCGGTCAGGCTGCGGGCGGCTTTGGCCATGAGGTTCGACTTTGGTCCGCCGCCGCGGTTGCCATCGCGCCAGAGGCGGAGCTGGGCTTCGAGATAGGCGGGGTATTGTCCGGCGAGGTCGGGGCCGATGAGGCGGCGGTTGGCGTCGGTTTGGCGGGGGCCGTGGCAGGCGACGCAGGCGGGAACGTCGGGGCTGGCGGTCTGGCCTTGGGCGAGGGCGGCCCCCTTGGCAGCGAGGCCGGGATCGACGCTTTGGCCGGTATCGGCCGTAGGCAGGCTGGCGAAATACGCGGCAAGATCGGCGAGCGAGGTGGCAGGGATAGAGGTTGCGGCCTCGGCCATGAAGCCGCTTTGGCGCTGGCCATCGGCATAGGCTTGCAGCGAGCGGGTCAGGTAGGCGGCATCTTGCAGGTCGAGGCGGGGGATCAGCGGGTTTTCGGACCGGCCGTTCGCGCCGTGGCATCCGGCGCAATAGGCAAAGCCCCGTGGCGCGTCGGGCGGAGTTTCTGGCGGGGCGGTGAGGGCGGTGTATTCCTGCGGGGTCATGCCGTCGCGCAGGCGGGTCAGGAAGGCTGCGATGCTCCACGCCTCGTCCTTGCGCGGGGCGGGCCAAGGGGGCATTGCGGTCATCTTGATGCCTTCGTGGACGATCCAGTAAAGCTGGTTCGGGGGGTGGTCTGCTACCGCTTGCAGGATGGGCGGCGGGGGCGGGACCATGGCGCGGATCGTGGCGCTTGCGGCGGTGCCGGGCGTGCCGTGGCAGGTGCGGCAGGCGCGGTCGTAGTGGCGCGCGCCGAGGGCGGCCATGTCGTCGGTAAGGGGCGGGACTGCGGATTGCGGCGGGGCGCGGAGTTTCGCGCTGTGGCGGAAGGTGGTGTGCAAGGCCCATGCGACGGGGGCGAGATGGCCCTGCCGCGCCGAGACGTTGTAAAGCCCGAAACCGATGGTCGCAGCTGCGGCGGCGGTGCCGAGGGCTGCGAGGACGGCAAGGGTTGCAAGGACGCGGTTCATGGTGCGGGCCGTGGCGCGCTGTCTTGCAGGGCGCGGGACAAGAGCCAGACCCCGCCTGCCAGATAGGCGGGCATGCCGATAGCCAGCATCGTCAGGCCGCCCAGCGATTGCGCGGTGATGTCGGGAGGCATGCCGCACCAACCGGCGTAAAGATCGCGGGGCGACAGGATGAACAGCGCGCCAAGCAGCGTCATGTGCATCGAGGTGACGGACAGGCCCGCCGCGCCTGCGACCGCTTGACCGGGGCGGAGTGCGGCGGCCCAGACGGCGATGCCTGCGGCGAGGAAGGAGGCTTGCTCGGCCAAGGCGAGGGCGGGTGTTCCGCTTCGTGCGGCGGCGTGGAGGGCGGGGAGATGCCAGCCCCAGACGGTTGCGAACTCGATCAGGCAGCCGATTGCCACAGGTGGGGCAAGGCGGATCAGCGGATCGGGGAAGGCCAGCACCAGAAGCGGGGCCGAAACCGCGACGAGCAGCATGTGGCGCAGCATATGGGCAGGAAAGGCGGGCAGCAGCGGGGGAAGCGTGGCCGCGAGGGCGAGCGTGCAGGCGGCGGCAAGGACGAGGCGGGGCTTCACCGGCAGGTTCCCGCAAAGACGGCGGGCAGGGTGTCATAGACCACGCCGATTGCCGAGACGAGGGTGAGCAGGAGCGCGACATGGCCGAGGAAGCGGTAGCGGCTGCGGTCGGTCGGCCGGTCTTCGTTTGCGTCGTTGCGGTATTGCCGCCAGAAGGTCCAGCCAAGCGCCGCAAGCAGCGCGAGGGCTGTCGCGCTGATGGTCAGGAGTGCGGTGAGAAGCGGGTCGATCACGCTGGTGCCAGACTCGGCGCACCAGATCTCGGCGCACCAGATCTCGGCGCACCAGATCTCGGCGCACCAGATCTTGGCGCACCAGATCGCGGCGGCGGCGTAGCTGACCATCAGGTGCAGCGCCCAGACGAGCGGGCCGAGGGTGATCCGCAACAGTCGCCACAGGGTTGGGTCGCCTGTGGGGTTACCCGTGCGGTATTCGTGGCGGGGCAGGGTCATGCGGGCGGTCCTTACGGGGAGGTCGCGTAGGGTGGCGGTCCCGAGCGGCCGGTCGGGGTTGAAAGGGGTTTGGCGGGGACGGGGTTCCCGCAGTGGGGGGCGGGATCGGGCGATGAGGGCTTTCCGGGCGGCGGGCTTGGGCCAGGTCTGGGCCGGGCTTTGCCGAGGCGAGAATTTCGGGTTGATACTTTACGAATTTATGAAAAGCTGTGATGTAAGGAGAATCACATGCTTGGATCGCGCTTTGCCACCCGTATCAATTCCTTCGCTTCGGCGGCGCATGGCTATTGGCCGGGGCAGGTGGAAAAGCCTTCGCTGGCGCAGATGATTGCGCGGGCCGCGACGGTTCCGGGCTTGACCGAGCTTGATCTGAACTATCCCGACCATGTGGGGGCGAAGCCTGCCGAAGTGGCGGCGATGGTGGCCGGTTGCGGGCTGGCGATCAGCGGGCTGGCGATGCGCTACTATACCAATCCGGCCTTCAAGCGGGGGGCGTTCACCAACCCCGACCGCGCGGTTCGGCGCGAGGCGATCGATCTGACCAAGCGCGGGATCGATGCGGCACGGGCGATGGGCGCGCCGATGATGACGCTGTGGCTGGGGCAGGACGGGTTCGATTACGCCTTTCAATGCGACTATCAAAGGTTGTGGGCCGACGAGGTGGAGGGCATCGCCGAGGTGGCGGCACATGATCCGGACTGTCTGGTGTCGATCGAGTACAAGCCCAACGAGCCGAGGAGTTACAGCCTGTTGCGCGATGCGGCGACGACGCTTCTGGCCATCGACGAGGCGGGGGCGGACAACCTGGGCGTGACCATCGATTTCGCCCATGCGCTTTATGCCGACGAGCAGCCTGCCAATGCGGCGGCGATGGTGATGCGGCGGTCGCGCCTGTTGGGGCTGCACCTGAACGACGGCTATGCCAAGCGGGATGACGGCTTGATGGTGGGGGCCGTGCACGGGCAGGCCACGCTGGAACTGCTGGCCGAGGTCAAGCGCGGCGGGTTCGACGGGGCGATCTATTTCGACACGTTTCCAGATGCATCGGGGTTAGACCCCGTGGCCGAATGTGCGGCCAACATCCGCACCGTGCGGCGGATGCTGGCGGCGGTCGGGCGGATGGAGGGGGATAACCGGCTGGCCGACGCCAAGGCGCGCCATGATCCGGTGACGGCGCAAGAGATCGCGCAACTGGCCTTGTCGGGGGATATATCGACGGGGTGAACTTTACGGAACCAACTGAAATCGTGTTGAAAGGGAGGAAACCATGCAACATTTTCTGAAGGGCGGCCTTGCCGTCGCGGCGCTGGCGCTGACGGTCGGAATGGGTCTGGCGCAAGACCTTGCGCCGCTGAATTCGGACGCCGAACCTGACCGGATGGATTGGTCGGAGCTTGAGGCCAAGTTCGGCGCGATGCCGGCGGTTCCGGCGGGGACCAAGGTGGGCGGCGTGTCGAAGACGCTGACGAACGAATACTGGCGGTCGCTCGGGCAGGGGTACCAGAACGTGGCCGACAAGCTGGGGATCGAGTTCGTCTATCAGGCGGCGCAATCCGAAGGCGACCAGTTGGGGCAGCTTGCCATTGCCGAGACGCTGATCAGCCAAGGGTTCAACGCGCTGCTGTTTTCGCCCCAGACCGATGCCAACCTGATTCCGGCGATGGAAAAGGCCACGGCGGCGGGGATTCCGGTGCTGAACGTGAATGACGCAGTGATCCCTTCGGCCACGCATTACGTGGGCAACGTGCAAAAGGGCAACGGCGTGAACGTGGCCAACTGGTTCATCGCCAACCGTCCCGATGGCGGCAAGGTCGCAGTGATCGAGGGGCAGCCGGGGGTTTATGCGGCGGGCCAGCGCACGGCGGGCTTTACTGAAACCATCACGGAGGCGGGCAAGTTCGAGGTCGTGGCCTCGGTTCCTGCGAACTGGAGCCGCGAGGAGGCGTTCAACGCGGCGGCGACGATATTGCAGCAATATCCCGATCTGATCGGGTTCTATGCCAACAATGACGGCATGGCGTTGGGCGTGGTCGAGGCGGTCAAGGCCGCGGGCAAGGCCGAACAGGTTGCCGTGTTCGGGACGGACGGTATTTCGGACGCCTATGCTGCGGTGCGGGCGGGCGATCTGACCGGAACGGTGGACAGCTTTCCGGTGCTGACCGGCGAGGTGGCGATGGAAGTGGCGCTGCGGCTGATGGCGGGGCAGGCTTTGCCGCGTGTGGTCGCAACCCCGCAGGCGCTGGTGACCAAGGACAACGTCGAGACCTTTGCCACGTCTGACATCGCGGCACTTCGTGCTGCCTTGCTGGCCCAATAAGGGCTGACCGGTCGTCCCGCCTGATGCTCCCTCGGGCGGGACGGCCCTTTCTTTTCAGGGTTTTCCCATGACGCCGCGCCTTGTACTTGCCGATATCGACAAATCCTTTGGCCCTTTGCAGGTGCTGCATGGTGTCACGCTGACGGTGCGGGCGGGCGAGGTGCACGGGTTGCTGGGCGAGAATGGCGCGGGGAAATCGACGCTTCTCAACATTCTGTCGGGGGTGTTTCGTGCCGATGCGGGGCGGGTCGAGATCGATGGTGCTGTGCGGGTGATCGCGTCGCCGCGCGAGGCGCAGGCGGCGGGGATCGCGATGATCCATCAGGAATTGCAGCAGGTGCCGGAGTTGAGCGTGGCGCAGAACATGTTTCTGGGGGCGTCGCTACGGCAGGGGGGCGGGCTGTTCGTGGACCGCAAGGCGCAAGAGCGCGAGGCGCGGCGGTTGCTGGCGCCGCTCGACGCCGGGATCGACGTGACGGCGCCGGTGCGGACGCTGCGGGTGGCGCAGCGCCAGATCGTCGAGATCGCCAAGGCGCTGCGGGCCAAGGCGCGGATCATCGCGATGGACGAGCCGACATCGAGCCTGACGCCGAAAGAATTCGACCGGCTGGTCGTGATCATCGACGGGCTGCGGCGGCAGGGGGTTTCGGTGATCTATGTCTCGCACAAGATGGACGAGGTGTATCGCGTCTGCCAGAGCGCCACGATCCTGCGGGACGGGCGGCTGGTGGGGCGGGTCGATCTGCCCGAGGTGCCGGTGGCATCGGTGATCGAGCGGATGGTGGGGCGCGAATTGGCGCATGGCGCGCATGTTTCGCATGTGCGCGAGCGGGTGGTGCTGGAAGCGCGGGGCCTGACGCGGGGGGTGGCGGTGCGGGATGCGTCGCTGGTGTTGCGCGAGGGCGAGGTGTTGTGCATCGCGGGGCTGGTCGGGTCGGGGCGGACGGAGTTGCTGCGGCTGATCGCGGGGGTGGACGCTGCCGATGCGGGCGAGGTTCTGGTCGAGGGCGTAACGGTTGCGGGGGGCGATCCGCGCCGCCGCATCCGCGCGGGGCTGGGGCTGCTGCCGGAAGAGCGCAAGCGTGACGGGATCATCCGGCACCGGCCTGTGACGACGAATATCGCGCTGCCCGCCATGCGGCGCTTTTCGCGCTGGGGGATCATCAGGCGCAAGGTGCTGGCCGAGCGGGCCGAGGCACTGATGCGCGATGTGCAGTTGCGCCCGCTGGATGTGTCGCGGCCCATCGGCAGTTTTTCGGGCGGGAACCAGCAAAAGGCGATCATCGGGCGCTGGCTGGCCGCCGATACGCGGATATTCCTGTTCGACGAACCCACGCGCGGCATCGACGTGGGGGCCAAGGCCGAAATTTACGGGCTGATCGAGAGGCTGGCCCGCGAGGGGCGGGCGATTCTTGTCGTGTCGTCCGAACTGCCCGAGGTGATCCGCCTTGCCGACCGCGTGCTGGTGATGCGCGAGGGGCGGATCGCTGCCGAACTGGGGGCGGGCGAGATCACCGAAGAGGCCATCGCCCGCGCCGCCATTCCCGCCGCCTGACCCGAGGATACCGATCATGACCGCCACCGCGCGCCCCGCCTTTCTTGCCCGCATCCGCTTTCGCGATGCCGGAACGCTGCTTGGCCTTGTGCTGATCGGGGTCGTGTTTTCGGCGCTGACGCCGGTGTTCCTGACCGTGCCGAACCTGATGAACATTCTTCAGCAATCTTCGATCAATGCCTGCATCGCGCTGGGCATGACGCTGGTGATCATCTCGGGCGGGATAGACCTGTCGGTGGGGCCGGTGGCGGCGCTGTCGGCGGTGCTGGGGGCTGCGATGATGGTGGCAGGCGTGCCGGTGCCGCTGGCCGTGGCGGGGGCGCTGGCGGTGGGGGTGGGGTGCGGGCTGTTCAACGGGGTGCTGATCACATGGGGGGGCTTGCAGCCGTTCATCGTGACGCTGGGGGGGCTGTCGCTGTTTCGGGCCTGCGCGCTGATCTTTACCGGAGGCACGCCGATCTTCGGCATTCCCGACGGGTTTCGCGCCTTTACCAATGGCACGGTGCTGGGGCTGCCCAACCCCGTGCTGATCGTGGCGGTGCTGGCGGGGGCGGGCTGGGTGATCCTGAACCGCACGCCGCTAGGCGAGTATTTCATGGCCGTGGGTGGCAACGAGGAGGCGGCGCGGATTTCGGGCGTTCCGGTGCGGATGACGAAACTGGCGGCCTATATGATCTCGGGGCTGATGGCCTCGGTTGCGGCGATGATATTGATCGGGCGGCTGGGGGCGGCGGAACCCACGCTGGGGACGCTGTGGGAGCTGGACGCAATCGCGGCGGCGGCGATTGGCGGGGCGTCACTGATGGGCGGGCGCGGGTCGATCATGGGGACGCTGATCGGCTGCGTCATCCTTGGCGCGCTGCGTAACGGATTGACGCTGATGAACGTTCAGGCCTTCTACCAGCTGCTTGCCACCGGTATCATCATCATCGTCGCGATGCTGATTGACCGGGCGACGAGTGGCAAGCAGGGGTAACGATGAACGATCCGAGGGCCGTCGGGCCACAAATCAGGATGCGGCTGCCAAGCCTGACGCCGCTGGAAGGCAAGGTGGCGGCCGACATTCTGGACCGGCGCGACATCACCGAGGCGACATCGCTGCGCGAGGTGGCCGAAGGATCGGGCGTTTCGGAGGCGATGGTGGTCAAGGTCGCCAAAAAGCTGGGTTTCGCGGGGTTTCGTGAATTCAGAAGCGGGTTGATCGACTATTACGGGTCGGATTCGGCGAGCCTTCACTCCGAGATTTCAGCCGGGGATACGGCGGGCGAGGTGGTGCAAAAGGTGTTTCGCACCGCGATGCAGGCGCTGGAGGAGACCTTTGCCATCCTCGACCTTGACGGGTTCGAGCGGGCGGCAGAGTTTTTGCACCGGGCAAGGCAGCGCGATTTCTACGGGCTTGGCGGATCGGCGCAGATCGCGCGGGATGTGAGCCACAAGTTCCTGCGGATCGGGATTCGCACGTCGGTCTTCGACGACGCGCATATGATGATGATGTCGGCGGCGCTGTTGACGCCCGATGATGTGGCGGTGGCCTATTCGCATTCGGGCACCACCAGTGCGGTGATCGAGGCGTTGGAGCTGGCGCGCAGGAACGGGGCGCGGACGATTGCGGTGACGAATTACGCCGACAGCCCGCTGGCGCGGCTGGCCGATGTGGTGCTGTGTTCGACGGCGCAGAACTCGCCCCTGCTGGGCGAGAACGCGACCGCGCGGATCGCGCAGTTGAACTTGCTCGATGCGCTGTTCGTGGCGGTGGCGCAGCGCGACCGCAAGGCGGCGGATGCCAACCTGTCCCGCACCATGCGGGCTGTCCAGTCGAAGCGAAGGGGATAGTCGTGTCGCACCCGCCCGTGGTTCTTGTCGTCGGATCGCTGCACCATGACATCATGGTCGAGGCTGATCATCTGCCACGGGCCGACGAGACGGCGGTGGGGTCGCGCTGGTATCCGAAATTCGGCGGCAAGGGCGGCAATCAGGCGGTCGCGGCGCAGGCGGCGGGGGCAAGGGGGCGCATGTTCGGGGCCGTGGGGCGCGACGGGTTCGGGGCCTTCATGCTGGAGGCGCTGGACCGTGGCGGGGTGGACCGGCGTTTCGTGGCAGAGTTGGACGGGGTGGGGTCGGGCATGAGCGTGGCGATACAGGATGCTGCGGGCACCTATGCCGCGACCATCGTTTCGGGGGCGAACCTGTTGGTGGACGCGGGCGCGCTGGAGGCGGCGGCGCTGTGGCAGGATGTGAAGGTGCTGGTCTTGCAGAACGAGGTTCCGGCGGGCGTGAACCTTGCCGCTGCGCGGGCCGCACGCGAGCGAGGGGTCAGGGTGGTGCTGAACGCGGCGCCTGCGCGCGAGGTTGCGCGGGAGTTGCGGGCCCTGGTCGATGTGCTGGTGGTGAATGCGGTCGAGGCGGAAATGTTCGGGGCGGGGGAGGTGGGCGATCTGGCTTCGGCGCTGGCTGCCGCGCGGCATCTGGCGGCGCAATATGACAGCGTGGTGGTGACGGCGGGGGCCGAAGGGCTGGCAGCCTGGACACTGGACGATGTGCAGATCACCCTGCCCGCCCGCAAGGTGCGGGTTTCGAGCACGCATGGTGCAGGCGATTGCTTCACCGGCACGCTGGCTGCGGCTTTGGCCATGGGGCAGGGGTTGGAAGAGGCCTGCGCGCAGGCGTCGGAGGCGGCGGCGCTGCATGTGGCGGGCGGGCAGGCAGGCTGACGCCGTCAGAAATGCGGGTGTTTGCAGGTGCCCTTTGCGAAGTCGTCAGGAGAGACGGGCGCGGCCGTTTCGGGGAGTGACGATGTGGGGGCACCGGTCGCCACGGGCTTGCCGGTGCGCGGGTCGCGCAGCGCCCACCATATCGTGACGCTGTCGATGAAGGCGAAGTAATGCATGGTCTGGCCGAGTTGCGTGATCGGGCGCATCCGGTCCATCGTATCGGCAAAGACCCAGACGCCGCTTTCGGGGTCGTCGTAGAAGGTCACGACATGTAACTCATTCCGCCGCGACGGAAGCTGGGTAACGATCAGCCCAAGGCGGTCTGCGGGAAAGCCTGCACAAATGGCGAGTTGCGCGCCCGTCACGGCCACATCGTCGCAATCGGCCGCCGGTTTGCGTGCGCCCGAGATGACGGTGCCGGTGAGGGGGGTCCAGCGGTCCTGTCCCTTGTCGGGGATGAGAGTGACGCCGGTCTTGAGCCGTTTGTCGATCTCGCGCAGGGCGGAGATACTGGTGCCCGTTGGCCAACCCGCAGCGTCGTAAGCCTGTTGCAATGCGGCGCAGGTATCGAGCCTGCCGAAATCGCGTTGCAGGATGTTGGATTGCGGCATGGACCAGCGCATGGTCTGCGGAAAGGGGCTGTCCCGTGCCGAAAGCGGTGTGGCGACCACGTGTACGGCGAGAGCCAGCCACGCGCAGACCAGCGGCTTCAATTGGGTGCCATCAATTCCACGCGACCGTTTAGAGTTGAGGTGATCTGGCTGAACCGAGCAGTTATTCACATATCTTTATGCGAGATGCCGCGGTTTTGTCACATCAATTCTTTCACCGCTTCTATCCGGCGACGGGCGGCCTGCGGTCGCTGATGACGTTTTGCCATGCGAGGTCGAGGAGGTCGCGGGTCAGGCTGGGCGGGCGACCAAGGTAGCTTGACGCGGCGATGACGTGTTTGAGCAAAAAGCCCGGATGCGCGCCCGAGGTGACGAGTGACTGCGCGGCGTAGGTGTCGTCGAAGAAGGCTTCGACGATGGATGCGTCATAGGCGATGCCGCGCCTTTCGCAGGTGCGGCGGAAGATTTCGAGATATTCGTCGCGGGTCGGGCTGGGGACGTGGAGTTTGAAGGTGATGCGGCGCAGGCCTGCACTGTCGGCGATGGCCTCGACCGGCATGTTGGTGGAAAAGAGCAGGAGAAGGTCGAAGGGGACGCCGAATTTCTTGCCGGTGTGCAGGGTCAGGATGTCGTAGCCGCGCTCCAGAGGGCCGATCCAGCGGTTGATGAAGGCCATCGGCGGCTCTTTCTGGCGGCCGAAATCGTCGATCAGGAACATTCCGCCCAAGGCCTTGAGGTGCATGGGGGCTTCGTAGAAGCGGGCATGGGGTTCGAAGATCAGGTCGAGTTTGGCAAGGGTGAGTTCGCCCCCCGCCGCGATGATCGGGCGGCGGCAGCGCACCCAGCGGCGGTCGAGGTGGTCGCCTGCGTCATCGCCTGCGGCGATGTGCACGGTGTCGTCGAAGACCTGGATGATCTCGTTCCTGACGACAAAGGCGTAGGGGACGAGGATGGTGTCCTGAAAGGTGGTGGCCAGCGCCTCGGCGATCGAGGTCTTGCCGTTTCCGGCCTCGCCATAGAACAGGACCGAGGCGGCGGAGTTGACGGCGGGACCGAGGCGGTCGGTCAGGCCGGGGGGCAGGACCAGATGCGAAAGGGCATCGTGCAGGCGGTCTTGGCGGATCGTTTCGGCTGCAACGGTCTGGAGTGCGGCTTGTGCGACGAAGGCTTCGAGCGGCACGGGGGCGGGGCCGATGTATTGCGACACGGCAAGCGCCGCTTCGGCGCGGGCATCGCCACGGTCGGTCAGGGCAAAGCGCAGGTCCGAGCGCAGGTCGCCCTGAAGCGAGAGGCCGCGGGCTTCGACCAGTTGCAGGCGGACCATGTCTTCGGTCAGGCTGCGGATGATGGGGCGAGACAGGCACAGCGCATCGGCCAGTTGCGAGGTGGAAAGCACGCCGTTGCTTTTCATGAATTTGAGCGCGAGGCCGATGAGGAGATCGGCGTTAAGGCCGGTGTCTTCCGGGGTCAGCGGGGCGGCGGGGTGGGGAAAATCGGTCATCTGGGCCTGTCGGGGCCGTGGGCGGCCATGGGGGAGGGTGGCCTGCGCGGGGCGCAGTCGGTGTGGATACTTAATATAGATTAATGACCTAAGGGCGCCGCGAGCGCAACTTTGGTATACGGCGGCGCTATGGGCGCGGTCAGCTTGCCGAAAGGCGGTCGCGGATGTGGCGGATGCCCAGTTCGGGGCTGGTCAGCACCGGCGTGCTGCCAAGATCGCCCGCCACGGTGGCAAGGGCGCGGGCCATCGAGGCTTGGGCGAGCACGACCGTATCGCAGGTGGCGGCGAGGGCGCGGATTTCTGCGGCGACCATCGCGTCATGGGTGGCGGTGTCGCCGCTGGCCAGTTTCTGGAACGCGCCTTCGGCGAGGCGGTCGGTCACGCTGCAATCGCGGCCAAGGCGGGCGGCGGTGGCGCGGATCAGCGCAGCCGTAGGGGCAAGGGTGCTGGGCAGGGTGGCCAAGACGCCGATGCGGCCAAGGTGCTGGACTGCTGATTGGACGGCGGCGATGGCCATGCCTTCGTCGATGCGGAACAGGGGCACGGGGCAGAAGGGGCGGCAGGCCTCGACCGCGGGGCCGAGCGAGGAGCAGGTGACGACCACCGCTTCGGCCCCTGCATCGGTGGCCGAGGCGATCAGGGCGGCCAAGCGGCGGGTGGTGAGGGGCGAGGGGCTGCCATCGCGGATGGTGGCGCGCAGCAGGCTTTCATCGACCATGTTGAAGCCGGCCCAAGCGGGGAGGTCGGCTTTCAGCAGCGCGTCGAAGGTGGGGATCAGGCCTGCCACGGTATGGATCATCGCGAGGGAGCGGGGGGTGGGGGTCATGGGCCTGCCTGCCGGATTGGGTTAGGGCGATGCTGGGGCAAAGCGGGGGCGCTGTCAAATCGGCGGGCGTGTCGGTTTCGGGGGTGAAATCGGGCTAATGGGTGGATAGGCTGGGGGAAATATCGGGGCGGGGCACTGGCTTAGGGCCGGTGCGCCGCGCCGGACTGCAAAAGGTTGGAGACCGGATCATGACAAAGCGCATCGTATTCACCGGCGGGACCGGCAAGGCCGGACGCCATGCCGTGCCGCATCTGCTGGCCAAGGGGTATCAGGTGCTGAACCTCGATCTCAAGCCGTTCGACCATCCGGGGGTGAACACGCTGATCACGGATGTGACCGACAGCGGGCAGGTGTTCAACGCGCTGACGTCGCATTTCGGGTTTGACGGGTTCGAGGCGGGGCAGCCCGCGCAGGCGCCCGATGCGGTGGTGCATTTCGCCGCCGTGCCGCGGATGCTGCTGAACCCCGACAACAAGACCTATGCCGACAATGTGGTCAGCACCTATAACGTGATCGAAGCTGCGATGAAGCTGGGCGTTCGCAAGGTCATCATCGCCAGTTCCGAGACGACCTATGGCGTTTGTTTTGCCGAAGGCGACCGGGATTACCATTCCTTCCCGCTTGAGGAGGATTACGACACCGACCCGATGGACAGCTATGGCCTGTCGAAGGTGGTGAACGAAAAGACGGCGCGTGCCTTTGCCATGCGCTACGGGGCCGATATCTATGCGCTGCGGATCGGCAATGTAATCGAGCCGCATGAATATGCGCGGGATTTTCCGGGCTATCTGGCGAACCCAGCGGTCCGGAAGCGCAATGCCTGGAGCTATATCGATGCGCGGGATCTGGGCGAGATCGTGCATCTGTGCATCGAAAAGGACGGGCTGGGGTTTCAGGTGTTCAACGCGGTCAACGATACGATCACCGCGCATGAGCCTACGGCGGAGTTTCTGGCCAAACATGCGCCCGGAACGCCTGTGACGCGGGCGTTGCAGGGGTTTGAAGCGCCGCTGTCGAACCGGAAAATCCGCGAGGTTCTGGGGTTTCGCGAGGCGCATGACTGGCGTGATTATGTAAAGGGTTGAGCGGGTTATGGGGCGAAGCTGACAGGAGGGTTCGGGGTGCATCCGGCAATCGGGCAGGGCCGCGTGGCGGTGGTGACGGGCGGGGCTTCGGGCATCGGGCTGGCGGCGGTGGTGCGGTTCGCGTCGATGGGGATGCGGGTTTGCGTGGCCGATCTGGCGGGGCCTGCGCTTGACGCGGCTAAGGCGGCTGCGCTGGCGGCGGGGGCGCCTGATGCGATGGCCATGGCCTGCGATGTGGCGGATGCGGCGCAGGTGCGGGCGCTGGCGGATGCGGTTTACGGGCGGTTCGGCGTGGTGCATGTGTTGATGAACAATGCGGGGATGCAGCCCGGCAGCAGCATTTTCGATGCCGAGGAGAATTGGGAGCGTATCCTTGGCGTCAACCTGATGGGTGTGGTGCGGGGATCGCAGGTTTTTGGCCCGCGCATGATCGCGGGGGGCGAGGCGGGGTTGATCATCAACACCGGATCCAAGCAGGGGATCACCACGCCGCCCGGAGACCCGGCTTATAACCTGTCGAAGGCGGGGGTGAAGGTGTTCACCGAAGCCTTGCAGCATGATTTGCGGGGCCGTGCGGGCTGCTTGGTCGAGGCGCGGCTGTTCGTTCCGGGGTTTGTCTTTACGCCGCTGACAGCGCATGGCCGCGTGGAAAAGCCCGCAGGGGCATGGACGCCCGAGGAGACGGTGGAGTTCATGCTGCACAGCGTGGCGTGGGGGGATTTCTACATCCTTTGCCCCGATAACGAGGTGACGCGCGAGCTGGATGCCAGGCGCATCCTGTGGGCGGCGGGGGATATTGCCGAGAACCGACCGCCCTTGTCGCGCTGGCATCCCGAGTATGCGGAGTTGTTCAAAGCATCGCTTTAGGGCGAAACCTTCTGGGAGGAAGATTTTGGAATACAGGACGCTTGGACGGTCGGGGCTGAAGGTCTCGGCGATCACGATGGGGACGTTTACTTTTGGCGGGGTCGGCCCCTTTGCGCGGGTGGGCAATACCGGCGTGGACGAGGCGCGGCGGCTGGTCGATCTGGCGATCGATCACGGCGTGAACCTGTTCGATACGGCCAACATGTATTCGAGCGGGGTGGCCGAAGAGATCGTGGGCGAGGTGATGGAGGGGCGGCGCGACAATGTGCTGATCACATCCAAGGCGCGGATGCGGGTGGGGACGGGGCCGAATGACGAGGGCACGAGCCGCTGGCACCTGATCCGCGAGTGCGAGAAAAGCCTGAAACGGCTGCGGACGGACCATATCGACATCTATTACATGCACGAATGGGACGGGACCACGCCGGTCGAGGAGACCATGATGGCGCTGGATATGCTGGTGCAGCAGGGCAAGGTCCGGTATTTCGGCTGCTCGAATTATTCGGGCTGGCATGTGATGAAATCGCTGGCCGTGGCCGACCGTGACCGGCGCGAGCGCTTCGTGACGCAGCAGATCCATTACACCATCGAGGCGCGCGAGGCGGAGTATGAACTGCTGCCGATCAGCGTCGATCAGGGGCTGGGGGTGCTGGTGTGGTCGCCCCTCGCCGCCGGGCTGCTGACCGGCAAGCACCGGCGCGGCAAGCCGACGCCCGAGGGGACGCGGCAGTTTGCGGGATGGACCGAACCCCCGATCCGCGATGCGGAACGGTTGTATGACATTGTCGAGGTGCTTGTCTCGGTCGGCGAGGCGCACGGGGTTTCGGCCGCTCAGGTGGCGCTGGCGTGGTTGCTGACGCGGCCTGCGGTGACGTCGCTGGTTGTGGGCGGGCGTAATGCGGCGCAGTTCGAGGATAACTTCGCGGCGGTCGATTTGAAGCTGACGGCGGATGAACTGGAACGGTTGAACGAGGTGAGCCGCCCGCCGCTGATCTACCCCTATTGGCATCAGGGGCAGTTTGCGGTCGACCGCTTTTCCCCCGCCGATCACGCGATGCATGACGGGAACCCGCCGCCGAAGTGGTGAGGGTGCGGCCCCGCCTGTGCGGCGGGGCCTGTTTCAGCGGTTGGCGATGGCTGCGGTGATCGCGGTCATGGCCAGCATGCCCGGATCGTCCATGCCGATGGTCTTTTCGCCGAAGATGCGGGCGCGGCCGATGGTGGCGACCTTGCCGCGCATATCGTCCAACGCCTGTTTGGCCGCTTGGGTGGCGGTGTCGGCCATCGGGACCGCATCGGTCTGGCCTGCGGTGGCCTTTGCCACGGCGTCGAGGCTGTCGAGCACGGTCTTGCCACCCAGATCAGCCTTGCCGCGTGCCTGCATCGCGTCGCGTGCGCCTGCGATCAGGGCGGGGAGGTCGGCCACGTCGACGGATGTTTGTCCGCGCAGGGTTTTGGCCATGGACATCAGGCCGGTGGCCATGAGCGTGCCGTAGCTGGAGCCGGAGGTTTTGGTGAAGGCCTGCGCGCAGGCGAGCAGGGCCTGGCCGAGGTCTTCGGGCAGGGTGGGGGCAAGGTCGGTGATCGCCCGCATGCCACGGGTGAGCGTGACGCCGAGGTCGCCGTCGCCAAGCGCGCCGTCTGCGGCGTTGAGCGTTTCAAACTCACGCTCCATCGCGGCGGTCAGGCGGGTGATGGCGGCCCGCAGATCGTCGGTCGTCAGGGTCATTTCACGCTCCAGAAGGCGCAGTCGCAAGGGGCGGTGAGGTAGGATTCGAGTTCCGCGTCGAGTTTGATGAGGGTGAAGGACACGCCCGTCATCTCCATGCTGGTGGCGTAGCGGCCGACAAGCGGCATGACGGTGGTGGCACCGGCGGCGTCGAGGCGGGCTTTGACGGTGCGGTAAAGGATGTAGAGTTCCTCGGGCGGGGTGGCGCCGAGGCTGTTGACGAGGATCGAGACGCGGTCGCCCGATGCAATCGGCAGGTCGTCGAGCAGGCGGTCCATCATTTCGGATGCGATGGCATCGGCGGGGCGGAGTTTGTCGCGCCAGACGCCCGGTTCGCCGTGGATGCCCATGCCCATTTCCATCTCGTCCTCGGCGATGGTGAAGGTGGGTTTTCCGGCTTGCGGCACGGTGCAGGGCGACAGGGCCGCGCCGACCGAGCGGCAGGCGTCGGCGGCTTTCTGGGCGATGCGGGTGACTTCGTCGAGGTCGCGGCCTGCCTCGGCGGCTGCGCCTGCGATCTTGAAGGCATAGACCATGCCCGCCACGCCGCGCCGTTTGGCGGCTTCGTCCTTGGGGGCGGATGCCACATCGTCGGCAAGGATGACGGTGGTGCAGCGGATGTCTTCGAATTCCACGAGGTCGCCGGCCATGTCGAAGTTCATGATGTCGCCGCCGTAATTGCCGTAAAGGCGCAGCACGCCCGCGCCGGTATCGGCGGCGCGCATGGCATCGGCCATTTGCTCGGCGGAAGGCGAGGCGAAGACGTCACCGATGGCGCAGGCATCGAGAAGGCCGGTGCCGACATAGCCGGTAAAGACCGGCAGGTGGCCGGAACCGCCGCCCGTGACGATGCCGACCTTGCCCTTGGCCCCCGGTGTTGCGCGGGCGACGACGCGGCCCGTGTCGCCGTGCAGGCGGTAGTGTTGGGGATGGGCTGCGGTGAAACCGGCCAGCATTTCGTCGACGTAATCGACGGGGTTGTTGAGGATCTTTTTCATCGGGGGTCCCTTTCGGTTTCTGGCGTGGCGCGGTCAGGCCGGGTGTGGTCAGGCTTTACGGGGCTTGGCGCGCCATGTGTTCATGATCATGACAAGGATGAGCAGGGTGCCCCAGATCAGTTCACGCGCAAAGTTCGAGACTTGCAGCATGTTCATCCCCGAGGACAGGAATTGCATCGACAGGACGGCCAGCACCACGCCGATCACGCGCCCGTATCCTCCGTAGGGGTTGACACCCCCGAGCACGGCGATGAGGACGGCGAGGAGCAGGTAGCTTGACCCGTAATCGGCCTTGGCGGAATTCGCGCGGCTCATCACCACCATGCCCGAGATGGCGGCGAGCGCGCCCGAGAGCATGTAGACGCGCAACAGCATGGCGTCGATGTCAATGGCTGCGTAGCGGGCGGCGAGCGGGTTCGCGCCGAACATCCGCAGTTTGATGCCAAAGCCGGTGCGGGTGAGCAAAAGCGAGATGCCAAGGGCAAGGAGGGCGAAGACGATGAGGGGGGTGGGGATGCCCAGCACCGTGGAATTGCCGATCCATGCGGTGGCGGGGGGAAAGCCCATGACGGCAGAGCCGCCGGTCATGGCGATGGCGATGCCGGTGAAGATGAGGCCCGAGCCGAGGGTGGCAAGGATCGGCGGCAGGCCGAGGGTGGCGATGAGGATGCCGTTGAACAGGCCCGCGACCACGCCGACCGCGACCGAGACCGACAGGGCGAGCGCGAGGACGGCCCAGCCGTCTCCGCTGCCGGTGAGTTTGGTCAGGATGAGGGCTGCGACGATCGCGGTCATGTTGGCGATGCCGACAACCGACAGGTCGATGCCGCCGGTCAGCATGGTGATGGTCATGGCAAGCGCGAGGATGGCGAATTCGGGGAACTGGAAGGCCATCGACGTGAGGTTCTGCACGCTCAGGAACTTGTCGGGCGAGAGCAGCGCCATGACGAGGAACACGGCGAGCGCGATCAGGGCGAGGCGGCCTTCGGTCGATGCGGTGAAGCGGGTGAGCATTGGAACCTCGTTCATGCGGCGCGGGCGGCGGCGCGTTTGGCTTGCCACGCAGGCAGGCCGGTGCCGAGCAGGATGAGGCAACCGATGGTGACAGATTGCCATGTCGAGGGGATGCCAAGGACGATCAGGCTGTTCCGGACAAGGACGATGAGGGCCACGCCAAGGATGGTGCCGGTGAGCGTGCCGTGGCCACCAGCAAGGCGTGCGCCGCCGAGGACGACGGCGGCGATGACGGACAGCTCGAGGCCGACGAGGTCGAAGGGGTTGGCGACGCGGGCCATGCTGGCATGGATGATGCCCGCAAGGCCTGCAAGGGCGCCGACGTAGATGTAGACGAAGAACTGCACGCGCGAGACGTTGATGCCGATGCGGCGCGCGCTTTCTTCCGACCCGCCGATGGCGAAGATTTGCCGCCCCAGCATGGTGCGGTGCAGGATCGCCCATGTGAGCACGACGACGAGGACGGTGACGGCAAAGGCGCCGTGCAGCGAGTAGAACGAGCCGTCGGAATTTTCACCGCGCAGGAGCATCATGCGGCCGAAATCGCGCATGCCGGGGGGCAGGGTGGTGATCTGCTTTTGGCCGATGAAGGTGAGCATGGTGCCACGGAAGATCGACATGGTGCCAAGCGTGACGATCAGCGTGGGCAGGCCGAAAAACGCGATCAGCACGCCGTTGAATGCGCCGAGGGCTGCGCCGACTGCCATGCCAAAGGCGAGTGCGGCCCACCACGGCAGCCACGGCAGGGCGGCGTTCAGGATCATGGCGGTGACATACATGGTAAAGGCGGCGACGGCGGTGAAGGACACGTCGATGCCGCCGGAGATCAGCACGATCAGGGCCGCGACCGCGAAGATGCCAAGGACGATGCCGCCGCGCAGCAGGTCTGTCAGGGTGGCGAGCGACAGGAAACCTGGGTCTGACATCGCGGCGGCGGCGCAAAAGCCGAGGATCACGAGGGCGACGAGGGTTTCGTTGCGGGTCCAGTCGATTTTCATGACGCCAGCCTGTGGGCGAGTTCGGTTTCGGTGACGGCGCGGGCGTCGAAGTCTTCGGTGATGCGGCCGGATTTCATCACGAGGACGCGGTGGCAGGTGGCCAGCACCTCGGGCAGGTCGTCGGAGATGACGATGACGCCTAGGCCCTGGGCGGCAAGGCCCGCGATGATGCCGTGGATTTCGGATTTGGAGCCGACATCGACGCCGACGCTTGGACCGTTGAGGATCAGGACGCGGGGGGAACGGGCCATCCAGCGGGCAAGCACCACGCGCTGCTGGTTGCCGCCCGACAGCGAGCGGACGGGGGCATCGGGGGTGGTTGTTTTCACCGAAAGTCGTTTGAGCCAATCGCGCGCTTCGGACATCAGGGCGGGCAGGTCCAGGATGCCTGCGGTGCTGCCATGCGCGTCGAGGCGGCCTATGGCGATGTTTTGCAGGATGCTTTGCGTGAGGAACAGGCCTTCGGTCAGGCGGTCTTCGGGCACGTAGCCGATGCCAGCTTCGGCGGCGGCAAGGGGGTTGCCGGTGGGGACGGGCTTGCCGTTCAGCGTGATGCTGCCACGGTCGGGCGCGACGAGGCCGAAGAGCGCCTTGGCCAGTGCGGTGCGGCCTGACCCGAGAAGGCCCGAGATGCCCAGCACCTCGCCTGCGTGGAGGGTAAAGGAGATGTCGGTGCAGGCGCCATCCTTGTGCAGGTTTTCGACCTGCATCAGGACGGGGGCGTTGGCGGGCAGGGGGGCTGGCGGGCTTGCGGCAACGTCGCGGCCTGTCATATGGCGGGTGAGCGAGGCTGCGTCGAAGTCGGTCGCGGGGCCTTCGGCGACCTTTTCGCCGTTCCTGAGCACCACGACATGTTCGCAGACCTCAAGCACCTCGGCCAGTTTGTGGCTGACGAAAAGGACGGCCACGCCATCGGCTTTCAGGCGGCGGATGATGCCCAGAAGCACCCGCACCTCGCGTTCCGTGAGCGCGGTGGTGGGTTCGTCCATGATGATAAGGCGGGCTTCGGTGGCCAAGGCGCGGCAGATGGCGACGAGTTGCTTGTGCGCGACCGAGAGGGTTTCGACCGCCACGTCGAGCGGGATGTCGACGCCGATGCGCGCAAGGGTGCGGGTGGCGAGGTCGCGGATGCGTGCCTTGCGGTAGAGCCGTGCGCCTGCGCCAATTTCGGCGGAGAAGGCGATGTTTTCGGCGACCGAGAGGTTGGGGAACAGCGAGAAGTCCTGAAAGATCACTTTGATGCCCGCCGCTGCCGAGAGGCGCGGGTTGAGGGGGCCTTGGGTCACGCCTGCAAAGGCGATGCGGCCACGGTCGGGCTGTTCGACGCCTGCGAGGATCTTGATGAGGGTGGATTTGCCCGAGCCGTTCTCGCCGGCCAGACACACGGCTTCGCCCGCCGCTATGGACAGGCTGACGCCATCGAGCGCGGTGATGCCGGAATAGGTTTTCGTCACGCCGTCGAGCGTAACCAATGCGTCTGGCATGAGGATCCTTGATCGGTCGGCGACCGGATGGTCGGGCGGAAAAGGGGGCGGCAAGGCGCCGCCCCCGATGGGAAGGATCAGAACGGATAGTCGGCCATGTTGGCCTTGTTCACGTTGACCCAAGCCTGACCGTAGATGACTTTGCCGTCGAGTTTGACCTTGTTGTAGCCTTCAAGCCCGAGGTCCATGCCATCGGTGACCGCTTCGCCGTTCATCACCATCGTGGCGAGCTTGTTCATCGCATAGCCTGCGACGGACGGATCCCAGAAACCGATGCCATCGACCGCGCCGGTGTCGAGATACTGGCCCGCGATCGAGGGCAGCGAGGTGCCGAAGACGCAGGTCTTGTCGCCGAGACCCTTTTCTTCGACTGCAAGGCCGATGCCTGCGACGTCGGTCGAGGCCGAGCCTTGCAGGCCCTTGACGTTCGGGAAGGCGCGCAGGACTTCCTGTGCCTTTTCATAGGCTTTCTGCTGGTCGTCGAAGGTTTCGTTCTTGTCGCCGACAAGCGTCATCTTCGGATACTTTTCCTTCTGGTACGCGATTGCGCCATCGACCCACTGGTTGTGCGTCTGGCTGGTGAGCGAGCCGACGAAGACGGCGTATTCACCTTCGCCGCCCATGCAGGTGGCCATCTGTTCCATCAGGTTGGCGCCGAAATCCTCGTTCACGAAGGCTTCGATGTCGTAGTTGGTGTTCTGCTGGCTGGCGGCTTCATGGGTGATGACGGTGATGCCCGCATCCATGGCGCGCTTCAGCACGGGTTCCAGCGCCTCGGGCGACATCGGGACGACGGCGAGGGCGTTGACGCCCTGGGCGATCATGTCTTCGATCAGGGCGGCCTGCTGCTGCGGGTCAGCCTGTGCGGGGCCGACCTGAAAGGCATCGTTGCCGGTGTCGGTGGCGTATTGCTTGACGCCTTCTTCCATCCGGTTGAACCACTGGATGCCGGCGATCTTGACGACCGTGGCGATTTTCTTTGAGTCCTGCGCCGCTGCGGGCAGGGCGAGGATCGAGGCCGAAGCGGCCAGAACGGCGAGCAACTTTACGGATTTCATAAGACTTCCTCCCTGATGACACCCCGTTTCGGGGCATTTCTTTTCTTGGCTACAGATTAGGCAGTCTGGATTGTAATTCCAGTGTTTTTTCAGCGGTTGACGCTAAAAAAATCGTTTTCATACAATGGGTTATTTGGGTTTTCCATAGGCGGGCGCCGCCCCCTTGGCCTGATGGGCCGGAGCGGTCTTTGCACAGTGCGGGCAGGTCAGGCGCGGGTGGCGGTGCTCCTTTGGGCGGTGACGAGGGACAGCACGAGGTCGGGGTCGGCGTGGTGGGCCAAGTGGCCCGCGCCGCGGATCAGGTGGATCGCGGTTGTGGCGGGCAGGTGTTCGATGCAGCGCCAGTCAAGGATGCGGTCGGCGGTGCCGAAGATCACGGTGGTGGCGCAGGTCAGGCGGGCGAGGTCGGCGGTGATGTCGATCTGCTGGAAGCCGTGGGATGACAGGGCGGCGGCGAGGGGGGCATGGCCCGCGCGCTGCGCTTTCAGGCGGGCGAGTTCCTGCGCGAGCGCTGTGGGGGACAGGGGGCCTGCGTCAAGCAGCGAAAGCGCGCGTGCGAGGGCTTGCGGCGTTTCGGCGGCGAGCATGCCTTGGGTGAAATCGGGGTTGATGCGGGGGCCGAGGCCTGCGGGAGCCGACAGGATCAGGTGTGCGATGCGCTGCGGCATGAGGGTGGCGATTTTGACGGCGAGGGCCGCGCCGAGGGAATGGCCGATGAGGGTGAGGGGGCCAGCGGGGATGGCTTGCGTTACGGTTTGGGCGAGGGTGGTCAAGACTTCGTCGAGGGTCGCGGCGGGGGCGCTGTCGCCGTGGCCCGGAAGGTCGGGCGCGAGGACGCTGTGGCCTGCGGCGGCAAGGCGGCGGGGCAGGTCGCGCCAGCCTTTCGGGCTGTCGAACAACCCGTGCAGGAGGACGATTGCCTCGGCGCTGCCGGTGGGGGCTTGGCCTTGGGTGGTGCCGGTCACATCGGCGGCGGTGATGCGGCCACGGCGGCCCGTGCCTGCGACGAGCGCGAGGTCTGCACCGCTGCGGCGGGCGGCGGCGCGGGCGGCGGGGCTGGCTGCGGGGCTGGCTGCGGGGCTGGCTGCGGGGCGGGGGGGGCGGATCGGGCGGGGATCGCTGCCTGCGCTGCTGCGGCGGGGGCTGGCGCTGCGGGGGCGGTTTGGGGGGCGGGTTCGGGGGTCGTTTCTGCGCCTTCGGCTTCGACCAGCGCAATGGGGTGGGCGAGGGCGACCATCTCGCCGGGGTGGACGAGCTGTTCCAGAAGGGTGCCGTCGGTCAGGGCGGGGACTTCGACCACGGTCTTGTCGGTTTCGACCTCCAAGAGCACGTCTCCGCGTTTGAAGGCGGTGCCGGGGGTGACGAGCCAATCGGTGACCCGCGCTTCCTCCATCGTTTCGCCAAGGCGGGGCAGGGTGAGGGTTATGCGGCCCATTCCGGGGCCTTTCGGGTCACAAGCCATTGAGCGGTATCGTGGATCAGCGTGGCCGAGGGGATCGAGCCGCGTTCGAGGGCGGGGGAGACGGGAATGGGAATATCCTCGCCGCCCACCCGCAGGATCGGTTCTTCGAGCCAGTCGAAGCAGGACTCGGTCAGGCGGGCGGCGATTTCCGAGGCGACGGAGCCGGTGACCACGGCTTCGGTGACGACCATGGCGCGGCCCGTGCGTTTGACGGCCTCGATCAGGGGGGCCTCATCCAGCGGGTTGAGGCAGCGCAGGTCGATCACCTCGGCCTCGATGCCCGATGCGGCGAGGCGGTCGGCTGCGGCGAGGCTTTCGTGCAGCATGCGGCTGTAGGAGAGGATGACGAGGTCGCTCCCCTTGCGGCGTGTGACGGGCTGGCCCCAAGCGCCATCGGGGGTGTCGGGGTCGAGATCGCCCTTGAGGGTATAAAGGCCCTTGTGTTCGATGAAGACCACGGGGTCGGGTTGGGTGAGCGACTGGCGCAGCAGGTGATAGGCGTCGTTCACGGTAGCGGGCATGATCAGGCGCAGACCGGGGGTGTGCATCACCCATGCCTCGAGGCTTTGGGAATGTTGGGCGGCGGCGGAGCGGCCCGTGCCGCCCTGCGTGCGAAGGACCATCGGCACGCCGATCTGGCCACCGAACATGTAGCGGCTTTTCGCGGCCTGATTGGCGAGCTGGTCCATCGTCATGCCAATGAAATCGACATACATCAGTTCCGCCACGGGGCGCAGGCCGGTCATGGCGGCCCCGACCGCTGCGCCGACGATTGCGGGTTCGGAAATCGGTGCGTCGATCACGCGGTTGGCGCCGAAGATGTCGATCAGGCCTTTGGTGACGCCGTAGGCGCCGCCGTAAAGGCCGACTTCTTCGCCGATCAGGATGACCGAAGGGTCTGCGTGCATGGCGTCGAGCAGGGCTTGGCGGATCGCCTCGCGGTAGGTGGATTGGGTCAGGCTCATGCGCGGGCCCCTTCGCTCAGGATTGCGGTGAGGCGCTCGGCCTGCGGGCGGGGGGCGGGGGTGCCGGGGGCGTAGACGTCCTGGAACATGGTGGACAGGGCGGGGGGCGTGGCGGCTATGGCGTGCGACAGGGCGGCGTCCATTTCGGTGACGGCTTCGGCGTCGATGAGGGTCAGGTCGTCGTCGGTCGCAAGGCCATGGGCAGAAAGGCGGGTGCGGGCGGCTGAAAGCGGGTCGCGGGCGCGGCCTGTCGCTTCCTCGTCCGCGGTGCGGTAGGGGGATTTGTCCATGCGGGCGTGGCCGTAAAAGCGGTAGGCGTCGATCTCGAGGTATCCGGGTTTGCCGTCGCGGGCGGCCTGCACCAGCGTGCGGGCGGCATCGTGCACGGCTTCGACATCGGCCCCGTCGGCGCGGGCGGTGTTCAGCCCGAAGGCTGCGGCGCGGGCGGGAAAGTCGCGATGGCCGGCCGAACGGTCGACGCGGGTGCCCATGCCGTATTGGTTGTTGATGCAGCAAAAGATGACCGGCAGGTGCCAGAGCGCGGCCATGTTCATCGATTCGTAGAGGATGCCTTGTGACATGGCACCGTCACCGAAGAAGGCCACGGAAATCTGGCCGGTGCCGCCGTTGCGATAGGTGATGCCCGCGCCGACGATATGGGGGATGCCGCCGCCGACGATGGCATTTGCACCAAGGTGGCCAAGCGCGCGGTCTGCGATGTGCATCGAGCCGCCCTTGCCACGACAATAGCCGTCTTCCTTGCCCGCGATTTCGGCCATCATGCGTTTGGGGTCGGCCCCGCGCCCGAGGAAGACGCCGTGGCCACGGTGGTGGGTGGTGAAGGTATCTCCCGCCTGCATGGCATCTGTCATGCCGACCACGGCTTCCTCGCCGATGGAGAGATGCAGCATGGAGCCTGCGCTTTCGCCTTTCAGGAACAGCTCGCCCACCCGTTCCTCGAACGACCGGATGCGGCGCATCATGCGGTAGCGGCCAAGGGCTGCGGTGTTGGTGGGCAGGTGGGGGGCGTTCATTCGGGGGCTCGCAGCGGTTGGAGGGCGTGGTAGGCGGCGCGGTAGCGGGCGTAGATCGGTGCATAGGCTGCGTGGGTGGCCATGTCGGGTTCGACGGTGCGGGCCACGCGGACCATGGCGGCGACGGCGGCGTCGATGGTGGGGAAATGCCCCGCGCCATGGGCGGCGAGGACGGCCGAACCGAGCGCGCAGGCTTCGGTTTCTTCGGTCAGGATCAACGGCAGGCCGAGGGTGTCGGCATGGACTTGCAGCCAGAAGGGAGAGCGGGTGGCCCCGCCTGCCACGACGATGCGGCGGGGGTGGAAGGCATCGCCGAAGGCTTCAACAATCGCGCGGGTGCCGAAACAGATGGATTCGATCAGGGCGCGGTAGACATGGGCGGGGGTGTGTTTGAGCGACAGCCCCGTGATCGCGCCACGGGCGAGCGGGTCGGTGTGGGGGGTGCGGTTGCCCTGGAAGTGGTCGACGGCGAGCAGGCCTTCGGCCCCGGGGGGAGGGCTGCGGCGAGGGCGTTCAGGGTGTCGAAATCGGTGTGTTCGGCGAAGTGGCGCTTGAACCATGCGATGACCGAACCGGTCGAGGTTTGCCCGCCCTCGATCACCGGGCGGTCGGGGTAGACGCAGTCCATGTAGGTGCCCCATGTTCCCGCTTCGTGCACGGAACGTTCGGCTATACCCAGTTGCAGGTGCGACGATCCGGTGATGAGCGCGAGGTCGCCGGGGGCGGTGACGCCAAGGCCGATCATGCCGATGAAGGCATCGGCCCCGCCCTGGACCACGGGGGTTCCGGCATTGAGGCCGAGGTGGTGGGCGGCATCGGCGGTGAGGGGGCCGATGATCTGGCCTGCCGGGACAAGGGTGGCGGGCCAGCGTTGGAGGAGGTCTGACAGGTCGAGGCGGGCGAGCATGGATGCGGGCCAGCCGCCGTGCTGGGTCTGGTAGTGCCAGCGCATGGTGGCGTTGTTCAGGCTGCCGGTCCACAGGCCGGTCAGGCGCAGGGTGAGGTAGTCCTGATATTCGCCCACCATCGCTGCCTGCGCCCAGAGGTCGGGCTGGTTGCGCTTGAGCCAGAGCGCCTTGGGGATCATCCATTCGGGGCTGACGGGGCCGCGACCGCCGCCGTTCAGGCGCAGGGCGGGGTCGCCGCAGGCGGCGACATCGGCGGCTTCGCGGTGGGCGCGCACGTCCATCCAGAGCAGGCAGGGGCGCAGCGGGCGGCCGTTCGCATCGAGGGCGACCACGGTGCAGGAGGTGGTGTCGCAGGCCAGTGCGGTGATCTGGTCGGGGGATATGCCCGCGTTGGCGATGGCTTCGTGCACGGCGATGCCTGCGGCGTGCCACCAGTCGTCAGGGTTCTGTTCGGCGTGGCTCGGTTCGGGAAAGCGGGTTTCATAGCCGCATTTGCCGACCCCGCGCGAGCGACCGGCAAGGTCGAACACATGGGCGCGCAGCCCTTCGGTTCCGCCGTCGATGCCGATCACATAGGCCAAGGAGGGACTCCGTTTTTCTGCAACCGCAATGCTGCGCCTGCAACATTGTGCGGTGTTTGCACTTTTGTTGATATGCGTTGACGAAGGGGGCGGTCAAGTGTCTAGTTGACGCGCGTTTTGGGTGGAGGCGGTGGTGAGCGGCGGGGATGATCTGGTTCAGGCGGCTTGGCTGTATCACATCGGCCAGATGAGTCAGGAAGAGGTCAGCCGCCGCATGGGGCTTTCGCGCTTCAAGGTGTTGCGATTGCTGGCGGAAGCCCGCGAGCTGGGGTTGGTGCGGGTGTCGCTGGAGCACGGGGCGGTGCGGACGCTGGCGCTGGCCGACCGGCTGGCGCAGCGCTTCGGGCTGGACGAGGTGCAGGTGGCACCCGACAGCGGCGACGGGGACGATGCGGCGCGGCGGGCGGTGGGGCATCTGGCGGCGGGCTGGCTGGCGCGGGTGGGGCGCGAGGGGCCTTTGGTCGTGGGTGTGGGCTGGGGGCGCACGGTGGCCGCCATGTCCGAGGCGCTGACGGGGTTGAAGAATCCTGACCTGTGTTTCGTGTCGCTGATGGGGTCGATGACGCGGACCTCTGCCACCAGCCCGTTCGACGTTTGCGTCCGGCTGGCGGCAACCACGGGGGGCGGGCGATGTTCCTGCCTGCGCCGTTTCTGGCCGACAGCGCCGAGGCGGCGCAGGTGATCCTGAGCCAGCGCATGGTGCGCGAGGCGTTGGAGCTGGCCGAGCGGGCGGATCACATGGTGATCTCGGTCGGCGAATGCACGGCCGATGCGCTGTTGCAGGCGACGGGCGTGCTGACGCCTGACGAGATTGCGGCGCTGGGGCGGGCGGGGGCGGTGGCCGACACCACGGGCAAATTTTTCCGCGCCGACGGGGCGCTGGCCGAGACGGATCTGAACGCGCGCGCGCCGTCGATCGGGATTGCCGATTTGCAGCGGTCGAAGGTTCTGCTGCTGGCGGCGGGGCGGGGCAAGGCGGTGGCCACGCTGGCCGTGCTGCGCGCGGGCTTCGTGGACCGTTTGATGGTGGACGAGGGATTGGCTTTGGCATTGCTGGAAGGAGACGGGGCATGAAGGGGTTCGGGGTTCATACGTCGATGTGGACGATGGCGTGGGATCACGCCGGGGCCGAGCGGGCGGTGGCCGCTGCGGTGGATTACAAGATGGATTTCATCGAGGTGGCGCTGCTGTCGCCCGAAAAGGTCGACGCTGTCCATTCGCGGCGCTTGCTGGAAAGGCATGGCATGCCTGCGGTCTGTTCGCTGGGGCTGCCCGAGGGAAAGCATGCGTCCAAGCATCCCGAGGCGGCGCTGGAGTTCCTGAAGCTGGCGTTGGACCAGACGGCGGCGATTGGCGCTTTGGCGTTGACCGGCGTGACCTATGGCGGGATCGGGGAACGCACGGGGGTTCCGCCCACGCAGGCCGAGCGCGACAATATCGCGCGGGTGCTGGTCGAGGCTGCGGGTTATGCCAAAAAGCTGGGGCTGGAGCTGGGGATCGAGCCGGTGAACCGCTATGAAAACCACATCCTGAACACCGGCTGGCAGGCGGTGGAGATGGTCGAACGCGTGGGGGCAGACAATCTGTTCATCCATCTCGACACCTACCACATGAACATCGAGGAGCGGGGGCTGGCACTGGGCATCCTCGATGCGGCGAAATACCTGCGCTATATCCATTTGTCGGAAAGCGACCGTGGCACGCCCGGATCGGGGAACGTGCGCTGGGATGAAATCTTTGGCGCGCTGAAGGCGGTGGGGTTCACCGGCGGGTTGGCGATGGAGAGCTTCATCGACATGTCGCCCGAGGTGGCATTCGGTCTGGCGGTGTGGCGACCGGTGGCGGAAAGCCGCGATGTGGTGATGGGCGAGGGCTTGCCCTTCCTGCGCAACAAGGCGCGGCAATACGGGCTGATATAGCGGGGTGCGGCGATGGGATATGCGGCGCTGACGCCAGACAGTTTGCCTGCGCGGTTGGGCGGGCTTGAGGCTTTGACCGGCAGGATCGGGCCTGCGGCGGGCTGGAAGGTGGCCGAGGTCGGGGACGGGAACCTGAACCTTGTGTTCATCGTGACGGGTGAGGCGGGGGCGGTCGTGGTCAAGCAGGCCTTGCCCTATATCCGGCTGGTGGGGGACAGTTGGCCCTTGCCGCTGAACCGCGCCTTTTTCGAGTATCACGCGCTGGTGCGTCATGCCGCGCGCGATGCGGGGCGGGTGCCGGAAGTGTTCCATTTCGACGAGGAACAGGCGCTGATCGTGATGCGCTATCTGTCGCCGCATGTGATCTTGCGCAAATCGGTGGTGCGGGGGGTGCAGCACGGCCATATGGCCCGGCATATGGGGCTGTTTCTGGCGCGCAGCCTGTTTCGCGGGTCGGGGCTGGCAATGGGCGGCAAGGCCCTGCGCGAGGATATGGCGCTGTTCTGCGCCAACCATGCCTTGGCGGATATCACGGAAAACCTTGTCTTTTCGGACCCTTACTTTGACGCGCGGTTGAACCGGCATACGGCGGGGCTTGATGGGTTCATCGCCCCCTTGCGGGCCGACCGCGCCTTGCGGATCGCGGCGCAGGAGATGAAGCACGCCTTTGTCGCCAAGGCCGAGACGCTGGTGCATGGCGATCTGCATTCAGGGTCGCTGATGGTGACGGCGGAGGACACGCAGGTGATCGATCCGGAATTCGCCATTTACGGGCCGTTCGGGTTCGATGTGGGGATGTTTCTGGCCAATATCCTGCTGGGGTATTTCTCGCAAAGCGGGCACGAGGCGGCTTCGGGAGCGCGTGACGGGTATCGGGCTTATCTGCTGGCGCAGTTTTCCGAAGTCTGGGCCGAGTTTGCGGCCGAGTTCGGGAGGTTGTGGCGGTCTGAGCGGACGGGTTTGCTTTACGAGCGGAGCCTGTTTCAGGATGCGGGCGATGCGGCGGGGGCCGAGGCGGCTTTGGTGGCGGTGCTGCGCGGCATCTGGACCGATGCGATGGGGTTTTGCGGGGTCGAGTTGCACCGCCGGATCCTTGGCCTTGCCCATGTCGAGGATATGGAGGCGATTGCCGATCCTGCGCGGCGGTGGCCCTGCGAGGCGCGGGCGCTCGAGGCGGGGCGGATCATCGCCGTGATGCGGCATGGTCTGGCGGTCGGGGATGTGGCAGCACTGGTGCAGGACGTCGAAAGGTCGGTTGCGAGATGAAGGTGGGTGCAAGATGAAGGTGGGGCAGGGGCATTACCGGTCGATCTGGGTCGAGGATGGCGCGGTGCGGATCATCGACCAGACGCGGCTGCCGCATGAATTCGTGGTGGTGACGCTGGGCACGCTGGAGGAGGCGGCGACCGCAATCCGCGACATGTGGGTGCGGGGCGCGCCCTTGATCGGGGCGACGGCCGCTTATGGCGTGGCGATTGCGATGCGCGAGGATGCAAGCGATGCAGGGCTGGCGCGGGCGCATGAGGTGTTGGTGAAAACGCGGCCCACGGCGGTGAATTTGCGCTGGGCGCTGGAGGAGATGGCGCGGTTCCTGATGCCGCTGGCCCCTTCGGCGCGGGCAGATGCCGCCATGTCGCGGGCGGCCGGGATTGCAGACGAGGATGTGGCGATCAATGCGGCCATCGGGACGCATGGGTTGGGGATCATCCGCGAGATTGCGGAAAGGAAGGGCGGGGTGGTGAACATCCTGACCCATTGCAACGCGGGCTGGCTGGCCACGGTGGATTGGGGCACGGCGACAGCACCCATCTACAAGGCGCATCTGGCGGGGATTGCGGTGCATGTCTGGGTCGACGAGACGCGGCCGCGCAATCAGGGGGCGCATCTGACGGCTTGGGAAATGGCGAGCCACGGGATTTCGCACAAGCTGATCGTGGACAATGCGGGCGGGCATCTGATGCAGCATGGCGAGGTGGATATGGTGATCGTCGGCACCGACCGGACCACGGCGCAGGGCGATGTGTGCAACAAGATCGGCACGTATCTCAAGGCCTTGGCGGCGCGGGACAACGGGGTGCCGTTCTATGTGGCGCTGCCTTCGCCAACCATCGACTGGCGGGTGAGGGACGGGGTGCGCGAGATTCCGATCGAGGAGCGGTCGGGCGACGAGGTGTCTTTCGTGCAGGGCAAGCTGGCCGATGGCACGGTGGGGCGGCTGCGGATCAGCCCCGAGGCGACGCCTGCGGCGAACCCCGCATTTGACGTGACACCTGCGCGGCTGGTGACGGGGTTGATCACCGAGCGCGGGGTTGCGCCTGCGACGGCTGACGGTCTGGCCGCGATGTTTCCCGACCGCGAGGGGCAGTGATGGACGAGCGGGAGTTGCGGGCCGATGTGGTGCGGGTGGTGCGCGAGTTGGACGCATCGGGGCTGAACCGCGGGACGTCGGGGAATGTGTCGGCGCGGTTCGGCGCGGGGATGCTGGTCACACCTTCGGGGGTGCGAGGGGCGGATCTGGAGCCGGAGATGCTGGCATTCATGCCGCTTGACGGGGAAGGCTGGACGGGGCCGATGAAACCTTCGTCGGAATGGCGCTTCCACCGCGACCTGTACCGCGCGCGTGCCGAGTTGCAGGCGATCGTCCATACCCATGCGCCGTTTTCCACCATCCTGTCGATTGCGCGAAAGCCGGTTCCGGCGGTGCATTACATGATGGCGGCATTCGGCGGGCTGGAGATCCGCTGTTCTGACTATGCGACATTCGGCACGGCGGCGCTGTCGGATGCGGTCGTGGCGGCGATGGAGGGGCGGGCGGGATGCCTTATGGCCAATCATGGCATGGTGGTGGGTGGGCCGACCCTGACGCGGGCGGCGTGGCTGGCGCATGAACTGGAGGCGCTGGCGCACCAGTATTACCATGTGTTGCAGATCGGCGGCGGGGTGATCCTGACGCCGGCCGAGTTGGCCGAGGCGGCGGCAGGCTTTGCCGGTTACGGGCCAAAGGCCTGAGGGGGGGGCGCGATGCATGTGATGGTGCTGGGTGCTGCGGGGATGATCGGGCGAAAGCTGGTCGCGGCCATCGTGGCGGGGGGCTTGGACGCGACGGCGCTGACGCTGGTCGATGTGGTGGCCCCCGATGCGCCTGCGGGCTTTGCGGGGCGGCTGCGCTGCCTTGCGCTGGATCTGGGCGAGGACGGGGTGGCCGAGCGGCTGGTGGGGCTGCGGCCCGACCTGATCCTGCATCTGGCGGCGGTGGTGTCGGGCGAGGCGGAGCGGGATTTCGACAAGGGCTACCGCGCCAACCTCGACGGGACGCGGGCGCTGTTCGAGGCGATACGGCGGGTCGGGGGCTATTGCCCGCGTGTGGTCTTTGCCTCGTCCATCGTGGTGTTCGGGGCGCCGTTTCCGCAGCGGGTGGGCGATACGCAGCTTGTCGCACCCATGACGAGTTACGGCACGCAAAAGGCGGTGTCGGAACTGCTGCTGGAAGATTATTCGCGGCGCGGGATGCTGGACGGGGTGGCGTTGCGGCTGCCCACGATATGCATCCGGCCCGGTGCGCCCAACAAGGCCGCGTCGGGGTTCTTTTCCAACATCCTGCGCGAGCCTTTGCTGGGGCGGCCTGCGGTGCTGCCGGTGGGGGACGGCCTGCGCCACTGGTTCGCCAGCCCGCGCGCGGCGGTGGGGTTCTTTCTGCACGCGGCGCGGATGGATACGGGGGATCTGGGGCATCGGCGGGCTGTCACCTTGCCGGGTGTTTCGGCGACGGTGGGCGAGATGGTCGAGGCGTTGCGGGATGTGGCGGGCAATGACGCGGTGGCGTTGATCCGGCGCGAACCGGACGAGGCGATTGCGGCCATTGTCGCAGGCTGGCCCGGCGACTTCGAGGCGACGCGGGCGCGGGCGCTGGGCTTTCGCGCCGAGGCGGATTTCGCCGAGATCATCCGTGTGTTCATCGAGGATGATCTGCCCGCAGCCGAGCATTAGGCAAGGGGGGGTTAGGCGAGGGCGAGGGTCGCCGCGACCAGTATGACGTAGCGCAGGCCCTTGGCCAGCGTGACGACAAGCAGGAAACGCCAGAGCGGTTCGCGCAGCAGCCCTGCGGCGAGGGTGAGGGGGTCTCCGATCACCGGAACCCATGACAGGAACAGGCTGGGCCAGCCCCAACGGCCATACCAGAGGGCGGCGCGGTCTAGTTGTGCGGGGCTGACGGGAAACCAGCGGTGGCCCGCATGGTGCATCAGGAAGCGGCCAAGCGCCCAGTTGAGCAAGGAGCCGAGCACATTGCCGGTGGTGGCAACCGCCAGCAGCAGCCAGACGGGATGGCCGCCGGTCAGGACGAGTGCGGCGAGCACCGCTTCGGATTGCGCGGGGATCAGCGTGGCGGCGGCAAAGGCCGCGAGGAACAGGCCGCCGAGGGCTAGCATGGGGGTGCTTGGGGGGTGCGGGGTCTGGTCATGGTGCGACCTTACCCCAGCGCAACGTGCCGCGCACGGGGGTAAACGACGCGCCAAGGACGGTGGTGCAAGGGTCGCTGCGGCATTTGTTGGCGTCGCTGCTGGAAAAGGCAGGACAGGCGCATTAGGTCGAACGGGAACAGGGCGGCGGAACAGGGCGGTTGGCCGCGTGTTCCCGACCCGTGCCAGAAGGCGCCGACCTGACAGGAGAGTGCCCATGCCGCTAGACCCCGCGACGATCTGCGTTCTGGCCAACCCCAAATCGGGGTTGAACAGCCGCGATGCCGAGGCGATCGGCAAGGCCATGGCGGTGTTCGGCCCTGCGGCCACCCTGCGCCGCTGGGAGCGGGGCGAGGCTTTGGCCGATGTGGTGGGCAAGGCGATTGACGACGGGTTCACCACGATTGTCGCGGCAGGAGGCGACGGGACGGTCAGGGGTGTGGCGCAGGAGATGCTGGGACGCGACGTGTCGATGGCCGTTCTGCCCTTGGGAACGTTCAACTTTTTCGCCCGTGGCTTGGGCCTGCCCGAAGACCCCGAGGCGGCGGCGCGGGCGATATTGAACGGGACGGCGCGGCGGATCGCGGTGGGCACCGTGAACGGGCGGGTGTTTCTGAACAATGCGAGCCTCGGGGTCTATCCGCTGATCCTGCAATCGCGCGAGCAGGTTTATGCGCGGTTCGGGCGGTCGCGGCTGTTGGCCTATTGGACGGTGGTCGAGACGCTGGTGCGCGTGCAGGCGACCAAGCGGATGGTGATCCATGCCGACGGGCAGTTGCATGATTTCCGCTCGCCACTGCTGTTCGTGGCGCGGTCGGCTTACCAGTTGAACCATTACGGGCTGGAGGGGGCGGCGGCGATCAGTGCCGACCGGTTCGCCGTATTCATTTTGCGCGATGGCAGCCGGTGGCAGATGCTGAAGGCCGTGGCGAAACTGGCGATGAAGCGGGCGGTGGTGGGGAGCGAGATCGACGTGATCTATGCCCGCGACATGCAGGTGACGCCTGCGAGCAGGCGACCGCTGGTCGCGATGGACGGCGAGAGGGAGCATATCCGCGCGCCGTTGCGCTTTGTGATCCGCGATGAGGGGCTGTCGGTGATTTTGCCGTCCGAGGCAGACAAGGTGGGCCTGTGAGACGGATCGTGCATCTGTCGGACCCGCATTTCGGGGCCGAGGAACCGCGTCTGGTGCCGCATCTGCTGGCGGCGGTCGCAGCACTTGCGCCCGATCTGGTGGTGATGTCGGGCGATCTGACGCAGCGGGCGCGGCCAGAGCAATTCGAGGCGGCGGCGCGGTTTCTTGCCGCTTGCCCGGCGCCGGTTCTGGCGATCGCGGGCAACCATGACGTGCCGCTTTACGATCTGCGGCTGCGGTTCGGCGATCCGTGGCGGCGCTGGCGGCAGAGTGTGGGGCGCGACCTCGAGCCGGTGTTCGAGAATGACGCGCTGGTCGTCGTTGCGGTCAACACGGCCAACCCGCTGGCGTGGAAGGACGGCAAGATAACGGGCCGGCAGGTAGAGCGGGTGGCGCGGTGTTTCGCGGAAGCGGGCGCGCGGCGGCGGGTGTTGGTGATGCATCATCCGTTGCAGGGCCCACCCGCCGAGCCGCCCGCGCTTGTGGGGGCGGGTGATGCCTTGGCCGGTCTGGTCGAGGCCGGGACCGAGGTGGTGCTGTCGGGGCATTTGCACGCGACCTATGTGACGCCGCTTACGGGGGCGGAACGCATCCTGTCGGTTCAGGCGGGCACGTGCCTGTCATGGCGGGTGCGGGGGGACGGCAATGCGTTCAACGCGCTGGACTTCGATACGGACGGGGTGGTGCTGACGCATCACCGCGCCGGGGCGGACGGGCGCTTTGCGGCCGATGCGGCTATCCGGATGGAGCGCAGGGCGTCGGGGTGGCAGGTGTGACGGGAACCCGGACGCGCGTGGTGCGTTACGTTCGTGGAAAATATTGAGCGAGGCATATTGATGGCTGCGACAGATGACACTCCGCCCGAGACCGGATACCGCGAACTCGGCCCCGCCGAGGAGGCGGTGACCGAGGCGGAACGTGACGAGCGAGCCGACACCGTCTATGCCCGCTACAGCGCGGCCATGACGTTTTTCGGCGAAACGCCCGCGCCCAAGGGCAAGGCACAGCGCGACTAGGCGGCGTGGGTCCGGATCGTCGGGCTTGCCCGAGGCGGTTTTGCAGCCTTTCCGGACGAGACGGTGATGCGAATTCGGATAGCCCTTCGGCCCTTTCCTGTGTTTTTACGGGTAAGGGGCGGAGGGTTTTTTGACATCGCGCGCGGTGAGGCAAGTCCGGGCATGCCGCCACCTGTTTTCCCGTTACAGCGCGGCGAGGATTTTTCAGACGCGACGCGCAATGCCGGTTGGCTTTCGGTCATGCGAGGTCTGATCGTCGAGCGTGCTCGAGGCGGGGCAGCTGCAATCTGGCGACCAAGTCCACACCAAGCGGCGCTTGGCTTGCGCTTCGGGCTGCACCTCGGGTTTCGGGGCGTCGGTGGAGCAAGTCGGGCTTTCGGCTGCGGCGGGGGTGATCTTGGGTTGGTGACATGCCGCGCTATCACGGGTCGGCGTAGAGTTTGGCTATGGCCGGATAGTCGGGTTTGCCCGAGGCGAGCATGGGGAGTTTCGCGAGGAGTTCCAGACGCGCGGGCAGCATGATTTCGGCCATCCCCTCGGCCCGCGCCTGGGTTTTCAGGGCGTCGAGGGTGGGTGCCTTTTCGCCGTGGGGCGGGGCGAGGACGAGGATCACGCGGTTGCCCTTGCGCGGGTCGGGTTGGGCGATGGCGGCGGCGGGGATGTTGGGCCATGTGCGTTCCGAAAGCGCCTCGACCGCCGCGAGGCTGACCATTTCGCCGCCGATCTTGGCAAAGCGTTTGATGCGGCCGCGGATGGTGATGAAGCCATCGTCATCCAGCGTGACGGCGTCGCCGGTGTCGTACCAGCCGTCTTCGGGGGCTTCGATCACGCCGGGGGCGGTGGCGCGGATATAGCCGCGCATGATGTTTTCGCCGCGCACATAAAGCTTGAAGGCGTCGACCCCGGTGATGGGTTCTAGGCGTGGCTCGATGCCGGGAAGGAAGCGGCCAACCGTGCCGTCACGCGACGAGACGGGCGTGTTGAGCGACAGGACGGGGGCAGTTTCGGTCGCACCGTAGCCTTCGAGGATGCGCACCCCGAAGCGGCGTGACCACAGGTCGCGGGTGGCCTGTTTGATCGGCTCGGCCCCCGCTATGGCGGTGCGCAGGCTGGCGAAATCATAGTCATGCGCGCGGCGGCCCCAGCCCGACAGGAAGCTGTCGGTGCCGAAGATGACGGTGGGCTGGTGGTAATAGGCCAGTTCGGGGATGACCTTGTAATGCAGCGGCGACGGGTAGGCCACGACCTGCGCGCCGACGACGAGCGGCAGAAGGATGCCTGCGGTCAGGCCGAAGGAGTGGAACACGGGGAGCGCCGTGAAGATGCGGTCGCCTGCGTTCACGTCGGTATGGGCGCGGAGCTGCGCGATATTGGCGAGGAAGTTGGCGTGCGACAGTACGACGCCTTTGGGGGCGCCTTCGGTGCCCGAGGTGAACAGGATCGCGGCGGGGGTGTCGCGGGTGATGGGGACGAGGGTGCTACCCTTGCGGGCGGGGCCGAATTTGGCGGAGAGGAAGGCGCGTGCCTTGGTCGCGATTGTGACCGATGCGCGGATGTCTTCGGTGCGAAGGATGCGGATGCCTGCGGCTTCGAGATCGGCAATCAGGCCGTGGAGTTTGGCTTGGTCGACCATCGCGGTCGAGGTGATGACGGTGGTGATCTGCGCGGTGGTCAGGCAGGTTTTCAGCGGGCCGGGTCCGAGCGTGGGGTTGAGCATGGCAGGCGTCACCCCCATGCGCCAGAGGGCGAGGAGGACGGCGGGCACCCCTGCGGCGGTGGGCAGCAGGAGGCCCACGGTGGGGTCGTCTTTCAGCAGGGGGGAAAGCGTGCGGGCGAGGACATCCCCCGCAAGGGTCAGTTTGCCGTGGCTGAGGTCGGTGCCGGTGTGGTCCACCAGTGCGGAGCGGTTCGCGCCGTAGAGGGCTGCGGTGTCGGCAAGGGCCTGCGGGAGGGTGTCGTAACGGTTCAGCGCGATGTAGCGTTGCGTCTCCAAGAGCTCGCTGACCATGAGGGCGGCGCGTTCGCGGCGTTTCCTGCCCTTGAGGTCGGGGTCCAGCGTGATGCGCTGGGCGGGGCCGATGGTCAGGCGCACTTTCGGGAACCAGCGGCGCGGGAAGCCGTGTTTGGGGCGGCTTTGGCGCGAGAATTCCAGCCCTTCGATATGGATCGGGATGACGGGGACATTCGCCTGATCGACGAGCCACGAGGTACCGGGGTAGATTTTCATCAAGGCACCCGTGGCGGTGATGCGGCCTTCGGGGAAGATCACGCAAGATTGGCCTGCGGCGATGCGGCGGGCCATGGCCTTGATCGACATCGGCTTGGTGTGGTCGGTTGCGAGGATCGGGACGAGGCGCGCGACCTTTTGCATGAAGGGGCGGTCGGCCCAGATGCTGGTCATCGCGAAGGCGGCTTGGGGACCGAGCAGCGAAAAGAGCAGCGGGCCGTCGAGCAGGCTTTGGTGGTTCGACGCATAGATCACGGGGCCTGTGGTGTTCAGGTTTTCCCCGCCGGTGATCTTTACGCGCAGGAGGGTGCCGAGGAGGAGGCGCAGGAGGCCCTGCAGCGCCTCGGCCGGGAAGAAGCGCAGGGTGGCGGCGAAGGCGGTGGCGCTGCCTGTGGCGAGGATCAGGAACTGTGCGGACAGGGGCAGGCCGAGCGTGGTGAGAAGCGCCATGAGCAGGCTGGTGGCGGTGATTGCGGCGGCCGAGAGGATGCCCTTGCCCGCCTGGATGCGGGCGCGGGCATCGGGGGGCGAGCGGGTCTGGATCGCGGCGGCGAGGGGGACGGCATAGGCGCCGCCCGCCATGGCGACGGCGAGGATCGAGAGGGTGGTGACGATCCCGCTCGGGGTGGTGAAAAGCGCGGCGGTGCCGCCGCGTGCGGGCAGGGCGAGGAGGGCCGCGTAAAGGACAAGGCCCCCGAGGGCGAGGAGGAGCGCCGAGGGGGCGGTCGAGGTGAGCGAGGGCTTGCCGCGCAAAAGGCGCGCAATGAGCAGAGAGCCTGCGCCGATGCCTGCGGCAAAGACCGCCATGATGGTCGAGACGAGCAGTTGGTCGGCGTCGAGCAAGCCGCGCAGGAATACGGGGAGGGCCGAGAGGTAGACTGCACCTGCCGCCCAGAACCACGATTCCAGCAGGGCGGCGCGCATCAGGCCGCGGTCGGCGGCGAGGTCTTGCAGCAGGGTGATATTGCCGCTGAACGGGTTGGCGGGGATGTGAAGGGCGGGGGCGGCGGGCTGGCCTGTGGGCAGGCGCAGGCTGGCCGCGATGCCTGCAAGCGCGATGAGGACCGAGGCCGTGGCCACGGCAGGCGCGCCCCAGAGCGCCATGAGAGCGCCGCCGCCGAGGGTGCCCAGAAGGATCGCGGCGAAGGTGGCGGTTTCCAGCAGGGCGTTGGCGGGCACGAGGTCGGCTGCGGGCAGGCGTTCGGGCAGCCAGCCCTGTTTCAGCGGGCCGTAGAAGGCCGAATGGGTGCCCATGGCGAAGATCACCACCAGGAGGAAGGGCAGGCTGTGCGCGAGGAGGGCTGCGGAGGCGAGGCAAGCGATCGCAAGCTCGGCCGCTTTGATCCAGCGGATCAGGCCCGCCTTTTCGCGCTTGTCGGCAAGGCGTCCGGCGAGGCCAGAGACGAGGAGATAGGGCAGCATCATGAGGCCGCTTGCCAGCAGGGCGATGAGGGCGGCTTGGCTCGCGGGGACGAGCAGCGTTGCCAGAACCACGAGTGCGGCGCGCAGGAGGTTGTCGTTCATCGCGCCGAAGAAGGCGGTGGCGAGCAGCGGATGAAGCGCGGGGTTACGGGTCATTGCGTGCCTTTGCGGGGGGAGGGGCGGACCGGACGGGCTGTCAGCGTGTCACATCGGGGAAAGTGGCGGAAGGGGGTGGGGGTTCCCTTTCGCGGGTTCGGGCGGGTGGGTGTGGGGCCGAGGTCGAGCGGGGGGCCAGCCCCCGGACCATTTGGGCAAAGGTGAACAGGGGGTACGGTTGGGGCCGCGAAGGATGTGTCGGTGGGTGCGGGATGGTGTGGGGTTTGGTTGGCTTGTGGTTGGGGTGGGTGCGGCTACGGCGGTTGGTGGGTTTGGTCGGTGGCGGGGGGCGCCTCGATCGCGGTGAAGTATTTGGGCAAAGGTGAACGGGGGGCGGTTGGGGCCGCGAAGGATGTGTCGATGGGTGCGGGATGGTGTGGGGTTGGGGTGGGTGCGGCTGCGGCGGTTGGTGGGTTTGGTCGGTGGCGGGGGGCGCCTCGATCGCGCTGAAGTATTTGGGCAAAGGTGAACGGGGGGCGGTTGGGGCCGCGAAGGATGTGTCGATGGGTGCGGGATGGTGTGGGTTTTGGCTGGCCTGTGGCTGGGGTGGGTGCGGTTGGGAGGGGCAATCGTCTTCGTTGGGCCTTGTGGAGTATTTGGGCCGAGATGAAGGGGGGCGGGATCGTCAGGCAGGGGTGGGGAAAGGGTTGGCTGGCGTTTTGGTAAACGGTGGAGGGGAGGGGATCAGACGGGTGCGCGGCGGTGGTGCCATGGCATCGCGGTTTCGAGATCGCGGGCGAGGCGGACGAGGGTGGATTCGGCGGCGAAGCGGGCGACGAGCTGGATGCCTATGGGCATGCCTGCTGCAGATTGGCCGAGGGGGAGGCTGACCGAAGGTTGGCCTGTCACGTTGAAGGGGCCGAGGTAGGTGAAAAGGCTGGTGTCGCCCATCGCGTACCCCTCGGCGGAAAGGTCGGGGCGGGTGGTGGCGAAGAGGCCATGTTCGGGGGCGGTGACGGGCAGGGTGGGGGTGAGGAGCACATCGAAGCGGGCGGTGCGGGTGGCGATTTCCACGCGGATGCGGCGGAGGGTTTCGAAGACCTCCATGATCTGGGCGGGGGTCATCGCGAGGGTCTGGTCGAGGAGTTTGAGGGTGACGGGTTCGAGCGTCGTGTCATCGAGCGGGCGGCCGAGTTTGCGGGCGAGTTCGGGCAGGGTGGCGAGGCCGAGGTTGAACGCGCCCATGACGCCGGTCGCGATGTCTTCGGGTTGGACGGGGGAGGGGATTTCCTCGAGGCTGTGGCCCTGGGCGGAGAGGGTGGCGGCGGTTGCGTCGACGAGGGCGAGCACTTCGGGGTTGAGCGCGATCTCGCCCCATGCGGTGCGGGCGACCCCGATGTGCAGGCGCGGTGTCGCGCCGTCGAGGTCGGTGACGAAAGGGGCGTCGGGCGGCGGGATGGTGAAGGGGTCGCCTGCCTCGGGGCCTGCGAAGATGTCGAGGGCGAGCGCCATGTCGCGCACGGTGCGGGTAAGGACGAAGGCGCGGGCGAGGCCGAAGAGCGCATCCTGACCGTCGGGCCCGCCCGAGACGCGGCCCCGCGACGGGTTGAGGCCCACAAGGCCGCAACAGGCGGCGGGGATGCGGATGGAACCCCCGCCGTCGCTGGCGTGCGCGATGGGCACGATGCCAGCGGCGACCGCTGCGGCGGCCCCGCCGGAGGATCCGCCTGCGGTGCGGTCGGGCGACCACGGGTTGCGGGTGATGCCGTGAGCCAAGGTTTCGGTGAAACCGGAAAAGGCCAGTTCCGGCACGGCGCTGCGCCCGACGAGGGTAAGGCCTGCGGCGCGGGCGCGGGTGATGAAATGGCCGTCGTGGTCGGGGCGGTTGCCGCGCAGCAGGCGCGAGCCGCATTCTTGCAGGCGTCCGGCCTCGGTCGCGCCTATGTCCTTGCGAAGGAAGGGCACGCCGGAAAGGGGGCCTGATGTGACGGGCAGGGTTTCGGCGTCGTCGTAGAATTCGATGACCGCATTCAGCGCGCGGTTCACCGCGTCGTGGCGCGTGCGGGCGGCGCGGGTGAGGTCGAGCGGGCTAACGTGGCCTTGGCGGACCAGTGCGGCGAGGCCGGTTGCGTCATGGGAGATATAGTCGCTTTGGTCCATCGGGGCGGCCCTTTGTTGCTGCAAGTCAGGCTAGGGGGGCTTTCCGGGCCTGCCAAGGGGATTGCTGCCGAGGGCTGCTTTGCGGCTTGTTTAAAGCGCTTTGGAACGGCAGATTCCGGCGCAGAATCGGAATGACAGGAGAAGTGCGATGCTGCGGGTCACGGTCTGGGGCGAGAATGTGCACGAGCAGAAGAACCGCGTGGTGGCCGAGGTTTACCCCGACACGATGCATGGGACGATTGCGGGCTTCCTGAACCGAGCGGGCGGGATTGCGGCCACGACCGCCACCTTGCAAGAGCCGGAGCACGGGCTGACGGCGGAACGGATTGCCGCGACCGACGTGCTGGTCTGGTGGGGCCATGCCGCGCATGGCGATGTGGCCGATGCGGTGGTGGACCGCGTTTGCGATGCGGTCTGGGGCGGGATGGGGATGATCTTCCTGCACTCGGCCCATTTCGCCAAGCCGTTCAAGCGGCTGATGGGCGCACCCTGCAATCTGACGTGGCGCGAGGCGGGCGAGCGGGAACGCTTGTGGGTGACGAGCCGCAGCCATCCGATCACGGCGGGCTTGCCGGATCATTTCGAGCTGGAGCACGAGGAGATGTATGGCGAGCCCTTTGGCGTGCCCGAACCGCTGGAGACGGTGTTCGTTTCGTGGTTCGCGGGGGGCGAGGTGTTCCGGTCGGGGCTGACCTGGCGGCGGGGGGCGGGGAATGTGTTCTATTTCCGTCCGGGGCATGAAACTTATCCGACCTATCACGACGCCAATGTGCAGCGGGTGATCTGCAACGCTGTGCGTTGGGCGCATAATCCGGCGATGCGGATCGCAGACCCCCATGCCGCGCCGAACGTGCCGGTAGACCGCGCGCTGGAGTCGATCACCGAGCGGGGGCCACGGCTGCATCATGACGGCGAGGCGGGGTATCGCTGATGGTGCGGGTTCTGGTCGTCGGCACCGGCGGGATGGCGGAAAACCACGCGGCGGCTTTTGCTGCGATGGACGGGGTCGAGCTGGTTGCGGGGGTGGATACGCGGGCGGAACCGCTGGCCGCGTTTTGTGCGCGCCACAGGATCGGGCGGGGGTTCGCCTCGGTTTCCGAGGCGCTGGATTGGGGCGGGTTCGATGCGGTGACCAATGTCACGCCGGATGCCGCGCATTACGCCACGGTGATGCCGTTTCTGGCGGCTGGCAAGCATGTGCTGTGCGAAAAGCCTTTGGCCACCAATGCGGTGCAGGCCGGGGCCATGGCGGATGCGGCGGCGCAAGCGGGCGTGGTGAACATGGTGAACCTGAGTTACCGCAACGTGGCGGCCTTGCAGCGGGCGGCGGTGCTGGTGCGCGATGGGGCGATCGGCCGCGTGCGGCATTTCGAGGCGAGTTACCTGCAAAGCTGGCTGGTGCAGCCCGCTTGGGGCGAGTGGCGGACCGAGGCGCAATGGCTGTGGCGGCTGTCATCGGCCCATGGGTCCAACGGGGTGCTGGGGGATGTGGGAATCCATATCCTCGACTTTGCGACCTTTGTGGCGGGGCAGGCGGCGGCCGAGGTGTCTTGCCGTCTGGCTACTTTCGACAAGGCGGAAGGCGGGCGGATCGGCGAATATGTGCTGAACGCCAACGATAGCGCGACGATGCAGCTGGTGCTTGAGGGCGGGGCCATCGGGACGGTGACGGCCACGCGCTTTGCCAGCGGGCATCTGAACGATCTTTCGCTGCGTATCCATGGCGATGCGGGCGGGCTGGAGGTGACATTCATAAACAATGTCAGCCGGTTGCGGGCCTGTGTTGGAGCGGATTTGCAAGGCGCTGTCTGGCGTGACGTGGACTGTCCTGCGGTGCCGACGATCTATGCGCGGTTCATCGCTGCGGTGCGGGGGCAAGGGGCTGCGGTGCCCGATTTCGCGCGCGGGGCTGCGTTGCAGCGCCTGGTCGACCGGGCCGGAGAGTCGGCGGGGCGGGGCTGCGTCAGTCTGACGGTTTAGCGGGGCGTGCCGGAATGCGGCGGGTCGGCGGGGGTGGTGTCGCGCATCGAGAAGCGACGAGCAAGGGGTGCAGGCCAAAGGCGGCGAGCCAGCCGATGTCCCAGAGGATGGGCACTTCGGCGGTGGGGCGGATGCGGTGCAGGCCCATAAGCCAGTGGACGATCAGCGCATCGGCGATGTTCCTTGCTCCGAACCCGATCAGCGCCATGCCTGCCACGCAGCGGGGATGGATGCGGGCGGTGGTCGTGCGGGCGCGGATCATGCCGGTCAGTCCGGCGAGAAGGGCTGCCTACATTGCGGCGTCGAAGATCGAATCCTGCCGGATATGGCGGGCGAGCGGTGCGTCGGGCAGCGCGCCGGTCAAAAGGGGATGCCAGCCCAGCAGCCGGTGCAGGACGAGGCTGTCGAACAGCCCCGCAAGGCCGAAGCCCGTCAGCGCCGAGAGCAGGTTCACGCGGCGGACCTACGTTCGAGCGGGCCAGTCGGGCGGGCCAGTCGGGCGCGGGGTCTGCTTTGGCGGGTCGGGGCATGGGGTCCTTTGCGGTGAGGGCGGTCCTTGGCGGGACGGTCGTCGGGTTCAAACAGGCAAGGTCCGTGTCGGTTGCCTTCCCTTGGGGATACCGGAACAGACGGGCAGCGGGGCATATACGGGCGGCTGGGCGCAGACGGGCGGCGGGGCACAGACGGGGGGCTGGGCGCAGACGGGCGGCTGGCAGGGCTTGGCGCGGGGGGTGGGCGCGGCTATGGTCGTGGCCCTGTCACCGCATTCGACCTACCGGAGAGTTCCTGCCCATGACGACCGATACCGCCCGCCGTATTCCCCAGATCATCGCCGCTGAAATCGGGGCGCAGCCGGGGCAGGTGGTGGCGGCCATCGGGCTTTTGGACGAGGGCGCGACGGTGCCTTTCGTCGCGCGGTATCGCAAGGAGGTGACGGGGGGGCTGGACGACACGCAGCTTCGCAATCTGGCCGAGCGGCTGGCCTATCTGCGCGAGATGGAGGCGCGGCGGGCGGCTATTTTGTCGTCGATCCGCGAACAGGGGAAGATGACCGATGCGCTGGAAGGCGCGATCCTGAAGGCGGGGACCAAGTCGGAGCTTGAGGACATTTATCTGCCCTACAAGCCCAAGCGGCGCACCAAGGCGATGATCGCGCGGGAAAATGGCTTGCAGCCGCTGGTCGATGCGATTCTGGCGGATCGCGGGGCTGATCCTGCGGTGCTGGCGGCGGGTTTCGTGACCGAAGCCGTGGCGGATGTGAAGGCTGTGCTGGAAGGCGCGCGTGACATCGTGGCCGAGGGGCTGGCCGAGGATGCGGCCCTGCTTGGCCGGTTGCGCGGGCATATGAAGCAGGTGGCCAAGCTGGTCGCCAAGGGTGTCGATGGAAAAGAGGTCGAGGGGGCCAAGTTTTCGGATTATTTCGCGCATAGCGAGGCTTGGGCGACCGCACCTTCGCACCGCGTGCTGGCCATGCTGCGCGGGCGCAACGAGGGGTTTTTGGCCATCGACCTTGAAATCGATGCCGATGCGGCGCGGGGCGAAAGCCCTGCGGAACGGGCTTGCGGGGCGGCTTTGTCAGTGACGGGGCGCGGGGCGGGGGATGCGTGGCTGCGCGATGCCGCCGCATGGGCGTGGCGGGTGAAGATCAGGACTTCGCTGACGCTGGACCTGATGGCCGAGATGCGCGAACGGGCCGAGGCCGAGGCGATCCGGGTTTTTGCGATGAACCTCAAGGCGCTGTTGCTTGCGGCTCCGGCGGGCGGCAAGGCCACGATGGGGCTGGACCCCGGCATCCGCACGGGGGTGAAGGTGGCGGTGGTCGATGCGACGGGCAAGGTGCTGGCGCATGACACGGTCTATCCGTTCCAGCCGAAGAATGACTTGCGCGGGGCGCAGGGGACGATTGCGCAGATGATCGCCAAGCATGGCGTCAAACTGATCGCCATCGGCAATGGCACGGCGAGCCGCGAGACGGAAAAGATGGTGGCCGATCTATTGGCCGTGCTTCCCGGCAGCGAAAAGCCGGTGAAGGTGATCGTAAGCGAGGCGGGGGCTTCGGTCTATTCGGCCTCCGAACTCGCGGCGAAAGAGTTTCCCGATCTGGATGTGTCGATCCGGGGGGCGGTCAGCATCGCGCGGCGTTTGCAGGACCCGCTGGCCGAACTGGTGAAGATCGAGCCGAAGTCTATCGGCGTCGGGCAATACCAGCATGATGTGGACCAGTCGCGGCTGGGACGGTCGCTGGAAGCGGTGGTCGAGGATGCGGTGAACGCGGTGGGGGTGGACCTGAACACCGCCTCGGCGCCGTTGCTCGCGCGGGTGTCGGGGGTGGGGCCGTCGCTGGCCGAGGCGATCGTGGGGCACCGCGATGCCAACGGGCCCTTTGCCACGCGGCGCGAGTTGCTCAAGGTGGCGCGGCTGGGACCGAAGGCATTCGAGCAGGCGGCGGGGTTCTTGCGGATCGCGGGGGGGAAAGAGCCGCTCGATGCCTCATCCGTGCATCCCGAGGCCTATGAGGTGGCAAGGAAGATCGTGGCGGCTTGCGGGCGCGATATTCGCAGCCTCATGGGGGACGCGGCGGCGCTGAAGGCTGTGGACCCGCGGGCTTTCGTGGACGCGCGGTTCGGCCTGCCCACGGTGCGCGACATTCTTGCAGAGCTGGAAAAGCCGGGGCGCGACCCGCGACCCACCTTCAAGACCGCGACCTTTGCCGAAGGGGTGAACGAGATCCGCGATCTGAAGCCGGGGATGTTGCTGGAGGGCACGGTGACCAACGTGGCGGCCTTCGGTGCCTTTGTCGATATCGGAGTGCATCAGGACGGGCTGGTACATGTGAGCCAGCTTGCCGACAGTTTCGTGAAAGACCCCCATGCCGTGGTCAAGGCGGGCGATGTGGTCAAGGTGCGGGTGGTCGAGGTGGACGCCGCGCGCAAGCGGATCGGGCTGACGATGAAAAGCCAGTCGGGCGAGGCGCGCGACGCTGCGCGGGAACGCGGGCCGGTGCAGAAGGCGGCTGCGGTCAAGCCGGGGGCAGGGTCGGTGGGGCCGAAGGGGGGCACGGCTGGGGAACCGGCGGGGGGCAACGCCTTTGCCGATGCGCTGAAGGGCAAGTTCGGGCGCTAGGCTGGCGTTTGGCGGAATTTGACGCAAATTCCGCGCCGAAATCTGACGCAGATTTCGGGGTTTTGCCGAACGGTCTGGGCGAGGCGCAGACTGCGTCATTTCCCGCGCACAACGCTTGGCGCGGGACGGTGCAGAAAGCGGTAGTGGTCAAGCCGCAGAGCAATGCCTTTTCCGATGCGCTTGGGGGCAAGTTCGGGCGCTATGCCTACGCGGTGACCGGGGGGCGGTGATGCGGAATTTGACGCAAATTCCGCGCCGAAATCTGACGCAGATTTCGGGGATTTGCTGAACGGTCGAGGCGAGGCGGAAAATGCGTCATTTTCCGGCGCGGAATTTGCGTCAAATTCCGCTCAGCTCCAGTCGGGTTTGCGCTTTTCGAGGAAGGCGGTGATGCCTTCCTCGGTGTCGCGCCAGAGCATGTTTTCGACCATCGCGCGACCGGTCAGGGCATAGGCTTCGGCAAGGGATTCGCCTTGCTGGTCGTAGAAGGCGGATTTGCCGATCTTGACGGCGGCGCCCAGTTTGCCTGCGATCTGGCGGGCGAGGACACGGGTGTCGGCGTCGAGCGTTTCGGGCGGGCTGATGCGGTTCACGAGGCCCGCGTCGCGGGCGCGGGTGGCATCGATGAACTCGCCCGTGGTCAGCATCTCGAAGGCGAGGGCGGGGGGGATCTTGCGGGTCAGGGCGACCATCGGGGTCGAGCAGAAGAGGCCGATGTTGACGCCGTTCACGCCGAAACGGGTGCCTTGCGCTGCGGTGACGAGGTCGCAAGAGGCGGCAAGCTGGCAGCCTGCGGCGGTGGCGATGCCGTGGGTCTGGGCGATGACGGGCTGGGGCAGAGCGGGGATCATCTGCATCATCGCGGCGCAGCGCTGGAACAGGTCGCTGAAATAGGCGGCCCCCTTGTCGGGCGACTGGCGGGCGGCCTGCATTTCCCGCAGGTCGTGGCCCGCGCAAAAGGCGCGGCCTTCGCCCCTGAGCACGACCACGCGGGTCTGCCGGTCGGTCGACAGGGCGGTGAATTGCGCGGTCAGCGCCGCGATCATCGCATCCGACAGGGCGTTCAGGCTGGCGGGGGTGTTCAGGGTCAGGGTGGCGATGCCGTCTGCATCTTGGCGGGTCAGGATCGTGTCGGTCATTGCGCTTTCCTTGGTGATTGGCAAAGCATAGGCGGCGGACAGGCGGGAGGGAAGGGCTTGGGCTTGATGATGGACAAGGCGGCGCTGGCCGTATTCCTGCGGGCCGATTTCGCGCAGGTGGCGGATGATTTCGTGGTCGAGCGGGCGGACGAGGCGGGGGTGACGCTGCGGCTGGTGGCGGGCGAGCGGCATCTGCGGCCGGGGGGCACGGTATCGGGGCCTGCGCTTTTCGCGCTGGCCGATGTGGCGATGTATCTGGCGATCCTTGCCCGTGTCGGGCCGGTGGCGCTGGCGGTGACCACGAATTGCAGCATCGATTTTATGCGAAAGCCCGAGGCGGGGCGCGATCTTCTGGCCGAGGCGCGGGTGCTCAAGCTGGGGCGCGTTCTTGCAGTGGGCGATGTGCTGGTGTTTTCGCAAGGTCGCCCCGAGCCTGTGGCGCGGGCGGGGCTGACCTATTCGCTGCCGCCGCGCTGAGGGGGTGTAGGCTAGCCCTGTTTGGCCTTGGTGAAGCGGCCCTCGATCTGGGCGCCGCTTTCGATGCTGACGGCGCTGTAGGTCACGTCGGCCTGCACATTGGCACTGGCGCGCAGGGTCAGGTGTTCGGTCGAGGCGCGGCCTTCGAAGCGGCCTTTCACTTCGACCGTTTCGGCCGAGACTGTGCCCTTGACCTCGCCCTCGGGGCCGATGATCAGACCGCGGGCCGAGAGCGTGCCATCGATCACGCCGTGGATTTCGACGGTGCCGGTCGAGGTCACATCTCCGGTGATGCGAAGGTCTGATCCGAATACGGACTTGCCCGTGTTGGGGCTGGCGGGCCGGGAAGCGGCGGGTGCGGGCTGGTCGGGTTTGGAAAACATGGGAACGCTGCCTTTCAAATGCGGGCAGATAAGGCGACAGGGCAGGGCCGCGGTCAAGGGCCGAGAACGCGGCGGAGCGGGAAGCGGCGGCTTCGGCGTACCCGTTGCGGGCACCCTTTGTTTCACAGAGCGTCTCGGGGTCGTTATTGGGCCTGACAAGGGGTTGCTGGCGGGGTTTGATACGGCAAAGAATCAGGCAAGAGCGGGGTGCAGCCTATGTCAGGTGGTATGGGGAACGACTTTTTCCGTCCGGTTTCGGGGTTGGACCTGCCGCGATTCGCGGGGATTCCGACGTTCATGCGCCTGCCGCATGTGGGCTTGGACGATCCGCGCCTGGCCGAGGTGCAGATCGGGCTGATCGGGGCGCCCTGGGACGGGGGGACGACGAATCGTCCCGGTCCGCGCCACGGTCCGCGCCAGTTGCGCGACCTGTCCACCATGATCCGCGCGCAGAACGGGGCGACGTGGGTTGCGCCCTTCGAGTTGGCGCGCTGTGCCGATCTGGGGGATGTGTCGCCCAATCCGGGCGATCTGATGGACAGCATGGCGCGGATGACGGCGTTTTACGACCGTGTCGTCGCTGCGGGGATATTGCCGCTGACGGGGGGCGGGGACCATCTGTGCAGCCTGCCCATCCTGCGGTCGGTCGCCAAGGCTCGACCCGTGGGGATGATCCAGTTCGACAGCCACACCGACCTGAACGACGTCTACTTCGGCACGGGGCGCTATACCCATGGCACGCCGTTCCGCCGCGCGGTCGAGGAAGGGTTGATCGACCCCGCGCGCTATGTGCTGATCGGGATACGCGGCACGGCTTACGGGCGCGAGGATTGGGATTTTGCGGCTGCCAACGGCATCACCATCATTCCCATCGGGGATTTCCACCGCAGGGGTGTAGAGGATGTGATGGCCGAGGCGCGCGAGATCGTGGGGACGGGGCCGACCTATATCACCTATGACATCGATTTCGTCGATCCGACCTTTGCGCCGGGCACCGGAACGCCCGAGGTGGGCGGGCCGAACAGCTGGCAGGCGCTTGAGGTGGTGCGGGGCTTGCGGGGCCTCGATATCGTCGGCGCCGATCTGGTCGAGGTGTCGCCGCCCTTTGACGCAAGCGGCGGGACGGCGTGGCTTGGGGTGTCGATCATGTTCGAATTGTTGTGCGTGATGGCCGAGGCGCGGTTCGGCTGAGAGGGCAGGGGGCCTTTGCGCCCCCGCATCGCCGGTGCTTTGACCGGATGATTGAAGGCACAGATTAGGGGGCGCGGGTCGCCCGGGAGAGGATGCGCGATGCAGGTCGATATGATCGTGACGGGGGCCAAGGTTCTGACGATGGAGCCAAGCCAGCCCCGGGCCGAGGCGGTGGCCGTGGCGGGTGGCAGGATCGTGGCGGTGGGGTCGGAGGCCGAGGTGAGGGCGCTGGCGGGACCTGCAACGCGGGTGATCGAGGCGGCTGGGCGCACGCTTCTGCCGGGTTTTGTGGAAAGCCATTTGCATCTGGTGCTGGGCGGGGCCGAGCTGGGGCATCTTTAC